>JAJFTI010000010.1 GCA_021373115.1 Eubacteriales bacterium | reverse complement strand
AAAACGCGCCGGTCTCATCTTCGACCGACACATATACATTCAAAAACGAAACCCCTGGCCTAAAACGAAACCCCTAAGTCAAAACCGAAACCCTTACGGTCAGGCAACCTTAAATTGTATTAAATACGGCGTCTTAATTTCTACGATGGTCTTGCTGGGTTCAGGGCGAAGGCACTCCACCATCGCCTCAATGAGCGGGCGCGGGGTGAAGTATTGTCCGGCTCCGCTCTTGGTGTCTTCTGCGTTCTTTTGCAGCAGGCCTTCGTAGATGTCGCCCTTTACGTCTGAGGACATGGAGACCCAGCTCTCCGCGTCGATCATCGACACGATGCGCGCGAGCCGTGCGGGATCGCTGATCTTGTTTTGCGCGCCGGTGAAGATTTCGCCGAGGATGCCGGGCTTGCCGCCGAGGGCGTCGAGGGTGTGCTTGTACTGCGTTTCCAGCGCCGCGCCTGCAAGCGAGCGAAGATCCGGCCAGCCGTTGCCGGCGGGGATGCCGAGGCTGCGGTTATAGGGCGGGCGCGCGTATTCGTCCGCCATCTTGAGGAAGATCATGTAGGTGAGCTGTTCGAGGTAATCGCCGTAGGATACGCCTTCGTCGCGCAGCACGTCGCACATCGACCAGACTTTGTTTAGGATGGTGGAGGGTTGTTCAGGCATAGGGATCTCCTAATCTCTAAATGGAATATGTGATGGAAGTATTGTTGCACAATAGTCTGAATCAGCTAACATACAAGACAAACCGTCAAAAATCAAACTGCTCTGTCGAACGGGAGAAACTCCAATTGCTTTGACAGCAGATTTATCAAAAAAAACAGGGATATAAGGAACCATGATTCCTGATTTTTCGTAGTATTTTGCATTGCGTTTCTGCCCGGCCTTATATGGCGTCGACAAAACAATTCGAACTTCTTCCTCTGCAAAGAAGGCGGGATGTTTAATAAATGCGGCAAGGTAATACAAGCAATCCTCAAGTTCGTTCAGAATTATATTCTGCGCCTCCTTGTCAGATTCGTTTTTGAATTTGTCATTATACGAACTAATCACAGCTCGTAATATACTTTGTTGTTCATCAGGCTTGTAAACTATCTTTCCTGTGGATAAATCGAAATCGTCAAGAGAAAGCAGTGCATTCACAAGTCCCACGAAGGAGTATCCGATATTAAAACCTATACCAGTACTAGTCTTCGTGTAGTAATTCCATAAACTTAAGCTATCAGGATTTTGAGAAAAACAGCAGAGATAACGTAAGCTAGTTGGTTCGGTATCGTCTTTGGCTTGTTCGTCGGATAATACTGATATTGCTAAATGGGAAAGAGTTTCCCATAAATCGAATTCTAGTGTTTGCTGGTATGAATGATCACCTATGACATCCAGAACGACTTCATAGATATAGCGAGTTTCGCTACTATCATTCACAAAAGCGGAATCCGAAAAACGGATGGTGTTATTACCTAAAATTCTCTCTATTCCAACAGGGGAAGTGTAATGGTAGATAATATCATCAATCGATATTCTCTCAATTAAGTTCTGGGTGCAATTATTATATAAATCACTTCTCGTAAAGAACTTGTCCAATGCTACAATCTCCCCTCAAACGCTTTCTTCAATATACTCTGCCGCAGGCTTTCAGCTTTGGCAAGGGACTCGTCTACGGTTTGCTCGATTTTGCCGCAGACGGACAGGCGGGATTCGATTTCGGCAACGATTTTATCTTGTGTTTTCTTTCCGCATAGTGGGAAAGGATATGTACATAACTTCGTTGCATTAATATTTGATTGATTTACCCCATCAGTTTTGACCTTTTTACCATATGCTCGCGCAATTGGGCTGTTTAAGAAGTAAGCAAGATATTGCGGGTTAATTCCTTGAAGATAATTGATTCGGATTAAATAACCAGCATAAATAGCAGGTCGTTCACCTTTATAAATTGCTGTTTTACCAACCCATTCAGGACTATTTGTTCTATTAAAAAGCACGTCGTATGGATATAATTTGTACTTTTCTATTTCAGCCTCATCTGAGGTATAAGCAAGATCGTCCCAATCGATTACTCCATTTTGGAGATTACCCATACGGATTACAGGTACTTTACCAGACTCTGAAGATTTCGAAGAAGTGCCATAGCTACAGCTTGATATAACATCTCCTACACAAACCCAATGCCATTCTGACGGTAAATCTGGCAGATCAATCTGTTCAAGCAAAGAGTACTGATTGCGATTTCCTAGAGTTATACGGGATTGTTGCAAAGAGAGATACAGTTTCTCATGTGCATCTGATGAACCTGCCTCAAGCTTCCCCTCATAAGCCTCTTTCAGCACCGCCTGCCTATACACTTTCAACTGTGCCTTGATCGTTTGCAGCGCTTCAACGCCCTTGTCCAAATCGGAGAAGAGCTCTTCAATCCGCGCGACGATGCGCTCTTGTTCGGGGAGAGGGGGAAGGGGCATTTCTATTTCAAGCAAAACGCTTTTTGATAAACTTGGTATTGTAGTCGAATTATCGAGCTTAGTGAAGTTGAAACCACAACAGAAGTAGAACAGATATTTTGAGTTCAATTCATTTCCTGGTACTAAGCCGAATGCTGTGTCAACGTTCCAAAAAGGTTCGTTCACATAGATCGGTCGGTTTATTGTGCCCTTTCTGCCAACGATCGTAGTACCTGCGGGGCATAAAAAATCAGTGGCGTGACCTATTACACCGCCACTTCCATAAATCGGGTATATACCTTCGGAGTTCGCTACATCCTTCTGGTTCTTCCCGTTTACGATTTGAAGAATGGACTTCCATTTAGGCAACGTCCTATTTATTGGCATCCGCCAACTCCTTTTTTCGATGAACTACACCAATATAATCTTGAGTTACGATTACGGGTAATAATATAGTTTCAATTGTGTTGGTTATGTATTCTTCTTATAGAAATTGCATTTACAGACACTACATTTCAATTTTGGCACACTATAGTAAGTATACTCATCCATTTGAATTAGTTTCTTGGTTGTTGACCAGCAAGCAGCACAATATTGAATTTCCAGAGGATCTTCAGATAAGGTAATATAAGGAGCTGAATGCCGTATAATCTTTGCTTCCAGATCGTGTTCTTTGAGCAGTCTTGCATTGTCTTCACGTAGCCGCGCAATCTCCGCTTGCATATCTAGTGCCTGCTGACCTAAATCCAAAAGCTGTCGATAAAGGTCGATATTATCGGCTTTCTGAATAACTTTTGCTACATCTTTTATTCCATCGTATAAGCTCATACTGTCTCCTGTCATGAAAACGATGCATTCTAGTCACTGTTTACCAAGTAAGCGGAGATCCTGTTTCTGGGACCCAGTTTGCTAATGTTGAATCGCAGACACCAGTCGTATTGCAAGATGGGCAAGTAAAATAACCATTATGCAAATCTCTTACTTGAATCAGTGTCCGTTCTTTGGCATAGCAGGTTGCGCAATACATTTCACTTGAAGGACGCCCTTCAAGTGTAATAAAAGGTTCATCGTGTCGAATGACCTTGGCTTTTAGTTCTTGTGCTTCTCGAAGTTCTCTTGTTTCTTTTGTCAGCCGTTCAATCTCCGTTTGCATCTCCCATGCCTGTCGACCTAATTCCAGAAGCTGTTTATAAAGATCAATATTATCCGCTTGTTGCAGAACTTTCGCGACATCCTTAATACCTTGGTATAAGTCCATAAAATCCTCCTATCCCACCAAAACCCCATTCATCTCTCTCAAAACATCCAAATACTCCGCGCCAAACAACTCATAAAACCGCCCAAGCCCACCGCGCGCATCAAACGGCGTATAATCCAAATCGCCTTCCTCAATGCTCAGCGAGCACGCGACATGATCCTTGATCATCCGCAGCCACTCCATCTGTTCTTCCGAAAAATGGATATGTCCCGCGTTCTTCGCCAGCGTCCAGCGCATGAAGTTGAAATCGACCGCATCCGCAAACGGCGCGAGATTGTCCACCTGCCCCAACGCAAAGCGCACGAGCGAAACGATATCCGCCAGTTGCTTCACAGCAGAGCGCGGCTGCACCTGCTTGGGTGAAACGATAGTGTAACTGTCCCAAACCCGCTCGGGAACCAGCCCATGCTGACGCAGGATGTCGTGCAGTTCCTGCACCATGCTGAGTGTGAGCGCGCGCGTGCGGTAGCTCCTGCTGTAGATGATGCCGAGCGCGGCAATCTCGTCTTTATTCGCCTCGATAAACGCGCGGAAAGAATCAGTCAACTCAGCGGCGCGCGCAGCCTGCTGCTCGCCCCAACCCGCATAGTTCACATGGTCGAGATTGACGTTGTCGATGATTTGGTCGTGCGATTTACGAACATTCTCAACGTAATCTCGCACTTGTGGATTATAAAACGGCAGGCAAGCGGCTTCCGCAAGCGCTGTATGTGCGTCATCCATCTGCTCGGGCGAAACATCCTGCTCCGCCGGAATTTCAAAATTCTTTCGCGCGTAAGATTCTATCACGTCGCCGTCAAACGCGTCCAACAGTTCCTGAACCACCGCGCGAATCGGCTTTCCATCGTTTATTTCGGCGAAGCGCTTGCGCTCATTGTCCGTCATGCGCACATCGAGCCGTGTCAACCTGCCTGCGAGCGTCGTGAGCGTGTCCTCATCCCGATCCTGCATTGCGACGCTCATCATCAAATCTTTGAGCGGGACCGTCGGCTTTCGCTCCAACGGACGGGAGTCCGTCTTGAGTGTTCTCGTCACGCCGACCGCGTCGATGAGCACATAGCGGGATTTTGCGTCCGTCGCAGAGGGAGACACGTTCTGCAAATCGTCTTTCGATAAAACGCGCGTGCCGCGCCCCTTCATCTGCTCAAAATAGTTGCGGCTTCGCACATCCCGCATGAACAGCAGGCACTCGATTGGCTTTACGTCCGTACCCGTGGCGATCATATCCACGGTGACCGCAATGCGTGGATAATATCCGTTGCGGAAATTTGCAAGTATTTTCTTTGGATCCTTCTCCTGATAAGTGATCTTTTGACAAAATTCATTGCCCTCGCCGAACTCCTCGCGCACGATCTGAATGATATCTTCTGCGTGGCTGTCCGTCTTGGCAAAGATCAAGGTCTTTGGTACTTCTTTTCGTTCGGGGAATATTTCGGTTAAGAGCTTGTCGCGAAATGCCTTGATGATCGCGCGAATCTGGCTGGGGTTGACGACATCCCGGTCGAGTTGTGTTCCATTGTAATTCAGTTCCTCGTCCAGCTGTTCCCAGCGACGTTTTCGGGTGAGCCGATCTCTGCGCTCAATGGACTGCTGGAGAATGACCGCGCCACTACGCGTGATATCCGTTTCAATCGTGTAGATGTCTCCGCTGACATTCACGCCATCGATCACCGCTTGCTCATGCGTGTACTCGCTTACTACGTTCTCATGAAAGAACGCGTATGTTCTCTTGTCGGGAGTTGCGGTCAGGCCGATGAAGAACGTATCAAAATAATCCAGCACCTGCTGCCATGTGTTGTAGATCGAGCGATGACACTCGTCGATCACGATGAAATCGAAGAACGCGGGCTGATAGGCTGGGTTATAGACCACTTCGCGCGGATTGCCGGTGAGCGAGTATTCATTCGGAGATATTTCCTCTAGGCTTTCGTCCATCTCTTCGCCGCGCAGGATAGAATACATTCGCTGAATGGTGCTGATGCAGACCTTGGTATCGGTCGGAATATAACCGGAATTCAGCCGTCGAACCGTATAAAGCTCGGGGAACAGACGCGCGTCGTCGTTGGGTTTATAACGAAGAAACTCGCTTTCAGCTTGCTCGCCGAGATTGCGAGTATCGACCAGAAACAAAATGCGTTTCGCATTGGCATGCTTTAGAAGGCGATAGACAGATGTGATCGCAGTGAAGGTTTTTCCCGCGCCAGTCGCCATCTGTATTAGGGCTCGTGGTTTAGCCTGCGAGAACGATTGTTCTAAATTGAGAATGGCTCGTGTCTGACAATCTCGAAATCCTGCGCTGTCAAAGGCAGGAAACGTGCGCATGCGGTTGCGAAGGGTGCTGCTGTCGCTCAGCCATTCAACAAGGGTATCCGGACGAAAGAATGAGAAAACCTCTCGAGCGCGCGCCTTGTCATCTGCATAGTCGGTAAACCGCGTCAGTATATCCGTCGCCTCATAAGCAAATCGAATGGGAAAGGACTGCTGCCCCCAGCGGATTTGACTCGTCGCGTAGCGCAAGGATTGCGTCTCAGCGCTGGACAAGGTCTCCCCGAGGTTGGACGCTTTTGCTTCGATTACGCCAACCGGTTTGCGGTTGACAAACAGCACATAGTCGACTGGGCCACTCGTGGTTGGGAATTCGCGCACCGCAACGCCGCACGAAGCCAATGGGTTGAACTGTTTCAGATCCTGAATCATCCATCCCGCATCACGCAGCTTTTGATCAATGACCTCGCGTGCTTTTGCTTCCGGTGTCATAGAATGGCCTTTCACCTGGCTCAATTGCATTCATTATACTTTTTTCAGTTGTGATGGACAAGATCACAGAACAATATTTGATGGGGTTTTTCATATTTAATACTCAGCTAGGGAGATTTTGTACTCTTGCGCGATTCCTCAAACTCTCGCGCGTAATCCTGAGGTGGGTGCAAATTTCCTTGCCGTTTACGATGAGAGACATAATCAACCGGTTTTTGTAAGAACAACCAAATCCACAAACGCTAAAAGCCCAGCAAGTCTGGGCTTTTTGCATAGAAAAAGTACTCACGAATTGTATCATTTCGTGAGTACTTAGCTGGCTCCCCCTGTTGGACTCGAACCAACGACACTGCGGTTAACAGCCGCATGCTCTACCGACTGAGCTAAGGAGGAACATTACCTGCAAATTCTACCTGAATTCATCGGCAGTTGCAACGAACCCCGCAAGTGATTACAGGCGACTATTTCAAAATATCGCTTTCATTCTTTCATTAACTTCGAATTACTCGCCTTTGGTTGACGTTTTACCGTACGTTCTCTATAATGTTCGTATGGAGGAGAATACCGTCCAAACCCTTGTAGCGATTGAAATAGTGGAGCCGACAGGGAAGCGGAACCGCTCCGTCGGCGCGATGTATCTTGTCTTAACAGCGCTGATACTAGCCGTCATTTCGTTTGCAAATTTCCTGTTTACACGCTGGCAGATATCACGGTATCTTATTCAGCCGCCGCTTTATATACTGATTGCCATTGGATGCGTATGGATTTATCGCCGTTATTTCGTTTCCTACCGATATACTTTGACGGATCAGACGCTTGCGGTGGAGCGAGTTGCGGGGCATAACGACCGCGCGCTTGCTGCTCTGCTGCTGACGGAAATCGAATCCATCTCCACATGGGATCGTTCTTTAAAAATGCAAGCTCATTTGTATCGCGCATCGGTTCAACCGGCGGAGAAATCCATAATTGTTGTTGCCAATCCGGAGGGGATGCGTACGATTTTGCTCATCAGCCCGAGCGAATCATTTTTATCCGAATTGCATAACCAATGGCAGGCAGCCAAAGTACGAAAGAAACAATAAGAGACCAAACGGATGGACGATAACCGCTCCGATCATTCGAATACGTTACAGGAAGCGCTTGGCGCGTATGAACGCGACCACTGCGCGCGTTTCCATATGCCCGGGCACAAGGGAACCGGCATGTCCGGGTTCTGGCGGGAAGAATTGATCAACTGGGATGTGACGGAGCTTTCGCGAACGGATAACCTGCATGATCCTCAAACGGTGATTCAGACCGCCCAGCGTGAAATGGCGAAGGCATATGGAGCCAAAGCGTCATTTTATGTTGTGAACGGCTCGACAAACGCCGTTCAGGCGATGATCCTTTCATTGGAAGATAGCGATAAACTGCTGCTTTCGCGCGATTGTCACCGTTCCGCTGTGAACGGCGCGGCGCTGAGAGGGATCGAAACGGCGTATCTTTCCCCGCGTTTCGATAATGAGACGCATTTGTCCGGCATGGTAGCAGCGGATGCCCTGGATAACGCGCTTATGAATTCGAAGGCAACGGCGGTTATGATAACGTCCCCGAATGCGTACGGCTGCTGCGCGGACATTTCCGCGCTGGCGGACGTTACGCATCGCTACGGCGCACTGCTGCTTGTGGATGGCGCGCATGGATCACATTTTCCATTTTCGGACCGGTTTCCGCCTGCGCTGGGAGGGAAAGCGGACCTCTTTGCGCATTCACAGCATAAAACAATGGATGCGCTTACACAGGCTGCAAGCCTGCATCTGGGGGACTGCCGCATCACCGAGGATCGCGTATGCCGCGCGCTTGCGATGACGGAAACGACTAGCCCTTCATACCTGCTGATGACCTCGCTCGACTGGTCGGTTTATATGGCCAAACGGCGTAACTGGACGGGACAGGTTGAGTGCGCAGAAGAACTGGAAACGCAGATTGAGTCGCTTGGCGGATTTGTAACGCTGCACGGAGCGGTTCCGGAGCTGGGAATCGCGGATCGCGACCGGACGCGGCTTGTCATTGACGTTTCCGGACGCGGGCTGAGCGGATATGAAGCGCAAAAATGTTTGGAGGACGATGGTATTTTTCTGGAGATGGCGGATCAAAGAAGGCTGGTACTGATTACGACGCCAAACGACGAACCGGCTTGGTATGAGCGCCTTCTCGCTGCGCTTGCAAAGCTTCCGGATCGGGCGAAGCGGAAAGCAGTTCGTCCATTTGCTCCGACAGAATGGATTGCCTGCGAACAGGCAATGCAGCTGCGCAATGCGGTCTTCGCACCTTCGGAACAAATTCCGCTGGCGGAGGCCGACGGGCGCATTGCAAGTGAAGCGATTGGCGTATACCCGCCGGGGATTGCGCGGGTGATGCCAGGAGAACGAGTTGACAAACGGGCGATTTCGGACCTGATCAGCGAGGAACGCGGCGGCGGCGCGCTGTTTGGCGTTCACAAAGGGAAAGTATTCGTTGTAAAACAGGAGAAGCAATAAACGCATGCAGGAACGGCTGCTGAAAGCGATTCGAGAAGACCGTGCGCCGCACGCAATTCTGATTACCGGGCCGGAGGGCAGCGGGAAACGCGAACTGGCGCGTCGCGCTGCCGCGCTCTACTGCTTTGGCGAAGATACGCCAAAGCGGCTGATCAGCGACCCGAATTACTGGGAAGTCGGCGACGGAACGGTGAAGGTGGAAGACATACGAACCCTGCTGGCATCCGCCGCGATGCAGGGTTTCAACGGAGGCAGGCGGGCGTTTGTCTTTCTCGATGCGCAGAACATGAGCGTTCAGATTCAAAACACCCTTTTAAAAACGCTGGAGGAGCCAAACTCCGACACGATGCTGATCCTGACAGGGAACGAGTTCGGGCTGCTGCCAACCATTCGCTCGCGGTGCTTAATTGAGCGACTGGGCGCAGGAAGCATTGACGCGACGGCGCAACTGCTGATACAGGAAGGAATGGACGGGCAGGAAGCACATTTCTATTCCACACTGGCGGAAGGAATTCCCGCAAGGGCGCGCGATTATGCCTCGGAACAGTCGCGTTCGTTCCGAACGGAAGCGCTTGCGCTCTTAAAGCGGGCGGTGTTTGTTGCCGCACCGTTTTCCGAGACGGCGGAACTGGTAACCGTTCGCTCCGCCGAGGTGGAACCGGATACGGACGGTGAAGAAGAACCAAGGAATAAAAAGAACGTAAAAAAACGAAAGCGCGGCGACGCTTCGCTTGCGGTATCACTGCTGACAATCTGGCAAAGCGTGTTTCGGGATGCGCTTTCGAACCAGCTTGGCGCAAAGGAGAGCCGGAACAGCGACCAATGTGATCTGATTGAACAGATTGCGTCGCGCTTTACAACGGCGCGGATACAGGGTATCATAGAAACAATAGCCAAGGCACAGCAGAATCTGGCCGGCGGCGCGAGCGTGTTTCTCACGCTGGACGGCGTACTGGCGGATCTGTTTATAAAGGAGAACAGGGAATCAACATGAAAGTGATCGGCGTACGATTCAAATCGAGCGGACGCATCTATTATTTTGATCCGTTGGAATTTGTGTTTCAGGAAGGCGACGGGGTTATTGTTGAAACCGCTCGCGGGCAGGAATATGGCGAAGTGGCGCAGGTTGCCACGGAGGTTGAGGATACGGTGATCGTAGCTCCGCTCAAGCCGGTTGTTCGCCCTGCCAGCGAGCAGGATACGACCATGCGCGAGCAGAACTCCGCCAAGGAGGGCGACGCGTTTCGCGTTTGCCAGCAGAAGATTGAGCAGCACAAGCTGGAGATGCATCTCGTGAGCGCGGAATACTCGTTTAACGGGAGTAAGCTCGTCTTCTATTTCACGGCGGATGAGCGGGTTGATTTTCGCGAACTGGTGAAGGATCTAGCCTCGCAGTTTCGGACTCGAATCGAATTGAGGCAGATCGGTGTTCGCGACGAGGCCAAAATGCTTGGCGGGCTTGGATCTTGCGGCAGAGTGGTTTGCTGTAAAGCATTTCTGGACGATTTTCACCCGGTTTCCATCAAGATGGCAAAGGAGCAGAATCTTTCGCTGAGCCCGACAAAGATCAGCGGCCTTTGCGGGAGGCTGATGTGCTGCCTGCAGTACGAACAGTCCTGCTATGAAGAGATGCGGCATAAGATGCCACATATCAATCGCGATATCCTGACGCCGGACGGCATTGGATTCGTAGTGGAAAACAACGTGATTACCGAAAAAACGAAGGTCCGCCTGAATATGCCGGATGGATCGATCGATGTTCGCGAATTCCACTATACTTTGCTCGCAAAACCAGGCGAACCGCTGCCCGTTCCGCCTGTTCAGACGGCGAACGCGGCGAGCGCGCCGATGCCCGAACGGGAACCGGCGCAGGAATCCGCTCCGGCAGACGCGCCGCAAGCCGCTCAGGAGCGCAACCCGGACCGGAAACGCCGTAGGCGCGGCGGGCGCGGTAAGAACGGCAATCGTCCAAATACGGGCGCAGTGACGGATGGAACCGCGCCGCAGCAGAACGCAGGCATAAACCCGGGGCCGCGGCCGGAGAGGCAACAACAGCAGAATCGGACGCCAGGGTCTCAGACGGCGAACAGCGGGATGCCTCCGCAAGTGCAGCGGCAGGGCGGAGCCTCCAGCCCGGCAAGGCCGAATTATCAACAAAGGCGGGATGGGGCAAACCGCCCGCGTCCAAATCCGCCGACGGATCAAAAGAGGCAGTAAGCGCTGGTTCACCGCGAAAAACAGAGCATCAAGCGCGTCACGCGCAATTATCCCCCTTTTTGTTGACGAATTTTTGCACTGTGCTATAATGTTAGAGAAATTTGGATACGGAGGAACGCATCATGGCATATAAAATTTCCGAGGAATGCATCAGCTGCGGTGCTTGCGCGGCAGAGTGCCCGACCGAAGCGATCAGCGAAGGCTCCAGCATTTACGTCATCGACGCCGACAAGTGCATCGATTGCGGCAACTGCGCGGATGTTTGCCCCGTTGGCGCGCCCAAGGCGGAGTAAAACAGTTTTATAAAAAAGCCCGGACGGTTCAGCCGTTCGGGCTTTTTTGTACAAAAATGAATCGTTCAACCGGATAGAAATCAGCCACAGCAATCGACAAACGGGAAATCGACGTAGAGAATGGGCAAAAGAACATCCGTCATTTCGTCGTAATCCGTAGGATCGGGCGAGTAAAACGAATATTGAATTCCATCGTAATCCCACTTTGCAAGAGCGCCGTTTGCGCCGCCGTTGATGGTTTGAATAACGATATTCAGTGTAAAATCGGGTCCTTCGAGATCGAATGGCTGTGCGGGCTCGTCGAATGTTTCGTACACGCCGGAGATATCCTCCGTCGTTCTCGCGGCGCGGTAGGTATAGGATTCGCCGTCAAGCGTGAAGATAATCTGCGCGACGGTGCCGCCGATGATGCTGTAGCGGACGTCTTTTGCGGTTTGATACGGGGTGATGATAAAACCGAGGCCGGCAAAGTCCGACGAGCCGTCAACCTCGACGACGGGGTTTGGCAACTGCACGGAAGGTTCGGGGGACGCGGCCGCCGCTTCCGGCGACGCGGCAGACGTTGCGGATTCGTTCGCCACCATTTTACAGGAGGCGAAGACGAAGATCAGCAAAATGGCTATGACAATGGAAAAGGCTTTCTTCATAACGGGTTTCCTTTCGGGTTTCGCCGGACGTTTCCGGCCGGAACAAGTGGAACATAGTCTTACACTCTTTTAATCTTAGCACAAATGGGAAAATACGAAAAGTGACTTACTTACACGCCGGCTGCGGCGTTCTTTTTTTGCGTAAATTACCGGAAATTGCGGAAGGCGGAATTATCGTAATCATTCACCGGGCGCGTGCGGTACGATACCCGTGGCGGTGAAAAGCCTTGACACGATGGATTGCCGCCGACGCAAGAAAGGAGCACGTACGAATGAACCGGACGAAGCCAGACTCCCTCGAAAGCAAAATGGAAGCGTATTTTGCCGCATGCGATGAAACGGCGGAACGGGTTACGCTGAAGAACGGAAGCGTTACAATCCGCCAAACACCGTATACGCTCGCAGGCCTGAGCGAGCATCTCGGCATACCGCAGGCGGAGATACTTAAAAAGGGCCGCAGACAGGGGGAAGGAACGGAGGGCAGGCTGTATGCCGGTGCGCTCCGGCGGATTGGCCGGTACATCGTGGAACGCGCGCTGTTGGGCGAACTGCAATACAGCGTTGCGGCGAAACTGCTGGACGAACTCGATACCGGTGAAAAACTGCCGCCGGACGAGGAAGACCGCCGGATCGTGATCGTGCTGGAGGACAAGGAAGGATGGAGCGAGTGACATGGAATTCTTGCTAAAGGGGTATCCAAATCCACGTCAGCGGGATTTTTTCGCAAGCCATGCCCGGCACACCGCATACGGCGGCGCGCGCGGAGGCGGCAAAAGCTGGGCCATGCGGAGAAAACTTGTACTCCTCGCGCTGCACTACGAAGGCCTCCAACTCCTGCTGCTCCGGCGAACGCTGCCGGAACTGACCGAGAACCACGTGCGGCCGCTGCAAACGGAACTTTCGGGGTTTGTGAATTACAACCAGACGCAGCGCGTATTTACGTTTCCGAACGGCAGCCGCATCAAACTCGGATATTGCGACAACGAACAGGACGTATTCCAGTATCAGGGGCAGGAATACGACGTGATCGGACTGGAGGAAGCGACCCAGTTCACCGAGAGTCAGATGCAGTTCATCTCGACCTGCAACCGCTCGGTGCGAACGGACTTTTCGCCGCGCATGTACTACACGTGCAATCCCGGCGGCGTGGGTCACGGCTGGGTGAAACGGCTCTTCATCGACCGCCGGTATCGCGCGAGCGAACAGAGCGGGGATTACGTCTTTATTCCGGCGCGCGTAACGGACAACCCGATCCTGATGCGGGATGCTTCCTATAAAATCACGCTCGAGAACTTGCCGGAGCCGCTGCGGCGCGCCTATCTAGAAGGAGACTGGGACGTTTTGGCGGGGCAGTACTTTGGCGAGTTCTCGAGAGAACGGCATGTTGCGCAGCCGTTTGACATACCCAAATCGTGGCGGAGATTCCGCGCGATGGATTGGGGATTTCGCGATCCCTGCGCGGTGCTTTGGTTTGCGGTGGCGCCCGGCGGGCGGGTGTATGTATATCGTGAATACTACGAGCGAAATGTGCTGTCCAGCGAGACGGCAAAACGCATCCGTTTGTTAACGGGAGAGGAAGCGATTGCATACACCGCCGCTTCGCCGGACGCCTGGCAGTGCCGGGGGATGAACGCCAGCGGCGATCTTTCCGGAATGAGCATTGCCGAGGTATTCGCGCACGGCGGTGTTCCGCTCATCCGCGCGGACAATGCGCGGATCGCGGGCTGGCAGCGAATTCGCGAATATCTGGCGGCGGCGGACGACGGGGAGCCGAAACTGGTGATCTTTCGAAACTGCGAAAACCTGATTCGCACGCTGCCGATGCTTGCCTTTGACGAGCGGTTTACCGAGGATGTGAGCGGAGATTGCGAAGATCACGCGCCGGAGGCGCTGCGCTACGGACTGATGTCAAGGCCGGTCAGCGCGGGCGAACGCAAGCGGCCAAAGGCGCGCGCTTACGACCCGTTTGCGGCGGGGGAACCGCGTGCGGACGGATTCACAGGCCTGTGAGCGGGTCGAACGCAAGGAGGAACAATACATGAAGGCAAAAGAACAAACAGAAGCAAAGCGGTTGCTCTGCGAACGTGCTTACGGGCTTTTTCGCGAGTTCCGCGGCGCATATATCGCCGAATGGCAGCGGCTGGAGCGCTGCGAGCGGATGTATCGCGGCGACCACTGGCATGACGTTCCGCAGACGGATAAAAACGAGCCGCGACCCGTTACGCCGATTATCCAAAGCACGGTGGAGAACGTAAAGGCCGAGCTGATGGATCGTCTGCCGGAGGCGGTGATCCTTCCGGAAAGCCCCGCTGACGCGGAGGTTGCGCGCGTGATTGAAGCGATTATCAAGCAGAATCACGATGCGGACGGTTACGCGAAGGAATACCGAAAGCTCGTTCACGACCTGCTGGTTGGCGGCTACTGCGTGCAGGAAGTCGGTTACGACAACAACCTGAACGGCGGGCTGGGCGGCGCGTTCATTCGTCATGTGGACGCAAGGAGCATCCTTTTCGATCCGCTGGCGACGGATGCGCAGGAAGGGCGCGCGGTGTTTAAACTCTCGCTGAAAACGCGGGATTACATTGGTTCGCACTTTCCCAAAGCCGCGCCGTTTCTCACCGCGGATGCGCTGGGCAAACCGGACGCGATGGAGGACGGGATCCTTCACGCGGATCGGCAGGATGCGGTGCTCTTTCTGGAGTACTGGTGGCGGGAATATGACGCGGAACAGGAGCGCTACAGTGTCCATATGGCGCAGATTGCGGGCAACCAGGTCTTGGCGGACAGCCGAGATGCAAAACCGTTCGGCTTGTTTGAGCACGGGTTGTATCCCTTCGTCATAACACCGATGTTTATGCGAAAGGGCTCCTGCCTTGGGCTGGGCATCGTGGACATGTTTGAAACGCAGCAGAAGTACGCCGATAAGCTCGACCAGACCGTACTGAAAAACGCGCTGATGGCAAGCCACAATAAACTGCTGGTGACGGAGGCGAGCGGGTTTGACACGGACGACCTGCGCGACTGGTCCAAGGAAGTACACTCCGGCGAGAGTCTCAGCGGAGTTACCTGGTTTTCCACGCCGCCGCTGCCGGCTTACATAATTGGCTATATTCAGAGCATCCGTGAGAGCATCAAGCAGGAAAGCGGCGCAAACGACTTTTCGCGCGGCATGGTAACGGGGGGCGTAACGGCTGCCTCGGCTATCTCGGCGATGCAGGAGATGAGCAACAAGCGCGCGCGCATGGTCGCACGGATGCTGCACGAGAGCTTTCGGGACGCGGTGCGCCTTGAAATAGAGGTGGAACGCGAGTTCAACTTCTTTACGCGCAGGGTCAACGTAACGGTAAATGGAGAGGCGAAGGAATGCAGCTTTGAAAGCGCGATGCTGGTGCGGCGCGCTGCCGCCGGAAACACGCTGCTGCCGATCGAATTCTACATTTCGGTCAAAGCGCAGCAGGAGACGAAGTATTCGGCCATGAGTCAGAACGAGCTGGCGCTGAGAATGCTGCAAAGCGGCATTATGACCCCCGCGCAGGCGGTGGAACTGATGGTATTCGAAGGTAAGGATCAACTGCTCAAACAACTTAAAGAGCAGAGCGAGCAGGCGGAAGCGCATGCGGCGCAGCAGAATTTCCCGCAGCAAGCGGGTCAGACAGGGAGGAACGTATGAAACCACAGACAAGCACCATTCTACAGCGGCTGAGCGCCGCAAAACCGGCATCATCGCGCGAAAAACAGGATAACGATACGGAATTCGAAGCGTTGGTGGATGAGATTGCCCAGCTGATTCAAAACGGAAAGCTGCCCGAGGGTTTTGATCTTCAGACAGCGGCAAAGGATCCGGCGCTTATAGACCTGATGCGCGAATATGGCGCCGCGGCAGGCGTTCGAATTTATGCGGCCGAAGAGCGCGCAAACGAGGCGGAGGAAAGCGCCATGGAGCGCGTGAGCGAACGCGTTCGCCAGAGAAACGCGCTTCCGCGCAGCATTCGCGGCGGCAGCGCGAATGCTGCCGCGACGAACTACGGCACCATGAGTTCGGAAGCATTCCGCGAACTCATGCAGCAGATGAAAAAGACCGCCCGCGACGGCGGGAAAACCCGGCTCTAATACGGAGGAGGACATTACATGAGTAACAACAACACCACGATATCCACCGCATCCAGTACTTTCAGTAACAAGACGTTTTACGACCGCGCACTGCTGGAAACCGCAAGGACGAGACTCGTCCACGCGAGTTACGGACAGAAGCGCAGTATTCCACGTAACAGCGGCAAGCGCGTTGAGTTCCGGCGCTACGAGCTCTTTGCGCCAAATACGAACGCGCTGGTGCTGGAAGAAGGCGTTACGCCGGCCGGGCAGAGCCTTGCGCAGAGCAAAATGGAAGCGGAAGTCAAGCAATACGGCGCATACGTCGAAGTCAGCGACCTGCTTGATCTGACGAGCTTCGATCCGGTTCTGACGGAGAGTACGGAACTGCTCGGCGAGCAGCTGGGCACCGTTGTGGAATGGGTAACCCGGGATGCGATGTGCGCCGGCACGAACGTTCAGTATGCAGGCGGCAAAACGAACCGTCTTTCCCTCACGGCGGGCGATAAGCTCACCGTAACGGAAATTCGAAAGGCCGTACGCTCCCTGAAGAAGGCAAAGGCGCGCATGTTCAACGAAACGGGCGACGGCAAGAGCCGTAAACCGCACTTTGTTTGTATCTGCTCGCCGGACGCAACGTACGATCTCCAGAGCGACGCGCTCTGGCAGGATGTTTCGAAGTATTCGGACGTCGAGCATATCTATTCCGGCGAGATTGGGCGTCTCTTCGGCGTGGTTTTTGTGGAGAGCACGGAAGCTAAGGTGTTTACGCAGAGCGTTTTGACCGCCGTTTCCGCGCACACCGCGGACAGCGCGGTCGTTACGCTGAGCGCCATGCCGGAATCCGCGGCGCTTTACCTCGTTTCCGGTGCGAAGATCAAGATCGGTTCGGCGGAATACACGGTTTCTTCCTGCGACGCCGAGAATAAGACGGTAACGCTTTCGGAAGCCGTTTCCAACGCGATTGCAGCCGGTACGCTGGTTTACAGCGAGGATGCGGGCGCGTTGGATTCCGGTTCGAAAAAAGGCACGGAGATCCACGCAACACTGGTCTTCGGCGCGGACGCTTACGGTATTATCGACGTGGACGGCGAAGGCTGCCTGCAAGCCATCGTAAAGCCATGCGGCAGCGGCGGCGCCGCCGATCCGCTCGATCAGCGCGCGACCGTTGGCGCGAAGGTAACCGCCTATACGGCGAAGATCCTCAACAACCTCTGGATCGTGCGCATTGAGCACGGAGTCAGTCTGTAAAGACCGTTCAGGCGGGGAGGGCGGAGACGCTCTCCCCGGGAATTCAAATGAAACAGGAGGAATGAATCATGCAGTATATCACCGAAGCGCAAATTGACGGCATCGCTTCCAGTACGGGGAAAGAACTTGCGGCGGAGCCAAGGGTAACGATTACGATTCAGCCGGAAGACGCGGAAGCATACTGGGAAGGCGGCGTGAACGGACACTTTTTCCGAATCCGTACAAACGAACCGGTCGCCGTTCCGAAAAGCCTTGCTGTGCTGATTGCACAGAGCGCACAGGTGCGTTACGAGAGCGAAGCGCGCGTGCGTGCCTACCGTAAAAACGGTGGAAAAAAGGTTTCGTAGGGGAGGAAGCATGCATGACGCTCAAGGAACTGCTCACGGGCGCGCTGCTGCAGCTCGACCGGGGAACCGACGCGCAGACGCTCGAAAGCTGGCGCGACAAACTCACGCGCTATCTCAACGACGCGATGATCGACCTGACCAGCGAACTGCAGCCGAGGCGGACGGACGAACTGACGCTCAAGAACGGCTCGCTCGACCTGAAGGCGCTGCCGAGGGACGTGGTCAAGGTGCTTGCACTTGTTCGCGGGAGCACGCGGCTGCCGTTTTATTACGGGGTCTCCACCGCGAATCTGCGCGTGCCCGCCGTGGAGGACGGCGCAGTTTTCGTTACCTACCGCTACATGCCAGAGCCGCTGCGCGTGGATACGGACGTACCGGATCTACCGGAATGGTGCCATGGCGCGCTGATCAGCTACGCGGTCGGCCGCGAGCGGGCCAGCGGGGATACGGCGAGCCTCAATGCGGCGCGCGCCTGCTTCGAACTCTACAACGCGGCAAAACGGCTGATGCGCGCAAACCGGGGCGAGATGGACGCATACGAGATTCAGAATCGCTGAAAGGAGGGGTCGTATTATGGCGCTGCGGCAATACCGGATCCCGGTGTTTTACGGTATCCATCAGGGGGTGACCCAGAACCGCGTAAACGAAGGGGAGAGTCCGGACGCCTGTAATATGGATACGCGCGGCGGAAGGCTCAGCGTGGCGAACGGCTACATGCGCGAAAGCGGCGCTGTGTTTCCGGAACCCGAAGCGGTTAAGCGACTGCATGTCTGGAACCGCGCCACCGGGAAGCGTGTACTGGCCGCGACGGAGAACAAGCTGTATGCGCTGGACGAAGCGGCGGAGCAATGGAGGCAGATCTATACCTTCGGCGCGAGCGCCTCCGCCTCGCAGTATGATTTTCAAACGGTAAAAATCGCAAGCACGGAGTATCTGCTGATTGCAAGCGGCGTATCCCAGATGGCAAAATGGGACGGCGTTTCGGAAACGGCAGCGGCGTTTGGCAGCGCGGAAGCGCTTTCCAACATTGCGGTGAACTACGTGGAGCTCTACTATTCGCGTCTCTTTTCGGCGGGCGATGCGGGCAATCCGAGCCGGCTCTACTACAGCCAGGCGCCGGGCGGCACGCGTTCGCTTGAAAACTGGACAAGCGCGGAGGAAAGTGAAAACGTTGGCGGAGGTCACGTGGAGGTAGGGACGGATTCCGACCCGATTACGGGGCTGTTTGCGCTGAGCAACCAACTCCTGATCTTTAAGCGCGATTCGCTCTACCGTCTTCTGGGCGACCGTCCGGGAAATTACCGGATTCTGCCTGTCAACGGAACCATGCGGCAGCCCGTGCACACAGCTTGCGCGCGGGTTGGAGAC
The DNA here is from genome assembly GCA_021373115.1 of Eubacteriales bacterium. Taxonomy (GTDB): domain Bacteria; phylum Bacillota; class Clostridia; order Christensenellales; family CAG-138; genus UBA7703. Next base: position 64,112 of record JAJFTI010000010.1, on the reverse strand, counting down.
GTGCTGTACTTTCTTACCGGGGGTGGCATGTACTATTTCGACGGACAGGCGGTGCAGTGAAAAACGGATGCGGAGAAGGTGCGCGAGCTGGTTGGCGGCGCGAACCTTTCCGCCTGTTGCGCCGCGGTTTGCCGGGAACGCCTCTATTTTGCGCTTCGGGAAAGCGCGGGCGAAGGACCGAACGATGCGATTCTCGTTTACGATCTGGATCGGGGCACTTACATGGTCCGGCGCGGGTTTTCGGCAAACGGAATATCCGCCGCGGGCGGCACGCTTTACCTGCTGGATGGAAACGGTTACGTCTGCCGGTTTGATGAGGGCGATACCTATGACGGCACGCGGATAGACGCATACTGGAAAACGCCTATGGCGGACCTCGACGCGAAGTCAGTTTCCAAGCGGCTGGAGGAGCTCTACCTGCGCGGCAGCGGCGGAATTCTTTCCGTAGAGGCGGTGACGGAAAGCGGAACGGTCTATAACGAGCGGCTTATGCCGGGCAGCGGCGAGCGAATTTTGGAACTCGGATTAACCGGGGAAGGCAGAGCGTTTCAGCTCGTACTTCGAAATGTAAACGGCTCCCGGTTCACGATTGACGGCGGCGTGGAGCTGCTGCTGGATCTGCAGCGGCGCACGCTCTAGAAAAGGAGAAACGAATGGCATATAACCGCACGGGACTGCAGGCGCTGTTTCCGGTTTATTTTTCGAGGTTGGTTGAAGACGGCGCTTCGCGGGAGGACTACGATTTAAGCGCCGCGCAAAACGAGGGGAACCTGAACCAGAATTTCGAAACGATGTATCAAAAACAGCTGGAGATTGAGGACTATCTGTCCTCGCAGGAATAACGACAGAGAAGGGGGAAAAAATGGCCATTTCGATTGGCGGCATCGGTAAAGCGACAACCATTGGACGGAGGGATATGACCAACGGGAAAGCAACGATTGGGATCACCGGATCGTATTCGGGCGGTTCCGGCTCGGGAGGAAGCTCCGGCATCAGCGACGCGAATGTTTTGAGCGGATTGATTGAGGATATGTACAACCGCTTTGCGCCGCAGGAGATTCGTTACGACGCAAAGGACGAAGAAGAGATTCGTACGTCGGTTGCCGGCTGGCTGCGCCCGAGTTACGATAAGGCGATCGCAACGCGAAAGGAACAGACGCTGACAAATCAAGCGAATCTGGACGCGGATGCGATTGCGCGGGGGATGGGCGCGAGCACCTACGTGACCGATGTGAAAAACCGCCAGCAAAACGCGGAGTCGAGCGATATTGCCGCCATGGAGTCGGATTATGGCTCCACACTGGCGAAATACGTTTCCGAGGGCGTGGAAACCGAAAACGACCGCCTGCTGGAGGTGCAGAAATTCAATGCGGAACAACGGCAGGCGGCCTACGAGCTTGCGTACTCGGCAGCGGCGCAGCTTTTTACCTACTACAAGAAAAAGAGCTCCGGCGGTTCCGGCGGTTCCGCCGGCAAGGTAACCGCCACATCCCGCGAAAACGTGGAGACTTTTCTGGGTCTTCTCTCCTCGCAGGAACGGGCGGGCGTCTACCAGGCAACGACCGCAGAAGGGGCGCGGTACCGCGCGGAGATTCTTGCTTCGGTTGGATACGGCGGGTATCTCCAACTGCAGGGAAAGTATCCGAGTTTTCCGTAACACGCGCGCGACGCTGTGTTCCAAACGGTTCGGCAGAAACTGCCGGACCGTCTTTTTTCTGTCGGACAGCGTTGCGAATCGAGCAAGCGAATGGAATGCGGGGTTGAAGCAGAACGGCAAATGCTTTATACTGGCGTTGGGTCTAAAGAAGCACATCTGCTATCACAACACAATATGTAGGGGGTTTTCGCATGCTTTCGGAACTGCATTTGATTTGGAACCCTGTTGCGGGAAACGGCGCGGCGGTGCGCGCATATCAGCTGGTGACGGACGCGCTTGCCGAACGCGGCATTGCCTTTACCGCGGAAAAGAGTGCCTATGCAGGCAACGCAACGGAGCTTGCGAAAGAAGCTGCCGCAAACGGCGCGAAAAAGATTGTTGTGCTGGGCGGCGACGGAACCATCCGGGAAGTTGCGATGGCGTTGATGAACACGAACATTCCGCTGGGTATTATCTCCTGCGGAACGGGCAACGACATCATCCGTCCGCTCAAGATTCCGAACGACCCGCTTGCCGCGCTGGAGATTGCGCTGGACGGCGAGGTGCGGCAGATGGACGCGGCGATGGCAAACGACCTGCTCTATTTTAACGTCGCGGGCTTTGGATTCGACGTGGATGTTCTTCGTTACGTGGAGATATACAAAAAGCGGATGAAGAACGGTTCGCTGGCTTATATGCGGGGGTTGCTGACCGCGCTCCTGCACCTGAATTCGCGAAAGACAACGATCAGCTGGCCGGGCGGCTCCATGGAAGCACAGGTGCTTATTATCGCCGCGGGCAACGGAACGCACTTTGGCGGCGGCATGATGGTGACGCCAAAGGCCGATCCGTTTGACGGGTTGCTGGATATCTGCATTATTAACAACGTATCCAAGCTGAACGCATACCTGATTTTACCGAAGTTTTTGAAGGGCGAGCACCTGACAACGAAGTACGTGACCTACTTTAAAACCACGGAACTCACGGCGGTCTGCGAACCGGCCTCGCTGCTGGATGTGGACGGCGATATCCTGCCGGGAACGCCCGTAACCTTTAAGATTATCCCGAAAGCGCTGAGTGTCGTCGTTCCGAAATGAACGCTACCAAGCCCGCGCGGGACACAGAAAGTTTGCTTTACAGTACCCGAACGGGCTGTTAGACTAAAGCGAAGCACAGGGGATTTGACACATGGCAATGCAACCAGGCGGCGTTCAGCCGTATTCCCGAACGGACGGGAGAAGGGCTCCAAGCCGTCGAAAAAAGAAGAGAAAGAACAATACGCTGCTCTTTTCCATCATCACGCTGGTCGTGCTTGGCATAGGGCTTTTGATCTTCCAATTTCTGTTCAACAAGCAGGAAGCAACTGTTGAAATGGAGATGACGCCGATTTCGACGGCATCCACCTACATCAATACGGGCGACGGGCTTCTTTACCAAACCGACGGGCAGATTCATTTTTATCATCTGACCGACAGCAAGAAAAATTACACCTACGGTATGGGCGCTTCCGATATTCGTATGTCCGGAAGTGAGGACATGACGGTTGTTTTCAACACCGCGCAGCTGCAAGTGGTCGGCGAAAAAACGCCGCTTACTTTCACCGGAACCATTACCGAAGTAGAGTGCGGAACAGATTATCTTGCCGTGCTTCGCACGGCGGAGGACGGCACCGAGGGGCTGCACATTATCACCAAGGACGGCGAGCAGGTTTCGGACATCGCCTATACGGATCAATGCATCGTCGATTTCGGTTTCTACACGACAACCACGGAGATGCTCTGGATTGAGACGCTCAGCATCAACACCGGAACGCCGATGACGACGATATCAACCTACGACCTGAGCAAACGCGAAGTGACGGGTATGATTCATGTTCAAAATCAGCTGGTCGATAAAGTCTATATTACACAGGACAGCATGTTCGTCGTTGCGACGAACCAGATTATTCGCTATATCCATGAGGGTAATAAGGAAATCTACCGCACAACGATCTATGGATATGAAGTTGTGGACTTTTCGAACGCGTCCGGAACACCGACTTTCCTGCTGACAACGCGCGGCGGAGATTTTCATACCGTGAAGATTCTGACGCTGAAAGAGGATTCCGCGCCCGAACCCGTGGAAACCACGCTGCAGCTGCCAACCGAAGGCGTCAGCGCGTTCATCATGGCAAACCGGCTGGTTGTCGTTTCGCGGGAACAGCTGTTTAACTACACGATCAAGGGCGTTCTTTCCGCAACGGCAACCTTTGAGCAGCCGGTGGATGAGGCGGTTAAGCTGAACGATACGAAGCTGCTGCTCTCCAGCAACGGCATGTACTATCTGGCGAACTCGAACTAACGGGCAAAGGCGAAGAAGGGTTAGAAATGAACTTCATCGACATTGCGATTCTGCTGATTCTGGCAATTACGATCCTGGGCGGTATGTACCGCGGGTTCGTCAATACCGTTTTAAACATAGGCGCGACGGTTGCTGCGCTTTTGTTTGGCAGAATTCTTATTCCGGTTGTTTCCGGCTTTGTCAAAGGCAGCGCGGATTTGTTTAACATGATGCTCTATTACACGGAAGGGTCGGAATACGTGGCCTTGACCGACGTGGAGTTAACGCGCGCGCCGATTTCAAGCATTTCTTCCGATCAGCTGCACAATGTTCTGCAAAACGCGGATATGCCGCTGCCGATGAATCGCTGCGTGATCAAGAACATCGCCTCTGAAGCGTTCCGCGACAGCGGGGTAACCACGTTGGGCGATTATTTCAATCAGACGATCGTTTGCGTGGTTATTAACATACTGGCGCTGATCATCGTTTTTACCATCGTTCGGCTCATCCTTGGATTTCTGATTCGCGGTGTGGAATACGGGCGCGGCGGCTTTCCTATCCTGTCCCGCGGGGACGGCGCGATTGGCGCGGGGCTGGGGCTGATTCACGGCGTGCTGATGCTGTTTGTGATTTTTCTAATCGTACCTGTTCTGCTGACGGTGCTGCCGAAACTCTACGAATTTATCAGCGAATCGTTTTTTGGCGATTTCTTCTATAAAGCGAATTTTCTGCTGGGGATCATCCCTTCTACGTAATCGTTTACCGAAGGCAAGATGGAAAGCGAAGCTGCAAACCGCCGGATCAACGCGAATCAAGAAGAGCAACCGGCGAGTCGGCAGCATGCAAAGTCGCAAAGAAAGACAGGGTTACGAATGGTTCGGTTTTTACGCAACTGGCTCGTGCTGATTCTGGCCGGTATCCTGGCAACCGGAATTGCAATTGCGTTTGTTCCACTCTCGCGGCGCGAGGAAACGCGCGCGAAAAGCGAGCTTTCACTTCTGCTGGAGCAGGCGTTTACGACCGTTCGCGAAGGGAAAACCTATGCGGATCCCGTTGTTGCGGCGGAAGAAGAAAACCTGATGAGCAAGGCGCACGCGATTGTTCGTTTTCTGGAGTACGACGATTCCCTTTTGCAGACCGACGCGCTGAATGCGTTTTGCAGTCAGCTCTCGGTTGACCGAATCGATGTTGCGAACCTGCAGGGCGAACTGATTGCCTCCTCGGATGCGGCGCGAGTGGGATTGTCGCTTGCGGATGACGAATCGTTTGGCTGGGCGATGGCTGCGGCGGACGATCCGGCTGCAGAGCTGCTGCAAACGGACGCTGCGGATCGCAGCCTGCTCTACGCCTGCGCCGGAAGAACCGATATTGACGGGTTTGTTCTGCTCACGCGGGACGATCCGTTTGTGGACGACGCGTTGGAAAAATCCAGCACGAACGAGTTGCTTTCGAAGTTACCCTATAACGGCGATTTGGTATTTGAATCCACCGCCGGCGGAGCGGACGGCGCTTTTTATGACAAAGGCTGCCTCTGCATTCGCCAAACGCAGGACGGAGCTACGCTGATTGCCGCGCGTACAACCGCGGACGTTTACCGGATGCGAAACGCGGCACTGGCCGCTTTCGGGGTAATCGCGGTTTGCGCCGTTATTTGCGGAATCGCTTCTTATCTGCTCCGGCTGGAGCCTGTCGTTGTTCTGGATGAAACGGGTGCGGACGAGGCGGCGGATACGGAACCAGACATTGCGATTCCGAAAAAGGATCGGGGCCGAAGGGGAGACCTGCCGGAGAGCGCGGAAGAACGTGAAATCGAAACGCAGCACGAGCGCGCAAAGAAGCGCGCGCCGCGGCAGATCAAACGTACGGGGCGAAAAAAACCGCCTGACGGCGGTTCTCAGGGCGGGGAAGAATCGTTTGAACAGATGGTAGAGTGAGGCATAAATAAACAAAGCCGTGCCCGCCAGAGAGCGGGTACGGCTTTTTGCGTTGCTTGCGAATTAGCAAAAAGTTGCTCAGGAGCCGAATACGACGACAACGATGTAGTTGGAAGCAACGGATTTTACGATAGGGTCGAACAGCGCCTGCACCTGGGACAGCGCGTGCGCATCCGCCTTTTGCAGCATTTCTTCGGCGGCGAGCTGTTCACGCATGGAATCCTCGATATTTTGCTCAAGCAGATTTGCCTGTTCGCCGGTCAGTTTAATTTCGCCGAACGCAAAGAGCGCTTTTTTTGTTTCCTCATATTCCGTTTTTTCGAGATCGACCGTTACGTACGCAAGTGCGGCGTGCGGAATGGAGATGGCGACCGAGGAGAGCGCTTCGTCCACAGTCACGTCTTTTGCGGACAGCTTGGAAAGATCAACCGTATATACCCCGGTGCCATAGGAGCGGATGACCTGCGACTTTTCAAACAGCGCGAGATTTGCCAGCGCCTGCGATACGCGTGAGGTCACGGTAACGTCCTGCTCCAGCACCACAAAATCGCTTTTTTCACGAGATTCGCCTAGAATGGCATTGGAAAAATCGATTTTGTTATACCCCATGGTTTCATCCGGCAACAGCCCGGACAGGGAATCCGGCGCGGAAAAATCGATTTTCGGCGAAAAGAACGCTTTGATCCGGGGGATAAAAAACAGCGCCGCAATCAGGATTGCCAGCAGAAGCAGTCCGCGAAGGATCCATTTCAGCTTTCGTAAGCGGAAGCGACGCGGCACTTCCGGCTCCAGACTGCCGGTTGGCTGATCCGGGTGAAAGCGGTGGCTGTGGCGCTCCGCCTCCGCGCGAAGAGCGGATGAACGGGCGCTGTCCTGCGGCTGGTCTGTACCGTTGCGATTTAAATCGGACATGGACACAACCTCCTGGTCAAGGATTCACAATAGAAAGGATGATATCATCAGTATAGAAATGGATTCTTCACGTGTCAACGTAATTGGGAAATATCAACAGAACGTTCGCGCTTTCTTCACGATTTGTACTAGATGGTCCGTTCGTTTTTATAGCACGAAATATACATGCAAGACTATGCAAAAATACTGGATATTTTGCGAAAAACATCGGTTTGCGTCTTGACAGCCTTCCAAAGAGGTTGATATAATAGTGCCTAAATTATTGTATACAAGCATGCAAGCATGCCACACAGGAGGGGAACAATGAGCAAAATCGTTTTCGATGACCACACGAACCTGCTGCGCGAAAATTACTATGAATATGAAGTGCAGGATGTGCCGGAGGCAAATTTGTTCCCGGAGATTTTCACGTTCGATGAGATTCCGAAGATCGCGTTCAACCAACGGCTTGTTCCCATGCGCATGCCGAAGGATATTTGGATGACCGATACCACCTTCCGGGACGGCCAGCAGAGCCGCGCGCCGTTTACAAGCGAACAAGTCCTGCGGCTTTACGACCTGATGCATGATCTCGGAGGGCCGAACGGGCTGATTCGCCAATGCGAGTTTTTTGTTTACAGCCAGCAGGACCGGCAGGCGCTCTCCATGTGCCAGGAACGCGGCTACCGTTTCCCGGAGATTACAACCTGGATTCGGGCAACCGAAAGCGATTTCCAGCTCGTCAAGGAGCTGGGCGTCCGTGAGACGGGCATTCTCGTTTCCTGTTCGGATTATCATATTTTCAATAAAATGAACCTGACCCGCAAACAGGCGATGGATAAGTACCTTGGCGTGGTCAAAATGGCGCTCGACCGTGGCATCGTACCCCGCTGCCACTTTGAAGATATTACGCGCGCGGATTTCTACGGCTTTGTCGTTCCGTTTGCGCATGCGCTGGCACAGCTCTCCGAAGAGGCGGGGATACCGATCAAGATTCGCTGCTGCGACACGCTTGGCCTCGGCGTTGCGTATCCCGGCGCGAGTATGCCGAGGAGCGTTCCCGGCATTATTTACGGCCTGCGGCACTATGGCAACGTGCCGAGCTCACTGCTGGAATGGCATGGGCACAACGACTTCTACAAGGCCGTTTCCAATGCAGCCGCCGCTTGGCTTTACGGCGCTTCCGCCGCGAACTGCTCGCTGCTTGGTATTGGCGAGCGCACCGGCAACTGCCCGCTGGAAGGCATGGTAATGGAATACTGCCAGCTGCGCGGTTCGGCGGATGGAATGAATCTGGAAGTGATTACGCAGATTGCCGAGTATTTTGAAAAGGAAATCGGCTACGACATTCCGCCGATGACTCCGTTTGTCGGCAAAAACTTCAATTCGACGCGCGCGGGGATCCATGCGGACGGCCTGCTCAAGGATGAGCGGATCTACAGCATTTTCGATACCGGCAAGATCCTCAACCGCCCTGCGGAGGTCATGGTGGACGCGCACAGCGGTACGGCGGGCATTGCCTACTGGATGAATACGCACATGGGGCTTGCGATTGACAAACGTAATCCGGTCGTTTCGGCCATCAAGGAACGGATCGACACACTCTACGAAGCCTGCCGGACGACGGTGATGAGCAACGAAGAACTGGAGGCCATCGCCGCGGACGAACTGGCCAGAGACGTGAAATAAAGCGAAAGCAAACGAGAAAGAGCGGATCATCATGATCCGCTCTTTTTGCATGCTGCCGTTGTTAGGCTGCTTTGATCTTTGTCCAGGCGTCCGAAAAGACTTTGACGAAATCGCCGAGATCGTGATAGATCTGGCAGCGGTCGAGAACCTCCTGCGGGGGATTATAGGTCGGGTCGTCGATATAGTCCGAACCCATAAGCGCAAGGCCTGCCGCGTTCGGTGTGGAATAGCCGATGTAGTCCGAGTTCTGCGCGGCAACCTTCGCGTCGCAGAGGAAGTTGATGAATGCTTCCGCTTCGGCGGTGTGCGTTGAAGTTTTCGGAATGATAATATTGTCGAACCAGACGTTGCTGCCTTCCTTCGGCACGACGTATGCCAGATCCGGATTTTCGCCGATGCAATAGACCGCGTCGCCGGAGTATACAACGCCCATGGCTGCGCTGCCGTTGATCAGCTCCATCTTGATATCGTCCGTCAGATAGGCGCGAACGAGCGGCTTCTGCGCAATCAGCGCGTCCTGCGCGGCCTGAATATCCGCTTCGTTGCGGGTGTTGATGTCGTAGCCCAGCTTTTTGAGCGTAATGCCGATGGTATCGCGCATGCTGTCGTACATGAGAATCTCGCCGGTATACTTCGCATCCCACAGGATGTTCCAGCTGTCCACGGGATCGCTCACCATTGTTTTATTATAAAGAATACCGACCGTACCCCACATGTAAGGCACACTGTAGGTATTGCCCGGATCGAACGAAAGATCCAGAAAACGCGGGTCGATGTTTTTCAGGTTCGGGATATTGTCCTGATTGATCGGGTAGAGCAGATCGTCCGCAATCAATTTTTCGATAATGTAGTCCGAAGGGAAGCAGACGTCGTAAATGTTATCCGCCGAAGCGAGCTTAACGAGCATCTCTTCGTTGCTGGTCATGGTGGTATACTTGATCGCGATGCCGGTTTCGTCCTCAAACTGGCGCAACAGGGTGGGGTCGATATAGTCGCCCCAGTTGAGCACGTTGAGCGTTACTTTTGCGCTTTTGCCGCCGCAGGCAAAGCACGAAAGCGACAGCAACAGCGCGAGTGCAAGGCAGACGATTTTTTGGGATGTTTTCATAGTTTTGTTACCTCCTGTGGTTAATGGATCGGGAATCAGGAACTATCGCTTCATATCGACCTTGCGGCTTTGCAGTTCCGCGTTGCGTTCCTCGCGAATGCTCTTGAGGTTCACGATTAGGAGCAGCGTGACCACCGGGACGAAGATAATGGTCGAAAGCGCGGGATTCACGCCGCGGCGAGCGGAAGCGTAGATATACATCGAAAGGTTGTCCACGCCGTTTCCGGCAAAGAAACTGATGACGAAATCATCCAGCGAGAGCGTAAACGCCATGATGAGCCCGGAGACGATGCCTGGCATGATATCCGGAATCACCACCTTCTGGATCGCCTGCATTGGCGTACAGCCGAGGTCGAGCGCGGCTTCATAGAGCATGTCCGAACTCTGCCGCAGCTTCGGCAGAACGGAGAAGATGACATACGGCAGGTTGAACGTGATATGCGCGATCAACAGGCGCGTATACCCGTCCCGAAAGCCGACGAAGAGGAACAGCAGCATCAGTGAAATGCCGGTGACGAGGTCCGGGTTGACCATTGGCAGCTGCGAAATATTCTCCAGCAGGAGCCGGTCGCGGCGTTTCATAGCGTGCAGGCCGATGGCGGCAAGCGTCCCGAGAACGGTTGCGACAACGGACGAAATCGCGGCGACGGAGAGGGTAACGATCAGCGCGTCCGTAATCTCCGGCGTGGAAAAGAGCTGCGCATACCAGTTAAAAGTGAATCCCGTCCAGTTGCCGAGCGTCTTGCTCTGGTTAAAGGAAAAGACGATCAAAATCAGGATCGGCGCATAGAGGAATACAAGCATGAGTCCCAGATACGTGCCGGCAAAGAACTTTTTCAGGCGGTTTACCATAGTCTGCCGCCTCCTTCGTCGCTGGTTTTTCGCTCCGCTTTCTTCATAAACGTCATGGAGAGCAGAACGAACACCAGCAGGATGATCGAAAGCGCGCTGCCCGCGTTCCAGGACTGTTCCGTGATGAACTTCATATAGATCAGGTCGCCGTAGAGCATCGTCTTGCCGCCGCCAAGCAGCTGCGAAATGGCGAATGTCGTCGTGCTGGGGATGAACACCATGGTCACACCGGAGATGATGCCGGACATGGAAAGCGGCAGCACTACTCGAAGAAACGTGGTTGCCGGATTTGCCCCGAGATCCGCCGCGGCTTCGATATAGCTTTTGTCGAGCTTGATCAGCGTTGTATAGATCGGCAGGATCATGAAGGGCAGAAAGTTATAGACCATGCCGAGCAGCACCGCCGCTTCGGTATACAGAATCTTTGTAAACGCGCCAAGCAGTACCTTCCAGGCGTAGGTGCGGAGCAGGAAGTTCATCCACATCGGTACGATGAAGAACACGGAGAGCAGTGCCGCCGTTGTTTTCTTCATTCGCGAAAGCAGATAGGCAATCGGATAACCAAGCAGAAGGCAAAGGACGGTCGTATACAGCGCAAAGCGAACGGAGTCCAGCAGCACGCGCATATTATCCCAATTTGCAGCCTGAACGATGTTTTCCAGCGTTGCGCCGCCTTCACTCGTGAACGCATAATAGAGGATCAGAAGCATGGGCGAGAGGATAAACACCGCCATCCAAACGATATAGGGGAACGCAAACAGGCTTCTGCGGATATGCATCCCCGTCATGCTTTTTTGCTTTTTCACGTCAGTTCGCTTCATTTGCGCTCACCGCGATCTTGTCCGCGGGCACGGAGAGACCAATTTCCTCGCCTGCTTCCATGTAATCCAGCGAATAGGCAATCCAATCCTCCTCGTCGCAGGTAACGGTCACTTCATAATGCGTGCCGAGGAACATACAGGCTTTCACGGCGCCGGTGAGTTCGGTGTCCTCCGGCGGCACGAGCCGGACATCCGCCGGGGCGATGGCAACGAGCACCTCGTCCCTGGTTCGAAACGACTCCAGCCCCTTGCAGGCAAAGCGATGGCCGCAGAACTCGACCTCTTCGTCGTCCGGATACGCAACCGCGTCAAAGAGGTTGGTTTGCTTCGTCTTCTTCATAATATGGATTGCGTCCGGCGGAATTGATATGCCGACGACCTGACCGCGCTCAACGAAATCCGTCGTCTGAATGACCCACTCGTAACCGCCGCAGTCCACGTCCACCTCGTAATGGACGCCCATAAAGACGACGGAGACGGCCTTGCCGACCACGCGCGCATGCTCCGCAGGAACGATGTCGATGTCCTCCGGACGAACGACGACGTCCACCTCGGTGTTCTTGCCAAAACCCTTATCCACGCAGTCGTAGACCACGCCGTTCATACGCACCTTATAGTCCTGGAGCATGATGCCGGGGATGATGTTGCTTTCGCCGATGAAATCTGCAACGAAAGGGTTCTTCGGTTCGTTGTAGATGTCCGTCGGGGTGCCGATCTGCTGGATCACGCCATCCTTGAGCACCACGATCGTATCGCTCATGGTGAGCGCTTCCTCCTGGTCGTGGGTAACGTAAATAAACGTAATTCCAAGGCGCTGCTGCATGTTCTTGAGCTCAACCTGCATTTCCTTTCGGAGCTTCAGATCGAGCGCGCCCAGCGGTTCGTCGAGCAGCAGAACCTGCGGTGCGTTGACCAGCGCGCGCGCAATGGCGACGCGCTGTTGCTGCCCGCCGGAGAGCTGCTCAATATAGCGGCTGCCGTAACCTTTCAGATTTACCATGGCGAGCATGTTTTCAACCTTGCTCTCGATGGTGGCTTTGTCCACGTTCCGTATTTTCAGCGCAAAGGCAATGTTGTCGAACACGTTCAGGTGCGGAAACAAAGCGTATTTCTGAAAGACGGTGTTTACTTTGCGTAAATACGGCGGCGTGCTGGCAATATCCACGCCATCCATTTCAATGCGCCCTTCGTCCGGCATGATAAAACCCGCAATCAGGCGGAGCATGGTTGTCTTGCCGCAGCCGGAAGGGCCGAGCAGCGTTAAAAACTCCCCGTCTTTGATATAGAGATCCACATGGGAAAGCGCGACGTCCCCGCCGTATGCCTTCGATACGTCGATCAGTTCGATCAAGTGTTTGTCCTTCATATCCTGCTGCTCCTTAAAAACTCGGCGGCGTGCTGACCCATAGAACTCGGGCTTCCATTCTTCCGCTGTTGACGATATAATGCGACCGCGTAGGCCGAAAATAGAAACTTCCGCCTTTTTTTACGCGATATTTCTTTTCCCCCAGAACAAGCGTAATGCTGCCGCTGAGTACATAACCGAACTCCTCGCCTTCGTGAGGGTCGTCTTCAATCCCACTGACGCCGGCGGGGATCGTGACCAGGATCGGTTCCAGCGCGTTTTTCTGCGCGTTGGTCACGAGCCACTGAATCGTGTACCCGTCCGCCTCTTCCTTCACAAACATATCGTCCGCGCTGTATACGACGGAATCGTCCGCCGACTCGCGAAAGAAGGAAGCGACGTCGGTTCCCAGCGCTTCGAGGATATCCATCAGCGTGGCGATGGAAGGCGAGGTCAGATCCCGCTCCAGCTGCGAGATAAATCCCTTGGTCAGCTCGGTGCGGGCGGCAAGCTCCTCCTGCGTCAAACCGCGCTGCTGACGCAGCTGTTTGATCTTGACGCCGATCTCCATTCGGTCTACCACCTCTAAACTTCGTGTTTACAGTCACTAAACGAAATTAAACCAAATCGCGGGAAAATTGTCAATCGGTTTTACAAGTTTTTCGATTGCGCGAAGGTGATTTTTTTCACGCATACACAATGTATATCCGTAATCTTCATGCTGACGGCGAGCGGTTGAAACAAATACCGGCCGGGCGGTTGCCGCATGCGGAAACGGATAGGTGCTTGCGCGGGTCGTAACTGCGTGGTACACTCCAACTAGATGCAAAGACAAAGCGCTTTTATAGAAAGGAACGCAGGACGGACGGGTAAGAAGGGAAGATTCTATTATGAAAGCGGGGATTGTCGTTTGTTTCCCCGGCACAGGGTTTACCTGTAAAGAAGCGTTGTTCGAACGCTGCGCGGCAAAATATCAGTCGCGCGGTTACGATGTGGTGAAACTCGACTTTTCGCATATTCCGTTTCGTGAAATCAATACGATGGAAGAGGCGGTTACCATTTCGCTGCGCGCGGTCAAGCGGCAGCTGATGGGAATCGATTTTCGGGATTATGAAAACGTCGTGTGGATCTCAAAAAGCTTTGGAACGATTCTCGCGGTTTTAAGCCAGGAGGCATTCTGCATATCACCCCGCCATCTTTTTTTAACGCCTCTGCCCGAGACGCTGACGAGGATACCGCCGAATACGAAAATAATCGCATTGGTTCTTGGCACACAGGATCGTTTCCTGTCCGGCGAAGCGCTGGCTGCTTTCTGCGAGAAACAGAATTGCTGCTGCTGCCTGATAGACGGCGTAAACCACAGCCTAAAGGACGAGCAGAGCGTAGAGCATACGGAACGGATTATCGAACAGATCGCCGCGTTCTGCGACTGAATCGATCGAACGGATTCCGCATGAGCAGATCGCCGCATGCTGCGATTTATTCTTAAATAAGAATTGGAGACAGACAAACGCATGGAATGGCAGGAAGGGACGTCCATCATCAGCGACGATAAGAAACGCTTGCAGATCGATCGCATCTGCGATTTGCTTAAGACAAGCTATTGGGCGGGCGAGCGTAACCGCGAAACCATTGAGCGTTCCATCGAGCACTCGATCTGCTTCGGCGTTTATCAAAACGGCGAGCAGGTTGGCTTTGCCCGCTGTGTAACGGACTATGCGACGATGTTCTGGCTTGCGGACGTGATCCTGGACGAGCGCGTGCGCGGGCAGGGGCTGGGCAAGGCGCTGGTGGACAGGATCCTCCGGCATGAACAGTTACAGGGTCTGATCGGAATGCTTGCCACGCGGGACGCGCAGGGACTCTACCGGCGGTTTGGATTCGATCCGATCGACGCGCGGTATTTTCGCAAGCGCGTGCCGCCGAAACCGGCCGAAAAATAGTTCTTTATGGCGATAGAAAGGGACGCTTCGGAATATCCGAAGCGTCCCTTTTCGTTCAGCATGGTCTATGCGTTCGCTAGAAAGCTCTGCAGCCTGGGCGATTTTGGCGCTCCGAAGATTTCTTCCGGCGTGCCCTGCTCATGTATCCGCCCGTCCGCCATAAACAGCACGCGGCTGGATACCTGACGGGCAAAACTCATTTCGTGCGTCACAAGAATCATGGTGCGCCCGGTGTCCGCAAGCCGGCGGATTGTGGCGAGCACCTCCGCGGAAAGCTCCGGGTCGAGCGCGCTGGTCGGTTCGTCGAAACAAAGAATTTCAGGATTGAGCGCGAGCGCGCGGGCAATGGCGACGCGCTGCTGCTGCCCGCCGGAGAGCTGATAGGGGTAGAGCGCGGCTTTTTCACTCAGCCCGACCTCGGCAAGCAGCGCTTCCGCGCGCGCGTCGATTTCCGCCAGAATCTCGCGTTTTTCGGCGCGATAGTTCGGGCGCTCCTTCGCGTGCAGCACCATGGCAAGCGTGATATTACGCTTGGCCGTGTATTGCGGAAAGAGGTGAAACGACTGAAAAACGAGACCGAAGTGAAGCCGTTTATGCCGGAGACTGCGATCGAGCTTGGTCGAGGGATCCTCCGCATCGAAGAGCGTTTCACCGCTAACGAGGATGCGCCCCGCATCCGGCTGCTCCAGAAAATTCAGGCAGCGCAGGAGCGTCGTTTTCCCGCTGCCGGAGGAGCCGATGATGGATACGACTTCGCCTTTTGCGAGTGAAAAACTGATGTCATTAAGCACTTCGGAAGAACCAAAGCGCTTTGCCAGATGTTGCACTTCTAAAATATTCTGCATTGCGTTACACCTTAATATAATCAAGCCGTTTTTCGAGGCGGTTGAACAGGATGGTGAGAAGTCCGCAGAAGAGCAGATAAAACGCGCCGGAATAGAACAGAGGCCAAAGCAGCGCCTGCGTTTTAATGAACGTGGACGCTTCCATAATCAGTTCCCGAACGGCAATGATGCGCGCAAGCGACGTATCCTTGACCAGCGTGATAATTTCGTTGCTCATGGGCGGAATGATCCGCTTGATCACCTGCAGGAAGGTTATCCGGAAAAAGATCTGACCTTTGCGCAGCCCCAGAACCTGCCCCGCTTCGTACTGGCCTTTCGGGATGCTCTCGATTCCGCCGCGATAGATTTCGGAAAAATACGCGGCATAGTTGATGACAAACGCAACGACGACCGCGCTCATGCGCGGAAGCGAGGTCGGCATGCCGATCAGATCCGGTCCGTAGAACACGATGATAACCTGCAGCATCAGCGGCGTTCCGCGAATAATCCAGACAAACCCGCGCGAAAGCCAGCGCAGCGGCTGAAACCGGCTCATGGAACAAAGCGCAATCGGCAGACCGAGCGGGATGGCCAGCAGCAGTGTGATGAGAAAGATAAAGAATGTGGTGCCAAACCCTTCGAGGAGTTTGAGCGAAACCGTAACGAAAGTCGCCATGTGGTAAATCCCTTTTCAAACGACGATTGCGGGAGAGGGTTCTCTCCCGCAATCATTGTACCGTATTTTTGTCTGGAAACGAAAGGGTTATTTGCCCGGCAATCCGTTATTTGATTAACAGATCGCTCAATTCGTATTTTTCCGCAAGCGTGGCAAACGTACCGTCCGTGCCGAACGCAGTAATAATATCGTTCAGCTGCGCGGTAGCGGTGCTGCCTACGCGGAAGCCGATGGCATATTCTTCGCCCGGCATCTCGATGGGAAGAATGGTCAGGTCGCTGTAATCCGTGCCTTCGCCGGTCATGGCGTTTGCCATGGTCAGGTCGATGACGGCGGCGGCCGCTTTGCCGGTTTTCACTTCGAGCAGCGCGTCGCTCTGCGCCTGCACTTCCACGAAGTCCGCATCCGCCATATTGGCCGCGATGGCGGCGGCTCCCGCGCTGCCCGCTTCGGCAACGACGGTCTTGCCCACGAAGCTTGCGGCGTCGGTGTAGTTCGCCGCGTCGCTGGAGAGAACAACGACGACCTGCTGGTTTTTGAGGTAAGAGGCCGTGAAGTCCATATTCGCTTTGCGCTCTTCGGTAACGGTCAGACCGTTCCAGATGCAGTCGATCTTTTTGCTCGAGAGTTCAAGTTCTTTGGTATCCCAATCGATCACGACGAATTCCGGCGTGAGACCCAGCTTGGCGCAGGCCGCTTCCGCAAACTCGGTATCGAAACCAATCAGTTTGCCGCTCTCGTCGTAATAGTTCATGGGGGCGTACTCGGTGATTCCGATTACCAGCTTGCCGTTGGACTGAATATAACTCCAGTCGTCGTCCGCGGCGGGCGCTTCGGTCGCTTCCGCAGCAGGGGCCTCGGTGGCTTCGGCGGCGGGGGCTTCGGTCGCTTCCGCGACGGTGGCCGCCGCAGGCGCGGCGCAGGCAACGCTGAGTGCGAGCATCAGGGTTGCGAGAATCAGGGCAAGAATCTTTTTCATAAATGGGGTTCCTCCTCCTGGAGCGGGTTACCGAATTCAGTCGGTCCGCTCGAATTTGTATCGTTTTCATTCGACGTTTAGCACTATATCACTTTAGCATGATAAAGTGCAAGAGTTTTTTGGAACTGTTAATAATATATTATTCTGTATTCTATTATCGTTGACACAGCACCGGAGGAATTCATCCGGAATTTAGATTAAAATATAGAAATAGTATTATTACACAACGGAATTGTCCGTTTGTGAAGATTAAAAACAAAAGATGTCGAATCCGAAAAGTTTAATGAAAGTTCATCGACGTGCCAGACCGCGTGTGCTATACTTTGCGCGTTACGAAGGAGGGATATCCATGAAGAGATACATCGCGGCCGTGCTTGCCATCGCGGTCAGCTTTACGCTATTTTTACCGGCTGCGCTGGCGGTTGACGCAGGGGAAGAGCGCGTTACCATGGGGGCCGATTTGACGGATCGCCAGAGAGAGGCGGTCTATCAGGACTTTGGGATCGAGGAAGGCGCCGTCAAGGAACTCACCGTGACCAATGCCGAAGAGCGCAGTTATCTCGAAGGACTCGTACCCGACGGGAAAATTGGAAGTGTTGCGCTGTCCTGCATCTATATCAAAACACTGGAAGAGGGTTCCGGCCTGAGTATTGAACTGCATAACATCAATTACTGTACCGAGGATATGTATATCAATGCCCTGACGACGGCTGGAATTTCAGATGCTGCCGTCATTGTGAGCGCGCCGTTTCCGGTTTCCGGCACGGGTGCACTGACCGGCGCTTATAAGGCCTACGAGGACATCACGGGAATTTCATTATCCGATCTGGCAAAATCCGCTGGCGCGGAAGAGCTGGTTGTGACCGGGGAGCTCGCGGAATATATCGGCAGCGAAGACGCGACGCAGATGATTAACGAGCTCAAGGGCATGCTGGACAAGACGCAGGGTATGTCGGACGACGAGGTTCGAACGGAAATTAAGAAACTGGCTGAGATGTACAATATCTCGCTGACGAGCGCTCAGCTTGAGCAGGTTCTTTCGCTCGTTCGAAAACTCGAGGGACTGGATGCGGATCAGCTGCAAAAGCAGCTTGTCAGCATTGCAAAGGCTGCGCAAACCGCAAACAAGGCGGGCGAAGTAGCCAGCGTTGTTTATGAGGACGTGAAGGGATTCTTTGCTTCGGTGGGGAACTTCTTCAGCGGCGTGTTTGGTTCCAAGAATTAATTAGCAAAATTCGGTACCCGAATTAAACACGGCAACAGGAGGATATCGCAACAGGCGGTATCCTTTTTTTACCTGAAAAACGGAAAAAAATTGAAGACGATTGCATGAAAAATAAGGCGGATGAAAAGGAGGAAAAACGTAAACAGAACCAGATTTTGTGGCAAATGACAAACTGTTCACAATATAACTACAAAATTCGCCGTTCAGAATGGTATAATAATTCGGAATATAGAAACTCCCGCGGGGCTTCTTTGCCCGGCGAACAGGAGGATGCAGACATGGACAATAACTCCAACCGAAACAACTCCGGTTCCGGTCGTGACCAATACGGCTCAGGCCGAAGGGACGGCGGGTACTATTCTTCCGACAAGGAAGATAATCGCAACGTTACCGGATCTTCGCGCAACGGCAGCGATTACAGCCGCACATCGTCGGGAACGCCGCGCAGCACGGACGGCTACAGCCGCACATCGTCGGGAACGCCGCGCAGCTCGGACGGCTACAGCCGCACATCGTCGGGAACACCATACAGCACGGACGGCTACAGCCGCTCTTCCTCGGGAACACCGCGCAGCTCGGACGGCTACAGCCGCTCTTCCTCGGGAACACCGCGCAGTGCGGACGGCTACAGCCGCTCTTCCTCGGGAACACCGCGCAGTACGGATGGATACAGCCGCTCTTCCTCGGGAACACCGTACAGCACGGACGGCTACAGCCGCTCTTCCTCGGGAACACCGCGCAGCTCGGACGGCTACAGCCGCTCTTCCTCGGGAACACCGCGCAGTGCGGACGGCTACAGCCGGAGCTCCGGCGGGAGCGGGTATACCGGCGGTCCCAGAAAAAAGAAAAAGAAAAAACGATATCGCATGCGCGTTCAGCCCCGCTTCTTTTTCATAATCGGGGTCATTGTAATCGTTTTGATTCTCAT
The DNA here is from genome assembly GCA_021373115.1 of Eubacteriales bacterium. Taxonomy (GTDB): domain Bacteria; phylum Bacillota; class Clostridia; order Christensenellales; family CAG-138; genus UBA7703. Next base: position 44,942 of record JAJFTI010000010.1, on the reverse strand, counting down.
TGCGGTTGTAGTGAACGCAATGACCTATTCGGAAAAGCCGCAGACCGTTGAAAATACGGAAACGTCGGCCGGGTTCTTTCAGGAGCTCTTCAAAACGCCGACGCCGTCTCCAACGCCTTCGCCGTCGCCGACCCCGACGCCATCCCCCACGCCGCCATACGAAATTCCTCATGCGGTGGACAGCACGCAGCCGAGCGTATACGGCCTGACAACGGCGGTTGAGGTTGACGGAACGAAGGTCGATACCTACAAACGCGAGGAGAAGGTCGAGTTCATGCCGGAGGAACCGTATACCAGCGCGTCCGGCATCATCACCTTCCGCGGCAACAATTACCGCGACAGCGCGTCCTACGGGACGGCGACGATCTCCGCGCGGAAACTCACCGGCGTTTGGTCGGTGGAAACCGGAGAACTGCCCAAAGGTGATGTTGCTGGTGTTAGTGAAAAGACCTGGACGGGGAGCGGATGGGTCGGCCAGCCGCTAATCGTCCAATGGCCGGATAATATTAAACAATTCATGAACATGTACGACTGGGCTAAACAGAAGGAAGGCCTTGTTGAGGTCATATTGGCCACCATGGACGGCAACGTGTATTTCCTGGATCTGGACACGGGCGAGCCGACGCGCGAAAAGCTGGTCATCGGCATGCCGTTTAAAGGCGCGGGCTCGCTTGACCCGCGCGGTTATCCGATCCTCTACCTGGGGTCGGGGGATATGTATGTTGAAGACGAGATGAAATCCCGTGCGATGGCGTATTCGCTGATTGATTTTACACGGCTCTACGAATTTGGTAAGCAGTATGACGAATTTGCACTAAGAGAATTTCATGCCTATGATAGTTCGGCGCTCGTGGACGCGGAAACCGACACGCTGATCTATCCCGGCGAAAATGGGATTCTGTATACGATAAAGCTCAATACGGTCTTCGACGAAACAACCGGCCAGCTTACGATGAATCCGAGCAACGTGGTCAAGATGCGGTACGCGGGAACGCGCTCGACTTACCCATATAGCCAGAATGTAGCAGATAATAAATTTTGGCTTGGATACGAGACTAGTATGGCGACACTTGGCGAGTTCGGCTATCTTGGCACGAACGACGGATTCCTGCAGTGCATTAACCTCAATACGATGTCCCTCGTCTGGGCGCAGGACACACAGGACGATACGAACGGTTCACCCGTACTGGAGACGGACTTCGCTAATCGAACCGCTTATATTTACATTGGGTCTTCCCTCCACTTCACGGCTGATGCAGATGCGAAGGGGGCGGTTTCTCTTTACAAGATCAACGCGATTACCGGGGAAGTCGTATGGAAACATACGGAGAATGTGAACACAAAATCCTGGGTTTCCGGCGGCATTCAGGCGACGGCGCTGCTGGGGCAAAAGAGCATTTCCGATCTCGTGATCATTCCGTTTGCGCGTACGCCAAACGAGGACGACGGCGTGCTGCTCGCGCTGGACAAGGCGACGGGCGCGGTTCGCTGGACGTTTGCCATGGAGAAGTATACCTGGAGTTCCCCGGTTGCGGTTTACGACGAGAGCGGGAACGCATACATTGTCGTTCTGGAAGGCAGTGACACCGGATCGAAGGTATTCCTGCTCGACGGAAAGACTGGAACGCTTTTAAGCACATTCGACGCGGAGAAAAACATGGAGGCTTCGCCTGCCGTTTACGGAAACATGGTTGTGTTCGGTACGCGCGGCATGAAAATCTGGGGCGTTAAAATCAGCTGACGGAGTAAAACCGGAACCTGCTGATACGGCAATTTCATTGAAAAAGGAGGGAGAACCATGGCAAAACGAAAAAGAAGAAGACGAATCCGGATGCAGCCGCGATTCTTTCTCATTATGGTTGCGGCGCTCGGCGCGGTGATTATCATTCTATTGCTGGTCAAAAAAGTGCAGTCCGACAGTAAGGAGCAGCTTGAGGCGACGCCGGTGCCGACCGCGACGCTCGCGCCGACCGCAACGCCGAAACCGGCCCTTCCGGACGACGTTACCGTAACCCGCGCGGACAGCGCGAATCCCGGCTCGTTTGGATTCAGCGGATCGATCAAGGCGAACGGAAAGGTCGTATCGAGCTTTTCGCGTACGGATGGAATTTTATTCGGGCGCAACATGGAATACAGCCAGATTCCCGGCATTACCACGTTTGGCGGCAATAATTACCGCGACTCGTTTGCCTATGGAACGGTGACCGTTTCGGATAAACGCCTGCGTCAGAGCTGGAGCAAGACGATCGGCGCGCTGGGCGACTGGAGCGGAACGGGCTGGACCGGCCAACCGCTGATCGTGCAGTGGCCGGCGGAAACGGTCAAGGTGATGAACGTCAGCCAGTCGTATAAGGACGCAAACGCGCCGCTGATAGAAGTGATCTATCCAGCGATGGACGGGAATATCTATTTTCTCGACCTGGAAAGCGGCGCGGCAACGCGAACCGCAATCAATACCGGCATCATCCAGAAGGGGACGGCCTGCATCGACCCGCGCGGATACCCGCTGCTGTTTGTCGGGCAGGCAATCCCGGAGAAAAACGAACAGGGGAACGGCGCGGCGTACATTCGCGTTTATTCTCTCATCAGCGGCGAGCAGATCGGCCAGTTCGGCGGGTTCGACTGGTTTGCGAAACGCATCTGGCAGGCCTACGACGGCAGCCCGATGATTTCGAACGACACGCTCGTTTACGGCGGTGAAAACGGAATCTTCTATACCGTGAAACTCAACGCCGCGTATGATCCTTCGGCGGGAACCGTATCGATCAATCCTGACGGCATCGTCAAGATGCGATATGAGGGTTCGGGTTATTCAGGAAACGATGATGCTGTAGGCGCGCGACGGTTCGGCATAGAGAGCTCGGTTGCGGCATTTCGCAACTATGCCTTCATGACCGATAACGGCGGCAGGCTCATGTGCGTCGATCTCAACACAATGGCGATCAAATACGTCGTAGACGTGACGGACGAAACCGATTCCACCGTCGTGGTCGAAGAAAGCTACGACGACAACACGATTTATCTTTATACCGGTTCGCAGGTGCGAAAGAGCGTCAGCGAGCTTGGCGAAGGATACGGCTACAGTTACCAGCGCAAAATCAACGGTCTCACCGGCGCGGTGGTCTGGGAGCAGAAATGGATCTGTTCCACGGGCGACGCGAAGGCAAGCGGCGGCATTGTCGCGACCCCGCATGTTGGCAAGGGGCAGATCTCGGATCTTGTGATCTACGCGTTCAGCCTCGCGGCGAAGTCCGGCGGTACGGTGGCAGCCGCAGCGGATACGCCGGATCCGGAGGAGGCGGGCGAAGGCGAAGCGGAAACGGGCGAAGCAACGGCTGTTCCGCAGGCCGTTCCGGATGCAAGCGGAGCCTATGCGCTGGGCGGGCGAATCGTTGCCTACGATAAAACCACGGGCAATATCGTTTGGTCGATTGAACAGACGAACGATTACTGGGCAAGCCCAGTCGTGGTGTACGACGCGCAGGGAAAAGGCTATTTGATCCAGTGCGATCGCGGCGGAATCGTTACGTTTTACGATGCTTCCAGCGGCATACAGCTCAATACCATCGATCTTGGCAGCCGCATCGACTCGACCCCGGCGGTGTTCAACAACATGCTCGTGGTCGGTACGCGCGGCAAGGGCGGAGCCGGCAAGGGCGCGCAGATCGTTTGCTTGAAGATCGGCTGATACGAAAACGAAAAATTATAAGGATAATAAGCACTCCGCAAGGAGTGCTTTTTCATCGAAGAAAAATATTTTATACAAGATGTAAAAAATACTTGACATTATGTAATGAGTGATGTATTTTACTTAGTGTAAAGAATACATTACATCAGAGGAGAAAAAGACCATGTCTTATCAGGAGAAAAGAACCGTTATGTCGGTTGCTTCGGGCGTATTGCTGATGATTGCATACTGCGTTTACGCCCTCGTAAAACTGGGGCTGGACAGTATGGGCGACGTTCGAATCTGGGCAACAACCATGCTCGTATTCATTGGAATCGGCGTCGCGACGATAATCGTGATCCAAATCGTGTTTCATATACTGCTATCGATCGGAATCGCCGTGAAGAAAAAGATCAGGGACGAGTCGATCGACGATCGTGAGATCGAATCCTCGATCGAACGCGAAATGGTGGAAGACGAGATGGACCAGCTCATAGAGCTCAAGGCGAACAAAATTGGCTACTCGTTTGTCAGCGTTGGATTCGTTGCCGGACTCGCTGCACTTGCACTGGGAGCGTTGCCCGCCGTCATGCTGAACATCGTATTCCTCGCCTGCATGCTGGGAACCATCGTTGAGGGACTGCTTCAACTCCGCTACTACCGAAAAGGCGTTTAAACTGAAAATTCTATGGTGAGTGAAGAGTGAAAGAAGGATAACAGTATGGCAGTCAAAACGGAGAAGCTGGAGATTACAAACAACATTCGAACGCTGCGGTTCTTTGCAAACGAAATGACGCAGCAGGAGCTCGCGGAGCGCGCGGGAGTTTCGCGGCAGACCATTCTTGCTGTGGAGGCGGGGAAATATTCTCCTTCGCTGGAACTGGCGTTTCGCATCGCGGAGGCGTTTGGGGTGCCGATTAATGAGGTCTTTGGGTATAATCTGCATACGGACAAAGAGAAAGGAAAACCATGATGAAAGCCATCGTTTATAACAGGAAGCTGCCCGAAAAACTCGTTCTGCGGGAACTGGAGGAACCGGTTCCGGGCAAGGGTGAGGTACTGCTGCGGGTGCGTGCCTGCTCGATTAACGCGGCGGACTACCGCTCCATGAAGCTCGGCATACCTGCAAAACACGGTGTTTACGGGGCGGACATGGCGGGAACGGTCGTCGCGGTTGGAGAAGAGGTTACCCGATTCTCCGTTGGCGACCACGTGATGGGCGATCTTACGCTCTCTAGATTCGGCGGATTTGCGGAGTATACGACGGCGCCGGAAGCGGTTCTGGCAAAAAAACCGGAGGATATGCCGTTTGAAACGGCTGCGACCATTTCGCTGGCAGGGGTGACGGCCCTGCAGGCAGTGCGTTTGGGCGGCGAAATCCAGCCATGTCAGCGCGTACTCATCTTTGGCGCAGGCGGCGGCGTAGGCACGTTTGCCATTCAACTGTCGAAATTCTTCGGCGCGGAGGTGACCGCCGTCTGTGGCGCGCAGAACCTCGAACAATCGCTCACGCTCGGGGCGGATCGGGCGATGGACTATCGGCGGGAGGATTGCCTGGACGGAAGGGTGAAATACGACCGCATTCTCGCAATCAACGGAGAACGCGCGCTGCGGCAATACTATTCCGCACTGAAACCGGGTGGAATCGCCGTAATCGTCGGCGGATCGCTCAAGCAGGTGTTTGGCGCGATGGCGTTTGGGTTTCTGTATGCGGGTGACGGCAGGCAAATTCGATTGCTCGCCGCGAAGACAAGCGCTGCAGATGCCGCTTATCTAGCCGAACTGGTGGAGCGCGGGCGAATTAAACCGGTCATTGAGAGAATCGTTCCGTTGGCGAAAATTACTGAGGCGTTCGCCTATGTTTCCGCGGGACACGCAAAGGGTAAGGTGGTTCTGGTTATGCCGTAACGAATGAAAAATGAGCAGGGTTTTCTTTTTTTACCTTTTTTTCGGGAAAGAAGATGGATTTAATCGAAAAACCCGGCAAGAACCACTGAAAAAAATAACAAAGAAATATAGAAAACAGAAAGAAGGTTTCAAAATGGCAACGAACAAAAAATACGCGCGCATCGCGGGCCTGCTGTTTCTGCTCATGGTAGTAACCGGTCTGTTTGCGGAGCTCTTTTTCCGGCAGAAGCTGGTTGCCGCGGACGCCGCCGCGACCGCACAGAATATTCTGCAAAATGCGCTGCTGCTGCGCGCGGGCGTACTCAGCGACATCGTCATGGCGCTGAGCTACCTGCTGACTGCGCTGGCGCTCGACCGCCTGCTTCGGCCGGTGGACCGCGACCTTTCGATGCGAATGGTATTGTTTGCAGCGGCAGGCAGCGTAATATTGCTGGTCAACACGCTTTTTGAGTTTCTGCCTCTCATACTCGTCAGCCTCCAGCCCGGCGCAATAAACGCGGAACAGCTGCAGGAGCTTGCGCAGATCTGCTTTCTCGCCAATGCGAATGGGTACATGATCGGACAGGTGTTCTTTGCGCTTTGGGTATTTCCGCTGGGACTGCTTATTTGGCGCTCGAAATTCATCCCGAAGGTGTTTGGCGTACTGTTTCTCATCGAAACGTTCTGCGGTCTACTCGCAGTGGCGGCGCACTTTCTGCTGGGCAGCCGCGACGTGGCGGACGTACTCTTGCTGCCGGGTACCATTGCGGAATTTGCATTTTTGTTCTTCCTGTTGATTCGCGGGGTGAACGCGCCGAAAAATGCCGAAATACGGGCGGCATAACCGGTGCTTTCACAAAATAGCCGACGATGCGGACGGGAGAGAATACAGGCGTAAATCAGTTGAAGTTCCCCGTTATGAGCGACACGAAAAAAGCCCGCAATCGAGCGGGCTTTTGCTGCGCCGGAAAGAGCGGCGCGTTTAAAACAAGTTCTCCGCCGCGTTCGGATTCAGAAACGCCACGGCTTTGCCGAGAATGCGAACGTTTGAACCCGCGCGCAGAACAACAGGCGCATAAGCGGGGCTCTCCGCCATTAAAACAATCTGGTTTTCGTTTTTATAGACACGGCGGAGCGTGAGGGAATTCTCGACAACGACAACGGCCACTTCGTGACTGCGCACATCCTCCATCATCCGCGCGTAGACGATATCCCCGTCGCTGATATTGAGTTTTTCCATGCTGTTTCCGGAGAAGCGCAGGGTGAAATCACAGCGGATGCTCTGCGGAACCTCGTCGTAGCAGGCAATGTTCTGCTCGTCCAGAAGGGGTACGCCTTTTACGGCACGGTACAGACGCGGTTTGACGACCGAGGTCGGCAGCGCGGTAATCTGCCCGGATTTTGGTGATCCGCTGGGATAGGAGCGGCGCGTTTCTTCGTCCACGATCAAGTAATCGACCGTCACTTCAAAAAAGCGCGAGAGCCGAATCAGCGTGGAGCGCTTGATGTTCTCCGTACCCTTTTCATAAAAATTTACGATCGTCATATAGGGAATGCCGGAAAGGCGGGAGAGCTGCGATTTGTTGATGCCCTTTTCCGCCATGAGGACATCGAGCTTTTCGGTCATTGTCATAGAATCACCCCGCATCGGATTCTTCGAAACGGGCGCCTACGCCTGAAAACTGTGCGCCTGACAACATCATAGCGAATACGCGCGCGGTTGGCAAGAGAATTCTACCATACAACGTAATAAAATCAAGAATGATCGACGGGGGCCGGAAATTCGAATTACCGGGAGATGAAAAGCGGCTGAAAACGGATTGTGAAAAATCGAAAAAGGTATCGTCGGACGGCTCGGTTTGCTTGCAATTTTGTGGTAAAAATGGTATGGTAACAAAAAACGGAGGCTGAATGATTATGGGAAAATACGTTATTAAAAAGGGAAAAGCCGGAACCTTTTTCGTCCTCAAAGCAGCCAACGGAGAACCCATTGGCAAGTCGGAGGATTATTCTTCTGAGTCTGCCTGTAAAAACGGAATTGAGAGCGTAAAGAAAAACGCTCCAGGCGCGAATATCGAGGACCAGACCGTAGATGGCTGGAAGAACCTGCCGAACCCCGTATTTGAGCTATATAAAGATAAAGCGGGCGAATTTCGCTTCCGCCTGCGTGCCAGGAACGGCGAACCGATTCTTGCGTCCGAGGGATATTCCGCGAAGGCTTCCTGCATTGGCGGGATTGAAAGCGTAAAGAAAAACGCCGATTCGGACGTCGTTACCGAGTAGCCAAATCTGCGGGCGCGCCCGATAATAGGCGGTTAATAGAGATTATAACGTGCGGCGGCATATGGTTAGCCTATGCCGTCGCATTTATCAACTCCGCCAAGCATGATCGCAAGGCGATTTGACGGGAGAATAACATGATCACGCTTCTATCGAAACTTTTGATTCGCGATTACAAAAACTTTTCTTCCCCAGCGATTCGCTTACGTTACGGAGTGCTTTGCGGGGCAGTTGGCATATGCTTTAATATTTTGCTCTTTTTTGGCAAAATCACCGCCGGAACGCTAACGGGCAGCATCGGTATTACGGCGGACGCGTTCAACAATCTGTCCGACGCGGGCAGCGCCAGCATTGCGCTCCTCGGATTTCGGCTCTCGGGGCAGAAAGCCGATAAAGAGCATCCTTTCGGACATGGACGATTCGAATACATCGCCGGGCTGATTGTCTCCATGGTGATTTTAATCATGGGCTTCGAACTGGCAAAAACATCCGTTACGAAGATCATAACGCCGGAACCGGTTACCTTTTCCATTCTCGCCATCTGCGTGCTGGGCGCGTCGATTCTGGTGAAGCTCTATATGTTTTTCTACAACCGCGGCATCGGCAAAAAAATCGATTCCCCAACCATGCGCGCAACCGCTATGGACAGCTTTTCCGATGTGGCGGCAACAAGCGTGGTGCTGATTTCCATGCTGCTCTCCAAGTGGACGGGATGGAATATCGACGGCTGGGCGGGTCTTGCCGTTGCGATGTTCATCACCTATACCGGCATTCGCGCCGCGAAGGAGACGGTCAGCCCTCTGCTTGGACAGCCGCCGGAACGGGAATTTGTTGAGAAAATCGAGAAGATCGTGCTGTCGCAGGACGGCATCATCGGCATGCACGACCTCGTTGTGCATAACTATGGCCCGGGTCGCGTTATGGTTTCGCTGCACGCGGAGGTACCCGCGGACGGGGACATGATTCATCTGCACGATACGGTGGATAACGCCGAAAAGCTGCTCAAGCGTGAATGCGGCTGCGAGGCGGTGATCCATATGGATCCTGTCGCGGTTAACGACACCGAAACAAACCGGCTTCGCGTGGAGGTGCAGACGCTGATTGCCTCAATCGATGCGCAGCTGAGCCTGCATGATTTTCGTGTGGTACCGGGGCCGACGCATACGAACCTTGTGTTCGACGTGGTCGTTCCGTTCGGTTTCCCCATGGCGGACGAGGATGTGCGAAAAGCGATTTCGGAACGTGTGCATTCACTGGAAGGCCTTTTCTACGCCGTGATTCAAATCGACAAGTCCAGCGTTAAGCCGGGGTAATCCCGAAACGCTGCCGTATATTTTCCGCGCGGCAAGCGAAGCGGATGTTCCGCGTAAAGATCAAACAGGAGGATATCGCATGTTAACACAATGGGGCGGAGCGCTCAATCCGGAAGCGGTTTTGCCGGAATATCCGCGCCCGCAGTTTCAACGAAAGAATTTTACGATTCTCAACGGAATGTGGGAATATGCAATCACGAGCGCAAGCGCGCTCATACCGCCCGCCCGGTTTGATGGAGCAATCGTGGTGCCCTTTTCACCGGAGAGCGAGCTTTCCGGCGTGGGCAGAACGTTAAAACCGACGGAAGCGCTCTGGTACCGGCGTTATCTGGAAGCGCCGCTGGGGTTTGATTCCAACGCGGAGGATTTGCTGCTGCATGTTGGCGCGGCGGATCAGTTTGCGGAGGTGCGGCTCAACGGCATGACGCTGCTCAACCACGCGGGCGGCTATCTGCCGTTTTCCGTTGTGCTGACCGAAGCGATGCTGCCGGGAACGGCAAACGAACTTTTGATTCGCGTACGTGACGAAACGGATACCGGCTGCTGGTCGCGCGGGAAGCAGAGTTCCAATCCCGGCGGAATCTGGTATACACCGCAGAGCGGCATCTGGCAGACCGTTTGGCTGGAACGCGCGCCGAAACGCCGCATAGAGAACCTGCGCCTTACGCCGCTCTACGACACCGCGGAAATTGAAATCGTCATTTCAACCAACTGTAACGGCTCTGGAACGATTCTGCTGGAAGGGAAGGATACCCCTTTTCTGGACGGACGGCCGGTTCGGATCGAAATGGAAGGATTCGAGCCCTGGAGCCCGGAACATCCGAAACTTTACGATGTTGTTTTCACCATGGAACGGGATCGCGTGGAAAGCTATTTTGCCATGCGAAAATTTTCGGTTGCGCAGGACGCAGCCGGAATACCACGCCTGTTTCTGAATAACGAGCCGTACTTTCACACCGGCGTACTCGATCAGGGGTACTGGCCGGACGGGTTATACACCGCGCCGAGCGATGAGGCGATGATTTACGATATCACGCTCATGAAATCCATGGGATTCAATATGATGCGCAAGCATATAAAAATCGAACCGCTGCGCTGGTATTACCATTGCGACAGGCTCGGCATGCTGGTTTGGCAGGATGCGGTCAACGGCGGCGGCCTTTATCGCAAGGACGCGATCTCGTTTCCGCTGATCTTTGGAAATTCGCATCCGGACAGCGACTACGCTTATTTTTCCCGCGAGGAGGTTCGCGGCCGGGAAGCCTGCCGCCGCGAGCTGAACCAGACCATAGAGCTGCTTTACAACTGCCCCTGCATTGCCATGTGGGTGCCGTTTAACGAAGGCTGGGGGCAGTTCGACGCGAACAAAGCGGTGGAAGCGATTCGCGCGCTGGACACCACGCGTACGATCGACCACGCAAGCGGCTGGCACGACCAGGGTGGCGGGGATGTGAAGAGCCTGCATGTTTACTACAAACCCTATCGTTTTCAGCGGGACGGGAAAGGCCGCGCCGTTGTGCTCTCCGAATTTGGCGGCTATAGCCACCATATTGCGGGGCACAGTTTCAGCGAAAAGGAATTCGGCTACAAGCGCTGCAAAACGGCGGAAGCGCTGATGCAGGAGGTGGAACGGCTCTATGCGCGCGAGGTGATCGCGGCCAAACCCCTTGGGCTTTGCGCCAGCGTATATACGCAGCTCTCGGATGTGGAGCAGGAAACGAACGGTCTTGTCACCTACGATCGTGTGGTTGTCAAGTTCGACGAAGCGCGCATGCGCGCCATAAACGCAAAACTCCTTTCGGACGAATCAAAAGCAACGGAAGAAGCGGAGGATTCTTCGAATTCCGAATCCGAGTAGTTGGTTAGCCGGATCGGGCGAACGATACTTGCCGGGCCGAAGAAGCGCTGTGCAGGGTGAACGGGAAAGAATAGACAGGGGACGAACATATGGAACAGGCATTGAAGCGCCATAAACGGGTATACGCCTTTCTGAAAGGTCTGTTGGGCGGAATCATACAGAATATATTCGGGTTTACCTATGAGCCGGTACAGCTTGGCGAGGGCCCGTATTTAATCACGGCAAATCACAACGGGGATTTGGATCCCGCGCTGATTGGCATTGGGCTTTCGAAACATATGTATTTCGTAGCGAGCGAGCATATCTTCCGCAAGGGCTTCCTTTCCTGGATTCTGACGTATTTCTTTGCCCCTATTGCCCGCGTAAAGGGGATGACGGATGCGACGGCCGCGCTGAACATTCTCCGTGCAGTGAAAAAGACGAACGTGTGCCTCTTTGCGGAGGGAAACCGTTCGTATAACGGCGTAACCGGGCCGATCTTTCCCGCGACCGGGAAACTTGCCAAAGCGACGGGGGCTCCACTCGTGACCTACCGCTTCGAAGGCGGGTATCTGACCACGCCACGCTGGTCGCATTCCATTCGCAAGGGGCGCATGTTTGGCCGCGTGGTCAACATTTATACGCCGGAACAGCTCAAACAGATGACGCCGGACGAGGTCAACGAGCATATCCGGGAGGACATCATGGAGGATGCGTTTGAACGGCAGCGGATCAGGCCCTATCGCTACAGAGGCAAGGATCTGGCAAAAGGTCTGGAGAACGCAATCTATTTCTGCCCGAAATGCGGAAAAACCGGAACGCTCAAAAGCAAAGGGGATGAATTCTTCTGTACCTGCGGAATGCGCGTCCGCTTTACGGAAACCGGCTTTTTCGAGCCGGTGTCGCCGCAGGACGGCGAGGTTCCGTTTCAAACGGTTCGGGACTGGGATTCCTGGCAGAATCAGCGCGTTGAAAAATACGCGCACGCGCTCGGAGAAAATGAGATCGCCTATTCGGACGAGGGCGTTCAGCTTATCGGCATTGGCAAGCGGCACCAGAGCAAGGTGCTGGAGGTTGGCAGGCTGACCATGACGAAGAATACATTATGCGTCGGCGGCCATTGCTTTCCGCTGAAAAGCATCAACAGCATCGGGCTGATGGGCGTGTATAAAATGATGTTCTCGGTCGATGGCGTCTCCTACGAACTGCGCGCGGCAAAGCACCCCTATTGCGGGAGGAAGTACTGCACGCTCTTTGATCTGCTGAAGCGGCAGAGCGAATCAGACCGATGACACCTTTCGTATTTTACAGGAAGCACTAAAAAACGATGCGGCGGTCTTTCGGATCAGGCGAATCGTCGATTTCAAAAAAAAGATATCAGGAAGAATCGTAACATGTCGATTGAACGGGTCAAGCAGTATTTTCGGGAGTTTGGAATGGAACAGCGTGTCTGGGAGTTTGACACGAGTTCGGCAACGGTGGAGCTGGCGGCTCAAACACTCGGCGTACGTCCGGCGCGCATCGCAAAAACGCTTTCCTTCGCGTTGGGCGAAGGTTGTGTGCTCCTCGTTACCGCAGGCGACGCGCGGATCGACAACCGGAAATATAAGGATCGTTTTCAGGCAAAGGCGAGCATGCTGACATTTGAGAATGTCGAGCGGCTTACGGGAAGCGCGGTTGGCGGGGTATGTCCGTTTGCGCTGCCGGAGGGTACACCGGTGTATCTGGACGATTCGCTGAAACGCTTTTCAACCGTTTTTCCCGCATGCGGAAGCGACAACAGCGCAATTGAGCTGACCTGCGAAGAGTTATACCGATTCAGCCGCGCAGCGGGATGGGTGGACGTCTGCAAGGACTGGGAAGCTGGCGACGATATTCGCATAGACCAGGTGCCGCATATGGATTTGCCCATGCCGGAGGACGGCGAACTGACGCTTCGCATCACATCCGTCACCGAAGCGGATGAAAAAACCGGATATGTTCCGTCCTATTTTCTGGATATCATTCGTCTGCAGGACGGCGCGGCGGTTGGCGAGGTGAATCTGCGGCTCGGGTACGTTCGAAACACCTATTTTGGCGGGAACATCGGGTATGCGGTTCATGAGGGTTTTCGCGGTCATGAGTATGCGCAAAAAGCAGTACGGTTGTTGTTTCAAATTGCGCGGGCACACCGAATGCCCTATGTGACCATCTCCTGCTCGAAAGCGAATATGGCATCCCGAAAAACGCTGGAGCATCTGGACGGTACGCTGCTGGAATCGCGCATTCCGCCGCGCTACACCGCGCTTTACCGGGACGGCGTATGCGACGAAAACTGCATTTTTCGTTTTGATCTTTAGACGAATTTAACAGGGATCAATCAATCCAGAGGACGGAAGCAACCGTCCTCTTTTTTATTAGAAATTTCGACAGGTTGAATTCTAATAATCGCACGCTCGTTTTTCCGGCACACTGTAGTTGGATACCCCATCGGAGGAAAATGCCTGGGATGAACGAAGAAGAAACGGATCTTGCGAATATCCTAAATCCGGCACGGTACGATCCTTTCCAGCCGCCCGTCGGGATCGGGTGTGAAGGCGGGGGTCGAACATGAGCTTTAAGCGTAATTTGTCGCTTGGCGCATCCGGCGCGGATGTTATTGCGGTGAAAGAGCGTTTGCTGGAATTGGGCTGTTATACCGCAACGATCACGTCGCTGAAGCGGGATACGTTTGGCAAGGACACGCGGCGCGCGGTTCTTGCGTTTCAGGCCGCAAAAGGGCTGATGCAGGATGGGATTGTCGGAAGGAACACATACAGCGCGCTGTTTCCAGAAGAAGCGCGGACGGCAAGCTCCTCCAGCGGCGAGAGCGGGATTCCCGATTGGATACCGGGTTCGGCGGCAGAGCGGATTTGGGAATCTCTCGCAGGGGAAACGGAAATTCGAAAAAGCATCGTGCTGGATGCGCTTGCGTTTGCCGTCCATCCGGATTTGCCGGGCGAATATCCGCGCAGCCTCTATATCCGCGGCGGAAATCTCTATAACGCGGATCTCAAGCCAAATGTGATTTCGATTGCCCGCATTGCGCGCGGAGCTGCGCGGCAGCCGGAATATTACGACGGCGGGCGGCGGGAGATGATGGAGAATGCGGTGCGCGCGAACCCAGCCATTACGGGGGCGGACTGCTCCGGCGGGATTGTCGGACTTCTGCGGCACGCAAAAGCCGTATCTTCCGGGTTCGACTGTTCGGCGGACGGTTTTGTGGCCAGCGGAAATGGTACGCACATACAGCATCCGGTACTCCGGCCCGGCGACTTTTTGCATCGATCCGGACACATCGGCCTCTATGCGGGCGGAGGGTACGCGGTGGAGTGGATGGGCGGCGCCTACGGATGCCAGCTGACCGAACTTGAAAAGCGGCGCGGATGGAATTATGTGACGAAACGGTTGAGCTCATTCGGCGGGTGGAAGGATTTCCTGCGTCCGGCATACTACGAAGAATAGGAGGAGGAAACGATGCAGGAATGGGATGTAGTAAGCGTAATTGCCGCGCTCGCCGCGCTCTTTGGTTTTATCCTTGCGCCGATCATTAAACTGACGCAGGCGATTACAAGACTGACGGCAACCATGGAGAACCTGAAGCAAAGCGTGGAGGAGCTTTCAACGAGCAACCATGCCGCGCACGAGAGCATCTGGCAGTTCGCACGCGGACAGGAAACACGTCTGAGCGATCATGAAACGCGGATTCGGGTCATGGAAGACGCACGATAAACAAGAAAACTGGAATAGAAACTCAAAAGAAAGACAGGAGAAAACAGATGGATCAACTGATGGAATACGCTTTGCAGATAGCGGCAACACTTCTCGTAACGCTCATTGGCGTGCTTGGCACATGGCTGAGCCTTAAACTCGGAAAAAGCGCCGGACTACAGAATATTGACGCGGCGCAGAAAGAGCTCATCCGTGCGGCGAGAATTACCGTAGATGAACTGCAGCAGACACTGGTTACGGAGTTTAAAGCGGCGAACGAGGATGGGAAACTATCGCCGGAGGAGATTGCCCGACTCAAGGATACGCTTTTGAGCAAGACGCTGGAGAAGCTCTCGCTGCCTGCGCTGTCGCTTCTCAAAGGCGCTGCGGTGGATGTGAACAACCTGATCGCGGGTGTTGGCGAGGCCTGGATTGAACGGATGAAGTCGCAGACACCGAATTCGATTTCGGCATAACCGCAGACGAGATCAACGCGCGAGAGCCGCCCTGAACTTCGGGCGGCTCTTGATTTTTTTGAAACCGGTTTGTTCTTTTCTAGAAGGTCAGCAGGCGTACTTCTTCGGAAATGGATTCTTCCGTACAGCAAAGGCTCATGCAATACCCGGCGAACGTATGGTACCGGCGGAAGCGATACCCCGTCTGACCGCTCATAACAGCCTCCGTTTCCTGCTGCGGCAATATGGAAAAGCGCGCGGGTGAAACGGAAAAGCCAAGCCCTTCGGCTTTCAGATAGCTCTCTTTCAACGTCCAGATCCAGAAGAATGCGGATTCCGGATTCGAAGATTCCGCCAGAAATGCGCGTTCGTCCGGGTGGAAGAAGCGAGCGGAGATGTGCTGCCAGTCAATCGGACGAATCCGCTCAAGATCGACGCCAACGGCTTTGCTGGAGACCGCGAGCACCGCAAAATCGCCCGAATGCGTCAGATTATAGGGGCGTGCGTTTGGCAGGGAGGGCTTACCGCGTCCGCCTCGCTCAAACCGGGCGGAACGCGCGCCCTCGCCGAAAACGTGGTAGAGAAGCAGTCCGGCGGCGAGCCGGCGCAATGCTTCACCGGAGGTTCCGAACGCGCGAACGCGTGCCTGCCGCTCTTCACTGAGCAGGCAGACAAGCGATTCCGCACGCGGCGCGATCTGCTGAATGTTTGCGGCGAAAAGTTCTACCAAACGATTCTCCTCTTCTGATATTTATGTGCGAAACGGAATGCCGGATATAAACAAAGCGAAAGAGGTTAGCGAATCACGCGCTTCGTTCTCCAGATTCCGGTTCGATAACGCAGTAAAAAGAAAACATCCCGAACGGCCCAGTCAATTACCATGCAATACCAGATGCCCGCGACGCCGAGGCCGAGAAAAGAGACGAATAGATAGCTTAAACCGAAGCGGATGATCCACATGGTCGAAGCGGAGACGATCATGGTAAAGCGCGCGTCCCCGGCGGCGCGGAGCGCGTTTGGAAACGCAAACGACCATGGCCACAGGACGATATTTGAGATCGCCAGAAAGGGCAGCATCTGAACCGAAACGTTATACGCTTCCTCGCTGATGGGAAAGATCCCCACAATGGGTTTTGCGAACAGAAACAGCGGGATGTTCACGAGCGCCATGGATAGAATCGTATAGACCATGAGCTTTTTCAGATACTCGACCGCTTGATCATAGTCACCCGCGCCGACGCATTGGCCGAACACCGTGATGATTGCGAGGCTCAGGCCGAGGCCGGGAACGATCGCAAGATTCGAAATACTGCCGAGAATCGCGTTTGCCGCAATGGCGGAAGTACCCAGGGAAGCGACAAGCGCCTGAACAAGCAGTTTGCCAAAATTGAACAGGCCATTTTCAAATCCGGTCGGAACGCCAACGAAAAGAATGCTACGAACAATTTCTCTATTGAAACGAACCTGCCACAGAGAGCGAAGGAAAATTGGATTATTCTGATTTCGAATAAGCAGCAGCATAATGGCGGCGGCTACGACGCGCGAAAGCAAGGTGGCAATACCGGCGCCTAATACGCCGAGATTGAGCGCGAAGATCAATACGGCGTTTACGGCAACGTTTACAACGTTCATGACCAAGGATGCAAGGAGCGAAACGCGGGAATTTCCCATGGAACGAAACAGCGCGGCGCAAGCGTTATATACGGCCAAGAAAGGGTAGGAGATTGCCGAAAAGACGAGGTAGGTCGTTGCGCTTTTTAAAACGGCTTCCTCGACCGAACCAAAGATCACGCGAATAAAAAAGGATGGTGCAACCAGAAGCGCCGCGCCGAGCGCAACGGAGAAGAGCAAAGCAATATAGAAGAGCTGACGGGCGGAATTGCGCGCCTGGCCGGAATCGCGCCTGCCCAGATACTGGGCGCAGACGACGGCGCCTCCCGTGCAGAGCGCGGTTAAAATACTGATAATCAGGTTGCTGAGCGTGTCCACAAGCGAAACGCCGGAAACGGCGGATTCGCCGACTCTTGTAATCATAACCGTAGCGGCGAGGCCGACCATCATTGCCAGCAACTGTTCGAGAACCAACGGTATAATCAGCTGCCGCAGAGCGGTCTTTGTAAACATGGGCCTCGGAGCGGCCAAGGATTGTTCCATAAAAATGTCTGATCCAAACCTTAATTTGCGAAGACTCGGCAGACACGCTGCCGGAACGGGGAATTTACTAGAACTTATAGGTTTCCTGCACGTCCAGAATAAACACGGTTGCGCCGCCGACCGTAACCGAAATCGGCATGGTCACGCTGTCGATATTATGCGGAATACCCGTTGCGGGAACGGTGACAACCTGCCTTCGGCTGGAATGCTCCCGAATGATCTCCAGCGTTTCCGGCAAGCGGTCGGATTCCACGCCGATCATCAGGGTGGAGTTTCCGCCGCGCAGAAATCCGCCGGTGCTGGCAATGCGCGTTACGCTGATATTGCGTTCGATCAACGCGTAGGTCAGGGACTTCTGATCATCGTTTTGTACGATGGCAAGCAGCAACTTCATGATTTAAACCTCCGTTCTGCGTATCAGGCGATTGCCGGTTCTCTGCTGAATGGGTCGTGATAAATTCCCAAAGACAATGCGGCGGAAGAATGACGCCCGGCGGGAATGAATCAGCCAAAATAAAGAAATTCTATATGAGACTTTGCGCTGTCGAGCCAGATGAATCCGGAGATCGATTCGTTTTTACAAACGCATACGACCGAGATTCTCATACCGGACTGGAACGCAACACCATACACCGTATCCCCGGAAAGGGTTCCGCTTTCATCCTGAAACGCGGTGACTTCAATAGACTTTGGCGAGAAAAACGCCTGGTCGATCTGAATCGATCCGGTTCCGCTGGAATCGACCGAAAGGGTAATGCCGCCGTCAAACCGCTTGCCGGCAATTTCGTCCGCCGCGGACTGCGTAGCGGGGTCGTCCGTTTGAACGTCCGAGAGGTAAAGAAGTACGGCGTAGGTTCCGCTGGCCTTGGAAAAACCGTCCTTCTCCGCGCTTGAGGGAGCAGGTACCGGCAGAATCGGCGGGATTTCGGTAATCGCATTGGAATTACTCCGGTAAAAGAACGGAAACAACGCGCTCGCCGCCGCCGTAAGCACGGCAAGGACAAACAGCGCGCTTTGCAAACGAAAGGCAATCGTCCTTTTTACGCGTGGCAAGCCCGCGGATTCACGCGGAACGCGCAGAGCGTTTCGTTTAAGCGCATTTCCACAAAAGAGGCAGAAAGCGGCGCAGCCGGTATTTAGATTTCTGCAACGAGGGCAAACGATATATTTCATGTGTTCCCCCAGCCGGGTGATACGTCATCATACCATAGGAAAGACGATTTGACTACCGCGGGGACGGGTGGAATGCGCCGATCCTTCGTGAACGATTCACGAACTCTACGCGGCGAAGGTTGAATTTTACCGCGTTTTGTGAGAATATTGCATAGGAAGCGGGCGCCATGCAGATCGCTGAACCGGCAAACGAATGATTGCAGGCTGAAAGCGGTTATCTGGCGGCGCTGCGAATGCGGAGGAAGCGTCAAGTGCAGCAGGGAATCGAACGATTTTTAGACGAAGAAGGCAAACTGAAGCTCTGGCCGGCCAAGAAAACGGTCCAGGATCAGGTATACGCCTATCTTGCGCAGAAATTCTCACCCGGAAAGGACTATTCCGAACACGAGGTCAATGCGGTTCTTGCTTCGTGGCATACCTTTGGCGATTTGTTCCTTCTGCGCCGCGGGCTGATTGAAAGCGGCTGGCTGATTCGACTTCGGGATGGAAGCCGCTACTGGCGTAATCCCGAAAAGAAAGAGGAACGGGAATGAGACAGCTTCCCCAAGGATACCGTGAAATCAAGCGGATCGACCTGATGAGCAACCGTAAGGAAGCAATCCTTGTCAATATTCTTGCGCTCGGCATCCTTTGCGGTATGGCGGCGCTCGGGTTTGCCATTTGCCCGCCTTTCACGAATTTGTTTCTGGGGATTCAAACCATCATCAATACGATACTGCTGCTGGTTTCCATCCTCCTTTATATGGTACTGCACGAGCTGATCCACGGCATATTGATGAAGGGCTTTTCCGGGGTGAAACCGCGCTACGGGTTTACGGGACTCTACGCCTATGCCGGCAGCGACGCGCTATTTGGGAGGAGACAATATCTGATGATCGCGTTTGCGCCGGTGGTGCTGCTGGGCGCGGTGCTGGCGGTGCTCAACATTCGGTTCTACGAATCGTGGTTTTGGTTTTTCTACATCATTCAAATTGTCAACATCTCCGGTGCGGCGGGGGATATCTATGTAGGCGCGCAGATTGTCCGCGCGCAGAACGCGGTATTGATTCGCGACACGGGCACGGGAATGACGCTGTATTCCAACCGATAATTTTTTAAAAAACGAAAGACGCTGCCGGAACACCGGCAGCGCCTTTTTCATACGCTTGTTCGAAATGACTTTACATCAGTCGTCGGTTTCAGAAAACGGATTTTCCGAGTCTTCAGCGGGTCTTGCGGGGGCGGCGGCAGGAACCGGAACCGCACGGCGCTTGACCTCCGTCTGTGCCGCGGCCTGCGCCGCTCCGGACGCCGCATAAGCGGTTTGAGACGCTTTGCGTTTTGCTTCCTGGTCGGCGACAATCTGCTTGCGTTCCTGCTCAAAGATCTCGCGAAGCTGCTTTTCGAGCTTCTGCGCGAACTCCGGATTGTCCTTGAGGAACAGCCGCGTATTGTCGCGGCCCTGCGCAATGCGCATATCGCCGTAGGCATACCAGGCGCCGCTTTTGACGATGAGTTTTTTATCCACTGCAAGATCGACCAGCGAACCTTCCTTGGAAATGCCTTCGCCATAGAGCATGTCGAATTCCGCGGATTTAAACGGCGGCGCGACCTTGTTTTTCACGACCTTGACGCGCGTGCGGTTGCCAATGATATCCGTGCCGTTTTTCAGCGCGTCGATCCGGCGTACATCCAGGCGCACACTTGCGTAGAACTTGAGCGCTTTGCCGCCCGGCGTGGTTTCGGGATTGCCAAACATGACGCCGACCTTTTCACGCAGCTGGTTGATAAATATGACGACCGTGTTGGATTTATTGATCGCACCGGTGAGCTTTCGAAGCGCCTGGCTCATGAGCCGCGCCTGCAGGCCGACGTGCGCGTCGCCCATGTCTCCCTCGATTTCCGCCTTCGGTACGAGCGCGGCGACGGAGTCTACGACGACCACGTCGATTGCGCCGCTGCGCACAAGCGCTTCCGTAATCTCGAGCGCCTGTTCGCCGGTATCCGGCTGGGAAACGTAGAGATCGTCCACCTTCACGCCGACCGCTTCCGCGTAGACGGGATCGAGCGCGTGTTCCGCATCGATGAACGCGGCGGTGCCGCCGGTCTTCTGCGCTTCGGCAACGATATGAAGCGCAATCGTCGTTTTACCGGAGGATTCCGGCCCGAAGATCTCGACAACCCTGCCGCGCGGAATACCGCCCACGCCGAGCGCATAATCCAGCGGAAGACAGCCCGTTGAAATGGTTGCAACCGGCGTGCGGGCAGCCGCGTCGCCGAGCTTCATGATCGCGCCCTTGCCAAACTGTTTTTCGATTTGACTGAGGGCAATCTCCAGCGCTTTTTCTTTTTCGACCATCTTGGTGTTCCTTTCGATTGTTGCAATCTATCGTTCGATCGGGTATCTATTCCAGATTCATCAATACGAATCTGCGGTGTGACGTTCTGTGGTGCTTATCGGATGGGAACAATTGATCGCATGTCACTTCTGCCATTATACACGAGACGGGACGCATCGTACAGCGTTTTTGCGATTTTTTCCGCGCGTCAAACGCCGGAGCGAAACGAGCGAATGGTTACAGGCAGAGCTTTCTGCGGAGCAGGTCAAACGCATGCAGGCAGGCGATCTCACGGATGCGGGCGCGTTCGCCAAAGAGCCGGATGTGCTTGACTTCTGTTCCGCTGTGGCTTGCGAGGGCAATATAAACCGTTCCAACCGGATTTTCATCCGTTCCGCCGTCCGGCCCGGCGAATCCCGTTGTCGCGAGCGCATAGCCGGCTCCCGAGGAAGCCCGGATACCTTCCGCCATCTCCCGTGCGCATTGCTCGCTGACCGCGCCAAACGCATCCAGGGTTTCCTGCTTCACGCCGAGGCGGCGCACCTTCGCCGCGTCCGAATAGGCGACGCAGCCTTCGAGCAGAAATTTGGAACAGCCGGGAATGGCGACAAGCTCGCTGGCGAGCAGTCCGCCCGTGCAGCTTTCGGCAACGGCGAGCGTTTGCCGGTCGTCCGTGAGCATGCGCGCGCAGGTTTCCGGCAAGGATTCTCCAACCGTGGAATATACAACATCACCTAACCGCTCGAGAATCGCGGCGATCATCGGCCGGGCAAGCGCTTCACCCTCCGCGTCGTTCTGGCAGAGCGCGGTCACCCGCAAAGTAACTTCACCGGTTTTCACATAGGGCGCGACGGTCGGATTCGTTTGGTTTTCGATGATGTCCCGCAGTTCGTAGGTAACGCTCGACTCGCCCTTGCCAAAAATGCGCAGCTCGCGTGAATAGAGTTTGTTTCCGCTCAGCCGCTCCAGATAGGGCATGACGTGGTTTTGAAACATGGGGAAGAGCTCCCGCGGCGGACCGGGGAGCAGGATCGCCGTCTTATTTTCGGCGGTCATAATGCAGCCCGGCGCCGTGCCGAACGCGTTAGGCAGAATCAAAGCGCTCTTCGGGAAACTTGCCTGTTTGAGATTGTTGGGCGTAAATTCGTACCCGCGGGAAGCAAAGTGCTGCGTCAGACGTTCGACCTCTTCCGGAATTGGCTCCACCGTTAACCCCAACGCTGCGGCGACGGTTTCCTTGGTCAGGTCGTCGTCCGTCGGGCCAAGCCCGCCGGTAAACACGACCACATCCGAACGCTCGACCGCCTGATGCACCACGGCGGTCAGCCGCTTTACGTTGTCCCCGACGGTCGTGTGGTAATACACTTGAAACCCGAGCGGCGCAAGGCCCTGGGCGATGAACTGCGCGTCCGTATTGACAACCTGTCCCATGAGAAGTTCGGTGCCGACCGAGACGATTTCTGCGATCATAGTGAGTTCACTTCCTTATCCAAAGCGGCGGTTTTCCGCATAAATTCAATGATTGCCCGCGCATTCGCGCGGCGCGGAGGGCGGCGATTTTTAAAGTGCGGTCAGTTCCAGTCCACCGCGTTTTTATTTGCCAGGATATAATCCACCGCGGACCAGACCGTGAACACCGCCGCGGTGCACATGACCCCGAAGTCAAACGGGAAATTCCAGATCGAGAAAAGGGGATTCTTCAGCAAGGTCGCCAGAATGGCGATTACCTGCAGCGTTGATTTCAGCTTGCCAAGCCAGTTTGCCGCAATGATCTTGCCGCTGCCCGCGGTGACAAGACGAAAACCGGAAACAATGATTTCGCGCCCGACGAAAATGATGCAGAGGACGGGGTTGAGCATCCCGTTATAGGTCATGGAGATGAATGCGGAACAAAACAGCAGCTTGTCCGCAATGGGATCCATCAACTTCCCGAAGTTCGTAATCTGGTTTCTCTTCCGGGCGATATAACCGTCCACAATGTCCGTCATGTCCGCGACGAAAAAGATGCCTGCCGCCCAATAGTTCCAGCCCGGGAGCCATGCTTCAAAGGAAAACACGACAACCAGGAGCGGCACGAGCAGCATTCGAAAAATCGTCAGCCGGTTCGGCAGATTCATCTTATTTTTCTTTACCGGATTGATTTGTTCCATTGCTTTTTCCAATCAGCTTGTTCTTCCTTTAAATCGTACTACAGGGGCAGCCGCTCACCGAACATATCGTATTCACCGGCCTGCGTAAGGCGCACCGGAACGAAAGTTCCCGCGGGAAGATCCGCTGCGTTCGTCAGGTATACTTTTCCGTCCACATCCGGCGCTTCCGCGTAGCTTCGGCCATAGGTGCGCGCGCCATCCGTACCTTCAACGAGCACCTCAACGGTCTGGCCGATCCGCCGTTCGTTCCGCGCGCGGGAAATCTCGCGCTGCGCTTCCATAAGAATCTGGAGACGCTCCTGGCGTACTTCCTCCGGCACCTGGTCCGGCAGGCTCGCTGCCGCCGTTCCTTCCTCTGCCGAGAAGGCAAACGCACCGACGCGGTCGAAAGGATGTTCACGAATGAAGCGGAGCATGCGCGAAAACAACGCGTCCGTTTCGCCGGGAAAGCCGACCATCAGCGTGGTTCGAAGCATGAATTCCGGCGCATGTGTTTCCACATACTCCAAAATCCCGCGTATATGTGCCTGGTCGCCTCTGCGGCGCATGGCGCGGAGCATTTCGTCCTCCGTGTGCTGCAGCGGCATATCCAGATAGGGAACGATTTTGCCGCCCGCGCGGAAGCGGTCGATCAGCTCCGGCGAAACCGTATCCGGATAGGTGTAGAGCACGCGGAGCCAGTGAATGCCGTCGATACGCTCCAGCCGGTCAAGGAGGTCGAGGAGCTTCGGCGCTCCATATCGATCTCTTCCGTAACCGGAGGTATCCTGCGCAATCAGGGTCAGCTCGCGTACGCCGCCGCCGGCAAGGCGCTTCGCTTCGTCCACAAGCTCCTCAAGCGGCTCGCTTTTGAGATTGCCGCGAATCAGCGGAATTGCGCAATAGGCGCATCGGTTGTCGCAACCGTCCGCAATGCGCAGATAGGCGCGATAGGGCGGCGTGGTCAGCACGCGCGACGTGCCCGGTCCGCAGTGCGGCGCATCCGCCGCTCCGCCGAGCAATCGGGGAAGGGTTTCGTATTCCCGAACGCCGAGCAGCAGATCGATTTCCGGCATCGCTTCCGCCAGCTCCCTGCGATAACGCTCCGAAAGGCAACCGGTCACGACAAGGCGCTTGCAACGCCCGCTGTTTTTATACTGCGCCATTTCGAGTATGGCGTTGATGGACTCCTGCTTGGCGCTTTCAATGAATCCGCAGGTGTTTACGATCAGGATATCCGCCTCGGCGGGGTCGTTTGTCAGCCCGTGTCCCGCTCCGGTCAGCAAACCCAGCATGCGCTCCGTATCCACCTGGTTTTTAGCGCAGCCGAGCGAGATCACGCCAATGGTCGCCATATGGTCGCTCCTTTGGAAAAGATAGTTCAGTCCCTGTCGCTGTAGAAGGCGCTCATCGGATTGGGCTCGCGCTGCGGCGGGTCTACAACCGGTATTTCACTGCCAAAGAGCTCTTCGATTTCATGCCGTTTGATCAGTACTTCGCGCGCTTTGCTGCCGTTGAAGCCGCCGACATAGCCTTTCTGCTCCATGATGTCGATGAGGCGGGAAGCGCGGCCGTAACCGACGCGGAGCCTCCGTTGAATCATGCTGGTACTGGCTTGGCCGTGCTCGAATACCACGCGAACCGCCTCGCCGAGCAGTTCGTCCTCCTGCTTGCCTTCGCCGAATACGCCGCCGGTTGCACCGGATTTCTCCATGGTGGAAACATCGGCCAAAATCTGATTGTTGAATGCCGGCCGCGATTTCTCCTTAAAATACTGAACGATGCGTTCCACTTCCTCGTCCGAAATATAGGAACATTGCAGGCGTGTCGGTTTTGCAGACCCGTCCGGATGGAAGAGCATGTCGCCCTGCCCGAGGAGTTTTTCCGCGCCGCTCATATCTAAAATGATACGGCTGTTGGTTGCGGAGTTGACGGCAAACGCCGCACGGGAATTGATATTTGCCTTAATCAGCCCCGTAATGACGGTTGCGTCCGGCCGCTGTGTCGCAAGGATCAGATGGACGCCCGCCGCACGGCCCAATTGCGCAATGCGCTGGATGCTATCCTCAACATCCTCCGGTGCAACTCCCATAAGATCGGCCAGCTCGTCGATAATAATGACAATACGCGGCAGATGTTCTTCCGTTCCGGCGACCTTTTCGTTGTATTTCTCCAGACTGCGCGCGCCGACCTCGGCAAACAGCTTATAGCGGCGCGTCATCTCGTTGACCGCCCAGCGCATGGCGCCCGCGGCCTTCTTGGACTCCGTGACAACCGGAATCAGCAGATGCGGCAAAGAGCCGTACATGGACATTTCCACGCGCTTCGGATCGACAAGGATGAACCGTACGTCGTCCGGCGACGATTTATAGACCATGCTGACGATAATATCGTTGATGCACACGCTCTTGCCGGAGCCGGTTGCGCCCGCAATGAGCAGATGCGGCATCTTGGCCAAATCCGCAACGATAATTTTACCGCTTGCTTCCCGGCCAAACGCCATGGTGATGGGGGATTCGCTTGAGCGGAATTCACGGCTCTCGATAATGTCCCGCAGGACAACGAACGCGGAGCTCTTATTCGGAATTTCCACGCCAATGGCATTTTTGCCGGGGATTGGCGCTTCCATGCGCAGGCGCGGCGCGGCAAGCGCCATGGTGATATCGTTTTGCAGCGCCGTAATCCGCGAAATTCGCGTTCCCGGCGCGGGCTGGATCTCAATGCGCGTGAGCGCCGGGCCGACGACGATATTCGTGACCTGCGCGCTGATGCGGAAACTCTGCAGCGTTTGAATCAGAATACGCGCCTTATCCTCCGGCGATTCGGATTCGTCATTCGCTTTTGCGCCGGGACGGTTGAGCAGCTCGATGGAAGGGGGAACGTATTCGCCTGCGCCAAACGTGACCTCCGGCGGTCTTTTCGGTTTGGGTACCGGCTGTGTTTTTACGCCGGGCTGGCGCGCAGGGCCGGACTCCTTTTTTCCCGCGCCGGAAGAAGCGGCGGGTTTGCCGGATGCTTTCGAGGCGGGCTTAACAGGCTGCGTGCCGAACAGCGGAGTCGGATCCGGCAACTGGACGACCGGCTTCGGCATGTCGCCCGGGCGGGCAGACCGCACAACGAGCGGAACGTCGTCCTGCGGCTCGAAATCCATGTCGTTCCAGATATCGCTTGTTACAACTTCCGGTTGCCTTGGCTTCGCACGTTCACCTGTTTTGGTTCGAAAACCGCCGGTCTGTTCGCCAAAGGCCTTCAGTTCGGGCGGCGTCTGCTGTGACACGGCCTTCTTTTTTGACTTCGAAGGCTTTTCAAACAGATCCAGCTCCGGTTCCTGAGGCGGCTGCGCGCGTTTTCCTTTGCCTTTTGCAACGGGAATCTCAAGGATATCCTCCGCGGAGGGCAGCTGTTTTCCCCGGACGGTTATGGGAGCATCTTCCCCCTCCAGCGAAAGCGTAAATTCCGATTTCGACCGTTCCGACTGCAAGCCGTGGGAACGTTCGACGGCGGTTGAAACGCCGGAACGCATCTTCTTTAGCGTACGGTTCAGCGAAAAGCCGGTAATTGCGATCACACAAACAAGAATGAGCGCAATGCTGGAGATATACGCGAGCGTCTTTCCGCCGAGCAACAGCAGCGGATAGCTCAGGACCGCGCCGATAAAGCCGCCGCCGACGCGCGCAACCTGACCGACGCTGTACGCGTCGCTTAGATATTTCATGTAGTCAACGCCTTCATACGGCGTGTCGCGGAGTGTTTGAAACAGAGTGACCAGCGCGAGAATACCAAGCAGCAGGTACCAGCCGGAGCCTGCGAGCCGCCCGGTTGCGCTGCCGCGAACGAACAGCACGCCAACGGCGATCAGAAGAACAGGCAGCGCATACGCAATAATCCCGATCAGGCCGAACAGCGCTTTTCCAAGCACCTCGCCAAGGTATCCGGTTGCGGAGAAAAACAGATATGCTGCAGTGAGAATCCCACCGGCAATCAGGAGGATGCCGCTGACTTCGGAAGCGCTGCGTTCTTCGGAGCGCGCGTCGTCCTGCACGGAAGCGGACTTTCGGC
This sequence comes from Eubacteriales bacterium, assembly GCA_021373115.1. Taxonomy (GTDB): domain Bacteria; phylum Bacillota; class Clostridia; order Christensenellales; family CAG-138; genus UBA7703. The sequence continues at coordinate 17,941 of JAJFTI010000010.1, read as the reverse complement.
CGCCGGTTTTTTCGGTGCTCGCTTTGGATGCCAAGATTTGCTTCAATCCTTTCTCTATGGTTCCGGGTCGTTTTTACTGAAAAAGCAGATTGTGTTTCTTTGCGTATAAGACACCAATCTATCCAAACATTATACAACATCTTGCGGTTTCACGCAACGCAAGGCACGACAGACGCGCCTGATGAAACGCAGGCGTGCTTTGCGGTGCTTGTCAGAAGGACATGGTTGCGCTATACTCCACGTATAGCCGCGAGGCTGGAGAGAACGCAATGGAGATTTCCGTTTCGGACGTGGTTACGGCGAGTTCCGGAGATATCGGCCGGAAGACGATCCAGCAATACGGAAGCGCCGGAGCGCATGGAAAGATTGCACCGGAAAGACCTCTGCCGCGCGCGAGCAACTGCTTTCATACGCCGAATGCCTTCCGGATTTTGCCGGAAACGCAAAAAGCCTGTGCGGGTTTCCGGGGAGAATTCACAATCGCTTTTCAAGAATCGTCGGCACAGCCGCGTGGATAAACTGGATTTCAGGCAGGGGGGGATCGCTTTGCGCGAAAACGGAAATCACAACAGGAACAGAATGCTGAAAACAGCCGGGATTTTCCTCTCGCTGGTATGCGTTATTGCGCTGATTGGCTGTAAAGAGGAAGGCGATATTACGCCGGGGCCGACCGCTAAACCGGAGCAGCCCACCGTAATCGTCAACAACGAAGCGGAGAGCGGAGAGCATACCATTGTGGTGAATGGATTTGGCGAGGTCATTGCCGCGCCGGATTTTTCGACCATCACCATCGTTGTGGTCGGTTCCAGTGAAACGGCCGAAGAAGCGGCGGCAAAGTGTGAAACGCTGACCCAGCAGGTTCGGGAAATCGCGACCGCACAGGGCGTTCTGCCAAAGAGCCTGAGCGCGGCGGGCGTTACGCTGAGCACGAATCTGCGCGAGAGCGACGGGGCGATTACCGGCTATGTTGCGAGGGATACGATTACCATTACGCTGGACGACGTGAGCAAGGTCAACGGCGTGCTTTCGCCCATCATTGACGCGGGGATCACGGAGTCCTATGAAGCGACTTACAGCCTGCTGGACGCATCGGCCGCGTACAGCGGCGCGCTTGCCGCCGCAATGAAGGACGCAGAAGAAAAAGCCGCGGCCATCGCGGAGGCGGGCGGCGTTGAACTTGGGGCGATTGTTTCCGTTTCCGAGACGCCGGTGGGGGATACCCTTGTCGGCGTAGCGTTCAAGAGCAGCGCGATCGCGGTCAATGCGAACTTAATCGTTACCTATTCAATAACGGAGATAAAGCCATAAAAATACCGAGCGATTCAGAGCGAGCGGCGGAATTTTCTCCGCCGCTCTTTTTTTGCCCGAAACGTTGCCGGAGCCTGCAGAATCAATCCGCAGAGGAGCTCCCGCAGAGGATGAATAATCAATACTGCTCCATCACGCGCTTCACCGTGCGCGGCTGGTCGGCCCGGTGCGCCTGATAGTCTGCCAGGGAATAGACCTCCGGCTCGGCGCCGGATGTTCCAATGACCGCGCGGGTGGAAAAACTGTACGCATGCTGCCCGCCGACAACGAGATGGTCAAAGAGCTGTACGCCGACGCTCTGGAGCGCGGCGCGAACGGACTCCGTCGCCTCTACGTCCTCTGCGGAAGGCGTAGGATCGCCGGAAGGATGGTTGTGCAGCAGCAAGATTCCGTGCGCGCGGCGCAGGAGCGCGATTTCCGCAACGGTACGCGGATAAATCTGCGCTTCGCTCAGGGTTCCGCTTTGAACGGTTTCATAGGACTGCACCACTTTTTTTGCATTCAGGCAAACCGCAATGACGGTTTCATAGGTACTCAGCGAAAGAAGCGAAACGGCGTAACGGGCGGCGGCAACCGGAGAGGAAAGACGGACGTTTCCGCGCGCGTCCTCCTGCTTTTTAAGCTGCAGGCGACGGTAAAGATCGCCTTGCATGCGAAGGAACACGGCGGCGCTTTCTCCGATGCCGTCCACCAGCAGAAGCTGGCCGATTTCCGCGGTAACGACGCCTTCGAGCGAGCCGAACCGCTCCAAGAGCGCGTGGGCAAGCTCGTTGGTATCCCTGCGCGGGATGGCATAGGTCAGCAGAAGTTCAAGAAACTGATGATCGAGAAACGACTGCGCGCCGGTTTTTTGATATTGTTCACGAATGCGCTCGCGATGACCGCTGTGGATCGATTCCGTCATATATGCTACTCCCGCAAATTGCTCCTTCAGTATAGAGGATTCCGGAAATCATGTCAAAAGATACCGCAGCGTGAATTGTTTGCGGCGCTTCACAGTATTTTCCCGCGAAGTCTTGTAAAACAAACTCGATATGGGTAGAATAACACTATATTTCATCATGGAGACCTATGCGGTGAACGATTGTACCCGGCGGCTGATGAATGAATCTTCCCTGGCCGCCTGCGCAATTACCGCTTCGGATTCGGTGCTTGTCGCCCTGTCCGGCGGAGCGGATTCCACCGCGCTTCTGCTTTCGCTGCTGGAGCTGAAAAACGAAGGCAGAATCGGCGGACTTTTCGCCGCGCACCTCAACCATGGAATCCGCGGGGAAAGCGCGCTTCACGACGAACGGTTCTGCGAAGCCCTTTGCGCAAGGCTCGGCGTTCCGCTCCAAACGGAAACCTGCGATGCGCCCGCCTATGCAAAATCGACCGGAAAGACGCTGGAGCAGGCCGCGCGGGAACTGCGGTATGCATTTTTGGAACGCGCGCGCGCCTCGTTTGGCGCGAATCTCATCGCAACCGCGCACCATGCGGACGATCAGGCCGAAACGGTTCTGCTGCACCTGCTGCGCGGCTGCGGAACAGGCGGGCTTGGAGGAATGAAGCCGCGCAGCGGGAATCTCGTTCGTCCGTTCCTGGAAACGCGAAAGGATGCGATTCTTGCGTATCTTGCGCAGCGGGGTGAAACCTATTGCGTGGATGAAACGAACGCGCAGAACACAGCTGCGCGTAACCGGATTCGAATCGAGCTGATGCCAGCGCTGCGGGCGATCAATCCATCCGTTACGCAGGCGCTCTGCAAAACGGCCGCGCTCTGCGCGGAGGACGACGCGCTCCTGCGGAAACTGGCGAATGAGGCCGGGATCCGAATTGCGGCCGGGGACGGGATGGATCGGAACGAACTAACGGCTTTACCGGCGGCGTTGAAATCCCGCATTGTGCGAAACCGGATTTTCTCGCTGGATGAAAACGTGAACGAATCGGAAGTTCGGCGCGTACTTGCGCTGCTGACGGCGCAAACCGGCACCAGAATCGAGCTTTCCGGCGGGTTTCATGCGTGGACGGACGCAACGGCGCTGTATATCGGCACATATCCGGAGGAGATTGCGTATTGCGTTCCGTTCGTACCCGAAGGGGAAACGGTTACGCCGCGCGGCGTACTCCACAGCGAGCGTTCGGAAGGCTGGCATAAATCGGAGGATGGGTACGAAGCGTATCTTTCGCTGGATACGCTGCCAGAGGGGCTCGTGGTAAGATCACGGCGGAAAGGGGACCGGTTCCATCCGCTTGGAGCGCCGGGGGAGCGAAAACTCAGCGATGTGTTCATCGACAAGAAGATTTCCAAAGAGAAGCGCGACCTGCCCCTTCTTTGCGCGGGAAACGAAGTATATTACGCGGCCGGGCTGACCGTTTCGGAAAGAGCCAAGGTTGGGACGGATACGCGGGAAATTCTCCATATAACGTTTACAGGGGGTAATCAAGGTTGAAAGGACAGATTGTGCGGGAGGATATCGCCAAGGTTCTTCTCTCGGAGGAACAGATTCAAAAACGCGTGCGCGAGCTCGGCGAGGAGCTCACGCGGGATTATGCGGACTGCGACGGGGAGGTCATCCTCATCTGCATTCTGAAAGGCGCGGTCATGTTCTTTTCCGATCTTGCCCGCGCAATGAACATGCATATGCAGATGGAATTCATGGGGATTTCCAGCTACGGAAACGAACAGAAGACCTCCGGCATCGTGCGCATTACGAAGGACATCGACACTTCGATTACCGATAAACATGTGATCATTGCCGAGGACATTATGGACAGCGGGCTGACGCTTTCGCACCTGGCGAAGCTGCTCTCGAGCCGCAGTCCCGCCTCGCTGAAGATCTGCTGCCTGCTCGACAAACCTTCGCGGAGGGAATGCGACATTTCGCCGGACTACTGCGGATTTATCATTCCCAATGAATTTGTGGTTGGCTACGGGCTGGACTATCTTGGCTTCTACCGGAACCTGCCGTATGTCGGTGTGCTGAAACCCTCTGTTTACAGCGGCGAATAACGGCTCGCGGCCGAATGCCGCAAACGGATTTTTGATACGCTCTGGTGAGCAAAGCGCGGCGCGCGGAGATCCATCCTGCGCCGCTGATGGAGGAAAGTTGTTTGAATAAAAAAGTTTTGACCGCCGTCATATGGATCGCGCTGTTTGCGGCTATTATCTATATGGTTTCCGGCTTAAATCCTGCCGACACCAAGATGGACGAGCTGGATTACAACACGGAATTTCTACAGCTCGTTCGGAATACCGAAACGGAAAGCGGCGGAAAGACCATCCTCGCGATTCAGGTGACGCAGCGCGAGGTATACGGTCTCTACGGCGGCAGTGAATATGAAGCGAAGGATCTGCCGAAACGGGCGGAGTTCTACGTGGTGATCCCCTCCGAAACCACCTTCCGCGCGGATATGGCGGCGATTGTATACGCCGCGCATCCGGATCAGTTCACAAGCGTGGACGGGGTTTCGAGTGCGGATTATAAGTTTGCTTATGAATCAAAAATCGTTGAGGAATCCATTTGGTCGATGATATTGCCCTACATTCTGATCTTCGGCGCGTTTGGCGTATTCTACTATTTTATGATCCGCGCGCAGAGCGGCGGAAAGCAGATGCAGAACTTTGGCAAGTCGCGCGCGCGCATGTCCGTCGGCGACAAAATGAACGTGACGTTTGCGGATGTGGCGGGTGCGGACGAGGAGAAGGAAGAACTCAAGGAAATCGTCGATTTCATGCGAAATCCGGCGCGCTTCAACGCGATTGGCGCGCGCATTCCCAAGGGCGTCCTGCTTGTTGGCCCTCCGGGCACCGGCAAGACGCTGCTGGCAAAGGCCGTTGCGGGCGAGGCAAAGGTGCCGTTCTTCTCGATTTCCGGTTCCGATTTTGTCGAGATGTTCGTCGGCGTAGGCGCTTCGCGTGTGCGCGACCTGTTCCAGACCGCGAAACGGGCGACTCCTTCCGTCGTATTTATCGATGAAATCGATGCGGTCGGTCGCCATCGCGGCGCCGGCATGGGCGGCGGGCATGACGAGCGCGAACAAACGCTCAACCAACTGCTGGTCGAAATGGACGGGTTTGCGCCGAACGAGGGGATTATCGTCATCGCCGCAACGAACCGTCCGGACATCCTCGATCCGGCGCTGCTGCGTCCCGGCCGGTTCGACCGGCAGATCACGGTGAACTATCCGGATGTAAAGGGGCGCGAGGAGATTCTGAAAGTCCACGCACGCAACAAGCCGCTTGCAAAAGAGGTGCAGCTCTCCGTGCTGGCAAAGCGCACGCCGGGATTCACGGGTGCCGATCTGGAAAACGTACTCAACGAGGCGGCAATTCTTGCCGCGCGTTCCGGCAGGAAGAACATCGGCATGACGGAACTGGAGGAAGCGATTACGCGCGTTCAGATGGGCCCGGAGAAGCGCAGCCGCGTGATTACCGAATCGGACAAACGCATCACCGCCTACCACGAAGCAGGGCACGCAATCGTAGCGCTCGCGCTGGAGGGATGCGATCCCGTACACGAAGTATCGATCGTGCCGCGCGGCATGGCGGCAGGGTATACGATGTCCCTACCCAAAGAGGACATGATGCATATTACCAAAAATAAATTACTCGACCGGATTGCCATGGCGATGGGCGGCCGCGTTGCGGAGCAGCTGAAATTCCAGGATGTTTCGACCGGAGCGTATAACGATCTGCAGCGATCCAGCGAAATTGCGCATAAAATGGTGACCGAATATGGCATGAGCGAGTCGGTCGGCCCCATGTTCCTCGGCGGTCAGGAGGAGGTCTTCATCGCCAAGGACTGGGGGCATCAGCGCAACTATTCCGAATCGCTCGCGGCAACGGTGGACGACGAAGTACGCAGAATTCTCGATTCCCAGTATGAGCGCGCGCGCAAGGTGATCGCCGCGGACATGACGGGGTTGGATCGTGTTGCCGACATGCTCATTGAGTATGAGCGCGTAACGGGCGAAGAATTCGCCGCTGTCTTCGCGGGTGCCGATCCCGCGGAAGTGCTGAAGAAAAGCACTTCCAAGATTAAGCGCAGGAATACCGTGTCCGAAGAGCAAACGGATTCCGGAACAGAGCCTGAACCGGTTCCCCAGCAGGGCTGAAGACAGGAAACAAAAGAAACCGGAAGAGATGGGCAGTACCTCGATGGGGCGGCGCAACCGCCCCATTTTTATGGGAAGACAAAAACACGCGGAGAACCGTATGAATCGAAACGATCGAACAGAGAAACAAAGTGAGCCGTTCGACCTGCATCTGCACAGCAACTGCTCGGACGGTGCGGATACTCCGTCGCGCGTGGTTGCGTACGCGGCGGAGCGGGGATTAACACTGCTCGCGCTGACGGATCATGACAGCGTGAACGGCGTAAAAGAGGCGGTTTTCGCCGGAGAACGGCTTGGCGCCCGCGTATTGCCCGCAATCGAAATGGATACCGAGTGGTTGCACGAACTGCATATACTCGGGTTGGACGTCGATATTGAGGAACCCCGGTTTGTCGCTGCGCTGGATACGGCGCAAAAAAGGCGAAGTTTACGCAACGGAGAAATCGCGGAGCGTCTCAAGAGCGCCGGATACGACATCGTTCCGTATCTGTCGAGCGGAACAGAGGTTGCTACGCGGTTGAACATTGCGCTTGCCCTCGTTAAAGGGGGATTCGCGGAGAACACGAAGGACGCTTTTGTCCGATTTCTAAGAAAGGGATGCCCGGGTTATTTTATCGTGGAGCGCTATTCGCCCGAAGAGGTCATTTCGCTGATTCGCGGAGCGGACGGAATTCCGGTCTGGGCGCATCCGATGCACGGCCATGCGGACGTGCATAAACTTGCGGATCTGCTGAAAAACTGCGGATTAATGGGAATAGAAGCGTTCCACCCTTCGCTGAGCGAGGGGGACAGCGACGTTTTAATCAGCATTGCACGTCAGCAGCGTCTGATCGTAACCTGCGGAAGCGACTACCATGGCGCGAACCGTCCGGATGTGCTGCCCGGACAGACCTGGCTGGATCATGCGGCGCTGCGCGAATGCCGCGCTCTGCTGGAGGCGCGCCCAGTCCGCCTGCTGAAATAATGGGTGATATAAGGGGGAAATATGGTGTCGTATCGTCCATATTGTGTTGAGAAGTGGAAGACCGTCTGTTATAATGTGGTCGAGGGGATCAGGGACATTTTCGGACGATTGAACGAAGAGGGAAGAAGGAGAAACCAAATGTATACCGGTTCGGGAATCATCAAGATATTTGCCGGAAGCACTGGCAAAACATTCGCCAGAAAGATGTGCGCCTACCTGGGAACGCAGCTGGGCGATGCGGAGACCATTAAGTTTAGCGAGGGGAATATCTTTGTACGAGTAAACGAGTCGATCCGGGATAAAGACGTTTATATTGTCCAGCCGATCGGACGGCAGCCGAACGACGAGTTTGTGGAACTGCTTTTCTGGATCGACGCCTTCAAACGTGCAAGCGCAAACTCCGTTACCGCGATTATTCCATATTTTTCTTATGCCAAGGGCGATAAAAAAGACGAGCCGCGCGTTTCCATTCGTGCGCGCGTGTGTGCGGACTGCATCGAGGTTGCCGGCGTTGACCGGCTGATCACAATGGATCTGCACGCGCCGCAGGTACAGGGATTCTTTAAAAAACCGGTCGATCATCTCTACGCAAAGGCGCTGCTCTGTGAATACATTCGCAGGCAGGGCATTGTGAACGACGATTTGGTGGTTGTTTCTCCGGACGCGGGATCCGCCAAACGCGCGCGGGAATACGCAACCGAGCTGAACTGCCCTGTTGCCATTGGCGATAAGATGCGATACGGGCACGATGAAAAGGCTAAGGTTCTCGAGATTATTGGCGAAGTAAAAGATAAAAACTGTCTCGTTATAGACGACTTTTCCATCTCCGGCGGAACGCTCGTGGATGTAAGCTACGCGCTGATGGACAAAGGCGCAAAAAAAGTCTACGCGGCTCTGTCGCATAACGTGCTGGGCGAGGAAGGGATCAAGCGTATCGACGCGAGTCCGATCGAGTTTCTTGTTTCCACGGATACGCTGGAATGTCCTTACGCAAGCCTCTCGCCGAAGATCCGGTTCATCTCCGCCGCGCCGATGTTCGCGCAGGCGGTTAAGATCATCCACGACCGGGCGCCGATGAGCACCATGTTTGAACAGCGCGTCAGCAAACGCCTGCTTGATATGAGCTTTGCCGAGCAGCAGACGCTTCTGTAGCTTTGCCGCCGCCAGGAACACGAATAGGGCAAACAGAAAGAGACGAGAACTTTGCCGTTCGACGTCTCTTTTTTCTGGTTCATTTTTCCTGGACATTCGTGCAAGAACACGAATTCTATTGATAAACAGGCGAGTTATGATCTGAAATGTGTAAGATCGGGAACCGGGTTGCATCGGTATCACTTACGCGCCGGAATCGGCGGGAAAATTGAGATAAATTATTTGTTGACAGGCAGTGAACAGTATGATATTATACGAGATTTTGTTGACAGTATGCGATTGAAAATGATATATTAACGTTGATGTTTATGCGAAAGGAGGATCGCCGGTGTTTCAGATGGGAGATATGGTCTGCTACCCGATGCATGGTGTCGGAAAAGTGGAATCCGTTCAGGAACAAACGGTCCTAGGAGACACTGCGCAGTACTATGTTCTGCGCTTTGTTATGGGCCGGATGACGGCGATGGTTCCTGTCGCGTCCGCGGAATCGGTTGGGCTGAGAAAGCTCGTCTGTCCGGAGGATTGCAGAAAGGTGATTTCCTTTCTCGCGGAGGATGGCTGTTCGGACGAGAGCGAAAACTGGAATCAGCGTTATCGGGATAATCTATGCAAACTTCGCACCGGAGATATCTTCGGCGTAGCGGACGTAGTCAAATGCCTGATCCATCGCGACCGCGAAAAAGGGCTTTCCGCCGGTGAGCGGAAGATGTACTTAACGGCGAGGCAGGTACTCGTTGCGGAGCTTGCCGCGTCCAGCGGAAAGGAGGAGAGCGAATTCCTTCCCCTGGTAGGGGGCTGAAGAAAACGGGAAAACGCCAATCACTGCATGCGGAAGGTGCTCAAGGTCTTGCTTGCTTTGGTCGGTATAGGATTCGGATGCGGACTTGTCGCCTGGGTTCTGTATTCCTTTAAATGCCCGGGATATGACTATGTATTACGCTATACCACCATTCCCGCCGTGATGATTGCCATCTATGCTGTCGTTGGAATTTTATTCGGAATTATCTTTTATATTTTATCTCCAAAGATCATAGACGGCGTCCGCGGTTTCTTTCAAAAACTGGAAAAAAGACTGACCGAAATGCCTGCGCTGGACATCCTGTTCGGCGTTTTGGGCATTATGCTCGGTTTGCTGTTCGCGTTCCTGCTTAGCCTGATCGTCCGGACGATCAACGTTCCGGTGCTGCCGGAGGTGATCATGCTGCTGCTCTATTTCGTCTGCGGGTATTACGGCGGATATATCGGCGTAACCAGACGGTCGGAGCTGATGGACGGAGCATCCGGGCGGCGCGGTCATCTTGCAAAGGGCCTCGGCTCGGAAAGCGCCCGCCCTAAGCTGCTTGATACGAGTGTGATCATCGACGGGCGCATCTACGATATCTGCAAAACGGGGTTTCTGGAGGGACAAATTATCATTCCGGCTTTTGTGCTGAAAGAACTGCGGCATATTGCGGACAGCTCGGATGCGATGAAGCGCGCGCGCGGCCGCAGAGGGCTGGACATCCTGCATGCGATGCAGCGCGAACTGGATCAGCGCGTCTGTGTTGTCGAGCGGGATTACGACGATATGGACGAGGTGGATCTGAAGCTGCTTCGTCTGGCGGGCGATATGGGCGGCATCCTCGTAACGAACGACTACAATCTCAATAAGGTAGCCGCCGTGCAGAACATGCCGGTACTCAATATCAACGATCTGTCGAACGCCATCCGTTCGGTGCTTCTTCCCGGCGAGGAGTTGCCGCTTGCGATCGTTAAGGAAGGCAAGGAGGCGGGGCAGGGCGTTGGATATCTGCCGGACGGAACGATGGTCATCATTGAAAACGGGAAAAAGCACATTGGCGAAACGGCGGATCTCATCGTAACGAGCGCGCTGCAAACCTCTGCGGGGCGGCTTGTCTTTGCGAAGCTGAAATAAAAAAACCTGGCGAGGAGACGCCGCACATTCGATTTTTAAAGCGGGAACGGCGGCGATGCGAAAAGAAACTCCTTGACATGGCTTTCCGGCGTCCTCTATAATACATAAGGTTCATAATATGCGGGTGTATGCCCGTATGTGCGATTTTCGCGGGCAATGCCGCAGGACAATATACGAAGCGAGGTGTATTCGGGTGGTAAGAACGTTTCAACCCAAAAAGTGTCAGCGTAGTAAGGTGCACGGTTTCCGTAAACGCATGAAAACAGCGGACGGCCGTAACGTAATCAAGCGTCGGCGCGCAAAAGGCCGCAAAGTTCTCAGCGCGTAACGGTAACGTTGGACTTAAACCGGAAACGGACGCACAAGCGCTTGCGGCGGGCATTTGCTTGCCGCATGTTTGTATTTAAGAAAGCTGCGGGAAAAAGCCCGGCTGGAACGTTTCTTCCGTAGAAGCAGTATAAGCATCCGGAAAACAGCCGGAAGGAAGCGAAGTTGTGAAACACAGCGACTCATTGCGGAGGAAGAAAGAGTTCCGGTATACCTACCGCGCCGGAAAATCCTGCGGTGGCAAGCAACTTTCTCTGGTCTATGCAAGGAACAGGGGAGGCGCTTCGAAAATCGGCTTCTCCGTCAGCAAAAAGATTGGCAACGCCGTTGTTCGCAACCGCGTGAAACGGCGCATGCGCGAAGCGATTACCCCTCTGATTCCGATGATTAAAGACGGATTCAACCTGATTTTCATCGCACGGGACGTTATTATAGAAGCTCCTTTTTTGACAATTCGGGATGGAATGAACGCGCAGCTCTTGCGTGCCGGGCTGAAGAAAGCCGGAAACGAGGATGCATGAGGCGATTCTTGATCGCTCTGATTCGAGGATATCAGAAGTACATTTCTCCTCTGATACCGCCAAGCTGCCGGTTTCAGCCAACCTGCTCGCAATACGCGATTGAAGCCGTACAAAAATACGGCGCCCTGAAAGGCGGCGCAATGGCGATTTGGCGCATTCTGCGTTGCAATCCATTCGGTAAAGGCGGATATGATCCGGTAAAATAGCGCGTCGGATAGATACCGGCGCAGTCTTTCGTTTCAAAATTGCGAACAGAGCGCGGTTCAACGCGTTTCTACATACGAGAGGAGGGCACCCCCCTTGCAAGGCGATTTCTTTTTAACCCAATGGGCATTCCTCGGAATGCGCTGGCTTTACGAAGCCCTGACCAATGAGAGCATCGTGCTCACCATTATCATCTCCACGCTGATCATCCGCGCGCTGACGGTATTCGGCGACATCCGTTCCAGGAAGTCCTCAATGAAGATGGCGGCCGTTCAGCCGCAACTCGACAAGATTCGAAAGAAATACGAAAAAGATCCGCAGCGCATGAACGCGGAGCAGCAGAAGTTCATGCGTGAAAATGGCGTGAGTATGTTTGGCGGCTGCCTGCCGATGCTCATCACCATGCCGCTGTTCTTCATCTTTATTGCGGCGTTCCGTCAATGGGGAAACGAAATGATGGTTCGGCTGATCCTGACGATGCAGGACAACGCGGATAAAGGCGTTACCATGTTCCAGGGTTTCAAGTTCTTCTGGGTTAACAATCTCTGGATGCCGGATAACGGTTTTTCACCGGTCATTGCGACCGCTACGGAATTCTTTGGCAAGGCGAATGCGTCCCTGCCCAAGCTGCTGTACTTTACGGAACATCCGGACGCCCTGCAGAAGTTCGTGGATCTCGGCTTCTTTGTCAAGAGCGGCAGCACCTACACGCTCGCCACCCTGACGGACGAACTGGCCGCGAGCTATACAGCGCTCATGGCGCCCTGTGCGGAAGTATACAAAGGGATGAATAACGGCTGGTTCATTTTCCCGATTCTGGCGGGCGGAACCACCTACCTCTCCACCTGGATTATGCAGAAGCAGCAACCGCAGTCCAGTAACGCCGCAACCGGAAATACGAATAAAATCATGATGTGGCTCATGCCGGTCATGTCGTTTGTATTCTGCCTGCAGTATAATGCGAGTTTCGCGGTATACTGGACGTTCAGCAACATCTTCTCGCTCGGCACGTCGTTACTGATTAACCGCTCGTTTGCAAAGCAGCGGGCGCTTGCCGAGGAGGCGAAGAAGGAATGAGAAGTCTTGAGTTTTCCGGCCACAGTGTTGACGAGGCGATCTTTGTCGGCCTGACCGAAATGGGCGTTACGATAGACGAAGTTGAGATCGAAACGCTACAGTCCGAAACGAAGGGGCTGTTTGGAATCGGCGCAAAGATGGCGGTTGTCCGGCTGACCGAGCGCGAAGTGCCGCTTGTCATGGAGATGGAGCAGGTCTACCGGAAGGAAAAGGAAGCGAGCTTTCAGCGCCGCGAGCAGGCCCCGCGCGGGCGCGACGAGCGCTCCGACCGAAGGGATGCGGATCGAATGAGCCGCCCGCCAAGACAGGATCAGGGCCAGCGTGGCCCGGAGCAAAACGGCGGCCAGGATAGAAATCCTCGCGTGAATTATTCCAGGGAGCACGAGCCCGTTCCCGTACCGGAAGAACACTATGATTACACAGAAGAACTGGCGAAGGAAACGCCCTGCGCGGTGTTTCTTGCGGATTTACTGGCAAAGATGAACACGCCCGCCCCGGTTCTCGCCGCCAATACGGACAACGGACTTCGCCTTTGCATCAACGCGGAAACAATGGGGCTCCTGATCGGAAGGCGCGGCGAAACGCTGGACGCAATGCAATACCTCGTCTCCCTTGTTGCGAACAAGAACCGCAAGGAAGAGGGTTACCTGCGGGTAACGTTGGATACGGAAGGGTATCGCTCCCGCCGCGAAGAGACGCTCAAGCGACTTGCGCGCAAGAACGCCGTACACGTGCGGCAAACGGGATACCCGATTGCGATGGAACCCATGAATCCTTACGAAAGGCGTATCCTACATAGCGCCTTGCAGGGATTTTCCGGCGTGACGACGCACAGCGAGGGGGAGGAACCCAACCGGCACGTCGTGATTTCTCCTTCCAAGTAAAATAGTTCATTTGAGCCGTCGCAATCCAAGCGGCGGCTCCTGTTTTCTATTGCGAATAAAGCTGGACGGAACGAGCAACGAGGTAAAAATGGAAGATACAATATATGCGCCAAGTTCCGCGATTGGCGGCGCGATCGCGGTGATTCGTATTTCCGGGGAAAAAGCTGTGCGCGCAGGGGATCTTCTGGATCGTGATCCGGCGGCGCATCCGCGTGAAATGACGCACGCGATCCTTGCGCAGAACGGCGAAACGATAGACGATTGCATGGCCGTGTTTTTTCCGGCGCCCGGAAGTTATACCGGAGAAGATATGGTTGAGCTAAACGTCCATGGCGGCATGCAGACCGTTCAGCGCGTACTGGGCGCACTTGCTACGCTTGGATTTCGGCCCGCAGCGGCCGGAGAATTTACAAAGCGAGCGTTTTTGAACGGGAAAATGGATCTTTCCGCCGCGGAAGCGGTTATGGACGTGATCAATGCGGATGCGCAGCAAAGCCTGAAGGCGGCGCTGCTTCAGCTTCAGGGTAGCGTTAGGCGCGAAATTGAATCGCTGGAGTCGCTTCTGCTCGACGCGCTGAGCGGTATTGACGCGGCAATCGATTATCCGGATGAAGCGGAGCAGGATGCTACGGACGCGTTGCCGCAGTCGCTTTGCGTTGCGATGAATCGCGTGGAAACACTGGTTGGCGAATCGCGCCGCGGCAAGGTGCTGCGCGACGGGCTTCGCGTTGCGATTGTCGGCCGTCCTAACGTAGGGAAGTCTTCGCTTATGAATGCGATTTTGGGCAGCGACCGCGCAATCGTAACCGCGAGCGCCGGAACGACGCGGGATATAATCGATGAAAAACTGAATCTGAATGGAATCCCCGTTCGTCTCATCGACACGGCGGGTATCCGCGAAGCGGAAAACGAGGCGGAGCGCATCGGGGTTGACCGGGCGCGGAGCGCATGGAAAAGCGCGGATGTCGTTTGCCTGGTGCTGGATGGCTCCGCGCCGCTTACGGCGGAGGACGATGCGCTGCTTTTTGAAACGGGAGCGGGAAACAGGATCGTTTTACTGAACAAATGTGATTTACCGGAAAAATGCGCGTATAGCGGCGCAATTCACGTCAGCGCAAAGACCGGAGAGGGATTGCCGGAACTCAGGAACGCGATTATTGCGCTTGCCGCACCGGAACGAGCGGACGGCACATACATAACGAACGAAAGGCATATCCGCGCTTTGGAGCAGGCGCTTTGCGCGCTGAAGGATGCGGCGAATGTTTCGGAATTCGACTGTGCCGCGACGGATATTCGAAACGCACTGCATTTTCTGGGAGCCATCACCGGAACGGATGTGGACGCAACGGTGCTCGACCGGATTTTCGAGCGGTTTTGCGTTGGGAAATAGCTAAGCGCAAATGGAAAAAGCTGGCGGCGAGCCAGCTTTTGTTTTTTGCGGAAGGATTAACCGAAGATTCCCCGCTTCGGTACAAATGCGGAATCGAAGTGTTCCAGAACACCGCCATAGGTTTCGGCGGCGTAGATCGCCTTTGTAGTGAGTTCGCTGATCGCTTCCTTTTCCAAAGAACTGACGGCGTGCAACACAATATAGTAAGAAGGGTCGCGCTCGGGAATATAGTCCGTTTCGCCGATGGCAAACCCCATTGCTTTCGCATTTTCGCCATAGAGCGCGCGGCTGTTTGCGCTTGGAAAATAGAAATGCAGATTTACACGGCGAAATGCAACGCTGTCGTCCCCGCGGGAACGTAGAGAAGCGATGTAAGTTTCGTTATCGACGGATTGGCGCTTTGCCGCATCCGGTACGAGCAAACGATAGTAGGTTTGGCGATTGGGCTCCTCCGCTTTGAAGCATTCCAGACGAAAATCATCTTCTTCCGAACAATACGACATCAGCGGAACGAGCAGTCGCGCATCCGACGTGTAGAAGTAATAGCGCCGCTGGGCGGCGATATCGATCCAGCCGACGAACGCGCACTGCGAGCCAAGGATTTTTTGGCACTCCTTGCCGACGTTGTCCAGCGCGCGAACTTCGCGCGCGGAAAACGTATTTGCTTCCATTTTTCTGGGATAGCACGAAACGTAGAGCAACGTGGTAAAATCCCCGAGCGTGTCAAATTCATCCACGTATTTTAAATCCACGTGAAACTGCGCGGGCATACCCTGCAAATCCCAATCGTAAACGTACCAATTACTCATGAATCAACACCGCTTTGATGCGCCGGACGCCGGAGCTCGACGCTTCCTCCTTTTTGATTTCAAAGCGGCCAAGCTCGCCGGTGCGGGACGCATGCGGGCCGCCGCAGATCTCCTTGCTGAAACCGGGAACCGTATACACCTTTACTTTGGAGCCATATTTACTTTCGAATAATCCGATTGCGCCGCTCTGCTTTGCTTCGTCAACGGTCATTTCTTCGCAGGTGATATCAATGTCGCGTGAAATGGCTTCGTTGACAAACGCTTCCACCTCAGAGAGTTCCTCCGGAGTGACCTTCCGCGGGAAGCTAAAGTCGAAGCGAAGGCGTTCCGCGGTGATATTGCTGCCCTTTTGCGCAACATCGTCGCTGCTGAGCACTTTGCGCAATCCCGCCTGCAGCAGGTGCGTTGCGGTGTGCAGCCGCGCGGTTTCCTCAGTATGATCGGCAAGACCGCCCTGAAAACGCTGCTCCGCTCCCGTGTGCGAAAGCTCCTGGTGCGCTTTGAAGGCTCCCTCAAAGCCGGGCAGATCCACTTTTAAACCGCGTTCGGCGGCCAGTTCCTGCGTTAGCTCAATTGGGAAACCGAAAGTATCGTAAAGATGGAACGCGCTGACGCCGTCGATAACGAAACCGTCAAGCGAGGATACGAGACGCTCGAACTCGCGAATTCCTTTCTTCAGCGCATGTTCAAAACGCTGCTCCTCCTTCGCAAGCTCATCCAGTATCTTTTCGCGATTTTCCTTTAGCTCACGATAAAAATCGCCGTATTGCGCGATAACCGCTTCCGAGATCTTCGAAAGACTGCCATCCGGAATACCGAGCTGCATCGCAAAGCGAATCGCGCGGCGAATCAACCGGCGGAGGATGTAGCCCTGATCAACATTGCTCGGCGTTATGCCACGCTGGTCGCCAAGCATAAACGTTGCGCAGCGAATATGATCCGCAATAATGCGGAACATCCGCGTGATCTCTTCGCTCCCGCCGTATTGCTTGCCGGATAGCCCCGCAATCTGCGCAATGATGCCGGAAAAAGCATCCGTGTCGTAAACGCTTTTCACGCCCTGCAGCGTCGCGACCGTGCGATCCAGACCCATACCCGTATCCACGTTCTTCTGCGCAAGCGGTTCAAACTTGCCTTCGGCCGTTTTGTTGTATTCCATGAACACATTGTTCCAGATTTCAAGGTATTTGCCGCAATCGCAGCCGGCCTTGCAGTCCGGTCTGCAGGGCGCCTTGCCCGTGTCGTAGAAGATTTCGGTGTCCGGCCCGCAGGGGCCGGTCATGCCGGCGGGGCCCCACCAGTTGTTCTTCTTGGGCAGGTACGTAATATGGCTCGGATCAACACCCTGACTGACCCAGCAGTCGTGCGCAACGGTATCGCGCGGGGCATTCGCATCCCCTTCGAAACAGGTGAAGAACAGAAGGCTCGGGTCTATGCCGAGCCAATCCCTGCTCGTTAAAAATTCCCATGAATACGCGATAGACTCTTTCTTAAAATAATCGCCAAGCGACCAGTTGCCGAGCATCTCGAAAAACGTGCAGTGCGACGAATCGCCAACCTCGTCAATGTCGCCGGTGCGGACGCACTTCTGAACATCCACCAGGCGCTTTCCTTCCGGATGCTTTTCACCCATTAAATAAGGAACGAGCGGGTGCATGCCGGCGGTTGTAAAGAGTACGGTTGGGTCGTTTTCCGGAATCAGCGAAGCGGAAGGAATGATCGAGTGCCCCTTGGACACAAAAAAATCGAGATAGAGCTGGCGAAGTTCTTTACTTGTCATGGATTTCATATAATAAAGCGGCTCCTTGCGGTCAAATTTTCCTATATAGAATACAGCAAGGTCGAGCATATTGTCAACGCGAGCGGAAAAGCGCGGCGAAATTGCGCAGCTCTTTTAATTCGAAAAATCAACCAATTGTGTCCGGAGGAGAAGCCTGATACAAGAGTAAAATGAAACACTTATTTTTGCGAAAAAGGTCTTGCTTTTCAACTGTGAAAGCTGTAAAATAATCGAGCACCGAAAAAGTGCATAGCAAAAACGAGATAAAGATTCGTCGGCACATCGAAAAAGTCTAAGAAAAGTGGTTGACATTCCAGACTCAAATTGCTATACTATAAAAGCTGTCGCGGAAAGCGAAAGCCGACCAAAACAGCGAGAGCACCTTGAAAACTATATAGTGCAAGAAACAACAACAAGCCAGTAATTCTGAGGCAAGGGCACCGAAAGGTGCACAAGTTGAGGAATGAAATAACGCAACGAATTTGAGTGAGCGTACAAAAGTAAGTGAGCAAA
>JAJFTI010000001.1 GCA_021373115.1 Eubacteriales bacterium | reverse complement strand
CCGTCGTCAATACCCATCAGGTCGAACGGAAAGATCATGTCGAAAATGCCGTCCGCTTCGTCCAGCATCCGCGCGCCTTCCTCGGGCGTTACAAACGGCGTTTCGCCAAGGCAGAGGCAGTCGCGGCCGGTATAGCAGTTTTGGCGCAGCTCGCGCAGGTAGTCGTAGAGCTTCGGGCGGCTGGCAAAGCGCTCAAACGCGAGCGTATACCCCGCCGCGTTCGGCGCTCCCGCGCCGTCCGGCAGGCCTTCGTCCTTGGCGATGCAGTTGATTACGTCCATGCGAAAGCCGTCCACGCCCTTTTCGAACCAGCGGTTGACCATTGCGCAGATTTCCTGCCGCAAAACGGGATTTTCCCAGTTCAGGTCGGGCTGTTTTTCCGAAAAGAGATGCAGATAGTACTGCCCCGTCGCTTCGTCGAACTTCCACGCGCTCAGCGTAAAGAACGAAGCCCAGTTGTTCGGCGGACCGCCGTTTTTGCCGTCCCGCCAGATATAAAAATCCCGGCAGGGGTTCGTCCTCGACTTGCGGGATTCGGTAAACCAGGCGTGTTCGTCCGAGCTGTGGTTGACCACAAGGTCCATTACGAGCTTGATATCCCGCGCGTGCAGGCCTTCCAGCAGCGCGTCGAAGTCCGCCATTGTGCCGAATTCCCGCAGAATGGCTTCGTAGTTGCTTATGTCGTACCCGTTGTCGTCGTTCGGCGAATCGTACACCGGGCAGAGCCAGACCGCGCCGATGCCGAGCGCCTTGAGATAATCCAGCTTTTCGATGATCCCGCGAAGGTCGCCCACGCCGTCGCCATTCCTATCCAGAAAACTGCGCGGGTAGATCTGGTAAAACACCCGCTCTTTCCACCATGCCTGCTTCATGAAGAATCCTCAACATTCGGAATTTTCGCATTTTAACCGGTCTTCAGGACCGTTTTTTGAAACGACGCTCTTCTCAATCCTGTTTCGAACGCCGTAACAGGCGAGCATTGCCGCAAGCGAACAAGAAATCAGAACGACAAGCGGAATCGTCCCGGGAAACCACCAGGCCGAGGCCGCCAAGGCTAGAAAAGAGAGCAGGCATGCCGCATTGCCGCCAATCGGTTGCAGAAAAACCAGCAGAAACGCGTTTTTCAGCAGCGCGCCAAGCGGCAGCCGAACGCGCGAGAGCATATAGAACAGATTGCAGTTCGCCGCATAAAAGTACAAGGTCATCACGGTGCAGAGCAGGGCGAACAGCAACGACAGCGAAGCGCTGACCGACCAATAAAAGACCGCTCCAACCGCCGCACCGCCAAGGAGAAGCAGCATTACCCAACCGGATGCCAGCGTCTTAAAAAACTCGCTCGTAAACGCCGCAAAGAACGTTTTGATCAGTGGAAAATCCTCTTCCTTCAGCGTCAGTCCCGCGCAGCGGTACAACGCGGCCAGCGCGTTTGGCAGCGTTAGAACCGGTAAAACCGAAACGCAGAACAGCAGGTTCAGCGCGATCAACGTCAGCAGCCGTTTGATGATCACTCGAAAAAAGAGAGCCAGCCCCATTTCCTGCCGTTCGCCGTTATCAACGGAATCGTTCATAACGTTTCACTCTCCTTGGACGGCAGGGTATGCGCGGAACGATAGAAAGCCGTCGGGGTCATGCCGACATAGCGTTTGAACAGCCGCGTAAAGTAGTAACGATCCTCAACGCCAACCAAATATGCCACTTCGGCGAACGAAAGATTCGTCGTCGTAATGAGCTGTTTTGCGTTGCTGATGCGAAGCATGTTGATATAGTAAAAAATCGTGCTTCCCGTAACGCTCGAAAACACGCGGTTTAGATAGTCAAAGTTCATTTCAAAGCGTTCGGAAATCTGACTGCTCGTTATGTTCTCCGTATAGTGCACGTTCAGGTAGCGTATCAGGCTGTCCACCGCCACTTCGGACTTTTTCCGCTTCGTATCTTCCTCCGCGCAGGCGGCGGTCAGGTATTCATGTGCAACCATCATTAGAAACAGGTGAAGCTGCGTAGAAACGTACCGCTTGTACTGCTCTTCCCTGCGGTCGTATGCTTCCACGGCGGCATGCAGCATCTGACGGTATTCGAGTGCGGAAACGCTAAAGCGTTTCGGAATGCCGATCGCAGGGTCCGTCGGGTCGATCTCGTCCAGATTGTAACCAATCATCGACCTGCGGCGCGTCTCCTTCATGGACTCGATCATGAGCTCTTCATCCGCCGCGCGGAACATGCGCTCGTGCTTGAAGTGCGCATAGTAATAATCGCAGCTCGCGGCTTTGTAGCCAACATGCGGCAGGTTCGGCTCGAGCAGAAGAAAATCGCCGGCTTTGAGGTGCATGCGCACACCGTTTTCTTCCAGATACATATCCCCGTCTCGAATCACATACAGGATATACTCGTCAATCACACGCGAAAAATGACACCACGGTTCGTGATACCGCACGCGCCCCATCATACGCACGCGCGGCAGAACGGTGGTGTCATAGTTCAGCAGCATGCTATCGTTACTCCCATTCGATCCAGATCGTCGAAAAATACCGCAGCTCCGGCAGAATCAGCTCCTGAATGCGACCGTAAGACGACCGGCGTGTTTGAACCGGCAGCGCAACTGCATCCAGGCTTTCGCCATCCGGCGAGGCGGTAAAAGCGCCGGTGAGTTTTGCGTCCAGCCGAAGCGTCAGGTGAATATTCCTCACCGTATCCGGCTCGTTTTTCGGCGTGTTCCAGAGCGCGTCGTTTCCCCTTAAGTTCAGCAAGTGTACAACGAGCCTGTTTTTCGACTCACGCAGGATCATCCAGACCGTATCCGCACGGCCGTCCGCGGAAAAAACCGCTCCGTCCGCCGCCGCGGTTACATCCTCGTTGATACCGCCGCCCGCGGTCATGGAAACGTCGTATCCTTTGTCATCATACAGCAACGGCGCATAACGCACAAGAAAATCGGCATATCGAACCACGGTGCCGGTAAACCCCGGCCGGATTTTCGCGTGGTTTGCATAATAGCTGTCGCAAAGCAGACTCTCCTCTTCCCCATGCACCAGCTGGACTCCGCCGGAAGCGAGGATAACGGCGTTCGCCAGGCAAAAAGCGTGCTCCGCCTGGGAAACGGACGCATCGTCGGTGGCGCTTTGAAACGGCTTCATGTACGCCGCCAGGATAACCGATTTTTCAGGCGCGAGTTGTTTTGCCTTTTGAATCAGCAGGTAGAGGTCTCGGTAGGTATCGTGCGGCGGCCAGACTTCAATGTACTGCGCGTCCTGCCCGCCGCCGGCAACCCGTTCCGTCGGCCAGTCGTTAACCGCGTTGAAGATGACGCCATTGTCCGGATTTGCCGCGTAGACCGCTTCTTGCGCCGCGTTGATCAACGGCAGAAATACGTCCTCAAACGAAACGCACTCGCCGTTCTTTCCGTAAATACGCTTCGGAAAACCGTAGGTGTCAAGATGGATCCCCGAAAAACCGAGCGTTTCCACCACGGTTCGAAATTCCCGAATAATATACTCGCTCCAGCCGCTCGCCGGAGAAATATTCATGTAATTCAGCCAGTCGGCAAAGATCAGCGGTTCTCCGTCCAGCGTATAGGCCGCCCAGTCCGGGTGTGCCCGAACGGTTTCGGCCGTTGCGGCATACACCGCGCCGTAGGCGAACGCGCGCATGCCGCGCGCACGGCAGGCTTCGATTTTTTGCCGGATCACCGGGAGCGAACTGCTCCGCCCGATTGGGTCGCTGTATTCATCCTCCGGCGGGAGCAGGCGGTCGTGGCGGTACATCCAGTCGTAAAACTGCACGGTATTGACGTGCAGCCGGCAAAGCCAGTTCAAATCCGCCGTATCTCCATCCTCCGGCGAAAAGTCGGATAGAAAGCCGTAGCGAACAACCGATTTTGCGGATGGCGCCACGTCGAACGCGGTTTCCAGCGCGCCTGTTTCCGTTTCCAGGCGAACGCCGTAGCTGCCCTCACCAATTGTGCCGAGCAGCACCGTCCCGCCCTGCTGCGACCAGGAACAGGGAAGTTCCCGCTGCAGGCAGAACAGGCGCGCGTTGATAACGGCAGGATATCCGGGGTTGGGATCCAGCAGGAGCCGAACCGGCTCTCCAATATGATATTGCGCGCGATCAGGGCGGCAGAACGTCGTTTTGCGCGTTTCTGTTTTCATGTAATAACTCCTTGACCGAATCCGCTGGAGCCGGCCAATTTTCACTTTTAATCTATTCCTTGTCGGAACCCTGCGTAAGCCCGCCAATAACCAGCTTTCTCTGGAACAGGATGAACAGGGCGACCACCGGAATCAGCGCGAGGATCGACGCGGCAAACACCCACTCCCAACGGGTTGCGTACTGCCCGTGCAGGCGCTGCAGCAGCAGCGGCAGCGTCATCATGGATTCGTTCGCGCCAACAAGCACTTTGGCGGTAAAATACTCCTCCCAGAAGCCCTGCAGCGCGAAGATGCTCATCGTGCCGATGGCGGGCTTGGAGAGCGGAAGCATCACCTTGAAAAAAATCGTACCGTGCCCGCCGCCGTCCACAATGACGGACTCGGAGAGCGCGTCCGGCAGGCTTCTGAAAAAGTTTCGCAAGAAGAACGTATGCCCGCAAACGTTGGTGGCAACATAAACCAGAATCAGCCCCGCGCGGGTACCGATGAGGTTCATATCCGTTCCCGGTATCCGAATGCCCTTCAGGAGGATGAACTGCGGAATGATATTCAGAAAGCTCGGCACCATCAGCGTAAACAGATACAGTTTAAACAGCGTTTCCCGCCCGGGAAAATCGATCCGCGCAAAACCGTAGGCGGAGAGCGTGGAGATGAAAACCGAAAGCACAACCGTAACCGCCGTGTTGATTACACTGTTTTTCACCGCAATTGGAAAGAACGGCTGGGAAAGCACGTAGCGGTAGGCGGAGAAATCCAGCCGCGTTGGAAATAGTTTGGGCGGATACGGCAGCACGAAGCTGAACTCCTCAAAGGAGTTGGAAATCATGAACAGGAAAGGAACCGAGAAGACGATGAGCAAGACCATAAGAATCGTCCATATGGCGGCTTGCGCAAACAGATCGCCCGCTTTTTTCCCGCGCAGTCTCCTAATCATGAATCGGCGCCCCCCTTCTCCACGGTATCCAGTTTGAGCAGGCGGTTGAGCAGCGCCGTTAGAATCACGATCGTAACCGCAGAGATCAGGCCGATTGCCGAAGCCTCTCCAAACTGGAACTGGCCGAACGCCTTATCGTAGAGCAGGTATTGCAAAACGGAGGTTCTGCCGTTGGGTTTGCCCTCCGTAAGCATCAGCACCTGAATGAACACGTTGAACGAGCCGATGATCATGTTGACCAGCACGTAATATGCGGTAGGTTTAAGGCAGGCGATTGTGATATGTCGAAACTTGCCCCAGATGCCTGCGCCGTCCAGCGAAGCCGCCTCGTATAAATCCCGCGGGATGCTCTGCAGCGCCGCAAGAAAGATCAGCATCGCCCAACCGATGTTCTTCCAGATCCCCATGAGCCATATTGCCGCGTTGCCCGACCACTCCCGCAAAAGCCAGGGCACATAATCCTTGATGATGTGGAGCTTGTCCACAAGGATATAGTTCATCAGCCCCCGGTCGGAGTTGTTGAACATATAGGTAAACACCAGGCTCACGATAACCCACGAGGTGATAACCGGCAGATAGAACCCCACCTTAAAAACAGTTCTGCCGTGTTTGAGATTGTTGATCAGATACGCAAACACCATTCCGCCAAAGAGGATAAGCGGAACCGTCACCAGCGCGTAAAGGAAGTTGTTGCGGTAGGCATACCAGAACCGGCCCGTAGAATCCGTCAGCACGCTGATGTAGTTCTTCAGCCCGATGAAGTTGATTTGCCCCTGCACGATTTTGTATTCCGACAGCGAAATGCGAATGGTAAACAGCATGGGGTATAGAACGAACAACCCTACGATAACCAGTCCCGGCAGAATGAACGGCAGCGCGGCCAGCCAGCCTTTTATGCCTTTTTTCCATTTCTGTTTCGCGTATGTTTTCATCCGCACATCCACATCCTCTTTGCGGCCAATGCCGCCCGGATTTTCAGAAAGTTGTACCGCAAGGCCATCCGGCCTTGCGGTACAGCGCGCGTCATTTGCTGAATCAGCCAAGCAGCGCGTCCATCTGCTGGGCGGCCGCGGTCAGCGTCGCCTGAACGTCCCCGCCGTTGACGAAGATTTCCGTCATGGCGTCGCTCCAGACCTGTTTTATCTGTTCGTTGTTGGGCGAAGGAATACGCGCGGAAGCGCATTCCAGTTGCTTCATGTAGACCGACCAAACGGGATTATTCAGCACCGTTTCGTTGCCGACAAGGGATTTGAGTACCGGCAGCTGTCCCTTTTCGAGCATGGCAAGCTGGACGGCTTCGCTGGTCATGAACTTTGTGAACTCGTATGCCGCATCCGCGTGCTTGCTCGTTGCAAACACCGCAATGTTCTCGCCGCCGACAACGGAAGCGCTGCGTCCGTTATAGGTCGGAATGGGCGCGGCAAGAATGCCCTGCGAAAGTTTCTCTTCGTAAGAGCCGAAGAACCACGGACCTTCGAAGAACATGGCATATTCGCTGTTGATACCGTCCCAGGCGTCAACCGTTCCGTCAACATCCCGAATGGTGAACACCTTCTTGGCATGCAGGTCGAGCATGGTCTGCACCGCCGCAACGCTCGCCGCGCTGTCGAGATAACCGCTCGCCTTGGTGAATCCTTCGTCCGTCAGCGTGCCGCCAAAGAGCCAGAAGTAGGGATACAAGTCCCAGTCGCCAACGCCGGATACGCTCAGCGAGTAAGCGCCTCGCGTTTCGACAGCCGCAATGAACTCCTCCATGGTCGCAGGCGCGCCGTCAATGCCGAGTTCCTTCATAATTGCCGTGTTAATCACGGCGGCTTTGCAGTTGGTATCCAGCGGCAGGCCGTAATAGCTGCCCTGATAGAGGTTCGTGGAAAGCGGCCCTTCCAGGAACGTGTCCTTCAGCGCCGCGAAGTCTTCATAATTGCTCAGGGGCGCAAGGCCGCCCTGCGCGGCGTAAGCGGCGGTGTTGACGATATCGATGCGGGCAACGTCCGGGCTCTGGCCGGTGCCAAAGGACGTTACGATCATCTCGTGGTACTGTCCGCCGTCCTGGCGAACCGCCTCAATGGTGATTTCCGGGTGCAGTTCGTTCCACATTGGCAGAACGACGTTTTTCAGCTGTTCCTCTTCGCCGTCGCCATAGGCGTGCCAGAAGACCAACGTAATGGGTTCCGCTGCCGCTTCGGGTTCCGGCGCGGCGGTTTCTTCTGCGACGGCCGCTTCGGTGGGCGTAGCTTCTTCCGCAGGCGCGCTGGCGCAGGCGGTGAAGCAGCCAAGCACCATCATCATGCTGATGATCAGGACAGTCCATTTTTTCAGAGACATACTTGTGATTCCCCCTCGATATGATTTGTTGAACTGGCTTTTGAAGGCAGCGTTTGTATTTCAGCCGCCTGATGGCAGTTCAATTCTATGCGTACGGCCTGACAAAACAAATTCATGAGAATGACAATATTTGTATTATAGCGATATTTGTTTCAGGTTTTGTGCAGCGTGGAAAGCTGCCTCCTTCGAAAAAGGATATGCGTTTTTTACTCGTTTCAACGGACTATGCTCTATATTATATTGTGTCGATTCCGAAAACTCCACTGCCCGCTCGAACGAAATCTCAAAAAATGGGCATCGAGAAAAACTCCTCCTGCCGCAGGACAAAGCAGCTGCGGCGGGAGGTTTTTAAGTGAAATAAACGACTGAAAAGAGAGATTTCCGTTCA
Organism: Eubacteriales bacterium; assembly: GCA_021373115.1. Taxonomy (GTDB): domain Bacteria; phylum Bacillota; class Clostridia; order Christensenellales; family CAG-138; genus UBA7703. The sequence continues at coordinate 64,010 of JAJFTI010000001.1, read as the reverse complement.
AAGCAAAACTGACGCCGTTCGAAAAACGACGTCGGTTCATGCAACTCTCCGTATTCCTGCGACAGGAAGCCTTTATAGGGAAAATTGATCCGCGGTTCTGTTGCCGGCCGGCAGACTGGCGTGAGGCTTTGATTTATGGATTTGGTTTCGCACCTTCCCCGGTCGCGTTCGGCTGTGGCGTTGCAATCGGGGTTGCGGTTGGAGCAGGCTCCGGAGTAGGCGTCGCTTCCACAATCATCCTGAGCTGTTCGACCTGATCGGCCAGTTGCTGCAGCTGCGCGGCGCTTTCATTCTGCGACTGTTCGATTTGCTCCCGCATCTGCACCGCTGCGTCAGCCTGAGACAGCCGGAACAGAATCCCGCCGGCTGCCAAACCGAGGATCGCAATCACGCTGAGCAAAATCGCGATCACCGGCAGCATGGATTTTGGTTTCCTGTATGGGCCCGGTCCGATTGGGCCGCTTTCCTCCAGCCTCGCCACCCGCTTGCCGACCTTCGCCGTTTCACTGCGAACCGAATTGATCTCGTCGATGCAGTCCTTCAGTTTGCCCTCGACCCCGCCGACAGACGAAAGCTGCGCTTTCATCTTCTCCATCCGGCCTGCCAGATTGTTAAAAAAAGCGGTGCTCTCGGCGCGGAGCTGATCCAGACGTTTCTGCAGATCTTCCATCCGCTTCGTCTGATCCGTCTTTGTCAGAGAGGCCCTCAATTCGTCCAGCTGTGTGTCGATTTGTTCTCGGTCGTCTTTGGCTTGGTCATGCAAGAACCGCATGCCTTTTTCCGCGGTGTTCCTCAGTTCGGCAATTTTTGTCTCCTGCGTGTGAACCTGTTCCGCAATCTCCCGGGCCGCTTGCTGCGCCGTTTCCAGTACCGCTATCCATTCGTCCTGCGCTTTTTGCATTGACTCCGCCTTCGCGGCCTGCTCCCGGAGAAAAGAATCCTGCGTCTGGCGAAACGCGCCGATTTGTTCGTTCTGTTCGTCGAACTGCCGGTTCATCGCTTCGGACTGAATTGTCCTGAGCGACTCGTATTGTCCCTCCAGTTCCGAATAGTGCTGCTCAAGCGAGGACTGCAGTTTGCCCAGAAGCTCGCTCCGCTCTTTCGCGGCATCGCTGAGCTCGTTTTTCAGGCTCTCAATTTCCTGTAGAATCTGGCTGAAATCCATATCGTTTTTCCCTCATCTTTTCGAAGTCACGCCTGCTCCGTGCCGGTCTGCCGTCGTCGGGCGTCCGGCGCGGGTTCCCATGTGTTTTTCATAATCTGCAAAAGCGCTTCGCCCGCCTGCCGCATTCGCGTCAGTTGGAATTCCGCTTCGGCCGGCTCTTTTGCCCGGCTTTGTGCAACCATCTTGCGCAGCGATTGTAATTCCTGCATAGATTTTTCATAATCGGCATATCCGAGCTGCAGGCGGGAGAACGCTTCGTCGCTGAGACCGAATTTCCGGAGGCGCACCGTGATGTATCCCAGATTTTTCCTGCGTACGTCTTCCGGCATAATCATCCGCCCAAAGTCGAAATAGAGTTCCTCAACGCCGTCTTCCAGATCCAGCAATTCCGGCAGCCGTTTGCAGAATTCCGCATTGGAACGTTCGGATCGCACCAGGAGCGGCGTGCTTTCATGTCGCGCCCTTAGCTCATTGAAATTGCGAATGGATTTGTTCTGTTTCGGGAAACGCCACCAGTATGATTTTTTCTCATCCATGCAATCCATCAATTCCGCAAATTCGGTTTGGAGCGTTTTCCCCATCCCCTTGCTATAGTCCGCCAGCTCGTCCCGAATGGCCATCTGTTCCATTGCCCAGTGGTACGTCTGCGGCATTATGGAGGGGTCGTCAGCCGACGGAACGGATTCGTTTCGCCCGTCCTTTGAAAGCGTGATTCCGGGCCAAACGCGCGTATTCGGCTTTCTGCTTTCCTCTCTTTCGTCAAGGCACAGCTGCGGTCTTTCTTCGGTTCCGGTGAACGCCTGATTCGTTACAATCAGCTGCGCGGAATCCAGTCGATCGATATCGTCCAGGCACCGCCCCGTCGTAAAATTGATCTGGTAGCGATGTCCCGCGGGAATCAGTTCAAACAGCTCCCGCAGCAGCGGACGAAAGAAATCCTTTTGATATTCCTTATCGCGCTCTACCAGCAGTACCTTTTTTCCGTTACAAAGCAATACGACGGCATGCATTAAAACCTTCAGGCGCTGCTCGCTCAGCCGGTTAACCTCGCGGCGCGAATACGCCGAAACGGTAAAGATCTCCTCCGGCATTGGCTGCGATGAACGGTGTATCATTTCCTCGGACACGAAATTTCGTCCGAACACCTCCTGCAGATAGGCGTCCCCATCCAGCAAATCCTCGCGGGGGACAACGAATACCTGCGTAAATTGCGATTCCCGGCCTAGCGCCTGCTTTTGGGAAATTCCGTAACAGACAAACGTCTGCCCCGCAATGGTTCGCATCACGCTGGAAAACACGCCGGAGGAATAGGCCGTTCTTCCGCCGTACAGCTGAAAAACATCGCGGGCGGCGCGAATCACGTCCTCGGTATAAGGCACGCCCGCACCGCCGGAAAACACGGTCATTTCCTGGTTGATGCCCTGCCTGTTCGTGTTTCCGGAATAGTCCTGTTCGCGGGTACCGATTATTTTACAATAGGTTCGTACCATACATTCTCCCAATGCGGTCAAATCTGTTGGAGAGATTGCGCATGCGCTGACCGTTCCCTGGAAATTTTTGCGAGATATCTCCTCTTTTTCCAATCGTTCCAGAAATTGCGCTCTTGAGACAGCGCGTATAATTCACGGTCATGCCGGTTTGGATTGATAAACATGCGCGCGATCGCTTCCAGCTCCGCCGCGCTCGTATGGCAGTCGTTCACGTTCAAATGCATGCATTCCATCGGGGGCAGCGGCTGGTTCACGTTGTTACGGGAGAGGATTTCCTCTTCTCCGATCACGCGCATAATCCAGTTGAAAATCGTATCCATATTTCTTGGTTTTGGCGTGAACCGAAGCGACGACACCTCGCACGCCTGGTCCCCGTTCTTTACCGTTGACCCGCCGGAATCATTCCTTCCGCCTTCTCCATTCTCTTCCGCATTCTGTCGGATAATTTCAATATAGTCGGAACCGGATTCATATTCATTCCGGTATTTTTCAAAGAAACCGTCCTCCGCCGCATATTCATCGATGATAATCTGCACGGGATGTTTCTTTCGAATCGCGTCTTCCACCTGTTTTTGAAATGCTTTGGAATCCCTTTTCGGGTTTTCCTGTTTCACCGGCTGCCGGCCATAGGCGGAGCAGGTAATCGGCGTGTAATAGAGCATGGCGCCTACGCCGATCAGAAAGCTCTGCAGTCTTTTTTGGATTCTTTCCCGTTGGTCTTCGCTCGGATAGGCAGCTTTCAGCTGTTCGTTCTCGCAAACATTGCAGATCTGGTTTGCTTCGCGGCCGTAGTAATAACCGTCCAGAAACGTCGCGTCTTTCTTGTTTTCTTTGTATTTGGTTGATTCGTCCATCTGCATCAGGGCGACCATTATCGGGCCGGGTTTCGGCTTCCGTTCGTTTCGTGACAGATGGTTGACAAAGTTCTCAAGCGAATGCTGCATGCTGCCGGAATCCGCGGTTTCGAAAGCGGAGAGCGAAGTGCAGAAGATATAGAGCGAGCAATCGGCAATCGCGCGGAAGTTGTTCTCCATCAAGGAGGGATCGAACCTTCCCTCGTCGTTGTTAAACGCCTCGCCGGCAATATCCACAAACGTCAGCATACGCGCCGGATGCTCTCCGTCATTCATATAAATAGTCGGGCTTACTTTCAGGAGCCCGTTTGTCGCGGTTTTTATCAGCGAAAATCCATTTTGATAGCGCTTTCGTTCACGGTTGAACAGGCGTTCGTCACACTGTCGCAGCAGAAGCTGCGATCCGTTTACATTGTTCGTAAGATATTCGCACAGCGCGGTAATCAGGCAGGTCTTGCCCACCTGCGCAAACCCGATAAACCCGATCAGCGTCTGTTCGCACTGGAACGCGTAATCCAGCAGTGTGGAGCGGCATTTCTTGCAGCAGCGGTGGTCGGTGAAATTATTCTGATTCTCTCTTCCCGCATAATCGACAATGCTGTAGCCGTATTTCTGATCAAGCTCAATGACGCAGCGGCACACCTCTTCGCTTCCGCAATTGCCGACCAGAATTCTGGAAAGATTATCCGGAAGCCCGGGGATTACGGCAGACGGTACCGTACCAAACGAATACTCCTCCTGTGCTTTCTGCTGCTTGAGCAGCGCTTTGTTGAACGTATCATACGCGGTATCCGCATCCTTTTCCCGCGTACCGTCGTCAAGATGGTTTCCGCACTGCTCGTAAAGCATGCGAATCCAGTCCAGGAGGGTAATGCCGCAAGTGCCTTTCCCTTCGCTCCACGAAAACAGGGTTTCCATCTCTTCTCTGGTCGCATAGATTGGAAACTGCGAATAATCGCCCGCCAGCGCGCCAAAGAACGCGATCCCCGCGATATCGTATACAACGTCCTCCGGCGTCAGCAACGTGCCACAATTTATGCAATGATAAGAGAATTCCGGCATCTGTGTTCATATCCCTTCGTAATATGCTTTGCAGTATTCATCCGTGTAAAAATGAAATCGGTGCCCGCCGCTCTCCAGCCGCCAGCGCAGCGTCGGATCGAGCTTCTCGTTACCGAGGTAGAACCGCACGCCGGCCGTCTCATCCTGCAACCAAAGCCGCGACAGATGAAATGGCGGCGCGTCTCGGTTGAATAAAAACAGGCCTTTCGTATCCAGGAGGTTTGGAATAAGCCTCGCATCCGGCTTTTTCGGGCCAATCAGCAGGCGTTCCTCGCCGTTTGTGAGGTCAATCACGCTAAGCTTCCTGATTTCGAGCGTGTCCTTTACCGGGGTGTATTCCAGCCGCCCGTCGCTTTCTGCCGGTGAGGACAGCGCAATAGCGCGATACAGCAGCGGCTTTCCGCCGATTCCCGTCCCGGAAATACGAACTCCAAAGTTGTTGTTCGTGTATTCCACCATATCCCTCAGCGCCATGTGTCTTCCTCACTTGATCTGAAAAATCAGTTTCCGGTTCTGCTGATATAGCGCGGCGTCGAACCGCATGATCTGCAGCGCCTGCAGTTCCTGATCTTCCAGCATTCCGTAGTTGTATATGTCAAATTGCGGCGTATTGGGCAGATAGGGCGCGTATTCGCCCCAGTTGTCGTCCATCTTCTTTGAGAGGAGCAGAATCATGTCGCTGTTCAGGCAGCTTTCAAACGACACGCCGCCCTGCGTCGGGAGAAAGGCCAGTTGCGTTTGTAAAAAATCGGCGGCGCTCCGCGCGTTTCCGACGGCGTGCGCTTTTGCTTTCAGCCGGAGGATACGCTCTCTGATCTCTTTTTCCCGCTGTTCCAGTCGCCCCCCGGCGATATATACGTCCGCCTGTCTGCCCATTTCCCGAATCACAACGCGTCTAAGATAGGCGCGCGAGCGGTCGAGCGATTTTTGGTATTCCACCCCAAGCTGCGCGCGCAGACGCTTCTCGCCCAAGCAGATCCGAAGTTCGGGAGCATACGCCTCGTAAGACTGTGTGTATTTTTTTCCCAATTCCTCCAGATCCTGCTTGAATCGGGAACGAATGTACGCAACGGGATAGGAATCCAGTAACTCGAATAACTTTTTCTGTGCCTCTTCCGAGCGAAAGCTCCCGTCGCAGAAACGCTCGTGAATATTCTTTTGATACACGATTGCGAGGGTTTCCGCCGTATCGTCCAGCGCGTGCCGGAGGATGCGCCTACCAAACAGCACCGAAAAGAGATTCCCAATCGCGTCCGTGCGAAGGGGAAAATTCGCAAGCTGCAGGAGGTCGTTTCGATTCAGCCGTTCGGCCGCGGCGTCCATCTGCGTTTGAACCGAAGCATACATTTGTCCCTTTGCGGCTTCCGGAAGCTCCATTTCGCTTTGCAGGCGCAGGATCTGCTGCTGAAGCGAAATCGCGTTTGCATCGTCATATTCCAGCAAAGCGATACTCATGACCAGTTCCGTCTTTCCGAGCAGGGATACCTTGAGCCTGCTGTTTCGGCTGATGATATGAAGGTAACGAACCGATGCCTTCAGCGGAAGGTCGATCGTTATTCCAAGACCGCGATTGACCAGCAGAATGGGGATCTGCGGGCGATCCCCGTCCGCTTTGCAGACCTCGGCGCAACGATCCATCGCCAGCGCGTTTTCCTCCCCGCGCATGTACTGTTTCAGGATACACGCGTATGCGTTTAGAATACCCAACTGCCCGCCGATTTCGAAAACGATCTTTCGCAGCTGTTCCAGCTTCTCGCAAGCCGCGGGTTCCAGCGTCGCATACAAAACGAGATTGAATCGCATCGGCATCACTTTCGTAAGTTCGCCGTGCCTGAGCTGTTCGTCGACCTGCGCGACAATCTGGTTCGCCGCCTCATGAAAGCCGCTCTGCAGCAGACTGCCCGCCTGTAAAAGCAGGTATTCGTTCTGCTCAAACGCAGCTGCAAACTGATCCCGGACATCGGCATTCAAATCGTCCGGAAGATCCGACAGCACCACCGTAATGGTATCGATGGCATTCGGTTCCAGTCGTTCCGGCATACTATCTCCGCCTTTCTCTGCCGAGGCGATGCCAGCGCCGCCGCGACGTTTCCTTCGAGTCGGGTTCCTTTGGTTCCTTCCGGTTCAATCGGACTACTTTAATTCCTGCAGGTTCTTATAGGTACGCTGAACCCCCTGATACAGCGCCTTGATCTGCTCCGCCATTTCGTCCGCCTCGTCTTCCAGATGCATCTCGCGGAAGAACGAGCGCCGCGCCATTACGCGGCCGTCGGCAAAATACTCGTCCATCCGCGCGTCCGCCTCGTCCTTCGCCCACTGCAAGACATCGAGAAAATCCTGCAGCACGTGCGCGTCGTTATTCACCAGAGGCTGCCAGATCTCATTGACGGCATCACTCACATCCGTGTGCGTGTCCGGCGCTTCGATAAACGCGTCGAACAACAGCTTCACGCGGAATCCCTTCTCAAACAGAACGGCGTTGCTGCCGTTTTCATACGACGCGCCGACAAGCCGGCATAGTGGGGTCGGTTTTCCGCCAAGGTGAACCTTCCAGAAGTGCTTTTCGTCCTCGCGCAGAATGCCGAACGCAATCGCTTTTGCAAACGTCGGGATCATCTGCGCGCTCAGACTGGCCTTGTTTACCTCGTCAATCGCGTCGGAAACCGCCTGCAGCACCGGTAACGAGCGCTTGAGATGAATGAACAGCGGTGTATTCTTTCGAAGGATTCGCCTGGCGCGGTCTTCCGCAATGGCTCTCGGCATGGGATTATTGAATCGACCGGCATCCAGCAGCTCAATCTTGCGCAGACAGCTTGCGGCACCAACGCCGTTTTTCTGTGCAAAATATTCCGCGAGCGGCTTTCCTTTCTGTAGAATGCCGTTCTTTACAGTGCCGTTCCGGCTGCTGTATTCCGAAACGCTGAATGAGTAGTCCCAGCCCTTCTGATCGAGAATCAGACACTCGAACGTATATGTTTCGTTCGGTGCGGCGCCTTCCGCAACCGGCAGAATCAAACCGATCTCCAGCGCCTGCCGGAAAAAAGGATCGATCACCTGATTGAAATACCTTCCCTCACGGCTGACCTGCCCGCTGGAACCGGGCAGACGCACATCGCTTCGATACGACACCGGCGGACGGTCTGCCCAGGGCACACCTTTATCCTTTGAAAAGTCTTCGTCTTTTCCCGTATTGGTATGCAGCAGCACATCCATTTCCGGATTCAGCGCTTCATACGCGCTCTCCCAGCGTTGAATCTCGGCGAGCGCATAGATGGGCAGTGCGCATTTGAATCGGTAGCAAACCATTTTGTCCTCGACGTGTGAAAGATATATCTCTACGTCGTGATGTTTGCAGGCGGCGTCAAAGCTCTCTTTGAGCGCCGGATTGCCGCTGAACAGCTGCGCCGGAGCAAGCAGGTAGGTTTTCGCTTCCCTGCCAAGCGCACTTCCGAGCTGGTGGTAGCGCGGGCGCGCGCGGTTGATGAGCTGTTCGACCATCCGTTCGGCTTCCGCCGCGGGATCGGCGACGCACTGGTTAAAATACATTTCCAGCGTAAGCGTTTGCATGGCAAAGCCACTGTCCGCAATCAGCGCGTCAAACTGCCTGCGCGGCGAATTCAGCGGGCGTTTCGGATCGTAGTTCGTCCAGGAACGCTGATTGTCCATAAAGTCCTGAATCAGGTTCTCCTTCAGCGTCTGGAAATTCACCGCACGAATGCTTTGATCCACCAGGGCTCTCGCCCAGCTGTATTCGCTCATGCCATTAAGGATATTGACGTTGATCGGTTCGGTCGCCTGCGCGGTCGCGCGGAACTTTTCGAGGGTTTCAAACCCGTCTCCAAGGTCTCTGTATACCTTTCGCAACTCCTCCAGCGCTACATCAAAATCCTCGCAGGCCTCGATGAACCGGATTACCGGGTCGCGGAAGTAGGTATCAAACGCATGGTCGCTCTCCCCGTAGAGATGTTCGGCAACCGCTTCCTCAATGCGGGCGGACTCCAACTCCAGGAACTGGCTGTGCCAGGTATCCACGTGGTGGCCGAGCCAGTTGGAGATCTTACCGAGGAATCCATTCATCTTGGACTGGAGGCGATCCGTCTTTGCCTTGCTTGCGCGGATCTTCTCGGCGCGATCCACCGGGTCTTCCATCTTTTCCAAACGGGCCAGCAGTCCGTCGAACGTTTCGCCGTCCGGACCAATCCCCTTGCAGAGGCAAACAAAGGAATGTGGACCGTGCTCCAGCATATACATCTTGGCCCGCTCTTCAAAGGCTCTCGCCTGGCCGGTCAGCCAGACCTCGGATTCCTGAAACGCCTTGGCCCGGAATTTATTCAAGCCCAGCGCGTTGCGGTACTGTACCGCCGCGTTGCCGCTTCGAATTTCGTCAATACTGAATTCGGTATTGTTCGGCTTCGAGAGCCTGCAGATCTCCACAATCCGGCTGTCCACCGCGCGGCCATTGATCAGGATTGCGGGGATCGCGCTGTCCGCCTGCACCCTGCCCATCGGCTTGAGATCGAATCCTTTGAACCCATTGCCGGCGAACATGCTCTCGTTGCCGAGCAGCGTCTCCACAATTTCGTCCACCGCATAGGACATGATAATTCGTTCCGGCATTGCGATGGTGCTCACGCCGATTGCGCAGTAGTCAAAGCAATCCTCGCCGAACGTACCGGGATTTTCGTGGCTCGAATGGGAATCATACATATTGGGCAGGAAGGTTGCGGTACGAACCGTTTCCTTGTTGGAGAAAAAACTCTTGATCAGGAACTGATCGTCGCCTGCTGCATTGCTCTTCGTATTTTCGGAGTCCGCGAGAAGGTTAACGATGAACTCCGTCGCCGTTTTCCGCGTTTCGCGGTACTTTTCCATCTCGTTGCCAATTCCGTCCGCCGATCCGCTAACCAGAATCGGCATGTCGTAGAGCGGTTTCCCCTTTCGAATATCCACCGGTCGCTCGCCGTCGCTCGCGGGACTGACAAAGAGCTTATCCTCGTCCTCGCGCTGGCGCGCGCAGATATAGTAATCCAGCTCTTTGAGCGCGGCATACCCGTTCGCCATGATCGAATTGTCGTAAATCGGCATGGCGTCCGGCAGGTAGAACACGCCAATCAGCTGGCTGCCAACCGGTGCAACACGGCGCACGAGCTGCGCGATGTCGATGATGCCGCCGCTGCCCGTTCCGCCGGAAATACCCAGAACAAGAAAGACCTGCAGTTTTTCATCCGCCATTGCGTCTTTCATGGCCCGGTTGACCGCGTTTTTCATAGCCGCCATTAGTTTCATGTCGTTCGGGCACGCCAAATCGCTTGGATAGAAAATTTTCATTTTACTGATCTGGCGTTTCTGATTTGCGCCGTCAAGCGTTAAATCCTGCATTGCCGGCACGCGCGGCGTGCACCAGGAATCGATAAACGAATTCCTGCGCGCATTCCGGTAAAACGAATTGATGTCCCCGCCTTCGTTTGAAATCACATGCGTTTCGCCGGGGGCTAGCGCCGTTGTGGAACGCAGGATATCGTTCGCATCCGTATCGATCGCAAGAAACGAAACACGCCCCCCAAAGTCGGTGCATTTGGCTCTCAACACGGTCTTCACCAGATTGACCGTCTTGATGCCGGAGCCGCCCAGGCCGATGATCAGCGAGCGCTTGTTCGGATCAATCTTCATCTCCGAGGGTTTTACAAAGAGCTTCCCGTCCGAAGCGTCCGCAACACCCTGCCCAAAGCATTCGCTCAGCAGTTCGGATTCCTTCTTTTTCAATTCGATGATACGCATGCCGTTTTCCTTTCTGTTTGTGTCTTTTCGTTTCACTCGGTTATCCGTTATATCGAATGGGATTGGCCAAACCGGATTTCCCCGCAGGAAAGCGCGCCGTTGCCGGCCGCAGTTGCGCATTACTCCAGCTTGAGCGTAACGGTGAGAATAACGTCGTCCATGCCGTTTGAGTACCGGAATTCAAGGCATTGTCCGGGTCTCAGCACAATGCGCGACCGCTTCCGGCTCAGCTTATCATCGCCTAACAGAACGTCCGCATGGGAATGCGCGTAATCGAGCCCCTTGATCGTAACCTTGCTGCCAGCCAGTCTGCCGTACAGCATTGGATACTTCTGATCAACATAACCCAGATCCGGCAAACTCCGCGTTTCGTCGTCATTCATCTGTTCCGCACAGCGCAATACGCTCAGCAAAGTGATTTTCGGTTTTCGCAGCGGTCTCTGCGTTGTAAGCGTGCTGAACCTCTCGCTGATTTTTTCGTCTTCGCCGGGTCCGCTGATGCCGATGCGCCAGGCGCCCTTCACGCGCCGGATATCCAGCAAAACGAGCAGGAGGATCAGCGTTATCAGCGCCAGAAGAATCCACTGTAAGTTCTGCTTTACAAGAACAACGATCCAGCTTTCGCTTTTTATATTGAGAGAAACCTCGCGCGTGTCTGCGCTGCTGTCGGTTATGGTCAGCTTCACCTTTTCACTGCCCTTTGCCTGCGCGGACACCGTAAGAACCTCGCCGTTCAACTCTGCGGAAACGTTCGGGTCGTCCGTTTTTCCAAATTCCAGCGTGTAGTTCAGCGGCAGCCCGTCCGGGTCAATATAGTACTCGCTGAGGTCATAACTTTTGGTATTGGACGTTCCCCCCAGCCACTTGGGCTGATGGATCACGATCGTATCCAGGTTCAGCTTTTTCAGTTCCCGAATCGGCTGATTCACAACCGAAACGGCAAACGCTACGGACACCGGCTGCTGCATGTTTGCGTCTTTTGCACGCAGAACCGCTTCGTATTCGCCTTCCTTGGACGGCATGCGGATCGAGACGACGCCGATTTCCGGCGAGTTCACCGTCATATCGCCCGCCAGGCCCGTTTCGTCCTTACAAGCAATCGAATAAGCGACCTCGTCGCAGTCCGGATTCACGAAGAGTTTTGACACATCAATCGGCCCTGTCTCCTCGTTCACATGCATGGATTCCGGCAGGGACATTGTCTGCCCTTCGCCGAGCGTAAGCTCCAGATTCTTGACAAAATAACACAGACCGTTGCTGGTTTTACCGCCGTCGCGAAACTCCGTATATGGCAGATATGCCGTTACATCCAGCATTCCGGCTTCCTGCAGCGGAATATTCCAGGAATAGCCGCTGTCGGACGCTTCGCCTGTTATCGGGCCAATCAGTTGGTTTGTGTTTTGATTCTTAATAAACAGCTGCGCCGGGTTTTTCCGGTAGAAGGTATCCGACGAAACGATGTCCCCCTCGTATTCGAAGGCGGCCGTAAACGGTACGACGTCGTTTTTCAGCCAGTATTCTCGCGTTTCCGGTTCGTAGCCGCTCGCGCGGAGTACAAGGCTCAGCTCTTTTGCGGATACGGCGTGGATGTAGATATTGGTTCCGGATTCGCCGTAGATCTTTACGCTCCATGTCCCGATTGGAGGGCGCTTAATCTTTAGAACCGCGTATTTATCCGCATTGCGAATAAACGTACGGTTTGGATCGACGGTATTGGTATTCTGATAGGTGGTTGCGGTTCCATCCGGCGCTTTTACCTCCATGCTTTGGAACCCCTCGCCCGTTACGACGATATTGGTTTCGGACGCCATCTCCGGAACGAAGAACTCATACGACTCCGTTTCGCCTCCAATCACATCCACCTTTGTTGGATTCACAGCCTGCAGATCGATAAAACGTCCAATCACCGAGGAGACCGCCTGGATCACATCCCCGGCGCTTTTCACCTCGATATAGCGGTTGCTCTCCCTATCCCCGTCGTACTTTGCGGCAATATCGGTTAGCTGCTTACGCGCGATGGAGGATTCATTGTTTTTCTGGTCGTAATTCAGTTCCAGGACATAGGACGGGTACGGATTCAGCGCCGTTACCGCATCCATCGCTTCGCGGCGCTCCACCTGGACCCGGCCGTCGGACATCAGCACAACGCAGGCGTTGTTTGGTTCCGCTTTTGCGCTTTTCAGCAAGTCGACCGCCGCAAGCATTGCGGAACTGGCAACCGTGACCGAATCGGAACTCAAAAGCTCGTCCGCCTTCTCAATTGCGGTTTTCAGTTCGCTGCGTTCCGTAACGGAACCGAGCGACTCCAGCTCGCAAAGCGCAGAAATATAGCGGTTGTCTGCGCGAAAGATTTCGTTATACGCTCCATCCGGACTGCAAAACGGCTGCATTTCCTCCGCGTCGCCATTTTGGAATTGGTAGGTTTCCTTCCAGCGCTTGCCAAAGCAGATAACGGATACGGTAGCGTTTTCCATCGGCAGCATATCCACGAACAGCTCGGCTGCCGAAACGCTCATTCCCTCCGCGTCCGCTTTGTCCATACTGCCGGTGCAATCGATCACCAGAACAAAATGCACCCGGCCTGCCGGTTCAGAGCCGGAGTCCGCCAGCGACATGCCGCTTCCAAGCAGCAATGCCAGTGCGAGCGACCAGAGAATCGCTTTCCGGATTCTGTTTTTCATATTGCATAACCTCCTCGAATCCAAACTTGGATTCCTGCGCAATATACGTTTTATTTCAGTATTTTATATTGTAAATATTAGCATTCCTTCCCTTTGCGGCTTCCTTTTCACGCAAGGAAAACAGAAAATGCGAACTCTTGTTTATTGTATCAATTACGAAGAAATATTCAATATATATTTGTACCGTATTTTGGCATATTTCTTCGTAATACATATCTCGTTCGAAAACGTTGCACAATTACTTGGATTTCTCGCCGTCGTGACACGTTACTCGGAATTGCGCATTCCGGCAAGTGTAAATTTTTTAATACGTCCGTTTTTAATGTTTATCTGTTCTTCTTTGTATTTCTCTTCTCTGCTTGTTCGTTAGGTATCCCTTATGTCGTAAAATGTCGTAATACGTCGTATTATTGTTTTTCTGTATGTATAATGAGTGCGTAAATGTGCGTTTATTCGACATTGTCTCCTCCTTTTTTCCTGTTGTGTTTCCATTATAAAATGCGCGGCATTTCTGCCGCGCATTGAAAGTTGCAACTATTTAACTGTACCGTCTGAAGGAAACGACGTTAACCGGTTTTCACGCAAACCAGACTTTCACGCAAAATAGAATAAACAGAATCAGAATCAGCGAAAAACCCGCCGAAAACAGAAACGCCCATTTCATGCTTGCAAACAGGATCATCCGCGTTTCACGCTTCGAGAGCATTTGCTGCGGGCGCGTCTGTTCCGAATTCGACGGGGATCGCATCTCGTCGCGGCTGCGCCGGTAGCCCGGCATCCCTTCGACGTTCATATTCACGATCGTGCGCCCGTCGTCATCGTCATATGGTTCGCGCCGGATTCGCCTGGTCATCGCTTATTTACCGTAAAGATGGCATACGACATAATGTTCGTTGCCTGCGTCAAAGCGCTTTGGCGCTTCATGCCTGCAGATCTCCATGCAATCCCTGCAGCGCGTGTGGAACTTGCAGCCCGCGGGCGGGTTTGCCGGAGACGGAATGCTGCCTTCCAAAATAATCCGGTTCATCTTGACCGTTGGATCCGGCACGGGAATGGCCGAAAACAGCGCGCGCGTATACGGATGCAGCGGCTTTGCGAAGACATCCTCCTTTGCGCCGTACTCCACCATATCGCCTAAGTACATCACGCCGACTGTATCCGAAATATGTTCAACAACGGATAGATCGTGCGAGATAAACAGATAGGTCAGGCCGAATTCCTTTTGCAGGTCTTCCAGCAGATTGATGATCTGCGCCTGAATGGAAACGTCCAGCGCAGAGACCGGCTCGTCGCATACGATGAAATCCGGATTCAGCGCAAGGGCGCGCGCAATGCAAATGCGCTGCCGCTGCCCGCCCGAAAACTCATGGGGATAACGGTCCTTATGGTACGGCTGCAAGCCGCAGGAGCGCATAATCTTTGTAATATAATCGTCGAATTCCGATTCCGGAACGAGGTTGTGCTCGCGTACCGCCTCGCCAATGATCTCCCCGACCGGCATACGCGGCGAGAGGCTCGAATACGGATCCTGGAAAATAATCTGGATCTGCGGGCGCAAGTGCCTCAGCTCGGAACGACCCAGTTCGAATATCTCCGTTCCCTTGAACAGCACCTCGCCGGAGGTCTTGTCGTTGAGACGCAGCAGCGTTTTTCCAACGGTGGTCTTACCGCAGCCGGACTCGCCGACCAGCCCCATTGTTGTGCCGCGGCGTATGCGAAAACTCACGCCGTCCACCGCGCGAACCTGCCCGACTACGCGGCCAAATATGCCCGCCTTGATCGGGAAATATTTCTTGAGGTTCCTTACCTCCATTACCACTTCGTCGTTGGCCCTTTTTTGCCCGTTCATACGTTCACCCCCTGATCCGCGTAGAGATAGCAGCTCACAAAATGCGTATCGGAGAGGCGTATCTCGTCCGGGTATTTCCCCGCACAGGCTTTGCAGCTGCGCTCACAGCGATCCCGGAAATAGCAGTAGTTCGGCATATCAATGGGATTTGGAACAGAACCGGGTATGCTGTAAAGCCTTTCCCTGCCGCGCCCGACCACCGGTTTGGACTCCATCAATCCAATCGTATAGGGGTGCGCGGGATGCAGGAACACTTCTTCCGTCGTTCCTTTCTCCACAATGCGCCCGGCATACATAACCACGACGAGATCCGCCATTTCGGCGACCACGCCAAGGTCATGCGTAATGAGCATGATGGAGCTGTTGATCTTTGCCTTGAGGTTTCGCAGCAAATCGAGAATCTGCGCTTGAATGGTAACATCCAGCGCGGTTGTCGGTTCGTCCGCAATAATGAGTTTCGGGTTACAGCTCAGCGCCATGGCAATCATGATGCGCTGGCGCATACCGCCGGAGAGCTCGTGCGGGAACATTTGATAAACGCCTTCGCAGTTGGCAATGTTGACCATTTCCAGCATTTCGATGGTGCGTCTTTTTACTTCCTCGTCCGATAGATGCGGGTTGTGGAGCTTGATTACCTCGTCAATCTGCGCGCCCGCGCGAAACACGGGGTTAAGGCTGGTCATCGGTTCCTGAAAAATCATGGAAACATGGTTGCCGCGAATTCGCTGCATCGCCTCGGTCGGGGTCTTTGCGATATCGTAGACAAAGTCCCCGGTATCAAACCGGATCGCCCCTTCCACAATCTGCCCCTGCGGGCGCTGCACCAGCTGCATGAGCGAAAGGCTCGTCACGCTCTTGCCGCAGCCGCTCTCGCCGACAACCCCTACGGTTTTGCCCTTCGGCACGTCAAATGAAACGCCGTCCACGGCCTTGACCGTTCCGATATCCGTAAAGAAATAGGTGTGCAGATTATCGAACTCCGCTACATTGTTCGGATCGCGCATGACGGTGATATATTCGTCCGGCGAAACATGTTTGCGGTTTCGCATTTTCTCGATTCGGTCGGTAATACGCCGGTTCTCGCGAGAGATCCTGCGCGATTCCGCGGCGGAAATATAATCCAGTGCCTTGGCCTTTTTGCCGAAGATCGTCATCTCTCTCACCTACCTCTTCATCTTGGGATCAAACGCGTCCCGCAATCCGTCGCCAACAAAGTTGAACCCAAGAACCGTCAGCACGATCAGCATCCCCGCGGGGATCCAGATAAACCAGTAATTGGTCATGATATGCACATTCGTCGCCGCGTTGATGATGCTGCCCCAGGACGCAAGCGGGTACTTGACGCCGAGTCCCAGGAACGACAGCGTCGCTTCCGTAATAATGATCCCGCCGAGGCTCATCGTTGCCTGCACGATCAGCAGAGGCATTACGTTTGGCACAAGGTGCTTAAAGATCTTTCGCGAGACGCGAATGCCCGTCGCTTCCGTCGCAACCATGAAATCCTGCTCGCGCAGCGACAGAATCTGGCCGCGGACAACGCGCGCAATGCTCGTCCAGCCAAGAATGCCCAACACCGCCATCAATATGAAGATTCGCTTGATGGGGTCTATCTCCATTTTGTCCATCACGGTGCCGATGATCATGACGATGGGATAGAATGGGATGCAGTTGAACAAATCGACAAAACGCATGATCGCCGTGTCGATCCAACCGCCGAAATAACCGGAGATGCCGCCCATCACGATGCCGAGGAATGTCTCCAGAAATACGACAACGAACCCGACCATCAGCGAAATCCGCCCGCCGTACATCAACCGCGTCATTACGTCCATGCCGTTGCTGTCCGTGCCGAGAAGGTGCGCCGCGGTCGGGAATTCATACATGGTGATCACGCGCGACTCCGTCAGCGTCCGAACGGTATAAGTCTGATTCACCCGGTCAATGCGGTATTCAACATTCGCACCGGCTGCATCCTGAATAACGAATTCCGTTTCTTTGGCGCGAATCGCGTTTCGAATCAAAGATTTCTCCTGCGAGGAGAGGAAGATATCGTTCGCCTTTGAAGAGACGAGCATATCTGAAATGGTGCACACCGCAACCGCGGTTCCGTTTTCATCTTTGGAAACGACGATGTCCCCGTCTATCGTTTCATAGGAATAGTTCGCTCCGTCAAAGGAGAATTGCGTCTTTCCCTTGGAAAGCGCAAGTTCGGAAGCATAGCGGAAACCGAAATCCGTTGCAATATCTTTGTACTGTTCTTCATATGGGTCGTATACGTTCTTGGTTGCCAGCGCAATCGATTCCACGTGGTAGATGGCTGAGGTCTTGCCTGCGTTAACAACGGTATACACGTCGCCATCCGCTTTGAATTGCGCTGCGCCTGCCGTGATCGCCGTCTGCGCCGCAGCGGCAAACGCAGGCGAAATGGTAAACGCCGAATCCTTCACCGCGGAGAGCGAAAACTTATTGGCCAGCGTTCGCGCTTCCACAATCTTGATCGCGTCCCCAATTGTATAAAAGTCCTCGCCTTCCTTTACAAGCGAATACGTCCTATCGCCATATGTAAATGAAGGGTTCCCCTGCGTAATGGCAAGCGCCGCCTGCGCATGCGCCGCATCGGGGAACTCCGCGCCTTTTCTAACCGTATAACGCAGATCCGTGTTGAGCATGCAGGTTGCGTATTCTTTCATGATTGCTTCGTCGTGTTTAAACACCTGAGCCTGCGTATAGGGCGAAAACAGCCCGCCGAGAAATGAAAACGCAAACATCACGATGAGAATAACCAGCCCTGTGATCGCAAGCTTGTTGCGTACAAAGCGTTTGAATACCAGCATGCCCGGGGAAAGAACACGGACGCGGCGCTCGTCGTCCAGCTTCTGGGTGCCAAAGGAACCTTTGTTTCTTGTTTCCATGCCGCGCCTCCTTTCAGTTCGCCCGGACGCGCGGATCCGCCACCGCGTACGAAATGTCCGCGATAATCAGACTGACCTGCGTCAGAACTTCAATAAATACGATATAAAACATGGTAAACGGAATATCGCCCTGCGTAATCGCCTGATAGGAGATGTAGCCGATGCCGGGGATCTGGAAAAGCGTTTCCGTAATCATCGCCCCGCCGAACATGTTGGGCAGCAGATAGCTCGCATAGGAAATCAGCGGAATCATGGTGTTGCGAAATGCATGCTTATTAATGACCACCCGTTCCGGAAGTCCCTTCGCACGTGCTGTGCGAATGTAGTCCGCATTGAGCACTTCGAGCATATTGGTTCGCGTATAGCGCATCAACCCTCCAATGGAAAGAATCATCAGCGTAACGACAGGCAACACCATATGGTGCCCAATATCGACCACCTGCTGCCATGTCGTCATCTGTTCATGCATACGCCCTACGATGCCGTAGAGGTCGAACCAACCGAGTTTGATCGAAAAGAAATATTTCAGCAGCGTCGCAAGAAAGAACGTTGGCAGCGAAATACCCATCAGCGCGACGACGGTTACGGTGTAATCCGTTGCGCTGTATTGCTTGCGCGCGGCGAGAATGCCAAGTGGAATGCAGATGACCGCCTGCAGAACAAACGTGAACGCGTTGATGATCACGGAATACCAGATCACGCTGTTGAACTTCTGCACAACGGGCTGGTTAAACTTCCAGGAATAACCGAAATCCCCTCGAATCGCATACCCAACCCAATTGAAAAATCCCTTGAGTATCGACCCGTCGAGACCATACATGCGGTTGAGCTGCTCTAAAAGCTCGTTGTAGCTCTTTGCGCCGGGCAGCGCGCTGAGCTGGCGCGCCATACGTTCGATAAACGATGTCGGTAAGCAGCGGATGACCGCATAAGCTACGAGCGCGCCAAAGAAAACGATGAACGCCCCTAAAACCAGCCTTCGAATGATGAATTTTGCCATGGCCACCCCTCTTTAACAACAGGAACTTTGCGCCCGCCGCAGATACGCAGCGGGCGCAAAGTTCAATTTGATTTTTAGTTTTGGAACTACTGCATCTCGACGAGTTCGATTCCCTTGAGCCAGCTCCAGAACGTGGTGATATCCGGAGTGACCGTATCCATCTTGACACGCTCGGAAGAGAATACCGTGCAGTTCTGCCGCTGATAAGCCGGAATCTCTACCGCCCAGTCAGCAATGAGATCGAGCGCCTGGCGGTAAATCGCCTTGCGGTAGGACTGGTCGTCGCTCTTGCGCGCGTCGATGATCAGCTGGTCAAGCGTCGCGTCGTCAATGTGATAGTGGTTGGAATCGGAGCCGCCTCTGCCGATAATACCGGAGCTATGATAGACCTGATACATATCCGGATCGATCACGGCCTGCCATGCGGCGCACCAGATCTCCTGGGAACCGGCATCCAGCATATCCCAGAGCACCGAGGTATCGGTAAGGTCGTTGATCTTGAGCTCGAAGCCGATGGTTGCAAACGCAGCCGCCGCGTCGGTCAAAACCGCAAAGGAAGGATGGTCGCCAATGCCGTCGCCGCCGACGACCGCTTCATAGCTCAGCTTTGCACCAGCGGGGGCAGCGGTGAGCTTGCCGGTTGCTTCGTCATAGGTAAACCCTGCAGCCTTAAAGTAGCCGATGGCCGCCTGAAGCGCTGCAGCATACTTTTCGTCCTGCGTCATGTTGGAGTTGTAGATGTCGTTGCCGTCCACATCGGTGGAGAAGGCGACTTTATACCCCTCGTCGGTCGGCTGCGGAGCCGCCCATGAGGTGTTGGAGATCGGGTAGTTGACGACCGAAGCCGCTTCGCCATAGTAGCTGTCATACGCGGCGTCGCGATAGACGGCCAGAACGGTGGCAATCGCCTTGCGGAGGTCCTTGGACTCGGTGCTCGCGGGATCGGTGCCAACGAGGATGTTATCCGCGTTCATGCCGATGTAGCCGTAACCGAGGTTATCGACCTTCGTGGTGGCAATCTTGTCGCCGGTGATCTCGCCGTTGCTATTATAGCCGGCAATCTCTTCGAAGTTCTTCTTGGAACCGTTCAGGTCGCCAACATCAACCGTACCCGTCGCTGTAGCGGCGACGACTTCGGAATCGATGGTTTCCTTGAACTGGACGTACTTCGTCTTGGGTTCGCCTTTGAAGTAATTCTCATTGGCTTCAAAGTAGCAGATACGGTTTTCATACTTGATGAACTTGTATGGCCCAATGCCCATCGGCTGGGTCGTCTTGGACTGCGCAATCGAGAGATCGCCAAAAGGATGGCCGAACTTATTGTTTGCGTAGTCATACTGCGCTTCGTCGCCGTAATAATGCAGCGGCGTGAGATAGAGGCCGCCGATGGTATAGACCGCGGGTGCTTCGTAACCCTTCGTCTTGACCTCAACGGTGCTCTGGTCGATCTTCTTGATACCCTCGATGTTCGGAATGCCGCCCGCCATCGCCGGGTCAACTTTTGCCTGCGCAGAGATGAAATCGGCCTGCGCCTGCGCAACCGTGCCGGTTGCCGCTGTGTCAGCAGCTTCTACGCCAAAGAACGCTTCCGCGTCTCCGGCATACTTGGCATAGGCTTCCGCATAGAGATCTTCAATGGTCGGGAACGTGGTGGTCAGATCCCAGCTGGTTCCGGTGGTTCCGCCAACCAGTGTGCCGCCGTCGCCCGGAGCGGCAAAGCCCCAAACGTACATACCGAGCGCAACGTTGAGTTGATCGCTTGCTGCAAGGTCGGCTTCCGTCTTGCCAAGGTCGGCAACATAGGAAGCATAGTTCGCAACCACATAATTTACGATATCCTGAACGTCGCCAATCCAGGCGGCCTTTTCAAGATCCCAGTAAGCGGTCTGCTGTTCCTGCGTCCAAGCGTCGGCCGCGGCCCAAGCATGATCCGCACCGGCCGCACGAATCGCAACGGCCATGTCCATATACTTGGTGTATACATCGTCGGAGGTCTGCGTCTGATAGTTCTTCAGACCAATGATGTTGTAGGAACCCAGCGTGGTGGAGCCGACATAGGACGGGTCGGCAAATACATAGAACGTGAAGATGATATCGTCCGCATCCGCAACCGTACCATCCGAGAACTTGATGTTGTCGGCCAGTTTGATTGTGTATGTCGTGATATCCGCAGCTTCGTCATACTTCACAGAGACGTCGCACGGACCGGTATACGTATAATCCGTTCCGTTATAGGGGATTGTTTCGCCCTCGATCGCGTTGTAAACGATTCCGCCCATACGGTCGGTGGTCAGCATCGGTACCTGCGTCATTTCCATTGCGTTGACGTCGTACACGGTGTCCGCAAAGAACGGAGAGAACTTCTCGGAGAATTCCCCTTCCGCTACGACGAGCGGCACCGCTTCCGCTGCTGCGGTTTCTGCCGGAGCAACCGTTGCCTCGGTCGTTTCCGGTGTGGTCGTCTTCGGTTGGCAGGCAGTGAAAACGCCAATACACATAATCAGCGCCAGCAACGCCGCCAAGACTCTACTGCGTTTCTTGTTCATCTGATTTCCTCCTTATTGTTTTTCGCGTTTTGAATAAAAAGATAAGTCGAAACCGTATCCATTATCAGATATCATATCGTACCCCGCTTGGTTCGTCAATAATAATAGACTGAATTAGTGCATGATATTGCCGAAAAGCGAAAAATATACACCCAAAACAGAAGATAGCAGCGAAAAATGCAAACCATTCCCGCCCTGTGTCGGCCTGTCGGCCGAGCAGCAGAAATACCGCGAATCCAAGCGCAAGCACTCCGCAAAGCGCAAGCGCAAAGAAAAGCACGCCCTTTTGCCGAACCAGGTACTTATCGTATTCGGCATATTCCAGCGGGCGAGACAGGAACACCAGCAGAAGCATCCGGGCAAACGCGAGCCCAAGCGGAAGTAAAAGCGCCACATACGGCAGCGCAACATAAAACGCGGCGGGTGTTCCCGCGCCGCCAAACGCCGCCGAGCCGGAGACCCCAATCGCGGCATACAACCCCAGCGCCGCGAAAAGCAGCAGCGCGTAGCAGATTTTTATGCGTTTCAGACCGGCCGCTTCCAGCGAAAAACGATAGTGCCTGCCAATATACCGAACCTCGCCTTTTTTTCCGGTGCGTTCGTAATCCTTCGCGTAATTCCTTGTATGTTGAAGCATGCGTCCCTCCGCGTTAAAAATCGTAACGATGGAGCGGCAAATCTGCCGCCCGACAGCGCGCGGTTGACCGCCGTTTGCAGGCTGCCCGCGCGCAAGGTCAGCTGTTCTCAGCTTTGTCGCGATACATCAGCGAATCCACATACTGGATGAACTCCTGCTCGCTCCATCCGGTTTCCGGGCGGTAGACCGCGCTGCCCGCGCTGAAGCGGATCGTATACGGCCGCTGCTGTGTTTGGTTAAACACGCGCGTGTTTTCGTGAATTCGAAGCAGCAGCATCCGCAGCGTATCGTCGTTGTCGATATCGGTCAGAATGACGAACTCATCCCCGCCATACCGCGCGAGAAAGTCGCCTTTTCGAATGCTGGTTTTCAGAATCGCGGAAGCATCCTTCAGCGCGTCGTCCCCAGCAACATGCCCCAGCGTATCGTTTACCTTTTTAAAGTTGTTGATATCCAGCAGGATGCAGGAAAGCGGACGCCCGTCCTTAGCCATGCGAACCCGGTCCGTAATATGAATATCCATCTGCCGACGGTTAAACATGCCGGTCAGATGGTCGAGAAAAACCTGATCGTTCTGCAGATTGGTATGCGCCACCAGAATGAAAATAGCGATGCTGCTCCAGATCACCGCGATACCGTAAAACAGAATCTGCGTCGCGGCGCTGAGCAGCGTAAGCACCGAAAACAGGGTCAGCATCCACGCCGATTTTTGCGGGATTCGCTTTCGGTGAACCCATACGGAAACAGCGGACGTGATGAGCGGCACTAACGACTGGGCGACAAGCAGCGGATACCACGGCCCCCGATGATAGATATGGTTTGAATCGAAATAGAACATCCAGTTCGTCAGCGGCGTCGTCAGCGTAAGAATTGCGCAAAGGCAGAGTGGAACGCCAAAGAAGAAGGCGAGGTTTTTGAGCGCCTTCTCGTCGTGAAACAACTGACTTTTTACGTACAGAGCCCATAGAAAACCGGGCAGAGGCGTTAGCAGAAACAGCGAGACGGTCACGAAATAATTGCACAGAATCAGTAGTTTTGTGCCGGTTCCGTCGAGAAGCCAGGTCAGCGACTCTAAAATCAGAAGCGCAAGCACACACAGGGTGAGGCAGCGGAAGATCCGGTTGTGTACCAGTCGCTTTTCGCCGATCTTTCTGCTGGCGAAATAAACCACAACGCTTACGGCCGCCATAAACAGATTCAGATCAATCCGAAGAAATACCTGCATTTCACACCTTCTTGCAAAAAGAAGTCATTTTGCAAAGTATTGTTGCGCCAGATGTTGATAATATATCATCATTATCTTGCTGAATCAATCGCGCCACGCTGCGTTTCGCATTCCTTCGGTGTAAAATTTGTCGCAGATTCGATACATTCTCGCAATATTCTTGCCGTTGTGGCACAATACACTGATATAATGGATTGCGGTAGCCGCATATCCGATATTTCTGATGGAGCGAGGTATCTTTCCTTGATGCAGCAAGTGCTGGAAATCGTAACCCAGGTTCGTAAGGTCGTCGTCGGAAAAGACGCCGTCATTGGCAGCATACTCATGGCGATGCTCGCGCAGGGGCATGTGCTGCTGGAGGACGTGCCGGGCGTTGGAAAAACCACGATGGCGCTCGCCTTTTCCCGGGCGATGGATCTTTCCTATAAACGCATGCAGTTTACGCCGGACGTCATGCCCTCCGACATAACGGGATATACCACGCTGTTAATCGGCGGCGGCACGGGCGCCTATGTTCCCGGCGCGGCCATGTGCAACCTTTTTCTTGCCGACGAAATCAACCGCGCTTCCAGCAAAACGCAATCCGCTCTGCTGGAGGTGATGGAGGAAAACAGCATCACCGTGGACGGGGTAACGCACGCCGTTCCGCAGCCGTTTCTCGTGATCGCAACGCAGAACCCCGCCGGTTCCTCCGGCACCCAGCCGCTGCCGGAATCGCAGCTCGACCGGTTCATGGTTCGGCTCTCGATGGGTTACCCCGACCGCCGAAGCGAGGTGGAAATGCTGCGCCGCCATCAAAACGCCGTTTCGCTGGACTCCGTCAACCGCGTGGTTTCCCCGCAGGATTTAGCGCTCATGCAGCGTGAAGTGGAGAACATCTTCGTTTCTGAAGCGCTGTTTGCCTATATTACGGATCTTGCCTCCTGGACACGCGCACAGCCCTCCATTCGCTTTGGCGTCAGCCCGCGCGGCACCATTGCGCTGCTGCGCATGTCCAAAGCGTCCGCCTACCTTTCCGGGCGCGATTATCTGATTCCGCAGGATGTACAGGGCGTGTTTGAAAACGTCTGCGCGCACCGCCTGCTTCTCAGCCCGCGCGCCATGGTCAGCGGACTCACCGAGCAGCAGCTGGCCAAACGTGCGCTCACGCAGGTGCCCTCTCCCGTCGTGGTCTAATCAGCATGGCCGTCAACCGGATCGCCTATCTTTATACGCTTCTGCTGTCGTTTATCTTCTTTGTGTTATTCGACGTGTATTTGTTGCACCTGTTTTTCCTGTTTCTGCTGCTTTTACCCCTCTTTTCCCTGCTCATTGCGATTCCCGCCTGCCGCGCGCTGCGGTACCGGATGGACATTGAGGACGATATCGTCCCAAAGGGACCCTGCCCCGTCCGTCTGGCGGTAAAAAACGGCAGCGTCTTCCCCTGCGCGTGCGTTCGGGTTCAGCTTGACCGGCGAAACGCGCTTGGACGCGTCGGTGAAACGTACACGGAGGTTTCGGAAGAGTCCGTTCAGTGCTCGCTTGGCGCGCACGGCGTTCTCTCGCTGCATCCAAGTATCAAGCTTCTCCATTGCGGGCGGGTGGATCTGACCATCCGGCGCGTATCCGTCTGCGATTTGCTGGGGCTGTTCCGCCTTCCCGTTCCCGCGTGCAACGGCGCATCCGTTTCCTGCAGTATCTATGTGCTGCCGGAGCTGCAAAACCGCAGCATCCAGACGGACGATGCCGCCGACCTCGGACTGGACAGCGCAACCTATTCCACGGAGCGGGCGGGAAACGATCCTTCGGAGATTTTTCAACTGCGCGATTATCGGGACGGCGATCCGCGCCACAGCGTGCACTGGAAACTCAGCAGCCGCATGAACCGGCTCATTGTCCGCGAATTCGGCTTGCCGCTGAACGCGTCGCTCCACTTCCTGCTGGAACTGCGCGCGGGCGCGGAACCCGCCGCGTCCGAGACGATGCTCGGCGCGGTGCTCGCCTTCTCCGAATACCTGATGGCGCGGAAGGTGACCCACTCCGTCAGCTGGATTGGCGAGGAAGGCTCGCTGCAGGCCCTGTCCGTCACGGATGCGGATGCGCTGGCTTCCGTGCTGCACGACCTGCTCGCGCTGCCCGCCACGGAGCGTTGGCGCGCGCTGGAGCTCTATTCCGCACAGGCCGTGCCGCAGACCGAAACGCATTTGGTTTACCTTGTTGCCGGAGCGCGCTGGAAAAGCGCGGAAGACGAGGATGCAAAACAAATTCTGGGAAACCTGCTGGACCGCAACATTTGCCGCCGCCTGACGCTGATGACGGAGCGCTGCCCGCAGCAGGCGGCAAAAGACCTGCTCTCGCTTGGCTGCGAGGTGCAGCTGTTCGGCGGGCGTATTTTTGAGCCGGACGCGGAGGAAGTGGAATGAAGCAGCCACAAAAGCCATCTCAGCCGGCGCGCAGAGGCTCCGGTTCGCAGGCGGGCAGCCGGCAGTCAGCGGCTCTCGTTCGGGTACAGGCGCTTCAGCAGACGGTAACGCTGTCCCTCGCGGTATTCGGCTTTCTGTTTTGCCTGCTCTCCAGCTGGCGGCTCAGCGTGGATACGCCGCGCCTGGTCTGGACGGCGGTCTTTCTCATGTTGACGTTTGCCATACTCTATTCCACCAAGCGGTGGGGAATTCTGCTGCTGGTCTTTTTTCTGGTCGCCGATTTCTGGGGCTGGAAAAACGCGAACGCACTGCTCCAGGGTTTGCTTTTGCTGGTCGAGCAGGCGTTTCGCCCCCTTTCGCTGGAACTGCCGGACGTCCTGCAGCAGCTTTTAGCCGCGCATGAGGAGGCGCAGGCGCTGTTGTACTCCACCATGGCGCTGCAGGCGATCCTGTTTCTGGTTGCCCTTTTTTCCGGATATTTTGTTTTCCGCCGCTCCAGCGCGGCGGGTCTCGCGTGTTCTACGCTGCCGCTGCTGCTGCCCGCTCCATTCTATCAGCTGGCGCCGTCCATTCTGCCGTTCTTCTGTCTGGTTTCGGCGCACCTGATGGTGTTTGTGCTCAACGGCGCCCGGTATTCGGCGCTCCCGCCCGCACAGGAGGACGCTATTGATACGCCGCTTCGCCGGAGGCCGGAGATTGCGTCCCAGCGTACAACGCAGCATGTTCTCCCGCTCGCCGCGCTGCCGCTCATTGCTCTGGCCATACTCCTTTCGCTTGCGATCCTGCCGGAGGCGGGATACACGCGCCCGGAATCGATTGAGGACCTGCAGCAGGAGATCTTTTCGCTGCAGCTTGGCAAAAACTCGATTCTCAAGAGCAACGACGGTCTGACGCATGGCGATTTGAGCGACCTTTCTTCCATCCGGTTTACCGGAGCCACCGCGCTGAAGATTCGCACCACGCTGGAACAGCCGCTGTATCTGCGCGACTTTGCGGGCGCCGTATACACGGACGGCGGCTGGCAAAGCGTTTCAAATGCGGAATATGCCGGCATTTCGGACCGTTTTCTCGGCATTGCGCCGCAGAACCTCTGCTCCGGCGCGTATGCCGCCGCTTCGGCAAGCGCGGGGACCTACACCATTTCCGTTCGGAATATCGCGGCGGCAAAAACCTCCATCTGGGCGCCAAACGGCCTGATTACCACGGCAGGGGAAATCCCCGGCGCGGTTTACCTGCAGGATACGGCGCTCGGATTCGAAAAGGCGTCTTCCGCAGGCGAGTATTCGATCAACGCGCTGAGCCTTGGCGCAACGCTCTCCAGCATGCCGCTCTCCGGCTCGGCTGCGGATTCGGAGTCGCTGAAGAACGCATACCATTCCGCGGCGGGCGCCGCAATGAATCTGCCGGACTCCAGCGGCGAAAAGGCGCAGCAGGTCAAATCCGCCGCAGACGCCTATATCGATTATGTATTTCAGGCTTACGCCACACTTCCGGAAAGCACCATGCAGGCGGCGCAGCGGCTGGTTGCGGAATACGGTCTTTCGCTGCAGGGCGGCGACGGCAGTCTGGATCTTTACGAAACCTGCCGCGCGCTCTACCTCTTCCTCTCCGAACGCTGCGTCTACGCCTACTCTCCGCCAAAAACGCCGGACGGCGTCGATTTTGCAACCTTTTTTCTGGAGGAAAGCCGCCAGGGATACTGCGTTCATTTCGCAACGACCGCAACGGTGCTTCTGCGCGCGCTCGGCATCCCCGCGCGTTATGCGGAAGGCTACATCGTGATTCCGAGCGATTATGAAAAGGAACCGGATGCGGACGGCTACATCAATATTGAAGATACGCACGCGCATGCATGGATCGAGGTGTTCGACCCCGTTCAGCTCGAGTGGATTCCCGTTGAAATGACCGCAAGCACCGGCAGCGACCCCTCTTCCCCGGCGGACAACGGAAGAAACGAGACCGAAACCTCCGCTTCCCCCGAGCCGACGCCCACCGCAGAACCGGTGTCCACGCCCGAACCGACGCCCACCGCCGAATCGACGGCGGAACCGTCCAGCGAGCCGGATGTCAGCGGCGAACCCACAGTGGAACCGGGTTTAGGGGGAACGCCGGAGCCAACCGGGTCGGCGGAGGGCGAACCTTCGCCGTCCGAAGCCGCCCTGTCGCAAACCCCCGCGCCGGACGGGGAGGATGCCTCAAGCGCCGAAACCGAATCCAGCAGCGATGACGGAGATTCCGCCGGACCCGTGCTTTGGCCGCTTATCGTTGCCGCGCTTGCCAGTGCAATGGCTTTTGCCGCCTTTGCTTTGAGAAAATACGCGGTCAAGCGGCTGAAACGCCGAATGCTGCAAAAGGACACCAATGCGGCGGTTCTCGCGCTCTGCCGGTTTGCCGTCGATATGCTGCGAACGCAGGGATGCACGCCGCTGCTTCCGCTGCAATCGCCGGAAGAATATGCGCTCGCCGCCGCCGAACGCCTGCCCTGGCTGAACAGCGACGGCCTGCAGCGGCTGCTGGAATTTGCCTGGCGCGCCCGTTTCTCGAAAAAAGCCTGTTCCCGTTCGGAGAGGGACGAGGCGCTGGGGTTTGTCCGTTCGCTTTCGGTCGCAATCGCCGGACGCCTGCCGCGCCTGCGCCGCTGGTTCTTCCGGCTGCGCTTCCCCGTGTTCTAGCGGCGCACCGTCGAAAAACATCCATAGATTATGAAAAGCCCGGAGTTCCGGGCTTTTTTGATGCAAACGTTCGGCTGCGCTAGATCGCGCGGTACTTCCTCAGCACACGAATGTTGAGCGTGAGAAACAGCAGCGTAAACCCAAACATAGCCGCAAGATCCTGCCAGACATCCGCCAGGCCTGCCCCGCGCAGCATCACGCTGCGCAGTGCGTCCGCCCCGTAAGTCAGCGGAAAGATCCTTGCAAGGTACTGCAGCGCGAGCGGCGTGTCCCGCAGGTTGAACAACCCGCAAAACATGACCTGCGGTATGATAACAATAGGAATGAACTGAAACAGTTGAAATTCGTTCCGTGCAAACGCTGAAAACAACGTTCCCATCGCCAGCGACGTTCCCGCGACAAACAGGTTGACAACAAGGATCAACGCGAAATTCTCATACGCCTGTATCTTCAGCACATAGACCAGAAATATCTGGATCACGATCGTCTGCAATGCGGCAAACAGGCCGAATCCGAGAAAATATCCCGCAACAAGCTGGCTCCTGCGCAGGGACGAGACCAGAATCCGGTCCATCGTCCCGCTGATGCGCTCGCGCAGAAAAGCGATCCCCGCGAGCAAAAACACAAGAAAAAAGATGATGAACCCCATCATACTCGGCGCAAGAAAGTCAAACTGGCCGTAGTTTTCGCCGCCATAAAGCAGAACGGCTTGCGGTTGTTCGACGATATTCCCCGCCTGTGCAGCAAATTGCTGCGGCAGACCTGACAGTCGCTGTTTCATCGCGTATTGGGAGAACGCCCGCTTTGCCAGCGCGGTGATCGCCGGGTCCGTACCCTCGGCAACAAACCGGTCGCCGTCGATGTACCCGTCGCTTTCGCCCGCCTTTAAACGGGACTCCGCCTCCTCGGCGTTCCCTACCGCCGTAACGTTTGCGACGTCCGCAATCGTATCCGCCGCCGCACGGTTTCCGCCGACCAGATCGATATTTGCCTTGGTCACGTTGAACGCCAGCAGACAATACAAAAGCGACAGGATGATGACCGGGGCAATCAGCATGACGGCGAGCGTGCGCTTGTCCCCCGTGATCTGGCGGATCACCCTGCCGGCGATGACCATCGTTTTCATACCGTTCTTCCCTCCGTGATCTGGCGTTTTGCCGATTCCAGGAACACCGCCTCCAGCGTACCCTTCGGCGTTTTTTGCTTGAGCCGCTCGGGCGAGCCGTTTTCCAGTATGGTCCCGTCCCGCAGCAGGATCAGACGGTCGCACTTCTCCGCCTCGTCCATCACGTGCGTCGTAATCATAATCGCTCTGCCTTTCGCCTTGAGCCGCCCAAACTCCTGCCAGAACAGTTCGCGTAAAACCGGGTCGATCCCGACGGTCGGCTCGTCCAGCACGATGACGTCCGGATCGCCGATCAAAGCCGCTGCCAGCGAGAGTCTTCGCTTCATGCCTCCGGAATAATGCGCAACCTTCTTGCTTTCATCTCCGGAAAGTTCCACCAGCGCCATCAGTTCGTGCGACTGATCCTTTGCTGCGCGCTTGCGCATTCCCTTCAGCCTGCCGTAAAACACGAGATTCTGAAATCCGGTCAGATCATCATACAGCGCGTCCTGCTGCGCCATGTACCCTATGCGGTCCATCATGCATAAACTCGGCATGGCGACGCCGTGGATGAACACCGAACCGCGATTGAGCCCCAGGGTACCGATCAGGCACTTGATCAAGGTCGTTTTCCCCGCGCCGGACGGCCCGAGGATACCCACGATTTCGCCGGACGAAACGTTTAGATCAATCCCCCGCAACACCGCTTCGTCGCCAAACTGTTTGTATATGTCCTGCGCATGGATAATATTCAGCCCCGTCTCAGCTCCCGCTTTTTCGGACTTGCCGTCATTCGTCTTTTTCATCGTTTCCTCCAGCCCTGCATGGAATGTTGTAAAAACTGCTCCACGTCCCTTGCTTCCTCTTCGGGATTCAGGCCTTTCGTCATGCTGTAGGCCAATACGAAGCCAAGCATCTGCATCATCATCAGTTTTGCGTCAACAGAATCGTCCAATTCGCCGCGCGCTTTTCCCATCCGCACCACTTGCGAAACATATCCTTCGATCATGGGCAAAATGCTCTGTCGGAGTTGATCGAGCAAAGGAGCGCGATGGATCAGTTCCGGCAGAACGGACCTGATGAAGCGCCCGTTATCGCGTATCATTTGGAGCCTGTCCTTCAGCACGGCCGCAAGAATCCGGTCGACCGGTGCGTCCTGATTCAAATCGAGTATCTCTTCGATCGGTCTGCCGATCTTTGGCTGTATCACGCGGATCAACAGCGGCACCATCCGTTCAAGAATCGCATTTTTAGTTGGAAAATAACGAAAAATGGTCCCCTCGGCAATTCCCGCACGTTGCGCGATCTCCTTCGTGCGTGTCGCTTCGAACCCTTTCTCGGCAAACGTGTTGATCGCCGCGTTGATGATCCTCACCTCTTTGTCCGGGTGCGTCTTGGCATAGTCCGAAAGATACACCTGCAGGTCGTAGTTCTCTTCCGAGTGTTCCAATATTCCCCTCTCCTTTCAGTGAGTGACTGCTCACTCATTTTATTGCCTTAGCCAGCCCTTTGTCAACCGGTATTTGCGCGCCAGTTGTCCGCCCGTATGCCACCATGCCGTAAAAAACATGCCGCCCCTTGCAGGGCGGCATGTTATGCTGGCGTATCGTTATAAGCTGCGCATCAGTCGTACATAGAACTGCACCGTCCGTGCGATCTTTTCCAGCGGAATGCGCTCGTTGTGACCGTGGATGCAGCCGCGCTCTTCCTTGGAAAGCGCCATCGCCGAAAAACGGTACACATAGTCCGAAATCGCGCAGTAGTGCCGCGAATCGGAACAGGCGACCATGAGATACGGCGAAACCAGCGCTTCCGGCCAGGTTTGCGCAATCGCGCCCGTGAGCTTTTCCCAGCCATAGCCCGTTGTTTCGGATACTTTGCTCGGGTCCATTCCCTGCACGATGCTCGTCTGGATCCCCTTGTCGTCCAGCCGGTATTTCAGCGCCGCAAGCGTCTCCTCGCAGGTTGTGCCGTTGATGACGCGGAGGTTTGCAACCATTCGCGCGCGCGGCGGGAGAACGTTGCTCGCCTTGCTGCCCTCGGCCATGGTAAACGCGCAGGTCGTGCGCATCATGGCGTTCAGCTCGCCGCCGGTCTTCTTGCAGAGCGCGTCCAGCACCGGCAGAAAGCACCAGAGGTTGGCAAAGATCACGCGGTAGAGGAAGGACGAACGCCTTCCCAGCGTACCGAACATCTCCGCGACGGGTTTGGTAAGCTTCCGCGGGAAGGGCTTGTTTTCAATTTGGGTGACGGCTCGCGCAAGGCGGCCAAGCCCCGTATGCGGCGGCGGAGCGGAAGCATGCCCGCCCGCGCCTTCAATCACGAACTGGGCATCCATCAGCCCTTTTTCCGCAATGCCGACCAGCGCGCAGGGCTGCGATACGCCCGGGAAGATTCCCTCCACAACCGCACCGCCTTCGTCCACTACGATGGCGGGTTTCACCCCGCGCATACACAGGGTTTCCACAATAACCGGCTGCGATTTTCCGGCAACCTCTTCGTCCCCCGCAAACGCAAAGTACATGTCGTGCTCCGGAATAAATCCCTGCTGCAGCAGCTGCTCCGCCGCTTCCAGCACGCCAAGCAGCGTACATTTCGTGTCCAGCGTGCCGCGCCCCCAGAGGACGCCATCCTCAATGATCCCCTCGAACGCGGGCTTCGACCAGCCCTCTTCGTTGACAGGAACCACATCGTAATGCGCCATGAAGACGGATGGATGTTCCGCGCTCTTGCCTTTTAGCGTAAAGAGAAGGCCGCTCGGACCAATCTCCTCGTATTCGGCCTTCCGAAAGACCGTCGGATAGAGCTTTTTCAACAATGCGCGGAATTTTTTGAACTCCGCCTTGTCGATTTTCTCGTCGTCGTAATACGAAACCGTTTTGCAGCGAATCATCTCGGCGAGATCATCGACGGCTTTTTTTTCGTCCACAACCGCCTCATCCGGCGCGAGAGCCGTTACCGCCCTGGGTTTAAACCGGAATGCGCGAATGAGGATCACCGCGAAGAACGCGGCAACCAGCGCAAGCAGCGCCAACCAGAGATAAGCCATGTATCTTCCTCCCATCTCCGCTTCCGAATCGGGAAGCAATTTCTGTTTTTTAGTATACTACCGAATTCCGCTGCCGCCGGATGTTCTTTCGGCACCCTTGGTTACAGAATATTCTTTTTGTAAAGTATTCTGGCAACGCCGATTGCAATGAGCGCGCCAACCGGAACCAGAATGCCGACGCTGCTTGCCAGCGACGGAACGAGCAAAAACAGCACGATCATGAACACCAGCGGCGCCATAGCAATCTTCCAATTCTTGGAGACGAACACGACGCCCAGCGCGCCGAAGAGCGCGGGCAGAATGTTGTCGAACGCGGGCTGCATGACCGGGCTTTCCAGAAAAGGCTCGATCTGCGCAAGCAGCAGCACGCCCGCCGCAATGATCACCGTGGTCACCAGCGAGCTCGTCGCAATCGCGATGGTGGAAATGACTTCGCCCTCATCGGAACAGGCTTTCACGTTCGCACGGTCCATGGCGTTGAGCGCGCAGGGCACCTTCAGGTTCGAAAGGTTGCCTGTGACGAAGCCAAGATACGATCCGCCCGTACCAAGCATGGGAACATAGGTGAATACCTCGATCACGCCTACCGTCCAGAAGATCGGCGCTACGCTCAGAAATCCCTTCAGAACACCGCCGAAGGGCGGCCAGGCGCTGTAATAAACACAGATGGCGACCGGCACGGCAATGAGCATTGCCAGCGCGCCGAGAATCCAGAAGCGTCCGATAAAATGTACGCTGTCGCGATAACTGCGCTCTTTTTTCATATTCCTTCCCTCCCCTTAACCTACGAGCGACTGCACGAGCGTCGTAATCGGAATTGACAGCGCCATTCCGCCCAGCAGGCTGATTGGCAGCGCGTATTCCTCAATCCACTTCGCTTTTGCGAGTTTGCGGATCAGTCCGCAAATCAGCATCAGCAGCGCGCTTGCGAGCATGACGAAGACCGGAATCCAGCCCGTGAGCCCCTCGCGCACACGCGCGAACACGACGCCGAGGAATGCGGAGATCATGCCCAGGAACAGGCCGTTTAGAAAGACTTCACCCCATTTTGAATCCTTCGTTTGAATCTTGCTCACGCCGCTTTCAATTCTTTTCCCGAGCACAGGTACAAGCACAAGCCCCGGAATGATGCCAAGCGTCATGACCCAGGCGATGGTTGAAAAAATCGTCGGGTCCTTAATCTGCTGGGAAAGCGACGAACCGACCGCGTTCGCGGCAGCCGCCGCGGCGGTCGTTTCATATGTCAGCGAACCGATGACGGAGAGCCGCAGCCAGGGCAGCGGAAAGCCGAGCGCCTTGCTCAGCGCAATCACGCCAAGCAGAATCGCCACAGCGGGTGCAATGGTGAAGACAGCCGACGAACCAACCGCCTTTCGCAGAACCTGTTTGTCCATGCCGAGCTCTTTGCCGCGTTTCCAGGCTTTTGCCAAAAACACGATGGACTGCAGAAGGACAAACACAATCACAATTGTGACCACAACGTACATAAATCCGCTGTTTGAGTTGAATTCCATCCCGTTTTTCCCTTTCCCGATTTCCATTCAATTCTGAATAGTATATTGGTTTCATTATAACAAAGGATTCCCCCGAATCAATTAAAAGACGCAAATATTGTTGAAATCTAAACATTCTGTTGTTTATAAATCACATGAAAACAGGCGTACGCATCTTTGCATCCGCCCGTTTTATATTCTATCCTTCGCGTTAATTGACGTGATCCACGTCGTCGTCCCCGTAGCCCATGAATTCGCGCGCGGCAATCCGTTTTTCGTCCCGCTCGCGCTCGACCATGTCAGAGAGCATCTCTTTGACCTGTTTCGCGTTTTTAATACGCTTGATTTCAATCTCCGGAGAGGACTTATCCGCCGTATTCAGACGAATGGTGCCAAGCCCCCAGATGCGCTGACCCAGCGGACGGTTCAGCGTAATATCCAAAATGCGGTACAGGCGGATCTCGTCCTCCTTGCGACTGATAAAGCCCGTGTCGATAACCAGCTTCTCCTGCGTTAAGGAATAGCGCGTAAATGTCCAGGGCAAGCCGAAAATGATGCGTTTGCGATCCTTCCAAACGACGTCTGCCATAATGCGACCTCCGTACTGTTAATGGAAGCATTATACCACGGCGGAAATACGCCGTAAAAGAGAGAATTTTACGCTCAGAACATGGCGTTCTTTTTAAGAATCACCGTTTTAAACTTCCATCCCGCCGCCTGCGCAGCGGTTTTTACCGACTTGGGAATGGCGCCGAGATCGAAATTATACTCGAACACCTTGCCTTCCGGCCCGTACTGCACGCTTTTCACCTTTCGAAACAGTGTGCTTCCGCTTTGAAAGGACGATTCGCCGCTCATGCCAAACGACACACCCGCGCTGGTTTCGGTCGTTTTTTCATACATTTTGACGGTCTTTTCCCCTTCGTCCAGCAGAATCAATGCCTCGTAATGTATTTTTTTCTTTCCAGTGGAAAAGCCCGCGTCGAGCAGTTCCGTATCCACGCTGAGATCGGTTTTATCGCTTCGTTCGGTTTTGATCCCGATTGCGGCAAGCTGGGTCTCGATTTCTAAAAGCAATTCCTGTTTCATGCGCGATACCTCCCTGTTTTTCTACTTTTTCATAGGTTTCCGATACGTTCATTATACGATCCCATCCAGGGAAACACAAATCATTTGAAATACAAACCATTCGGCACAATTCCGGCAGAAAAGAATCCTCGTGATATTAGGAAAGGGGCGCGCCGTCTCCGGCGCGCCCGCGTGCGATTGTGTTTATTCGTTTAGATAAAGAGGTTGACGTTGCTTTCCTCCGCGTCGCCGAGATATGCCCCAACGCCGCCGAGCTCGACGCCGTCGAGAAGCTCCTCTTCCTTGATGCCCATGATGTCCATGCTCATCGTGCAGGCAACGATCTTGACCCCCGCCTTCATGGCTTTCTGGATCAGGGTTTCGAGGGAATCCACGTTTTTCTGCTTCATGACCATCTTCATCATCGCGGTGCCCATGCCGCCCATGTTCAGCTTGCTGAGCTTGAGCTTGCCGGTGCCGCGCGGCATCATGCCACCGAACATCGCCTCAATGAAGCTCTTCTTCACCTTGACCTTGCTGCCCTTACGCAGGACGTTCAACCCCCAGAAGGTGAAGAACATGGTCACCGGCCGCCCCATGGCTGCCGCGCCGTTGGCAATGATGAAGCTCGCGAGCACGCGGTCCAGATCGCCGGAGAAGACGATGATCGTCTTGCCGTCGCCTGCGGGACTCTGCGGTACCGGCTGCGTGACCGCGGCGCCCGTGCCCTTTTTAACCAGCGCGACGTACTCGTTGCCGCGGCGTTCGTTGCTCAGCAGCGTATTTCCGGTGCGCCGCGCCCAGGCGACGATGTCCCGCGCAAAACCGGGGTCGCTGGCGGACACTTCCATAACCTGCCCGTCCTTCATTTCCTTCATGGTCTCAAAGACCTTCATGATCGGGCCGGGGCACTGCATTCCGCTGCAGTCGATGCGCATGGCCGCGACAGGGATATTGGCGGTCTCCGCATGGCCGCTGTCGTGCACCGGTTCGTTCTTCGTATACGGCATGGGGTTGACCTCCTCATAATGTGTGGATTGATAGAAGCGCGTACCGCCCGGGTAAACCGAAACGTTCGAGAACCCGTTCTGGATCAGGATGCGCGCCGCGTTGTAAGCGCGTACGCCGATGGCGCAGAAGACGACGATCTGCTTGCTCTTGTCAAGCTCGCTCAGCCGCGCGCGCACCTGCCCCAGCGGAATGTGCACCGCGCCGGGCAGCGTATATGCCAGAAGTTCCGCGTCCTCGCGGACGTCCAGCAGAACCGCGTCCTTATTCGTTTCGGCAATGTTCCACGGCGCGATCTTCACAAGCCCATTCAACACATTCTCCGCCACGAAGCCGAGCATGTTGACCGGATCCTTTGCCGAGGAGTACGGCGGCGCATACGCAAACTCCAGTTCCTTGAGGTCGAATACGCTCGCGCCAAGACGGGTTGCCACACCGATTGTGTCGATGCGCTTGTCCACGCCATCCTTGCCGACGATTTGCGCGCCGAGGATTTTCTTGCCGTCCTTCGTAAAGAGCAGCTTGAGCGTCATCGGCACCGCGCCGGGGTAATAGCTCGCATGGCTGTTCTGCGTGATCGTGACCGTTTCAAAATCTTTGCCGCGGACGAGGCCGCGCTTGACCAGCGTCTTTTCGTTTTCGCCGGTGTTCGCAACCGTGAGGTCGAATACCTTGGCAATCGACGAACCCTGCGTGCCTTTATAGCTCGCGTCGAGGCCTGCGATGTTGTCCGCCGCGATGCGCCCCTGCTTGTTGGCGGGGCCGGCGAGCGGAATCATCGTCTGTTCCTTGCTGATGTAGTCCTCCACCTCGATCACATCGCCAACGGCGTAAATCGAAGGATCGGAGGTAAGCATATGGTCGTTGACCACGATACCGCCGCGCGGATTGACGGCTAAGCCCGCATCCTTGGCGAGCTGGCCGTTCGGGCGCACGCCGATGGAGAGGATCACGAGTTCGGCGGAAACCTTCTTGCCGCTCTTGAGCTTGATCTCCACGCCGCCGGTCACGTCGTTGAACGATTCCACCGCGTCGCCAAGGTGCAGTTCCACGCCGTTTTGCACAAGCGTTTCATGCAGCAGCTGCGCCATCTCGTAGTCGATGGGCGACATCACCTGGTCGAGCGCTTCGATGAGGCTGACGTCCAGCCCCGCATGTTTGAGGTTCTCCGCCATTTCAAGGCCGATGAACCCGCCGCCGATCACCGCCGCGCTTTTCACGCCCTGCTCGCGCACGAGCGCGCGGATGCGGTCCGTATCCGGAATCGTCCAGAGCGTCTGCACGCGGGAGGAGTCGATGCCGGGGATCGGGGGTTTCAGCGGGGAGGAGCCGGTGGAGATTACCAGCGTGTCGTAGGATTCCGTATAGGTTTCGCCCGTATCAACCTTTTTTACGAGCACGGTTTTCTTGTTCCGGTCGATGGAGAGGACTTCGTTCTGGACGCGAACGTCCACGTCGAACTTCTTTTTCATCGCTTCCGGCGTTTGCAGCAGCAGTGCCTGGCGGGTCTTGATGACGTCGCCAACGTGATAGGGCAGCCCGCAGTTCGCGTAGGAGATATACTCCCCGCGCTCCAGCAAAACGATCTGCGCCGTTTCGTCGAGCCTGCGCAACCGCGCCGCGCAGCTGGCTCCACCCGCTACGCCGCCGATAATAACAACTTTCTTCATGCGCCCTGTTCCTCCTTTTTCTTTCCGGGGGTAACGACATAACCCAGCAGCGTGCCGATCACGCCGCCGTATACGGTGGAAATGTACGGATTGGACGTGATGGGGCATGTGCCGCTCGCGCAGCCCACCAGGCGGTAATACAAATAGCCGCCGACCGCGCCAACAAGCGCAAGGATCAGCATCGGCAGATACCGCTTCCATTTTTTGCTGTTCGGTTTGGGTTGTTTTACGTCCTGTTCCATACGAATTGCTACCTCTCTTGGATGGAACAAGCATACGATATTCGAGGATCGATAGTCGGTGACTTTGTTACGGGAGGGGGGATAAGAACGGTTATCCATCATCCGTTTGATTGGGTATGAAAGGTCTTGTGTACTACAATTCCTTTTTGCCGTACAAAAAGACCATCAATAATGTTAACCCGGACTTGATCGAACTGATTAATGCCGGATACAGAGCTTCGGTTGCCCGAAGAAAATATGCAAGCGACAACTGCCATTGTTGTACCAATCGCAGTTTTTCAACTGGCTCTGCACTCAAAAGAGAGATCGTATTTGCTACGGGGAATTGATTCATAATGTCGCAAAGGAGCATGAGCCCAAGAACCCCAAGTATGAGAACCCAACGCCACTTGGTGCGTACTGCTCGCATGGCAATCGGGCGAGTCGTGATGAATAGCGGTTGTTTATTCCCTATGCGTTCGGCTTCACTAAACCTCAATTCGATCCTATTACTTACACCTTTTACACGGAACGTGTATTTTACCATTCCGTGCTCTGCACCAAAATTTAGAGTAGTCGATGTGCTTTCAAGCACATCCGGCATCACAACAATTTTAGTGCTTGCCGTAATATTATTCGTGTTAACCCGTGCATCCGGAATAAAATAGTCGATTTTCGCAGTATATTGACAGCCGTATCTCAATGAATAGTAGCTCTTGTTATTTCTCCGCTTGATTTGTGCATCAGTTTTTTGATCAGCTTCGAACAAATTAAACTGAGTAAATACCGGGAATATATCTTTAAAGCAATGGCATTTAGACACATAATCGGTAGTAGTTCGCCATGGAGCATCGTCTTGATCAATGTGGGCAGAAACATCATCATTTATCCTGAAAACGTAATACCCTTCCCTTGCTCGATGCTCTGGATGTTTATAAAGGAAAACATCCGCTGTATCTTTTAAATACTCTGAGAACCTATCGATACTCTTTACTGCGCAAATCTCTCCTAATTCAATCGTGTAGTAAGCCATGCCTTCGTGAACTTCTCCACTTACATAGCGGCACTTCCGCAAAGGTATATACTTATAATCACTACTATCATCGCGATTAATAAATATAACCATTACATCTTCATTTGTAATACAATTTACAGGCAAAGCAGCTTCTTGAACATACGAATCGAACTCGCCACGCGCTTTCTCATATTTCAAAGAATACTGTATCGTTGTAAGTGCGCTTACTGGTAGGTTAAGGACATCGAGAACATCTTCAATATATCTTGGACGGGTTCCAGAGGTAAAAAGCAATAACATGGTACTTACTTCCTTTCTTCCTGTTAAGGTCGTGCAAAGTGTTACCATCCATATCGCTGATTTTGATCAGCTTCCCCGCCGTATGCTCCATAAACGCAAATGACGCTCTGTTCTAATTGTCTTCCTTATCCGTCTACACACTCTCATTATTGGTGTTTCATCTCAGGAATTGTCTGGCATAATTCGTTTTCTCACTGTCGTTTTCCGATATTTACTTTTTATAAGTGTATTCTAGTATTAGCCAGTCATTTCGTCAAGAAACTTGTTCCATCCATCCCTTTTATCATAATTTGAACTGAAAACTCGAGATTTACTCAAAACGTCGAATCCTGTATCATGAGTTCAGAGGAATTTACAGAAAGAAGGTGAATTCTCCCATGTCCACCCCCATCACCGACTACATCCTCACCTCCCCACCCGAGGTGCAGCCCCAACTGAACCAAATGCGCGACGCGATCCTCGAAGTCGCCCCCGAAGCCACGGAGAAAATCGCCTATGGTATCCCCACCTTCTACCTGAACGGCAACGTCGTCCACTTCGCCGCTTATCAGCACCACATCGGCTTTTACCCCGGCGCGGACGGAATCGCAACGTTTGCGGATGAACTCTCGCCGTATAAACGCAGCAAGGGCGCGGTGCAGTTCCCGCTCGACCAACACCTGCCGCTGGAACTCGTCAAGCACATCACCGCGTTTCGCAAGGCGCAGAACCTAGAAGGTAAATAACGATAAACGCACGAAACCCCCGCCGGAATCGCCCGACGGGGGCTTTTTCTATGCAAATTGGATGGATCAGCGCGCCTTGACCACCGCGCGGACAATGAGAAACATAATAAGCAGCCAGACGAGCACGATCGGGATCGCGTAATACCAGCGCTTGGGCTTGCCGTCCTGCCAGAGCGCCGCCGCCTCCGCGCGGCACTGCGCCATCACGTCCGCCGGAACGAGCCGGATCGTCAGCGCGACCATCGCGGGCAGCAGGATCAGATCGTCCAGATACCCCAGCACGGGGATAAAATCCGGAATCAGGTCGATGGGCGAGAGCGCATAGCCAATCGTCAGCGCCGCAAGCGCCTTGGCCGTCCACGGCGTTTCCCTTTTTTTCAGCGCGAGAAACACGGCGGGGATGTCCGTTTTGAGCTGTTTTGCGCGCGCTTTCAAATCCATATAAGGCCTTTGTATCCTCTTTTTTATCTCCTATTCAGTATAACACTTCTCCGAAACAAAAAAGGCCCGAAGGCCTTTTTTAAACGGATCTTTATTGCGCCTGTGCTTCGGCGGGCGCTTCTTCCAGTGAAACGGCGGGCTGTTCCGCAACGTGGTTCTTTTTCCAAACAAGAATGGCAATCACGATGAGTGCCGCCGCAATCACGTAGACCGCGCCTTCGATGATCCAAACGTTGACGCCAAGGCCGGAGAGAACCACCGCCACCGCGTCCACAAGCAGATGCAGCAGAATTGCGAGCGGGAAGAGCCAGAATCGTTTGTTGTTCTTTGCCGCAAACCAAACGAGCACGGAGAGCGAAATATGGATCGCGACGGCGGAGAGCCGCTCGACCGCGCCGACGAGGAACATCCAGGACGGCGTGTTGATCAGCTGCTGCCCTGCGTCGAGCGTGCCAAGCTGGGACGGAATCCCGGCGTTGTACTGCAGCGAAAAGATGACGTTGATCACCATCGTTACGCTCAGCAGGATGACCGCTTCAATGCCGCCGTGACCCGCGCCGTACATGAGCGCGTTCGCGTCGTTGCCGCGCTTTTTGCGAAGAACCGTTTTAAACGCGAGATAGCGCCCGGATTCTTCAAACAAGCCCGCAAAAAATCCGCCAACGATGCCGTAGAGCCAGACATTGCCCGAAATGGTCATCCAGACCGGCGTCTTCATCAGGAACGAATACATCAGCTGTTCGAGCACGAGCGCAAAAAGCACGAAGGTGACGCAGCCAACCCAGAACGGCAGGTGGTTCGCTTTCTTCTTTTTACGGAAGTAAACGTACAGCGCGGTCGGAACCGCGAGTCCAAACAGCGCCGAGATCGCCATGAAAACGATCGTAACTACGGGAATTGTTGATTGCATTGTATGGCTTCCCCCCTGAAAAATGTACTGAAATTATGGTTCGTTTTTCCCGTACGTTTCCACGCACCAGCCTTTTTTTCCGCACTTCGTGCAGGTTAAAAGCCGCGTCTTCGGCGTGTGATTCGCCCAGAACATCTCCTTGAGCGCCGGGCGGAACCGCGCGCCGCACTCCGCGCAGACGTACAGCGTGTTCTTATAATACATCCTGGTGAGCAAAATGCCAACCGCAATCACAAACGGCCAGCAGGCGGCAAACGGCCACCAGATTCCCGTCGTGATCCAGAGAATAATGCCCGCCCATTGCAGGCCGCTCATCAGCATGCCGAGCAGCAGCATGGAAAGATGCAGCTTGTTGAGTTTCTTCTTTTCTTCCATCATGCGATCCATGTCCGCAATGGATTCAATGGAGAGCATCGCCCCCGTACGGATGGACTCGCGGACGGTTTCCACCGCACGTTTCTGCCGCTCCAGCGCGCCCTGCTCGTCCGCAATCCGTTTCTCCTGCTCTTCTAAAAGAAGCAGCAGCACCTTTTCCGGATGCTCGCTCGCAATCACGCCCGCAATAGCGTCCAGCGAGAGCCCCATCGTCTTGAGCGCGCAGATCATCCGCATTTTGCGAAGATCGCCCTCCGCGTAAAGACGGCGGCCGCCCTCGCTCAAATCCGAAGGATGCAAAAGTCCCCGCGCGTCGTAAAACTGCACCGTGCGAACGGTGACGCCGCAGAGCCGGGCGAGTTCCCCCGTTGAGTAATCGGACATGGTTTTCACCTCCTGAGGCGTAGTGTAGCGCATGACGTAACGTCATGAGCAAGGGGTCACGTAAGGGGATTTTTTGGAATTGCTCAATTTATCCGTAAATCTCCGTTCGCCCGCTGATGGTCTCCGCAATCGAGTCCGCGATCACACGCTTTGCGGCGGCGGCGTCCCCGCGCGCGACGCACTCCAGCAGTTCGTCGTTGCGTTTTTTCAGAATTTCCACACCGTTTCGCGTGACGTACCGCTTCCAGAGCTCTTTAATCGGCGTTTGAAACGAGCAGAAGAACAGCGGCAGCAGCGTGTTGCCGGAGAATCCGCTGAGCATGTGGTCAAATTCGTAGATCAGCTCTGCGGCCTGTTCCGGTTCCTTTGCGCGGGCAAACGCCTCGCTCTGCGCGCACAGCTGGCTTAGCTGCTCCGGCGTTATGAGCGGAATGGCGCTCTCCAGCGCAAACGCCATCAGCACCCCGCGCATCTCCAGGATCGATCGAATCTCCTCGCGCGGAAGCTGGCCTCCATTGTAACTCATAATGGAAACGAGGATGTCCAGCGTGCCGTTTCGGTGAAAGTCCGCAACGACCGTGCCCTGGCGAGGCGACGTTTCGAGAAAGCCCTTTCGCGCCATCTCGGCAAGACCGTCGTTGACCACCGAACGCGAAATCTGCATTTTCTGCGCAAGCTCGCGCTCCGGCGGCAGTTTCTGGCCGATCTTTAACTCGCCGGAGAGAATCATCGATTCCAGTTCCTGCACGAACAGCTCCTTGAGCGTTGGCGCGGTCAGCTTTTTAAACATGGGCTTCCCTCCCGATTTCGCGGCGTCTGTGGTACAATTCTGGTAACCGCGCCGTGGGAATTTCCCGCTCTTAGGATCAAAAATTGTTCTGGTCTTTGGTTGAACCACAGCGCATATCTGATTCTAGCATAGTAAAAGAATATATTCCAGCCTAAAATACGGCATTTCTTGCGGAAATCTTGACCCGAACGCTATTCAGTGCTATTGTATCGATATGTGGTTGAACCAGATGGCCGCCCACGTGAGAGAATGTTTGTCACGCCTTTGCAGGCGATCCTATTCGGATGGAGGAACCAACCAATGTACAAAGTTTACGAAATCAAGCAGCGTGTGTTTGAGAGCAACGACAAGCTCGCGGAGGCGCTCCGCGCCGATCTCAAGCGGGAGAAGACCTTCCTGCTGAACCTGATGTCCAGCCCCGGCGCGGGCAAGACGACGACGCTCAAACGCACCATCGCCGCGCTCAAGGACGAGTTTTCGATTGGCGTCATGGAGGCGGATATCGACTCGGAGGTGGACGCGGCGGCGATTGCCGAAACCGGCGTGCGCGCGATTCAGCTGCACACGGGCGGCATGTGCCATCTTGACGCGGACATGACGCGGCAGGGCATTGACGAGTTCAACGCGATGGACCTCGACCTCGTGATCCTCGAAAACGTCGGCAACCTCGTTTGCCCGGCGGAGTTCGACACCGGCGCGGTGAAGAACGCGATGATCCTCTCCGTTCCGGAAGGGGACGACAAACCGCTGAAATACCCTCTGATGTTCTCCATTTGCGACGTGCTGCTCGTCAATAAAATCGACGTGCTGCCGTACTTTGATTTCAACATGGACGCGGTCGTCGAGCGCGCGAAAAAGATCAACCCGAACATTCAGGTGCTGCCCATCTGCGCGCGCACGGGCGAGGGAATCGGCGCCTGGGCGAACTGGCTCCGCTCGCAGGTAAAAACCTGGCAGCAGGATTAACGAACCACCGACTTCGATAAAGGAGAACAAACGAATGGAACAGCTCACCAAGATGACCTTCCCCGAAGGATACGTCTGCCAGCACCGCGAGAACATTCTTCAGCTCGCCAACATGATCGGCCGCAAGAAGCCGGGCTTGAAGGCGGGCGACAAGGGCGGTTATAACTGGGACGACCCGGAGTATGTCATCCTCGAAGCGGGCGTGACGGACGAAATGTGCGAGGCCGGCCTCGCGCTTGATTCCTATGTGAAAAAGAGCGCGGCGGAGGTTGCCGCCCTCATTGGAAAGCCGGAGGATGACTGCCACGAACAGCTCATGAAGCTCGCGGTATACGGCGCATGCTTCGTTAACTGCATCAACGGCGTGGATCTATTCTGGACGGAAACCTGGATTCCCGGCACGATGGAGATGATCGTCAACAACCTTGACAACGTAAAGCGC
Organism: Eubacteriales bacterium; assembly: GCA_021373115.1. Taxonomy (GTDB): domain Bacteria; phylum Bacillota; class Clostridia; order Christensenellales; family CAG-138; genus UBA7703. The sequence goes on along the minus strand of JAJFTI010000001.1, from coordinate 19,775 downwards.
TACCCCATCGTCGGCTACGCCATGGAGGCATACGGACGCGTGCGCGGGCCGATGAGCTCAGGTTCATTCCCCGTCGGCGTGGGGCTGATGCGCGTGATCCCGATTCAGAGCGCCATCGACGGCGAGAGCCGCAAAGCGAGCTACGAAGAAATCTCGACCTATCTGGAGGAGAACGACATCTTCACCGTCTCCCCCTGCTCCTGCCGTACGGACCGCGAGGTCATGGACGAGGGCTGCGGGCACCTGAAGGAGGACATGTGCATCCAGATGGGCCATGCGGCGGAGTATTACATCCGCACGGGGCGCGGCCGCCAAATCACGCGCGAGGAGGCCTACGAAATTCTCAAGCGCGCGGAGGAAAACGGCCTCATGCACGAAATTCCGAATACGGACGGTTCCGGCAAGACGCACGCAATCTGCAACTGCTGCGGCTGCGGCTGCCTGTCTCTGCGCACGGCGGCGATGGTCAAAAACGTGGACATGGTGCGCTCGAACTATGTGTCCGAGGTGGATGCGGAAAAGTGCGTCGCCTGCGGCCTTTGCGTGGAAAACTGCCCGGTCAACGCGCTCCGTCTCGGCCAGAAGCTCTGCTCGAAGACGCCGGTCGTGCAGGATATTACGACAAAGATCACCCCGCGGGACGAGGACTGGACGCAGGAAAAATGGAATTCGGAGTACCGCTTCAACCGCGCGGACGTGGTGGACAGCGGCACTTCCCCCTGCAAGACGAACTGCCCCGCGCATATCGGCGTGCAGGGCTATATCAAGCTCGCGTCGCAGGGAAAATACCGCGAGGCGCTGGAGCTCATTAAGCTCGAAAACCCGCTGCCCGCCGTGTGCGGGCGCATCTGCAACCGCCGCTGCGAACAGGCCTGCATGCGCGGGGAAATCGACGCGCCCATCGCAATCGACGAAATCAAGAAGTTCATCGCCGCGCAGGAACTGTCCGCGGACGGGAGGTTCGTACCGAAGAAGCGGCATGATTACTCGAACATCAAGGTCGCCGTCGTCGGCTCCGGCCCGGCGGGGTTGAGCTGCGCGTATTACCTTGCGCTGGACGGCTACAGCGTGACCGTGTTCGAAAAAGAACAGCAGCTCGGCGGCATGCTGACGCTCGGCGTACCCGCTTTCCGGCTCGAAAAGGACGTTATCGACGCGGAGATTACAATCATCCGCGATCTCGGTGTGGAGTTCAAGACCGGTGTGGAAGTCGGCAAGGACGTTTCGCTGGACGCGCTTCGCAAGCAGGGCTACGCCGCGTTCTACGTCGCCATCGGCGCGCAGGGCGGCCGCGCGCTCGGCGTGGAGGGCGAGGACGCGAAGGGCGTGCTCTCCGGCATTGAGTTTTTGCGTCGCGTCAACGCGGGCGAACGCTTGAATCTCTCCGGCAAGACCGTTGTCATCGGCGGCGGAAACGTCGCAGTGGACGTGGCCCGCACCGCCGTCCGGACGGGTGCGGACGAGGTTTCGATGTACTGTCTCGAATCGCGAAAAGAGATGCCCGCCTCGGAAGAGGAAATCGAGGAAGCGGAAGAAGAGCATATCTCCGTCCACAACGGCTGGGGCCCCAAACGCATCCTCCGCGAAAACGGCAAGGTGACCGGCGTGGAGTTCAAGCGCTGCACCGCCGTGTTCGACGCGGACGGCCGCTTCTCGCCCAAGTACGACGAGAACGACACGATCACCGTTCCGGCGGACGGCGTGCTCGTGACGATCGGCCAGAGCATCCTCTGGGGCGATCTGCTTTCCGGCAGCGAAGCGGCGACCAACCGCAACGGAACCCTGCAGGCGGACGGGTTCACCTATCAGAGCGCCCAAAAGGACGTCTTTACCGGCGGGGACTGCTACACCGGCCCGAAGTTTGCCATCGACGCGATTGCCGCGGGCAAGCAGGCCGCGATTTCAATCCACCGCTTCGTGCACCCCGGCCAGTCGCTGACCATTGGCCGCGACCGGCGGGAGTATAAGGAGCTCGATAAAAAGAACGCGATTGTCGAAACCTACGACAATACCCCGCGCCAGAGACCCGAAGCGCTGGACAGCAAAACACCCGCGACCAAGACCTTCCGCGACCTGCGCGGAACGTTCACCGAAGCGCAGGTGCAGGCGGAGACCGCGCGCTGCCTCGGCTGCGGCGTCACGCTCGTGGACCAGTATATGTGCGTCGGTTGCGGGCAATGCACGACGAAGTGCAAGTTCGACGCGATCCATCTCGTCCGCCGTTACGACGGCGCTGGCGTGGAATTCACCGAGATGAAGCCCGTCGTTATCAAGCAGATTCTCAAGCGCAAGGGCAAAATCGTGATCAAGAAGGTCAAGCGCGCGCTCGGCGTGGTCAAGTAAACGCGATGCACGAGCTTGGAATCGTCTTCGAAATTCAAAAGCGCGTGTCCGCCGTAGCGGAAGAAAACGGTCTAGCGCTGAGCGATATCGCGCAGGTGGTGGTGGAGGTCGGCGAGGCCTCCACCATCGTTCCGCGTTATCTGAAAGAATGCTGGCCCGCCGCGACGGACGGCACGGAGATGGAGAGTGCGGAGCTCGTAGTCGAGCTCATCGTTGCCCGCGTGAGCTGCAAAAAGTGCGGGACTGTCTACGAATACCTCAAGAACGACAGAAAATGCCCCAACTGCGGCGCATGGGAGTGCGTCATGGTCTCGGGGCAGGAGTTTAATATTAAAGAGATTGCAGTGTTTGAGGAAGGCGAAGACTAGGATTCCGCAGAAATTTCAAACAAGCTGGAATTATCCCAATCATCAGGAACAACCCGCCGACCGGCGGGTTTTGCCATCTTTTTGACAACGTTATTTTCTGTTGTGTTGCAAACACAACGCAGCATGGCCACCTTTGGTTATTATAATGGAATCAGATAAAGGAAGATGGACTCACCCTCCGCTCCTTAGGAAAGGAAGAAATTATTCTATGATGCATCGTTTCATTTTTTGGAGAATGCTCAACGGGCATTTCCTGACGGGGCTGCTTGGGCTTCTCGTCGTGGTCGGCATCGTGCTGCTCATCGTATTCCTCGCGAGCCGCAAGAACAAGGTTCCCGCGCAGGCAGCGGGTACGGCGGCGGGCAGCGCGGTACACGCAACGCACGAGCGCATCCTCGGCATGCTCTCCGAGCTTAAAAACGCGGGCAGCATGAGTACGGCGGAATACGAGGAACGCCGGCTCGTTCTCGAAGGCGGCAAGGGCGATAACTACGCGAACGCGGAACTCGTCGCGCTCAAAGAGCGTTATGCACGCGCGGAACTCACCACCGGCGCATATGTGGAAGCGCGCAGCGCGCTTCTCGGCGGAAACTAAGACCACGCGCGCAGCACGGCGGACGGGTCGTCGACGATCCGCCCGCTGTTTCTTTTTGCAGGCGAACCCGCTGGAACCTTCAATATATCTTTCGGGGTAGTTGTATCCGCACGGCGCGCATGGTATATTGAAATCAGGATTGTGCAATGAGCAAGGAGAATTCGTTTATGCCAACCTATGGCGGAAGAGAAGCAACCGGTTTCGAGCGCGGGGCGGCAATCGATTTTTTATCGCGCTTTGCCCAGCAGCCGGAAACGCTTTCATTTCCGGAAATTGCCGTGCTCGAAACGGACGGCTACGGAAGGGTCATGCTCTTTCTCCGCGTGAAACACGCGGACGGACTGGAAGAACCGTTTCTTGTAATCTTCAAGGAGATCCGTCCGGACGGCAGCTATATAGCCGGACCGAAATCAATCCTGCGGGTACGCGAAGCCTCGTTTTACGCGGGACTGGAACACCACAAGGTTCGCAACAGCTGGGAATGTCCGCTGGACGCGGAGCCACAATTCGATTGATAAAATGCAGGATCGCATGATATAGAATTCATATTCCGATATTCTTTATGCTGAATATCGATCTTGACAACGGACAAAAAAAGCGGGATTCTAGCAACGTACCAGTTGCTTTTGCGGGTGGTATCCATATGAAGACAGCAGGTCTCATTACCGTTGCGGGACAGTCCTCCCGAATGGGCTCGTTCAAGCCCCTGCTCCCGATCAGCGGCAAACCCATGATTGCACATACGGCGGACGTGTTTCGCAAAGCCGGGGTCGCAGACCTGTTTGTGGTCGTTGGAAAAAACGGCGAGGACGTGATCCGCGCGCTGGACGGCTGCGATGCGCGCTTCGTTTGGAACACGGCATACGACAGCACGGAGATGTTCGCATCGGTTCAGTTGGGTCTGGACGCGATCCTGCGCACCGGCGGGTTCGGCGGCGCGTTTCTCCTGCCGGGCGACATGCCGGCCGTACCGCCGCGGGTTCTGCGAACGCTGATGGAAACGCTGGAAGTCCACGGATACGACGTTGTTTTTCCGAGCGACGGCACAAGGCGTCTCCATCCGCCCCTGATCCGCGCGGATTGTTTTCAGGCATTGGTCAACTACGCGGGCGGCGACGGGCTTCGCGGCGCGTTTCGGGAACTCGGCGGACGCGTTGGTTATGTCATTGTCGGCGAATCAGGCTGTGAAATCGACGTGGACACGCCGGATGACTATGCGCGCGTATGTGCTTTTCTGGAAAACCGCGAAGGTGAGGGAGCCCCCACATGACCATAACCGCGCTGATTCTCGCCGCGGGCGAGCCAAGACAGATGAGCCATTTCCAGCCGATGCTGAAACTCAGCGGAAAATCCGTCATTCGCCGTCAAATTGAGGCGTTTCATGCCGCGGGCGTAAGCGATATCCTGATCGTCACCGGTTACCACGCGGGTATGCTCGAACGTCATCTTTCCGGCGAATCCGTGCGGTTCGTGAGAAACGAAAACTACGCCACTACGGATATGATGGAGTCCGCCAAGTGCGGTCTTCGCGCGCTGGATTCCGACTGTGAGCGCGTGCTGATTACGCCCGGCGACGTTCCGTATCTCCATGCGGAAACGATTCAAAAACTGCTGCGCTCACAAAAGCCGGTCGCCATCCCTTCCTATCAGCGCTCCGCCGGTCATCCGGCGATGGTGCGCAAATCCTGCTTTTCCTCGATGCTCGCTTATACGGGCGAACGCGGTCTTCGGGACGCGCTTTCGAAATGGAAAAACGACACCGAATTCGTCGCAACGGACGAAAACGGCATGTTGATCGATATCAACACCGAAACGGATTATCAGCGTGAACAGCGCGAACAAACCCCGCCGCGGCACCCCGAACTCACCGCCGCGCTGACCATCCGGATCGGCGACCTCTGTTTGGAGGAGCGTTATATCCGCCTGTTGGAAGCCATCGAGCTGGAACGCTCCCTGCAAAAGGGCGCAGTTCGCGCGGAACTCGCCTACAGCAATGCCTGGCAAATGCTGAACCGCATGGAAGAGGCGCTTGGCAGCCGTCTCGTGGAGCGTACGCTCGGCGGTGCGAGCGGCGGCGGCAGCTGCCTGACCGAAGCAGGACGCGAGTGGGTTGACCGCTTTCGCAGGCTGGAACGACAGCTGAACCGGGAGCTGCTCCAAATCCAGATCGGCGAGTTTGAAAAAGCCTGAAGACCGGCCTGTTTTCCCCTTCTTTTTGGTAAATCTTTTCAATATATTCTTTTGCTCAAAGCCACACGGCATGCAAGGATTCCTTCAAAAACCCGCTGTTTTATTCTTGATTCATTCGAAAAACAACCGCGCAACCCCCCATTTTTAGTGATAATAATATTGAAGAAAAACCCAATTCGCATCCACGCATCCACCCCGCAAGGGTTTACCATCACTTTCACACAAAGAGAGGAGAGCCGTTCTTGAGAGATTTTGTGTATCTTGCTCCGGAAACACTGGAGGAAGCCGCCGCGCTTAAACTGGAGCACGACGACAAAGCGATCTTTATGGCCGGTGCAACGGACGTTATGATCCGCATGCGCGACTATCTGATCGCTCCGGACTACGTGATCGACCTGAAGAACATTCCCGATATCGGCGGAATCACGTTTTCCGAGACCGACGGCCTGCATATTGGCGCGCTCGCGACCATGACGCAGATTGCGACCAATCCGCATGTGCTCGCGCACTATCCGACTCTGGCGGAAGCCGCATCCTTCGTTGGCGGACGGCAGATTCGAAACCGCGCGACCTGCGCAGGCAACATCGTAAACGCCTCCCCGCTGGCGGATACCGCGACGCCGCTTTACTGCTACGACGCGGTGGTCGAAATCTTCGGCCTGCCGGGGCGGCGCGAAGTACCGATTCGCGATTTTATACGGTTCGTGCGTAAGGTTGACCTAAGGCCCGGCGAGCTGGTTACCGGGATCCGGGTTCCCTATCTTGCGGATGCAAAGGGTATTTTCCGCAAGGTCGCACGACGCAACGAGGTGGATCTTTCCACCGTCTGCGGCACTGTGCTGCGTACGGGCGCGGGCTGGCGAATTTCAATGGGTTCCGTAGCGCCAACGCCGTTAAGATTGAACAAAACGGAAGCGTTGCTCGCGGGCAAACCGCTCACCGACGCGCTGATTGAAGAGGCCGCCACACTCGCCGCGACCGAGGTCAGCCCGATTGACGACGTGCGCGCGGACAGGCAATACCGTCTGGATATCGTCTCGTACCTCGTGCGCGACGGTCTGACGAAACTGCGCTAAGGAGGGCCGAACGATGGACTATTGCGTTAAATTCTGCGTCAACGACGAACCCGTTGAACTGACGGTTTCGGGAAGCGAAACGCTGCTGCACGTGCTGCGTGAAAAACTCGGCCTCACCGGCACCAAGGAAGGCTGCGGCGCGGGCGAATGCGGCGCCTGCACGGTCATTCTGGACGGGCAGGCCGTCAATGCCTGCCTCGTTCTTGCGCCGGAGATAAACGGCAAGGTGATCACCACCGTAGAAGGCCTCGCCAGGGGAGATGTGCTCAGCCCGCTTCAGGAATCGTTTATCGACCACGCCGCGCTGCAATGCGGCTTCTGCACGCCGGGCATGCTCATGAGCGCCGAGGCGATGCTTCGCGAGAACCCCAAGCCCACGCGCGAGGAGATCAACCACAATATGTCCGGCAATCTCTGCCGCTGCACGGGTTACAAAAAAATCGTAGAAGCCATTGAGGACGTGGTTGCAAAGGGGGTTTATTCGAAATGAACGTCGTTGAACAAACCAATGCATGCCAAGATAAGAGAACACCGGAGACGAACGTCGTCGGAAAGTCGGTTGAACGTCTGGACGCGATTAAAAAGGTCACCGGAACCGCAATCTTTGCGGACGATATCGTCTTCTCCCGCCCGCTCTACGCGCAGGTCGTGCGAAGCCCCCATGCGCACGCGAACATCCTCTCGATCGACCTCACCGCCGCGAAAGCCCTGCCGGGCGTACGCAGCGTGATTACGGGCGAATGTTACAAAAAGCGCGCGGGCCTCTATCTGGAGGACAAGAACTTCCTCGCGGTCGGAAAAGCGCGCTACCGCGGCGAACCGGTTGCCGCCATCGCGGCGGACTCGCCGGAGATCGCGCACCGCGCCTGCGAGCTGGTCAAGGTGGAATACGAGGTACTGCCCGCCGTGACCGACGCGCTGGAAGGAATGAAGCCGGACGCGCCGATCATTCACCCGGACCTTGGTTCGTACAAGGTGCTGCCGATCTTCTATCCCAAGCCCGGCACGAACATTTCGCATCACTATGTGCTTCGAAAAGGCGATACGGACAAGGCGTTTGCCGAGGCCGACCACGTGTTCGACCATAACTTCTACATTCCGCATGTCCAGCACGTTCCGATCGAACCGCACGCCTGCACCGCGCAATATATGCCGGACGGCGATCTGACCATCTGGGCGGCCTGCCAGAGTCCGTTCGCGGTGCGCCGCGCGCTGGCGGAGACGTTCGATTTCCCGCTCAACAAGATTCGCGTCATCAGCAAGGCCGTCGGCGGCGGATTCGGCAGCAAGGCGGGCACGACGCTGGAAGGCATCGTGATTCCGCTGGCGATGCTCAACCCCGGCCGTCCGGTCAAGATGACCTATTCGCGCGAGGACGAGTTCCAAAACGCCTACGTACGCCAGGGTCTGCATATCAACATCAAGACTGCGGTGCGCAAGGATGGAAAGATCATTGGTTCGAAGAACGTGCTCGCCTGGGACGGCGGCGCGTACACCGAATACGGCGTAAACATCGTCAAGGCGGCGGGTTGGGGCTGCGTCGGTCCGTATGACATTGAGAATATCAGCACGGACAGCTACTGCGTCTATACGAACCACCCCGTCGGCGGACCGTATCGCGGGTTCGGCATGTGCGAAATCCACTTCGCCATCGAGCAGAATATCGACATGATCGCCAAAGAGATGGGGCTGAACGCCTTTGAAATGCGCAAGCTCAACGGCATCCGCGAAGGCGGCCACTCCGCAACGGGGCAAACGATCGACGTTGCGGGCTATCAGGAATGTCTCGATCGCGCGGCACGGCTGATGGAGCTCGACAAACCCTGCGCGCCTTCCGGCAGTCCCACCAGGCTGCGCGGAAAGGCCATCGCGGGCGGCTGGAAAGCCCCGTCGATGCCGACGGACGTCGCCTCCTCCGTGATCATCCGCATGAACGAGGACGGAACGTTTATGCTGCTTGCGTCCTGTCAGGACATCGGCCAGGGTTCCGATACCGTTATGGCGCAGATCGCGGCGGAAACGTTGACGGTCCCCGTAGAGAAAATCAGCGTCCGTACGGGCGACACCGACCATACCCCGTATGAGTGGCAAACGGTCGCGTCCCGCTCCACCTACTGCGCGGGCAACGCCACGAAACTCGCCGCGGAGGATTTGCGCAACAAGGTTCTGGAGCTCGCGCAAATCAAGATGGGCACATGGAAAAACGATCTCTATCTCGAAGGTGGTTATGTCTGCCGCAAGTTCTATCCGGACCAGAAGGTGCCGCTCTCCGCGTTTGCGCTCGGCCTCTCCCTGCCGGATCAGAGCGGCATTGGCGGGCCGATGATCGGCGTCGGCGCGTTCGTCGTGCCAAACAACATCGCCGCGGACAAAAAAACCGGCCTCTCCCCCAAACCCGTCGCATTCTGGAGCATGGGCGTCAATGGCGCGGAGGTCGAAGTGGACACCGAGACCGGCAAGATCAAGGTGCTCAAAATGGTATCCGTCTTCGACGCGGGCAAGGTCATTAACCCGCAGATGTACGAAGGTCAGGCGGAGGGCGCGATGGTGCAGGCCATGGGCACCGCGCTCTATGAAGAGCTCAAGCTCAAGGACGGCCGCGTCATGAACCCCAGCTTCGTGGACTACAAGATCCCGACGTTTGAGGACATGCCGGAGCTGATTGTCGAAGCCGTGGAGAAACCCGAGCCGACCGGCCCATACGGCGCGCGCGGCATCGGTGAAATCACCATGGTTCCCGGCGCCCCGGCGATTGCCAACGCGGTTGCTAATGCCATCGGCGTACGGTTCCTGCGCATGCCGCTGACGCCGGACGTGGTGCTTGCCGCGCTGCGGGAGAAGAAGGCGAACGAGAAGTAAAGACCGAATCGACAGCATCCAAGAGCCGCTTGCAAACGCAGGCGGCTCTTTCTTGCGACTTTACAATTCGGTTCCCCAAGATTTTACAATCGTTTTACACAAGCAAGACGAAAATCAAATCCAATTCTACTATTCTATAGACGAAAAAGAAGAAAAAGTCTAGAAATGAAGAATTGGAGGATCCCAATGAAGTCAGCTTCCCACCATGCCATGGGGCATCTGCTGTACGAAGCGCTCACGAACGAAGGCTACCAGCTCGACCGCGAACTGTTTGTACTAGGCAACCTCTTGCCGGACTATATGCCGGAGATGGTGCTGACCCCGCACTTTACGCTGAAATGCCAGCGCGAAATCCATATTTTTACGGAGGCGCTTGCGGGACAGCCCGTCCAGAAGAGCGAGCCGCTACCGCCGGAATACGCGCTCCGTCTCGGCATTCTCTGCCACTATCTGACGGACTATTTCACCTACGCGCATACCCCCGAATTCCGCCTCGGTCTCAAGGAGCACGCCGCGTACGAACTGCGGCTGGACGAGTACTTTCGCGACCACTATACGATTGATCAGAGCCTGCGCCGCCTTAGCTCCCCCGCCAGCGAAACCGCGCGGGACGTCGTGAAGGATATTTACCGCAACAAGCGCGACTACCGCGCCGGCGAGCGAACGCTTGAAACCGACGTGCAGTTCGCGTTCAGCGTGTGCCTCTCCTCGATGAAGCAGTTGCTGTTCGTTTCCGAAGCGCGCGAGGAACACGTGAAGGCTCCGTTCCGCTACCGCCCCTTCGCCGCCGAGCGGTACGCGTTTCAAAGCGAAGTCTGCCGCCGCCGGATCGTTCCGCGCCGCGCGTGGTGCCCCGCCTGCGCATAAACCAGAGCATGCGCTGACGCGCCGGATGTCTTTGTCCTCCTGAAACGCCGGAAGGCGTTCTTTTTTTGCCCGCCCTTCCGGGCTTTTTCGAGAAATCCTTGCATATATGCATACATATTGCATAGTTCCGTATCATTGTTCTCCGGACCCAACAATATATTCTTTATATAAGCCATTTTTATTAAAATATCGCTTGACTTATTATGCTTTTTTTATTAATATATATGCATTCAACAGTTGGAGGCAATGGATATGTCAAACATCAAAAAGATCGTTTTAGCCTATTCCGGTGGGCTGGATACATCCGTCATCATCCCGTGGCTCAAGGAGAACTACCCCGGCTGCGAAGTCATCGCCGTTGCGGGCGACGTTGGCCAGGGCATGGGCGAACTGGATGGGCTCGAGGAAAAAGCGCTCAAAACGGGCGCGAGCAAGCTTTACGTCGAAGACCTCACGGAAGAATTCGTGAACGATTACATCGTGCCGACCATGAAGGCGGGCGCAATCTACGAGGATTATCTGCTCGGCACTTCGTTTGCCCGCCCGGTCATCGCGGCGCGCATCGCCGAAATCGCGCTCAAGGAAGGCGCGGACGCGATTGCCCACGGCTGCACCGGCAAGGGGAACGACCAGGTGCGCTTCGAGCTTACGATCAAGCACTTTGCGCCGGATATGAAAATCATCGCCCCGTGGCGCGAATGGACGATTAAGAGCCGCGAGGAAGAGATTGCCTACGCGGAGGCGCACAACGTGCCCCTCAAGATCAGCCGCGAAACGAACTACTCCAAGGATAAGAACCTCTGGCACCTTTCGCACGAGGGGCTGGATCTGGAAGACCCCGCGAACGAACCGCTCTATCAAAAGGAAGGTTTCCTCGAGATGAGCGTTAGTCCCGAGCTCGCGCCGGACAAGCCCACCTATGTGACCATCGGGTTTGAAAAAGGCGTCCCCGTTTCGCTGGACGGCAAGAAGATGAGCGCCAAGAACATCATCCTCGCGCTCAACAAGGTCGGCGGCGAGAACGGCATCGGACTTCTGGACATTGTGGAAAACCGGCTTGTCGGCATCAAATGCCGCGGCGTTTACGAAACCCCCGGCGGTACGATTCTCTACAAGGCGCACGAAGCGCTGGAGACCATCACGCTGGACAAACTGACCGCGCATAAGAAGCAGGAGCTCTCCATCACCTACGCCGAGCTCGTCTACAACGGTCTCTGGTTCAGCCCGCTGCGGGATGCGCTGGCGGCGTTTGTGGACAAAACGCAGGAAACGGTCACCGGCACGGTGAAGCTCAAGCTCTACAAGGGCAACATCATCAAGGCCGGCATTACGAGCCCGTACAGCCTTTATTCGGAAGCGATTGCCACCTTCGGCGAGAGCGACTACAACCAGAAGGACGCGGAAGGCTTCATCAACCTCTTCGGCCTGCCGACCAAAGTGAATGCGCTTGTGCAGGCGAAAAACAAGAAAAAGTTCAAGCTGTTTTAAGCCGGAACACGCGAAAAACAGCGAAAAAAACACTACATTCTGATACAATCAAGATGACGATGCGCCCGCCTCCGGCGGGCGCTCGCACCCAGACTGAATTCGAGGGGTCGAGACGATGGAAAAACTATGGGCAGGGCGGACAACGGGCGGAAACGCCGCGCTCGCGGACGAATTCAACCGCTCCATCGCGTTTGACGCGCGGATGATCGAAGAGGACATCACCGGGTCCATGGCGCACGCAACGATGCTTGGCGCAACGGGCATCCTGCCCCAGGCAAGCGTGGACGCGATTCTCGACGGACTTTCCGGTATTCTGAGCGATCTCAAGTGCGGGCTGTTGAAAATTGACCCGCTCGCAGAGGACGTTCACTCCTTCGTGGAATTTGAACTGACCCGCCGGATCGGGGACGACGGCAAAAAGCTGCACACCGCGCGGAGCCGGAACGATCAGGTTGCGCTCGACCTGCGTCTCTGCCTCAAAAAGGAAGCCGCGGAAACCGTATTGCTGACGAAAGCGCTGATTCAAGTGATCGCAAGCATTGCTGAGGCGCACACGGAAACCGTCATGCCGGGGTACACCCACCTGCAGCGCGCGCAGCCTGTTACCTTTGGCCACTGGATTTTGGCGTATGCGTTTATGCTGGAGCGGGACATCCGCCGCCTGGACAACGCGGCAGACAACATGAATCTTTCCCCGCTCGGCGCCTGTGCCTTCGCCGGAACCACCTACCCCATCGACCGCGGCATGACGGCGCGATCGCTCGGCTTTGCCGGGGCGCTGCCCAACTCCGTGGACGCGGTGGCGGATCGCGACTTCTGCCTTGAATTCGCCTCCGCGCTGAGCATCCTGATGATGCACCTTTCGCGCTTTTCGGAGGAGATTCTCCTCTGGACGAGCTGGGAGTTCCGGTTTGTGGAGCTCGCGGACGAGTTTTCCACCGGTTCGTCGATTATGCCGCAGAAGAAGAATTCCGACATGGCGGAGCTCGTGCGCGGCAAGACCGGACGCGTCTATGGCGACCTCGTGTCGCTGCTGACCATGATGAAGGGTCTCCCTCTGGCCTACAACAAGGATCTGCAGGAGGACAAGGAAGCGATATTCGACGCGTTTGATACGGCAAAGCAGTGCCTGAGCGTATTCGCGCCGATGCTTTCCACCATGAAGGTGCATCCCGAGCAGATGCGTAGCGCCGCCGCGGAAGGGTTCATCAACGCGACGGACGCGGCGGACTACCTCGTGAAAAAAGGAATGCCGTTTCGTACCGCCTACAAGTTGACCGGGCAGCTCGTCGCCCTCTGCATCGCGAACCGACGAACGCTGGAAACCCTGCCGATTGCGGAATACCGCGAATTATCGGAGTTGTTTGACGAGGATATCTACGAGGCAGTGAACCTCGAAACCTGCGTAAAAGCCCGAATCTCCGAGGGCGGAACCTCGCCGGAATCGGTTCGGGCGCAGATACGGCTGATACGGGAGCGTGTGCTGGCATGACAAAGATATTTATCGACGGAAAAGAAGGAACCACCGGGCTAAGGATCTACGACCGGCTTTCCCTCAGAAGCGATTTGGAACTGTTAACCCTGCCGGAGCGGGAGCGCAAAAACCCCGTTCTGCGCAGGGAATTGCTCAACTCCTGCGACGTCGCCCTGCTCTGCCTGCCGGAGGACGCGGCTATCGAAGCCTGCGGAATGGTGGAAAACCCCGGCGTTCGCATCATCGACCCTTCCACCGCGCACCGGATTTCGGAAGGCTGGGTCTACGGCCTGCCGGAAGCGTTCGATGGCGTGCTGGAGCAGTTGAAGGATGCCACGCGGGTATCCGTACCCGGCTGCCACGCGAGCGGATTTCTCGCGCTGACCGCGCCGCTCATACAGGCGGGCATACTCCAGCCGGACGCGCTGTTAAGCTGCACCAGTCTGACCGGATACAGCGGCGGCGGGCACAAGATGATTGCCCAGTACGATTCGGATTATCGGGATGTGCTGCTCAAGTCCCCGCGGCTCTACGCGCTGGGCCAGCACCACAAGCACCTCAAGGAAATGCAGCACTACAGCGGGCTAGTCACCGCGCCCACGTTCTTTCCGGTCGTGGCGGACTATTTTAACGGCATGCTGACGATTCTCTCCGTCTTTGCCGAGCAGTTAAGTCCGGGCAAAACAGCGGACGACATCAAAGCGCTCTACCAGGCGCGCTACACCGGCCCGCTCGTTCGCTATCAGGAGCAAATGGACGAGCACGGCTACCTCGCCAGCGGCAAGCTCTCCGATCTGGACGGTATGGACATCTGCGTCGCAGGCAACGAGGAGCGAATCACCCTGCTTGCGCGCTTCGATAATCTCGGCAAGGGCGCCAGCGGCGCGGCGATTCAGCTGATGAACATTCTCATCGGCGCCGACCCCTACGCGGGGCTGAAACTCGAAAAATGACCGGCGCGTCCCGTATACGGTCGCGTTTACGAAAGGGTATCGTCAAATGAAGCAGATCGAAGGCGGTGTTTGTGCCGCAAAAGGTTTTCAGGCCGCGGGCGTCTACTGCGGCATTCGCAAGAACAAGAGTAAGAAGGACCTTGCGCTGATCGTCAGCGAGGTAAAGGCCGCCTGCGCCTGCGTCTATACGCAGAACCTCGTGCAGGGCGCGCCGATTGCGGTCACGAAGGCGAATGTTGCGGACGGCTACGCAAGCGCGATTGTCTGCAACAGCGGCAACGCGAACACCTGCAACGCAAACGGTGTGGAGATCGCCACGCAGATGTGCGATTTGCTCGGCGCGGCACTTCATATTCCCGCCAGTGACGTGGTTGTCGCGTCCACAGGCGTCATTGGAAAACCGCTGGACATTTCTCCCATCGCGAGCGGTATCGCCCCGCTCGTCGCCGCGCTCGGCAACAACAGCAACGCAGCGGCGGAAGCCATTATGACAACGGACGTGAAGAAGAAGGAAATTGCCTTTTCGTTCACCGTCGGCGGTAAGGCCTGCCACATCGGCGGCATATGCAAGGGCAGCGGCATGATTCAGCCGAACATGGCGACCATGCTTGGGTTCATAACCACGGACGCGAGCATCTCCCCCGCAATGCTGCAAAAAGCGCTGAGTGCGGATGTGCCAAACAGCTTTAACATGGTCAGCATCGACGGGGACACCTCGACAAACGATATGGTGACCATTCTGGCAAACGGTCTTGCGGGCAACGCAATGATCACCGCCGAAGGCGTGGATTTCGACGCGTTCTGCGCCGCGCTCTCCGCCGTGACCCAGTACCTCAGCCGCTCCATCGCGGGCGACGGAGAAGGCGCAACCAAGCTCATCGTCTGTCAGCTGGCGGGCGCGAAGGATCATGCGGGCGCGGTGAAACTCGCCAAGAGCGTCATCAATTCGCCGTTAGTCAAGTGCGCCATGTTTGGTGCGGACGCGAACTGGGGCCGCGTGCTCTGCGCGCTCGGCTACGCGGGCGTGCCGACGGACGTGGCCAGGATCTCCGTCACGTTCTCCTCCAAGGCTGGTTCCATCCTCGTCTGCAAAAACGGCGCGGGCGTCGATTTTTCGGAAGAGCTCGCGAAAAAAGTCCTCTCGGAGAGCGAAATCAACATCGAGATTCAGCTTGGCGACGGAAGCGCCTCCGCAACCGCGTTTGGCTGCGATTTAACCTACGACTACGTAAAGATCAACGGAGATTACCGCACATGATCATCGACATTGCCAAGCGCGCCGAAGTACTGATTCAGGCGCTGCCGTATATTCAGAATTACTATGGCAAAACCGTCGTGGTGAAGTACGGCGGCAGCGCCATGGAGGACGAGTCGCTGAAAAAAGCGGTCATGGGCGACGTGGTGCTGCTCACGCTCGTCGGCATCAAGATCGTGCTGGTTCACGGCGGCGGGCCGGAACTCAGCGCGGTATTAAAAAAGCTCGGCAAAGAAACCACGTTTGTGGACGGCCTGCGGGTAACCGACAAGGAGACCGTAGAAGTCGCGCAGATGGTGCTTGCGGGCAAGGTAAACAAGGGGCTCGTGAACCTGATTCAGAACGTCGGCGGCCGCGCGGTGGGACTCAGCGGCATGGACGGCCATCTGATTGAGGCAAAGACGCTCGACGAAAAGCTCGGTTACGTCGGCGAGATCGTCGCCATCCATCCGGAGCCCATCAAGGATTTGCTTGAAAAGGGCTATATCCCCGTGGTCTCCACGCTCGGCTGCGACAAGCAGGGCAACGTTTACAACATTAACGCGGATACGGCGGCGGCCAGCATCGCGGGCGCATTGCAGGCCGAGAGCCTGATCAACATGACGGACACCAAAGGCGTCCTCCGGGATGCAAACGATCCGCTCACGCTGATTCCGCGTCTGTCGCTCGGCGAAATCCCCGCGCTTAAACAGAGAGGCGTTATCACGGGCGGCATGATTCCAAAACTCGAATGCTGCGCGTACGCGGTTACGCAGGGCGCAAACCGCGCGTTCATCATCGACGGACGCGTACCGCACGCCATCCTGATTGAAATGCTCACGGACGAAGGCATCGGCACCATGGTCACCGCCTGACCGTTCGAAATCGTTCAACGCATGACCTGCGGCATTTTCACCGCCGCATAAGGAGATAGAAAAATGACGAATCAGGACGTGATTCAGCTCACCAACGAGTATATTCTGAATTCCTACAAACGTTTCCCCGTCGCGCTGGAGCGCGGAGAACACGCGACGCTCTACGATTTCGAGGGCAAGTCCTACATTGATTTTGCCAGCGGAATCGGCGTTTGCTCGCTTGGCTACGGCAACGAAAACTGGCTTGCCGCCATCACGGCGCAGGCAAAAAAGCTGCCGCATACCTCGAATCTGTATTACACGGAACCCGCCGCGCAAGCCGCCAAGCTGCTCTGCGACCGCACCGGCATGAAGGGCGTATTCTTCTGCAACAGCGGCGCGGAGGCAAACGAGGGCGCAATTAAACTCGCGCGGAAATATTCCTACGACAAATACGGCGCGGGGCGCAGCGACATCGTCACCCTGCATCACTCCTTCCACGGGCGTACCATCACTACCCTCGCCGCCACGGGGCAGGATGTGTTTCACGATTTCTTCTTTCCATTTACAGAAGGATTCCTCTACGCGGAGCCAGACGACGTTGCCAGCGTAAAATCCGTTTGCAGCTGCGGCACGGTCTGCGCGGTAATGATGGAGCTCATTCAGGGCGAAGGCGGCGTGCTGCCGCTCGACAAGGCGTTCATACAGGAGGTTGCGCAGTTCTGCAAGGATCGGGACATTCTTCTGCTCATCGACGAGGTGCAGACCGGCGTCGGGCGAACGGGAACTCTCTTTTGCTTTCAGCAGTTCGGAATCAAGCCGGACGTGGTCAGTTTTGCCAAAGGCATCGCCGCAGGGCTTCCGTTTGGCGGCGTGCTGGCAAGCGCGTCCTGCGCGGGCGTGTTTTCACCCGGCACACATGCGACCACCTTTGGCGGAAACCCGATCTGCGCGGCGGGCGCGATTGCCGTATTGGGCGAGCTCACACCGGAACTCCTCGCTGAGGTGGCGGAAAAGGGTGAATACCTGCGCAGCGCGATTGCAAGCTGGAAGTTACCCGTTGTATCGAGCGTGCGCGGTCTGGGGCTTATGATTGGCGTCGGGGTCACGTGCTCCCATCGCGAGGCGGTCGGAGCGCTCATGGATAACGGCCTGCTCGCGCTGACGGCGGGCGAAGACACGATTCGTCTCATGCCGCCTCTGACGATCTCCAAAGCGGAAATCGACGCGGGTCTTGCGATTTTGAAACAGATATTGACCGGATATTCATCCAAATAACGCGATTGGAGGCAAAGCATATGAACCTGAAGGGTAAAAGTCTGCTAACGCTGCTTGATTTCACGCCGGAAGAGATTCAGGGACTGCTCGATCTCTCCGCGGAACTTAAGGCGAAAAAGAAGGCGGGCGTTCCTCACGACACGCTGCGCGGCAAGAACATTGCTCTGATCTTTGAAAAGGCAAGCACGCGTACGCGCTGTGCCTTCGAGGTTGCCGCGTTCGACCTCGGCATGCACGCAACCTATCTCGACCCTTCCGGTTCGCAAATCGGGAAAAAGGAGAGCATTTCCGATACCGCGCAGGTACTGGGACGGATGTATGACGGCATCGAATACCGAGGCTACGGTCAGAGCATTGTGGAAGAACTCGCGAAATACGCAGGCGTACCCGTTTGGAACGGACTCACCACCGAGTTTCACCCGACGCAGGTACTCGCGGATCTATTGACGATTCAGGAGAAGTTCGGCAAGCTCAAGGGCATCAAGATGGCCTATTGCGGCGACGCGCGCTTTAACATGGGCAACTCGCTCATGGTCGGCTGCGCCAAGATGGGGCTGGATTTTGTTGCCTGCGCGCCAAAGCAGTACTTCCCGCAGCAGGCGCTGACGGATACCTGCAAAGCGCTGGCCAAAACAAGCGGCGGCAGCATCACGCAGACGGAGGACATCCTCGCGGGCGTGAAGGATGCGGACGTGATCTATACGGACGTTTGGGTTTCCATGGGCGAGCCGATGGAGATTTGGGAAGAGCGCATCAAAGATCTCGCGCCTTATCAGGTAAACGCCGGAGTAATGTCCGCCGCAAAGCCGACCGCAATCTTCATGCACTGCCTGCCGTCGTTCCACGACCTGAATACGACGATCGGCAAGGAGATGGGCGCGCGGTTCCATCGCGACAGCATGGAAGTCAGCGACGACGTGTTTTCCGGAAAGCAATCCGTCGTATTCGACGAAGCGGAGAACCGCATGCACACGATCAAGGCCGTTATGCTAGCAACGCTGTAACGGAACAAATGAAAAGAGGGGGTCTTGCAAGACTCCCTCTTTTTTATGGCTCTCGATTAAAATCCCTTAAGAATATTGCCCAGCGCGAGCAGCACATAGCCAACGGTCAGCGCGATGACGCCCGCCAGGGACGGCACATAGGGAATAATCCCGAACGCGGCGACCATACCGACGACAAACAGGATAACAGAAGCCCAGAACGTAAACTTTTTCGGTGCATTCAGTCTCATAACGATCTCCCTCCTGATTCAGATACTCTTGTTTAGCCAGAGTATATCAAATCCTCGCGAACTCGTACAGATGGATTCCACAAACCCGATCCACCGCCGGAATCCGGCAAACGGCGGCCCAAACAGGCAAGGCAGGCACGGCCGTCTCCGGTATGCCTGCCCATACGTTGATTTCTGAAGAATGCCGCGGTGTGTTCTGCCCCTTACAGCCCCTTGATAACCAGTCCAAGGACCAGCAGCAGATAGGCAAGCAACGCCAGAATGTACCCGATTACATTCAGCCCCGGAATGATGCCGATCGAGAGCGCCGCGCCAACGACGAACGCGAAGATGGATACCCAGAATGTTACCTTCTTTGGCGGATTAAGTCTCATTGTTCTTACCCTCCCAAAATTAAATGATGCGTATACGCTTCCGCTAAGCTATTTTGTTACACCCGCAAACCGCTTGCGGTATGGGAAGCATCAAGATTGTTTACATGAATCCCAGTTTTTTTGCCTGTTCCAGATACTTGGGCAGTTCGTCGAGGGAAATGGCCACATCGTGCTTTTTCGCAAACGCCATGAACTCCATCATGGTCACTTTTCCGTCGGCCATAATCTGCGCAACTTCCGCCTGCAGGGCTTTATCGGTCTCGTATTGCTTGACCAGCTGTTCAACAGTCGCCATATCTTTCACCTCCCAATGTTATGTTTCGAGTATATCAAACTTCGAACAACACGTATAGGCGTTTTATACAATTTGGCATTCGTAAACTGGCGTTTCGTTTCATCATTCTTCCTTGTTTATAGAATATGCCCGCGTTTTCACGCGGGCGGCTTGCATTCGTTTAGATCGTTCCCTGTTGGAGCATCGCGTCCGCCACCTTGGCAAACCCCGCGATGTTCGCGCCGGCCACCAGGTTGTAGCCAAGCCCGTTTGCCTCCGCCGCCTTCGCCGAGCTGTCGTGGATGCTCTTCATG
>JAJFTI010000032.1 GCA_021373115.1 Eubacteriales bacterium | reverse complement strand
GGAGAACTCGCGCGGGCTTGGCGCGGCGGAGATGGCCTGGTCGATTCGCACCGGACGGAATCACCGCGCGGGCAAGGAGATGGCCTATCACGTGTTCGAGACGATGCACGGTATGATGCAAAGCGCGGAAAGCGGCGGCGCATACGCGCTGCAGTCCTCGTTCGAAACGCCAGCCGCACTGCCGGAAGGCTACATTGGCGACGGCGGCTGGACGCGAAAGGAAGAAAGCGCGCTGATCTAAACCGGCAGGAGTGTAAGAGCGGGGATGCCTTCGGCATCCCCGCTCTTTTTATGCGATGGATTCGGCGGACGCATGCCGCTCGTTTAAACCAATCAGCAACATACCCAATATAACGCATGCACCGCCAATCCACTGAAACGCGTCGGTTTGTTCCCGCAACAGGACAGCGGAAAGAACCATGGAAGTAAGCGGCATAAAACCGGAGTATGCGGCGGCAGTAAACGCGCTGCAGCGCTTGATGCCGGAGTACCAGAAGATGTAAGCCAGCGCGGTAACGATGACCCCGAGCCAGAGGAGCGCCGCCCAGCCGACAGCGCTCAGTGCGGATAAGCGTATAATCGGCTGCTCCAATGCGGCCGGTATGCAGCAAAGAAGCAGCGCGGTCATCGTCACAAGCGCAGTTTGCGTCAGCGGGTCGAGCGGGCGCGCTTGCTTGTCGCCATTTAATACGGCGGTTCGCGATAGAATATTGAAGATCGATTCGCTCGCCGCCGCGCAGAGTACAAGAACGTTTCCAAGCAAATGCTCCGGCTGCAATCCGCTTTTCAGTCCGGCCAGTCCCTGCACGAGCACAACCCCGGCTACCGTTGCCGCGAGCCCGAAAAAAGTATTGACTCGAAGTTTCTCTTTCAAAAACATCCATGCGAGCAGCGCGGTTATGGCGGGCGTCGCTCCGATGAGAACGCCCGCTTCAAGCGAGCTCGTGCGGGAAATTCCGTTGAATAGACAAAATCGGAACAGAAGCATTCCAAAGAGCGCTTGCAAGAGGATTTCAACACCTGTGGAAAACGTCATAGCACGAACCGCTGTGCGAAGCTTGCGTGCGCAAACCGGAAGCAAAGCGAAGGACGCAAAAAACAAGCTGACCGCCGCGATGGTAAATACGCCAATGGCGCCGGACACATAGCGCGCAGCGACCACACTGGTACCCGCCAGTGAAAATGCGCCGATAAAATAAAACTGACCAGCCAGGGATTGACGACGAGACATAGAACCTCCAATTGCAATTCTGATTGCTTGTGATACAATTCTAGTGGATTGTCTGGTATGGTTAAAGATCCAGTGAAACGAAAGAATCAACATACCAGATGAAAGAGGATATCGGTGCTGATCGAACTGGACCGGGAGGGCGGCGAACCGATTCGCCTGCAGATTTACCGGCAAATCAAGAATCAGATTCTCAGCGGAGAGTTACGCGAACAGGAGCCGCTTCCGTCCACGCGGCAGCTTGCGGATTCGCTTGGTGTTTCGCGCAGCACGACGGTAGAAGCCTACGACATGCTGCTGTCCGAGGGCTTTCTCATCAGCCGCCAGGGCGCGCCAACCCTGGTAGCAGAGGGGCTTGTCATTGCACGGGAGAATTCTGTTCTGCCGAGCATACATGAAACTGAACCGAAGAGCTATTTGGCGGATTTTCAAACCGGCAGGCCGGATTTGCATCAGTTTCCGCGAGCTCTCTGGCAGAAACTGCTCTCTCAAACGGCGGCGACTCTCACGCCGGAGCAGTACGGCTACACCGGGCCGCAGGGATATCTGCCGCTGCGGGAGGAGATTGCCGCATGGCTCGGCCGAAATCGCGGGTTTCTGCCGAATCCGGAGGATATTTTTATCACCGCCGGGGCGACGCACGCGCTTCGCATTCTCACCGACGTGCTTTGTTCGAATGGCGGCAGTATTCTAATCGAAGATCCGTGCCACATTGGTCTGTATGATACGCTGAAGACCTGCGAATGTGCTATTCGCCCGATTCCGGCGGACGACCATGGCATGCAAACGGACTGCCTACCGGAGCATACGGATGCGCGCGCGGTCTACATTACGCCGTCGCATCAGTTTCCACTGGGCGGAATTTTGCCCGCGCAGCGTCGGGCGGCCTTGCTGCGTTATGCAAAGGAGCAGGAGCTCTATATCATAGAGGACGATTACGACAGCGAATTTCGCTTTGCGGGCGCGCCGGTTGCACCGCTTTATGCAATGGATTCCACGCGGGTCATCTACGTTGGCACATTCAGCAAAACGGTTTTTCCGGCGTTACGAATCGGTTTTGCGGTTCTTCCGGGCGAACTGCAGGCGCCTTGGCGCAACATTCGAACGCACCACGACGTGCAGAATCCGCTCTTCGAGCAGGCGGCGCTGGCCGAGTTTTTGAAAACGCGAAAGCTCGACCGCCATATCCGCGTGATGAAGCATAAATACGAGAAGCGCAGACAGGCGCTGCTGGACGCGCTGAAAGAGGAGATTGGCGACGTGAGCAACGCATGCGGCGACGCGGCGGGGCTGCACGTGACGGTACGTTTTACGGGTGCGCAATTCGGCGAGGCGTTTCTTACGCGCTGCAAACAGGCGGGTATTCGTGTTGCCACGCTGGAGAAGCACAGCATCGAGAAAGGACGAAATGAGGACGCACTTGTGCTGGGTTACGGGCACATGGAGCCGGAGACGATTCGGGAGGCGGTTCGTTTGCTTTCCATTGAGATACGCCAAAGCATGTAGTAGTCTGCCAATTGACAATTCACTTACCGCGTGCTACCTTGATTTTGCAGCAACGAACGGGAGGATACCATGATCTATCGCAACGCGACCGTAGAGGACATACCGCAAATTCAGGCGCTACAGAAAACGTATCATATTTCATCCATCCGGGAGGAGGATAAGAAGAACGGGTTTGTGACGACCCTGTTTACCGCCGAACAAATGCAGGAATTAATCGAACAGGAAAACGGAATCTCGATTACCTGCGATTCGGATCGTGTGGTTGCGTACGCAATGGCCGGTTCCTGGAGCTTTTGGTCGAAATGGCCGCTGTTTGAATATATGATTTCCGACCTTGGCAATATCCGGTATGCGGGGCGAACGCTGGACACCGAAAATTCTTACCAATACGGGCCGGTTTGCATAGACGCGGACTATCGCGGGAAAGGGATTCTGGAATCGATCTTTCGTTTCTCCGCGCGGCAGATGCGTTTGCGGTATCCGGTTTTAATCACGTTTATCAACCAGATCAACACTCGATCGTTTGCCGCGCATACCGGAAAAGTTGGATTGGATGTGATTAAAACGTTCTCCTTTCATGAAAATCAGTATTACGAGCTGGGCTATGAGACGGCGAAAGCGGCTCAAAACGAAAACCAAACAGCATAATATAATGAAACAGCGTTTTCGGACGCTGTTTTTATAATATGAAACATACAGAAGAACGCAGCCGCTTCATGAAAAGTTGACATTTCATACCTTGAGAATCCGATATTTCGGTAGTATCATAAACAAATTATCAGAAAAAGATGAATCGAGGGGATTCTAAATGAGAAAAACGAAAATCGTTTGCACGATTGGACCGGCATGCGATTCGGAAGAAACAATAATGGAGATGTGCCTTGCCGGCATGAACACGGCGAGGCTGAACTTTTCCCATGGCACGCACGAGGAGCAGAAGCGGCGTATTGACCTGGTAAAAAAAGTACGCGCCGAGCTTGATATGCCGGTTGCCATCATGCTGGATACGAAAGGGCCGGAGTTTCGAATTAGAACCTTTAAGGATGGGAAAGTAACGCTGCGCGAAGGCGATCCATTTATCTTTACCAGCAAGAATGTTCCAGGCACGAAGGAACGCGTATCCGTAAACTTTGAAGGGCTGGCCTGCTCGCTGGAAGTCGGCGACCGAATCCTGGTCAATAACGGCTTACTGATCTTCGAAGTGAACAAACTGACCGAAACGGATGCGGTCTGCACCGTCGTCGTCGGCGGAGAGTTATCGGATCGAAAGAGCATGAGCTTTCCGAATAAGATCATTCGCCAGGAATACCTGAGCGAACAGGATAAGGCCGATTTGCTTTTTGGGATTCAGAACGAAGTAGACTATATTGCCGCTTCGTTCGTTTCAACCAGGCAGAATTTAATCGATCTGAAGGCATTTTTATCGGAAAACGGTGGGGAAGACATCGCCATTATCGCGAAGATTGAGAACCGTACCGGCATTGACAATTTCAAGGAAATCTGCGAAGAGTGCGAGGGCATCATGATCGGGCGGGGAGACCTCGGCGTAGAAATACCGTTTGAAGAGCTGCCGTATATCCAGAAGTATTTGGTTACGGAATGCAGGCTGCTCGGAAAACGCGTGATTACCGCAACGGAAATGCTCGAGTCCATGATCCAGAACCCGCGTCCGACGCGGGCGGAAATTTCGGACGTGGCAAACGCGGTTTACGACGGAACGAGCGCGGTTATGCTCTCCGGCGAAACCGCGGCGGGGAAATATCCGGTGGAGTCGCTTAAAACTATGGCGAAAATTGCGGAAGAAACAGAAAAGCACATCCATTACGAGAAGCGGTTTCGCAGCACCGAGTTCCATATTAAGAACACGGTGGACGCTATTTCGCATGCAACCTGCGGAATGGCGATCGATCTCAACGCGGACGGCATCGTCGCCTGCACGCTGACGGGGATTACCGCGCGCATGATATCCCGTTTTCGTCCGCCGGTGGATATCATCGGGCTGACGACCAGCCAAAAGGTTTGGTATAAACTGGCGCTGAGCTGGGGGGTGATTCCGGTGATGAGCGGAACGTTTTCTTCTACGGACGTGCTGTTCTACCATGCAACGGAGACGGCCAAGAAAATATTCGGACTGAAACCAGGCGACCATATTATTATTACGGGGGGGTATGTAAACGGCGTTTCCGGGAACACGAGCCTGATAAAAGTCGAAACAATTTAAACAAGCGATAAAGAAAAGGAAGAACGTATTCGGCGTTCTTCCTTTTATAATAGGAGCAGTTTGATCTCGAATCCCTATTTTCGATTGAATTCACTGACGGCGGCAAAAAACGCGTCGATATTTTCCCAGGGGGAGGCCGGCGGTATATCGCAGCCGGAACTGATCACAAAGTTCGGGTACCTGGCGCATCGTTCAAGAATGCGCTTGGTTTCGTCGGAGATCGACTGCGGCGTACCGTTCTTAAATTGACCCGCGGGATCGACATTTCCCATGGCGATTACCGTGTTTGGCATTTTGGACAGGATATCCGCCATATCTACCTTGTTGCCGAAGTGGTATGCGCTTGCGCCGAACGAGACAAGATCTTCCACCATCTTGGCGGTGCTTTCCCCGCAATTGTGATAGATGACCAGAAAATTCTCATCCTGCACGGCATCGATCATTTGCTTCACATACGGATGCGAGAATGTCTTCGCCTGCGCGGGGGAAAGAAGCCCCGCCAGCGGTTCGGCCATGACGATTCCGGCGGCGCCGGTCTGCTTATAGGCAAGAGCGTAATTCGTGAGGAATTCCGCGGCTTTTTCAAGGACGATTTGCATCATTTCCGGCTCGTCATAGCAATACAGCATCGCTTCGGAAACGCCGACCAGTCGTCCCGCGAGGGAGAAAGGGCCGATGATCCCGGCAAAAACGGGACGGTCGGTGATTTTTTTGGACGCTTGACGAATCGCTTCCACGTATAAACCCGTCCGGCCGGCACCAACGGGCGGTACAGCGCGCGCGCGGGCTTCTTCCTCGTTATGCACGAGGATGTTCGTTACGGCGGGGACTTCCTTTTCGTCAAAACGAATTGCGGAACCGAAGGCTTCCGCTTCGACGGAGAGATCCATCATGCTGACGCTTGCGCCGCTTGGCACACGGGCCGCGACGCGCGCCATACCTTCCGCCTGAAGCTCGCTGCTGTGGATCAGATCGTTAACCATAATATCCATCAGAGACACACAGGGAAAGCTCAGTACGGGAATTGCCGGTTTTTGCTTTGCATTCAATAATCCGGTTAGCCAGTCTTTTGTCGTCATAGTTATTACTCCTTGCGGTTTGGATGGGATTCGTGCCGGGAACAAACTATCTTAGGCTATTCTATTCCGGCGCAAGTAAGCCGGATTGTAATATTTTAATATCCTTTGTAAAAATAAAACCCTATCGGATCACGATTGCTTTTCCAGAGAAGGTCGGATACAATATTCGTTATGAAACTGCAACCTGAATGTGTTTCCTGCCTGATTGCGCAGGTAAAAACGATTTCCGAAATGCTGAACCTTGCGCAGCCGAAAAAAGTAGCGGTGCTGCAGGAGACGATGAATTATCTCGATTCGGCAAATTACGATGGCTGTACACCGGAGTCCATGGGGGAATTGTGGGAAATTCTCATGACGTATATGGGCGAAACAGATCCGTACGCCGCGATAAAATCCCTCTGTAACCGCGAAGCGATGAAGATGATTCCATCCACGCAAAATAAGATCCTTCTTGCAAAAGACCCGCTTGATGTTGCGCTTAAATATGCGATTGCCGGGAATCTGATCGATTACGGCCTGGAGAAACCGGTTTCAATTGAGGAACAAAACGCGCAGATCGATGCAATTGCGCGTACGTCGTTTGCGATTGACGACAGCGCGCTGCTTCGTCAGGCGCTTGGACAGGCGAAAACCTTGCTGTATTTAGGCGATAACGCGGGAGAGATTGTTTTTGATAAAATGCTGATTCAGCATCTGTTATCCGCCTATACAAACCTTACGGTTTCGTTTGCGGTGAAAGGTACCGCGGTGCTCAACGATGTTACGCAAAACGATGCGCTGGAGATCGGCATGGGCGAATGCGCGCGTATCATCGAAAACGGAGACGGCTCGCCGGGCACGGTACTTCCGCGAACGAGCGAAGCCTTCCGGCAGGAGTTTGCGGATGCAGACGTCGTTCTTTCGAAAGGGCAGGGAAATTTCGAAAGTCTCGGCGGCGTCAGCAAAGAGAACCTGTTCTTCCTGTTTACCGCAAAGTGCGGCACGGTATGCAACGAAGTCGGCGTGCCGAAACTTTCCATTGTCTGCATGAAAAATCGTCCGAACTGAAGGTATATCTCTTGCTAAACAGCGCTCCGTCTTCGATGGAGCGTTTTTTACTGCGATTCGAATGACGAAACCGTGTGGACGGCTCCCCAATTGCGTATGTTTATTCTTGACAGATCATCCCAATATGTTATAAAATAACATCAATAAGAAATATACTAACATAGTTATTGAATTAGGGAGGTAATCTATGGCAACGCCGGTCATTATGCCAAGACAGGGGCAGTCGGTTGAAAGCTGCATTATCACCGAGTGGAAAAAGAAGGTTGGGGACGAAGTCCATGCGGGCGACGTTCTGTTTACCTACGAAACCGATAAATCGACCTTTGAGGAGCAGGCTAAGGTTGACGGAACGCTGCTCGCCGTGTTTTTCAACGCAGAAGACGACGTTCCTGTTTTGCTGAATGTCGCCGTCATTGGCAAACCAGGCGAATCATTCGCCGAGTTCGCGACAAACGGCGCCGCCGCAGCCGCACCCGCCGCGCAGGAGGAAGCAAAGCCCGCTGCTGCGGAAATCGCAATACCCGCCGCTGAGTTAAACGCCGCGCGTGCGGAGGGCATTTCGCCGCGTGCCAAGAGCGCTGCGGAGAAACTTGGCGTAGACGCGGCGCAAGCTGCGCCAACCGGTCCGCACGGCCGCGTGATTGAGCGGGATGTTGTCGCACTGGCGAAAGAAAGCCGCCTTGGCGGAACAGCAAAAGCGGAAGAAGCTGCGCCCGTAAAAGAAATGCCTGCGGCGGCCGCCGCTTCTGCCGTGATCAACGCGCAGGAGTTCGACGAGGTTCGCCTGCCGAACCTGCGCCGCATGATCGCCAAGACCATGCACGACAGCCTTGCGGAAATGGCGCAGCTCACGCATAATACCACCTTTGACGCAACGAAGATTCTAGCCTTCCGTGAAGGGCTCAAGGCCGCGCCGGAGTCGATGGATCTGCCAAAGATTACGATCAACGACATCATTCTCTTTGCGGTGTCCCGTGTACTGAAGAAGCATGAGGGAATCAATGCGCAGCTTCTGGGCGACAAAATGCGCTATTTCAAACACGTGAACCTTGGCATTGCGGTGGATACGCCGCGCGGGCTATTGGTTCCGACGCTGTTCGCCGCGGAAACGAAAACGCTGGTTCAGATTGCGGCGGAAGCAAAATCGCTCGCGAAATCGGCGATCGACGGCAGCATCAATCCGGATTTGCTGCAGGGTGGAACGTTCACCATCAGCAATCTCGGCCTGTATGGCATCGAGAGTTTTACGCCGGTTATCAACCCGCCGCAGGTCGCGCTGCTCGGCGTTTGCAGCATTACCGAGCGGATTCGCACGGTGGAAGGCCAGATTACGGCGTATCCCGCGATGGGGCTTTCGCTGACCTACGACCACCGCGCGGTGGACGGTGCGCCCGCAAGCCGTTTTCTGAAAGATCTCGTTACGGCGCTGGAGCACTTCGATCTGCTCCTGATCGGCTAAGGAGGATAACAACATGACGTTTGATTTAATCGTGCTTGGCGGCGGTCCCGCGGGGTACCTCGCGAGCGAACGCGCGGGTCACGCCGGATTCTCGGTGTGCTGCATCGAAGAGCGCAGTGTCGGCGGCGTATGTCTCAACGAAGGCTGCATTCCTACGAAAACGCTCCTCTATTCCGCAAAGGTTTACGACGGCGCGGCACACGGCGAAAAATACGGCGTTACCGCGGAAGGACTGAAGATTGACCACGCAAAGGTCATTGCCCGCAAGGATAAGGTCGTAAAAACGCTGGTTGCAGGCGTATCCTCCGCGCTGAAGGCGAGCCATGTAACGCTCGTTTCCGCGCGCGGCGTGATCACCGGAAAAAATGCGGAAGGCTATACGGTCGAGGCGGGCGGAGAAACGTATGTCGGCAAACGCCTGCTCATCGCAACTGGGTCTTCTCCGGCGGTGCCGCCGATTCCTGGCTTAAAGGAAGGTCTGGCGAGCGGGTTTGTTTGCACGAACCGAGAAATCCTCGCGCTGAACGAAAAGCCGGAACATCTTGTGGTCATCGGCGGTGGCGTCATCGGGCTGGAACTGGCGAGCTACTTTACTTCGATTGGCTCGAAGGTAACCGTCATCGAAATGCTCGATCACATCGCGGGAGAGAACGACGCGGAGCTGGTCGGAATTCTCCAGAAGGGCTTTGAAAAACGCGGCGTCACGTTCCATCTTTCCGCCAAGGTGACGGAAGTTACCGCCAACGCGGTGAAATATGAAAAGGACGGCAAAGTGCAGGAAGTCATCTGTGACAAGGTGCTGCTCTCTATCGGGCGGCGTGCCAACACGAAGGACGTCGGCCTGGAGAGCATACACGTGCTCACGGAGCGCGGCGCGGTCGTGACCGACGCACATATGAAGACGAATCAGCCGGAGGTCTACGCGGCAGGGGACGTGAACGGAAAGTCGATGCTCGCGCACACGGCCTACCGCGAGGCGGAGGTTGCAGTCAATATCATGCTGGGTAAAAAGGACGCGATGCGCTACGAAGCGATTCCCGGCGTTCTGTATACGAATCCGGAACTTTCCGCGGTTGGCGAAACGGAAGCGAGCGTGAAGGCGAAGGGGCTGGACGCGAAGGTTGTCAAGATTCCCATGCGGTTTTCGGGGCGATATCTCGCGGAGAACGAGGGCGGCGACGGAATTATGAAGCTGGTTGTGGACAACGCAACAAAGCGCGTTCTCGGCGCGCAGGCGCTGAGTAACTATTCGAGTGAATTCATCGTAACCGTCGGGACGTTTATCGAACTGGGCATGACGGTTGACGAGGTCAAGGAGATTGTCTTCCCGCATCCGACGGTATCCGAAATCATTCGTGAAGCAATCTTCCAGTACTAAACGGAATTTTGCATGAAAGCATTTATCAATAATATAGCGTTTATCATAAAAGGAGTATAACAATGTCGAAACAACTGTTTATCGATCCCAACGTCGTTCGCAAGCCGGAAACACTGTCGTTTCCGCCGATTCCGGTCAACCAGTACCAGAAGACCGTCAAGGA
The DNA here is from genome assembly GCA_021373115.1 of Eubacteriales bacterium. Classification (GTDB taxonomy): domain Bacteria; phylum Bacillota; class Clostridia; order Christensenellales; family CAG-138; genus UBA7703. The sequence continues at coordinate 4,475 of JAJFTI010000032.1, read as the reverse complement.
CGAGAAGAAGAACTTTTCCAAGGACGAGTTTTTGAATATCTTCCGGGACATGGCCTATATCCGCGAATTTGAGACCATGCTCAACCTCATTAAAACCACAAACGAGTATTGCGGCGTGCAGTACAATCATCCCGGCCCGGCGCATCTCGGCATCGGCCAGGAAGCGGCGTATGTCGGCGCGGCGTATGAGCTGACGCTGGACGACTTTACCTTCGGCTCGCACCGCAGTCACGGCGAAATCCTGGCGAAGGGCTTGCGCTCCATCCAGATCCTGGACGATGCGAAGTTGCTTTCGATCATGGAGAACTTCTTCGGCGGACGCACTTATTCCGTCATTAAGGACAGCGGTAAAACCGTGAAGGAAGTCGCAATCAATTTCCTGCTCTATGGAATGATGTGCGAAACCTTCGCGCGCAAGAACGGCTTCAATCAGGGCCTTGGCGGATCGATGCACGCGTTCTTTACGCCCTTTGGCATTTACCCGAACAACGCCATCGTCGGCGGCAGCGGAAGCATTGCCCCGGGCGCCGCGCTCTATAAGCTGAGCAACAAAAAGCCGGGCGTCGTCGTTTGCAACATTGGCGACGGTTCCATGGCCTGCGGCCCCGTCTGGGAAGGGCTCATGATCTCCGCCATGGATCAGATTCGCACGCTCTGGGGCGAAAACGGCGGCGGTATGCCGATTATCTTCAACATCAACGACAATTTCTACGGCATGGGCGGGCAGACCCGCGGCGAAACGATGGGATACGACATGGTCGCCCGCATCGCAGCCGGCGTGATGCCTTCCGCCATGCACGCCGAGCGCGTGGACGGATTCAACCCGCTCGCGGTCATCGACGCGTATCGCCGCAAGATTCCGGTAGCCAAGGCGGAAGGGCCGGTGCTGCTCGATCTCGTGACCTACCGCTTCAGCGGGCACAGTCCGTCGGACTCCAGCACCTACCGTACCAAGGAAGAGATCGAAGCATGGGAAGCGCAGGATTCCATTATCGCGTTTGGCAAGCAGATTGTTGAAGCGAAGATCGCCACTCAGGGCGAGCTGGATGCCATCTGGGCGGCGGTCAAGGACAATATGCTGCGCAACATGAAACTCTCCATCGATGAGAAGGTCTCCCCGCGCATCGATATCTTTGGCGCGGAGAGCGACTATATCGGCAATCTCATGTTCTCCAACCAGACCGTGCGTTCATTCGACACCGCGCGGAAACCCGATGTGCTGCTCCCGAAAGAGGAGTGCCCGCGCGTACAGCAGATCGCAAAGAAAGCGCGTTTCGGATTGGAAGCGGACGGAAAGCCGGTCAGCAAGAATAAGGTTTATCAGCTGCGGGACGGCATTGCCGAGCCCATCATCAACAAATTCTACGAGGACCCGACGCTCGTCTCCTTTGGCGAAGACGTACGCGACTGGGGTGGTGCGTTCGCGGTTTACCGCGGCATGACGGAAGCGATTCCGTATCACCGCCTGTTTAACACCCCCATTGCGGAAGCGGGCATCGTGGGCGCCGCCATCGGGTACGCCATGAGCGGCGGAAGAGCGGTGGCCGAACTGATGTACTGCGACTTTTTAGGCCGTTCGGGCGACGAAATCTTCAATCAGCTCTGTAAATGGCAGTCCATGAGCGCTGGTATGCTCAAGATGCCGGTCGTTCTGCGCATGAGCGTTGGCAGCAAATATGGCGCGCAGCACTCGCAGGACTGGAGCGCGCTGATGACACATATTCCGGGATTGAAGGTCGTGTTCCCGGCTACGCCGTACGACGCAAAAGGGCTTATGCAGTCCGCCATCAACGGCACCGATCCGGTGATTTTCCTGGAAAGCCAGCGCATCTACGATGTGGCTGAACTCTTCCATACGGAAGGCGTGCCGGAAGCGGAATACGAAATTCCGCTTGGCGAGCCGGATATCAAGCGCGCGGGGAAGGATGTTACCATCCTTACGATCGGCGCAACGCTTTATCGGGTTACGAAAGCGGCGGATATCCTGCAGGAAAAATATGGCGTTTCCGCGGAAATCATCGACGCGCGTTCCCTCGTGCCCTTCAACTACGCACCCGTAATCGAAAGTATTAAAAAGACCGGACGCATTGTCGTCACCGGAGACGCCTGCGAGCGCAACAGCTTTATGCGCAATCTTGCGAGCAATATTGCCGAGCTTGCGTTCGACTATCTGGACGCGCCGCCCGTCGTCGTCGGCGCGAAGAACTGGATTACGCCGGCGCATGAGCTGGAAGACGCGTTCTTCCCGCAGCCGGAGTGGATCGTGGATGCGATTCACGAGCGGATCCTGCCGCTGCCGGGGCACGTTTGTAAACATAATTTCACGGAACTTGAACAAATGCGCGAAAACAAGCGCGGCATCTGATCCGTTATGCTTTCTGACGACAGGTATGGTATAATACTTGTCGTCTCATTTTTGAATCACGCGAAAGGAATCCGAATCCATGAAATCGATCGAACAAAAAGCGATTACCAACATTCGTTTTCTCGCGGCGGAAGCCGTACAAAAAGCAAACAGCGGCCACCCGGGCCTGCCGATCGGCTCCGCGCCAATGGCATTTACCCTTTGGAAGCAGATGAAACAGGACCCAAAGGACGCGCAGTGGGCGGGAAGGGATCGTTTTGTACTTTCCGCGGGGCATGCCTCCATGCTGGAATATTCGCTGCTGCACCTCTTTGGCTACGGACTGCCGATGGAAGAGCTGAAAAGCTTTCGCCAGTGGGGAAGCAAAACCCCTGGGCATCCGGAATTTGGCCATACGGTGGGGGTTGAAACGACATCCGGCCCGCTCGGCCAGGGCATCGCAACCGCGGTTGGCATGGCGATGGCGGAAGCGCGGCTTGCCGCGGAGTTCAACCGTGAAGGATTCCCGATTGTCGATAACTATACCTATGCGCTGTCCGGGGACGGCTGCCTCATGGAGGGGATTGCTTCGGAAGCGGCGTCGCTCGCCGGACACCTCGGCCTTGGCAAGCTGATTCTGCTGTACGACCGAAATGAAATTACGATTGAGGGGAACACCGGCCTGGCGTTTACGGAAGACGTCGGCAAGCGCTTTGAAGCTTACGGCTGGACCGTGCAATACGTTGCCGACGGCGAAGACACGGCGGCGATTGCCAAGGCGATTGAGAACGCCAAAGCGGATACGAAGCATCCGTCGCTCATCATCGTTCGCACGGAGATTGCCCACGGCACACCGAAAGCAAACTCTGCCAGCGCGCATGGCGAACCGCTGGGTGAAGACGCAATCAAGGCGATGCGCGAGTACTACGGTTGGAACGAAGAACCGTTCACCGTTCCCGCGGACGTGTCGGCGTATTTTGCCGAACTGCAGGTTGGCTACAGCAAACAGCACGCGGCTTACGACGCGATGATGGCCAACTACCGGAAGACTTATCCCGATCTCTATGAAAAGTGGGTCGCCTGGCACGAGAAGAAGCTCCCCGCCGCGCTCAAGGCCGACCCGCGCCTCTGGAACGTTTCCGGCTCAAAGGCAACGCGCGCGGTCAGCGGCGACGTGCTCAATATCTTTGCCGAATATCTGCCAAACCTCTTTGGCGGCAGCGCGGATCTTGCGCCGTCCAACAAAACGGAACTCAAAGGCAAGGGGTTCTTCGGCGTGGAAAACCGTGCCGGCGCAAACATTCACTTCGGCATCCGCGAGTTTGCCATGGCGGCCATCTGCAACGGGATTCAGCTATACGGCGGATTCCACGCATTTTGCGCAACGTTCCTGGTGTTTGTGGACTATCTGAAGCCCGCATTGCGCCTCTCCGCGCTGATGCATCTGCCGGTTGTCTATGTTATGACGCACGACAGCATTGGCGTTGGTGAAGACGGACCGACGCATGAGCCGATCGAACAGCTGGCGGCGCTCCGCGCAACGCCGGACACGCTCGTCTTCCGCCCGGCGGACGCAAAAGAAACGGCGATTAGCTATATTCTGGCGTTTGAAGGAAACCAACCTGCCGTACTCGCGCTGACACGCCAGAATCTGCCGCAGTACGCGGAGACCGGCGAAGGCGCCTACAAGGGCGGCTATATCCTGAAGGACGCGAAAAACGGCAAGCCGGACGTCATCCTGATGGCAAGCGGCAGCGAGGTCGAATTGATCTATAAAGCGGCGGAGCAGCTCGAAGCGGAAGGTATCTCCAGCCGCCTCGTTTCCATGCCCTGCCTCGATTTGTTCGACGCGCAAGATGAAGCGTATCGCGCTTTTGTGCTGCCAAAGAGCATCCGCGCGCGCGTTGCCGTGGAAGCGGCGAGTGCGTATAGCTGGGATCGCTATGTCGGGCTTGACGGCGAGACGGTTTGTCTCGACCATTACGGCGCTTCCGCTCCGGCAAACATTCTGTTCAAGGAGTTTGGCTTTACGCCGGAAAACGTCGTGAAGGCGGCGAAGGCAAGTATTTCGAAAACAAAGTAGAAACCGAACCTACCGAAAGGAACCGGAATGGGTTGAATCGATTTCTTG
>JAJFTI010000022.1 GCA_021373115.1 Eubacteriales bacterium | reverse complement strand
CAACGAGTTCCGTCCGCACAGCGCACTAACATACCTCACGCCGGCCGAATTTGCTCGGAAAACGGGCTCTGAGGCCGTCTAAACATCGATTTTTTCTCATTCAAGCTGGACTACGATTTGGGGGACACCTCAATTCCGAGTTTACTAACATTGCTCCTGGACCATAAATCGGGGGCAGATCAATTGCTCGTCGGCAGGAAAGTAATGTAATATTTTATTCGATCTGAGCAGAAGCTAGTAATATTGATAATAACCTATTATCAAGCAAAGGCGATCAAAGAAAAAGTCAACGTAATTGCTCCACAGTTATGCGTTCGTGACGAGTAAAACAACACGCGAGGGGCCTTTATACTGTTTCATTATAAAAATCAATCCAGTGAATCACTCTATAATAATCATTTTTATTGTTTTAGAGTTGCATAGAAATCACGGAAAACCGCCTCCGGCTTCAGGCTGAACTCGTTTTTCAGCATACGGGCATATTCCCGGTAGCGCGTGGCAAACGAAGCGCGGTCGCCGGTTTTCATGAATATCCTAAGAAGTGAAGCGTATCCATCCGTAGACAAAGGATTTCGTGCCAGGAGCGCGGTCAATACGGATGCCGCTTCTTCCAGTCGGTTTTCGGCGATATAGCAATCGCCCAATTCGAGCGCAATCCGCTCGTATTCCGTTTCGACTTCTTCGCCGTTATCGACGCACCATTCATAGGGCTCGTTTACCAGGAAAGGTGCGGCACACTCCTTAAGAAGCCGTGCCGCGTCCCCTGCGCTTTCCCTCGATATCGAAGCGTGCTGGCGGGCGAATGTGATGAAATCAATGTAATCGCATACGCCCGGCGCGATCAGTAAAGCGTTGTCGCTTGTCAAGCGGATACGTGACTGCCCGCCGTCCCAGCAGTTCAGAAGAACCCTCAGACGGGAAAGAGTGACATAGAGGTTGTTGACGGAGTTGCGATCGTTGCTCCGGTCAAACAGCGCATCCAGCATCTCCTCACGCGTGGCGGCGACTCCGCGCCGGGAAATGAGATAGAGCAGCAGCTCCTTGACCCGCCGCGTCGGGAACCGGGCGTCGCTGTCAGTTATAATTTCGAAGGACCCAAAGCATTTAATTCTAAAACCCGACTGTTTTTCAATAGTGGGGTGCAGAAGTCGGTATTGGCGGCGTAAGTGCTCGATGGTTTCATCCAGCCGCGTTTTCGATACGGGTTTAACAAGAAAATCCAGAGGATACGCGTTGTAGGCTTCCAGCGCGTATTTTTTATATGCCGTAACAAAAATGACGATGGTGCCTGTGCTCTGCGCTTGAATCTCCTGCGCCAGTTCGAAGCCGTTCATTTTAGGCATATCGATATCTAGGAAAACGACGTCCGGTCGAAGGGCGCATATGGCTTCACTCGCTTCCAGAGGGTCGCCATAGCTTCCCTTTAGTTCAATATCCGAATAGCGGGACAATTGCCAGACAATGTCCTCCAGACAAAGTGGCTCGTCGTCGATAACGAACGCGTTCATTCGTCCGCCTCCTTCCATGGGATCTCCATGTATGCGTCGCATCCGCCGCCGGGGGGAACGGCTATAACGAGTTCCGTATGAAAAAGTTTGGAAAGGCGGCCGTTGATATTCTCCAGACCAACGCCCGCGCGCGAACCCCGCGACGGATTCGGATGGAACCCCGCTCCGTTATCGGAAACGCCGATTCGCGCGTTGCTTCGAACGCGTTTTGCGTAAATCACAATCCTGCCAGGGCCTTCCTTATCCCGGAGGCCGTGCACGAGCGCGTTTTCCACCAGCGGTTGCAGGATAAGGGGCGGGAGAAGGATGGAATCCGAATCGATTTGATATTCAATCTCGATTTCCGCGCCTCCACGAATTCGTTCAAGGTTGATATACGCCTGCACCAGCTCCAATTCCTGCCTGAGCGTGATGAGATCACTGCTGTCATAATCGAAAAATCCGCCGAGATAGGTATTCAAATCCTGAAGCAATTCTCTGGTGCGATTTGGATCCGTGCGGGATATGCCGATGATGCACGCGAGCGAATTATGCAGAAAGTGGGGCTGTATCTGTCCTTTGAGGTAGGAAATCTCTAGTTTTTGCGCGCAGTAGTAACGCCTGGATACGACGATGCACTCAGCAAAAAGAAGAATAATGTAGCAAAAAGCGGAGAAGCTTAAAACGTAGTAAATAATCGAATAGTCGGCATAGAGCATGTAGTAAAAAACTGTCATCAGCAAAAACACGAGCGTTCCTAACAAGACCGAAGCGTCGGGCTGGCCGCGCCATACAAGAATCGCCAGCCGAACAATCAGATAAAGCAGGACCAGCGGCAGCGTAATAGAGTTCAGCGTGTAATCGACGATTGAGAGCGATTGATACGGAAGCAGCGCCGCCGCCAGCGCGAACAGAAGCGATATTGCCCCAATGACGGCGATCGGTCCGCGATGGGTTTTCCGGCCGTACTCGCAGTACGCGAAGTAAGCGAAAAGGAACTGCCCTGCTATCAGCGTAAGATAATCGATGCGGCCTATCCAAGCAATCGGCAAATTGGGTAACAGGTATGCAAACGACAATTCACTGTATGGGCAAATCGCCATTCGCAGCAAGACGGTTGTTCCGATGCCAACCAGCGCAATGATTTCCTTATCCTGATGCTGCGCTACGAAAATAACGAGGAACAGAACACACGTTATAAAGATAATCGCTATGGCGGCGTTATCTATATCAGACAGCAGGCTGTCGAACATTTTCACTTGATTGTAAACGCCAAAGAAAATCGGCTCCCACATGCCGCCGCTCGCGTACGCGTTGTTGGATATCTGGAGAACCATGTCCAGGTTGTTCGCACTCGCGATAAAGGAAACGAACTGCGGACGGTAGCGGGAAACCGGGGCGGTTTCATCATCGCCCCAGTCGCCGTTCTGCGCAATCAGCTCGTCGTTTACGTAAAGGCGGTAAACGGTCGCCATATTCTGTATGCGCACGCCGTATTTTACGCCCGCCTGAACCCCGGTCATGTGGACGCGGTAGGTTGCGCAGCCATATGCGGGCAGTTTGCCAAGCGACGAATAGTTGGTCCAAACGCTCGGAGCCTCGACGATAGAGAACTCCTCGCCAACGGTGCGGATTTGTTCGCCGGAAAGCAGCCGGTTCCAATAAAACTCCCATTCGCCGGCGAACTCGATTACGCTGGTTTGTTTCCAGCGCGAAAGGTCGATCGTGCCGTCGACTGCCTTAGGTATCTCGCGATTCAGGTGAACGCCGATAAGGAATTGCCCTACTATAACAACAATCGGAATCAGTAACGGAGTGACCATTCGAGCTGCTCTTTGCCACGGTGAGACGCGCTTGCTGCCATATTGAGTCAGTGTCATCATTGTAATAACTACCCGTACCCATTCATTTGAAAAACACAACCTGACATAATCCCACAACAACTGACATTATACCCTAAAATCCGTCACTATCAAGCGGTAATCCTGCATATACAAATTTTCTCGTCATTTCTACTCGATTCTTATAGCCTGGCAACGGAACCGACTCGATTCCGCACGCCGGGTGTCTTTGCGCACAAGCAGGGTTTGCCGCAGGCGAGGGATGCATGATTAACGTAATCGGAGATGTGCGGCGCTTCTGAAACGACGGGGTACTTACTAGGAAAGAGAATTTTGTCAAGCGGCGGTCGGCTTGTAAGGTTTTGTAATGCGCCCGGAGTAAAAATAGAACAAAAAGAAAGACCAACCGACAAAAAACGACAGAATTTTATCAAATACGAGAGCGTGGATCCGGATCATCAATATCGACAGCCAGGAGGAGATCGGATTGAAAACACAGAGCAGCTGGGAAAAATTCGAGAAACGCGCGGAAAGACGCCGCGTTCAGAACGTCGCATTGGCGCTGCTGCTGGCGCTAAGCGTATGCTTTGGCTTTGCGGGCTGCAGCGCGGGCGTGGCGCATGCGCTCGCCAAAGCGACCATCGTCGTGTTCTCGTTTTCCGAGGAGCGCATGTACTCGACGACGGCGGCTCTGGGGACGGAGCAGGACGAACTGGGCCTCCCCGAAACGCTGACGGCGGACGTTGTCGTGGACGCGTGGGACGGCGATAAGCCGCAGATGACCGAAACGCTCGAGGTTTGCGAGGTTCCCGTAACTTGGGAGTGCGTAAACTACGATTCTGAAATTGCGGGTGATTACACGTTTCTGGCAAAGCTCGAGCCGGATTATTTCTACGACGGGGAAATGCCGACGCTGACCGTAACGGTACTGCCGACGATGCCGGACGAAGCGTCCGCATCCGACCTAAGCGTGACGCCGGACGAAACAGCTACTACAGATATAGAAGCAACGCCGCTGCCGGAGATTACGCCGGAACCCTCCGCCACACCGGAACCTTCCGCAACGCCGGAGATCTCCCCAACGCCCGATCCCGCGCTGGATTTCGTGATTGCAGCGTTTCTCAACGAACCGATCGAAATTTTTGTCGAACGCGGGACTCCCATCGAAAACATACCCCTGCATGCTACGCTCCCGGCAATCAACGCGAACGGAGTAGAAATCGAAGTGCCGGTGGTGTGGACGAACGTTGCCGAATGTACTGAATCTGATTCAAACGACTATGCCGAAGAAAGCATATACGGCTACGGGCCCTGGTTTTTTACGGCGAGTATTGTGAATCCAGCGGATACGATAAACGGCGAGATGGAAGCCTCCAAGGCAATTGACGGCGGCGGGACTCCGCGCACGGACTCGACCGAAGAATCCGGAGCAGTCTATACCTACACGGGTGTACCCGTTGTTGCGATGGTTCGGATTTTCGATTGCACGACGATTGACGAGTTCTGCGGAATCACTACGAGCGGCCTGCTGATGCGCTTTGTAATCCAAGCGGGTGAAACGCTGGATATTCCGAACGAGGTTTCCGCAAGGATGACGGACGGCGGCTACAAGAACATTCCGGTCTCCTGGAGCGGTGGCTACGATACGAACACACCGGGCGTTTATGACTTGATAATGGAGATTGGCGGCGGCTGCACGGGTGGCTCTGCGACGGCGGAAATCGTGGTAAAACACAACGAAAATTAGCGATCGAGGGCGTTTCGAATGAGAAGAGTAAAAAAATGGCTGCTGTTTGTACTGCTGGCGATCTTTGGGATTGTTCCCTGCGTGAACATTGCGCTGGAACGCACGGCGCAGGCAGGCGCGCAGAACTTCGTATGTCCAAACGAAACAGTCCTGCCTCCGATTAACCTAATCAACGGCAGTTTTCAAACGCCGGTGTTTACACTGAATTCATCATATAATCCAAGCCCTACTCGCCCTTGGATACAGTATGACATGGGGGACGTACCTGGGTGGAGTACAATACCCGTCGATCCAGATGATTATTCGAACGAGCATGCGTATTATATCGAGTTTCAAAAAGTGAATTCCGCTGGCGGAGATGGAACCGCGAAAACCGCCGCAGATGGAGACCAATACTTAGAACTGAACTGTTATGTGCCCGGCAGAGTGTATCAGGATGTTGCAACGACGCCTGGCTCGAAACTCTATTGGTCATTTGCGCATCATGCTCGTAATAATAAGAGTAACCCGACGGGAACTGGTTCGGACGTGATGAATCTCTATATGCGCCCTTCAGGCACACCGGAATCCACTCCCGAAGCGAGTCAGCTGATCAATACATTCAGCGACAACGGCTTAAGGTGGTACTTCTACAGCGGTACATATACGGTGCCGGAAGGACAAACGAGCACGGAAATGGCATTCGGCTCGGTTTCTTCCGCATCGAATACCGCTTCAACGGGGAATCTTGTTGACGCCGTGATACTGCAGACCGCTTCGAACCTGATCGCAAAGAAGAGCGTCGATACGTCCGCTGCGGACGACGCGACGGCGCTGAAGAGCGAGATTGTAACCATCAATATTACGATTACGAACTGGGGCGAAACGGACGCTTCGCAGTGCGTGTTCCACGATGTTCTGAGCGACGGGTTGGACTATGTCGACGGCAGCGCGAAAATCAATGGTTTGGACGCGAATACGCTCGCCGCTTTCGACAGCACGACGGACGAGCTGCGAATCAACTTTGGCACCGGCGCGACGGCGGGCGCCGGAAATACGCACGGCGGAAGACTGAAAGGATCCATCAGCATGGGCACTTCCGGTTCGACCGGCGAAGGCGAAACGGCGACTCTTTCGTTCGAAGCGAAAGTGACGGGTAACTATGGTTTTATCGTCAAGAACCAGGCAAGCGTTACGTATAACGATTACAATCTCGAATCCCTGAATGCAAGCGGAAATACCTGCTATTCGAGCGTGCTGGGCAAAACGCCCGCGGAGGGCGACGAAACCACCTATGTCAATCAGTTTACGATTCTGGATCGGGCGCTTTCCGGCGTCGCGTGGTACGACGCAAATGGCGACGGCGTTATCGACGGCGACGAAACGAGGGCTTCCGGGTTGACAGTGGGGCTGTTCGACAGCAGCGATACGAACTATACCACGCTGGTAAACGATAATGACGGGAACCCGCTCATCGCGGTTACAGATTCCAGCGGGGCGTACAGTTTCAGTGAGATTCCGCAAGGCACGTATGCGGCCGTCATAACAACGCCGGAAGATTATGACGTGACGGTCCTGGCGAACGACAACGACGCAGCTGCGGACAGGGAATACGCCGTAATCGGCGGAATCGATATGACGAACCTGGGAGCAATTACCAACAAGGATTTCGGGTTTGTTCAAAAGAACGGAAACACGTATCTCCTTATTTTGTCAAAGCGGATCAAGGGCGATCTCGCCGACCCGATGGACGAGTTCAGCTTTACGATCACGCTGAACGGCCTAACCGGTTCGCTGCCCTATACGGGTCGCTCGACGATTGCGGAGGTGAGTCCGCCGGCGGACGGAACCATTTCCAACGGCGGAACGGTAACGCTGCGGCACGGACAACAAATTGCCATCAGCGGCGTGCCGGAAGGAACGACCTACACGATTACGGAATCCGGTGGGGACGGATATACGACGACCGTTTCAGGCGACAACGCGTCGGGAACCGTAACGGCGGATACGGAAGTGGAGTTTGTAAACACGAAGAACAAAGTGCTTCCCACGAGCGCCGCGCTGGACAGCACGCCCTACCTCGTAATCCTGCTGCTGGCGGGCGGTGTGGTGACTCTTTCGATCATAGTGAGCCGCAACAGCCGCGTTCAGCGGCAGCGAGCGAACCGCCGCGGCCGGTAGGAGATGAGGAAATGGCGAAAAGCACGCAGGAGATCGCGTCCCGGCTCAAGAGCGTCCGGTTCCGCCGGTGTGCGTTCGGAGGGGTGGACGAGGACGACGTTTGGGCGAAGTTCGAGCGGCTGAACGAGGAGTATGCCGAACTGCTGGAGATAAAACAACAGCGCGCAAAGGGCGCGGTAAACGCCTGGAAAGAGTACGCGCTGCAGCTGGAGGCGGAGATCCGGGAGAAGGACGAGCAGCTTCGTTTACTGACGGAACGCCGGAGTCAGCCGGAAAGGGCGGCGCTTCCCGAGGAGACGCCGAGCGTTTTGCAAAAAGACGCGTCCGCGATGTATCCGGCCACGCCCGGAAAAGGCGCGTGGCCGCAGCGTGCAGGTCCGACGCGGCATGTCTGCTCCGCGGAACAGGTCCGAAGGATGTATTCCGGCAAAGGGACCGGGCCGGTGAGCCGCTATGGATAAGCGGGAGTACGCAGACGCGCACGGCGAAAAAATAGGCGCGGACGTTAAAAACGTCATAACCGGACGCCGGGAACGCATCACCGTAAAAAGGAGTATTGGAGCGCTGTGCTGGAAAATCCTTGCGATCCTCGCAATTCTTTGGGCGCTCTTCTCTGCCGCATTTGGAATCGGCGCGGTCTCCGGGGAAGGGATGTACCCCAGGCTTCGGGACGGCGACCTCGCGGTGTACTACCGGCTGGAAAGAGAGCGGAACGTCGGCGACGTCGTGGCGTATAGGACGGACGGACAACTGCGGTACGGCCGGATCGTCGCAATGAGCGGCGACACGGTGGATATGGACGAGGACGGTCAGCTTCTGGTCAACGGCAGCGTACAGCAGGAGGAAATCTTTTTTCCAACGCGCAAGGAAGGGAGGGCGGCCGCTTTACCGGTTACGCTGGGAGAGGGCGAGGTGTTCGTGCTGGGAGACAACCGCGAGTATGCCAAGGACAGCCGCGATTTCGGGCCGATATCGAACGCGCAGATCAAAGGGAAGGTCATTTCTCTGCTGCGCAGCAGAGGAATTTAGTGGGGAATGGGGCGGAAGTCCCGTCGGGATAAATCGGACAACAAGAAAAACAATAAAAATGGAGGAACATGTATGGCAACGAACCACAAGAGGAGAACCAAAGTATTTCTGGCGGTCGTCGCGCTGATGATAGCGCTGCTGCCCGCCGCGTCGGCACTCGCGCTGGTACCGGCAAGCTACAACAGCCAGGCCAGCGTCACCGTCAGTAAAACGCTGACGGCAACACAGAGCGGCGTCTTCCCGGCGGTGACCAGCTTCCAGTTCCTGTTGGAACCGGTCGGCTATACGCCGGGACCTACCAGCACGGGGTCGACCGCCTACACAACCGCGAACCTGCCCATGCCGGGCGGCTCGACGGGAGCGCAGGCGATTACGGTGAGCGGATTCTCCGCTACTGCGTCGGGAACTTCGCAAACGCAGAGCGCCACGACCGGAAACATCACGTATACGCAGGCGGGCATCTATACGTACCGCCTGACGGAGCGGATTCCGGGGACGACGGACACGCTTGGTACGGTGCCCGGCTCGCCGGTTACGGGTGTGGATTACGATGAAACCGTTTACTTCATCAATGTCTACGTGACCAACGTTCTCAACGACGACGGCACACCCTACCTGAACGCAAGCGGCAATGCGGTCGTCAACGTCAGCGCGATCACCGCCTGGGAAACCCACAACACAACGAACCTGACACTGACGGGGCAGGATAACGGCGGAAACGGCCCGATCACCAACCATCCGGGCGAATTGGACGACGGAAAGATCGGCATCACGCTGCCGACGCCCACGGACGGCGGCGTACGTAACATCAGCTACCCGTTCGTCAACGATTACAGCACCGCGAGCTTGGTTATCACAAAGCTGGTTACGGGCGATATCGCCGATCCGAATCAGGCGTTTACGTTCACGCTGGCGCTTGTGAAACCGGCCGGCGGAAGCGATACGACGAACTATACGTACCAGAAATACAACATGGGCGCTGACCGGGTGGTCGGCGGCACCGACGATACGGCGGTATCCGGTGGAAGCGGGACAATTACCAACGGGGGAACGTTCACGCTGACACACAACCAGTACATCCAAATCATCGGATTCCCCGCCGGTGAAAAGATAACCACGACGGAGAGCGATTCGAGCGATTATAAGACGACGATTACGGTGCAGCATGGCAACACCGCGAACCCCGCGACGCTGACGACCGTGAAGAACGGCGTAACGACCAACAAAACGACCAACCAGCAGACGATCTTCACCGGAGACGGTGCGATCAACCAGGAGAACTTCATCAACAACAAGGCGTCGGTTACTCCGACGGGCGTCGTTCTCGAAGTTTTGCCTTACGCGCTGCTGGTGCTGGCCGTGATTCTGCTCGCGGTCATCCTGCTAAAAAAACGCAGGATGAAGGACAGGTAATGTAAAGACGGCAAACGCCTGATTTCGGGAGGGCAATGGTTTGGAAACAGCGCAGCGGCTGATCCGCACGGCGGACAAACTGATCAACTTTACCGTGGGGCTAGGGCTGATTCTCGTTTTGCTTTACGCTGGTTATGCTTTATGGGACGCGTACACGGTTTACAGCAAAGCGGGCGTATCGAATGAAATCATGTTCTACAAACCCAGCGGGAAAGACGCGGCCAATCCAACCCTCCCGGAACTGCAGGCGGTTAACGAGGACGTGCGCGCGTGGCTTGCGATCGACGGCACGAACATCGATTATCCGGTTTTGCAGGGGAAAGCGAATACCGATTATCTCAATCAAGACATCAACCGCGAATACTCGCTGGGGGGAAGCATCTTTCTGGACTGCCGGAATGCACGGGATTTCGGCGATTCGTACTCGCTGATCTACGGGCACCATATGGACGGAGGCGCGATGTTCGGCGACCTTGCAAACTTCTCGGATGAAAAGTACTTCAACGAGCATGCGACGGGGTGGCTCTACTTGCCGGGTAAAACGTATTCTCTGCAGTTCTATGCTTTTCTAAATGTGGACGCATATGCTACGCCGATGTTCGACGTGGAGCTGAACGCAAACGAGTATGAGAGTTTACTCTCCTATATTCAAACGGAAGCGATTTGCTGGCGGGAGATAGGCGTTACGCCGCAAAACCGCATTGTAGCGCTGTCGACCTGCTCTTCCGCTACGACCAATGGCCGCTCGATTCTGGTTGCCAGAATGGATGAGAAACAGTCGGCAGCGGGGAATTAGCGGCGTTCCAGATCGAAGGAAAACGATAGTTATATTGAATGAAATAGAAACATGGATTTAAAAAAACGAAGGCAACAGTGGGGTGTTCATGGGAAGCAGGGAGATACAGACGATTGCGGGGATACGGGATACGGATGGATGGGAACTGCTCTATCAGCCGGAGATCGATCTTTTAACAGAAAGAATAACGGGGATGGAAGCGATTATTCCATGGCAAGACGAGACGAGCAGAAACGCTGCGGCGGGGAAAACGTCGCTGGTTGTCGAAGCGGCGGATAGACTCTGCGCCATCAGCGAATGGGCGATCCGCGCGGCATGCCGTCAGAGCACAGTTTGGCGGAACGCGGGATTGCCGCAATTGCCAATTTCTGTGAGCCTGCCCGCTTGCCAACTTGAAATCGAGCGGTTCCGCCGTTTGATCGACGACGTACTGCAAGGGATCGTCCTGCGGCCGGCGCAGCTGCTTCTGGAAATAACGGGAAGTCCTTGGAAGAGCGATCTCGCCGCTATTCAGGGGGCGATCGAACAGTTGAAACGACTCGGAGCCGGGATCGTGATTGACGACTTCGGGGCGGCGTACTCTTCGTTCAATTACATCCGTCCACAATCGGTGGAAGCGGTAAAAATCGATCGAAGTCTGATCGACGAAATTGGCGCGAACCGAAAGGACGAAGCGATTTTAGTCTCAGCCATCGCTTTGCTCCGAAGCCTTCGAATCAGGACGGTGGCAACCGGCGTCGAGACGGAAAAGCAGGTTCGTTTTCTTCTGGACGAAGGGTGCACCGCCGCGCTGGGCGCGTATTTCTACCAGCCAATGAGCGCCGTCGATATGGAAAAGCTCCTTCGGAGCGGACAAAGCGATCGCGTTCTGCCGCATTTCGGGAGGAAAACGGAACGCGAAACGACTTCCGATTTTGCGATTAACTGCTATCTGGAAACCAAAGGCATCAAGCACGCGCTCGCCGGATATCGGTATCTTCTGACCGCGATCCGTCTTGGAATCGACGACCGTGCGCATCTTGCGAAAATCAACGATTTATACTGTAGAATCGCGCAAATGTATCAGACGGAACCGAACAATGTTGAACGGGGTATTCGACATTCTATTATGAAGTATGGTCTGCCGAACAAAGAATTCATCGTAAAAGCAGTAGACGATCTGGTCTGCGGGACGAGCGTAAGCATCCCGACTCGGAAAGGATGAACCGCGGTCCGTCCGGCGAAGGGCGCGGCGAAGAGATGGTGTTCATCTTTTTAAAGACGCGACCGTTTCGAACCGGAAAAACACGGTACGCAGGGCAGAAAAAAGAAACAGGGGGAGTACAGAGAAGATGAACCGAAGAGCAAGGAACGTCCTGCAGAAGACGGTAATGTTGGCGCTGCTTTTTCTGCTGTGCTTCCCGGCAGTACCGGTCGCGCACGCGGCGGGCACCGTTACCGCCAGCATACCGGTGTACAAGGCGATCTCCGGGGGAACGCCGGCCAAGGCGGAGGCGTTCACATTCGTTTTAGCGGCGCAGAACGGCGCGCCCATGCCCGCCGGCAGCGTGAACGGCACGAAGTCGGCAAGCATCTCCGGCGCGGGAAACGGCACGTTCGGAACGATCACGTACAGCGAAGTAGGCGATTACTGCTATACGATTCGGGAAATCGCGGGGAGCAATACGGCCTACGCGTATGATTCGACGATTTATGATCTGACGGTTCAGGTTACCTGGGCGGGCGACGTCGGCGGGGATTTGAAGGCTGTACAGTATCTGCACAAAGATGGTGAGACAACGAAACAGGAGAAAGCGCTGTTTACCAACGTTTATCAGGCCGGTTCCGTGATTGTGGATCCCCCGGTGCAGAAGGTGATCAGCGGCGACACGCCTTCTAAAAGCGGTACGTTTGTTTTTTACCTCAAAGCGGACGACGCGTCTTACCCCATGCCGTCCGGAAGCACCGGAGGAACGGCGGTTTTGTCGATAACCGGCGCGGGAACGAAGGATTTTGGGAACATCACGTTTACGCAGGCCGGAACGTACACCTATACGGTCTATGAGCGCAAGGGAAGCCTGGGCGGATATAAATACGACACAACCGTTTACACCATGCAGATCGTCGTTACGCGGGACAGCGGCGGGAATCTAGTTGCGACGCGGACGATTACGGACTCCGCCGGGAAAACGCAGAGCGGGCTGACGTTCGTGAACGAATACGACGAGACGACCGATCCGAAAACGGGGGATACGTCGCTGCGCTCACTGTGGTGGATTCTCCTGCTTGCCGCCGGAGCGGGCGTGGGCGCGGCCCTGTACATTCGGAAAAAGCAAAAGAAACGGTAGTTTACGACGGGCGGCGCGGCAGCCGCAGAGCGAGGCTGGAAAGATGGAGCGAACCCGGAACGGAAAACGCAGGCGACGCAGGAATCGAAGCCATGCATGGCTGGTACTGCTGCTCGCCAGCATAACGGTGTTCCTGTTCGCGCTGGCGGCCCTTACCAGCGATTACAAAACGGAAGCGAAGGAGGCCGGCGAACTGGTCGAACTGGCAATGCGCGTTGAAGCGCAGGAACAGGCAGCGTCCGCCGCGGCGGTAACGACCGAAGAGGAAGGCGAGCAGAGCGGCGCGCAGGAAAGCCCACCGCCGCAGGGAGGTCCGGCTGTGCCGGATCAGCCGCAGACGCAGGTTCTGAGCCGGTTTGCGGAGTTGTATGCGGAGAATCCGGATTTGGGCGGATGGATTCGAATCGAAGGAACAAAAGTCGATTATCCCGTCATGTTTACGCCTAACGATCCGCAAAAATACCTGCATCGATCGTTCAAGGGCGAATCCTCCAGCCGAGGCGTGCCGTTTATCGGCGAAGGGTGCGAAATACGGCCGAGAAGCGACAACATTACTATTTATGGACATCATATGAAGAGCGGCGATATGTTCGCGGCGATCGTGGGTTACGAGGACGACGCATTCTGGCGCGAACATCCGTACGTCGAGTTCTGCACGCTGTACGAAGAGGCGGAATACGAGGTGTTCGCCGTGATCGAAACGGATGTTTACAAGGCAAGAGACTTGCGCTGTTACACGTTTGTCAACGCAGACAGCGAAGAGGACTTTGACGACTATCTTTCGAGGATTCAGGCGGCAAGCCTGTATGACACTGGAATCGACGTAGCGTATGGCGACGAACTGGTGACCCTTTCGACCTGCGGCTACCACACCAGCAATGGCAGGTTTCTCGTGATTGCAAAAAAGGTCGGGTCAATCCGTACCGGGGGTGAGACAAATGGAGAGTAGCTGCTGGTGCCCGCAACCGGCGCTGCGGGTCCACAAAGGGTGCAAAAGCGCGATGGAACACCGGTCGACCATTGCGCGTTCGCGCGCCTGCGACCGCAAGCGGATGCAATTACTGTCCCTTTACGCCGGATTGATCGGGCTGCTGATACTGGCGCTTGCGTTTATGCTGGGCAGCCGCCGCTACACCGTGGAAGGCGAGTCGATGGAACCTTCGCTTCGGGAAGGGGACGTCTTGTATTACACAGGTTTTCAGCAGTACGGGTACGGCGACCTGGTCATTTTTCAGGGCAGGGAAGCGTACGGCATGATCGTCAAGCGCGTGATAGGGCTGCCCGGGGACCGTATACAGGTGTACAGCGACGGCAGCGTAGCGCGAAACAACGTGCTGCTGGAGGAGAGCTATATAAAACCGGACGAACTTGGCAACAGCGCGATGCGGGAGATTACGGTAGGCGAAGGCAAACTGTTCGTCATGGGCGACAATCGCGCGGAATCAATCGACAGCCGGGACGCAAGGATCGGCCAGATAACAATCTCCTCCGTCCACGGGAAAGTGGAAAAGATCGTCCGTCTGGAAGACGGCCGTATTTATAACTAAGCCGGGAGGAGGCGGGCATATGAAAGCGAGCGACGCGGGACAAAAACACTGCGAAACAGTTTTGTTCAAAGCGGTTTTTCTGCTGATCGCGCTCGTGCTGGCAACCGGATTCGTCGCCTGTGGCGGCACGGTCAACGCGCTGGACTATTCGCTGGAGAACGAACTCTACGGCGAGCAGGCGGAGACCGAAACGCCCGTACCGGAAGACCCGGCGGAAACCCCAGAACCGGCGGAAGAAACCGCCGGGGCGACGGGCGACCCAAGCGCTGCCGAATCCCCCGCGCCGTCCGACAGCGCCGCGCCCGACGGCGAATCGCAGACGCCGGAACCGACGGAGGTTCCGGAAAGCGGGGAAGACGACGGGGCGTTCCGATACACGGTGTACATTCAGGACGAAAACGGCAGTCCGCTGGCGAACGTCCGCGTGACGCTGCGGATGGACGGCGGGGTTTTGTATACGGCGGTGACGAACGAGGCGGGCAATGTGTTTTGGATGCTGCAGTCCGCGCACGAATATGAAGCGAAAGCGGAGTTGGGCGGGTACGCCGAACAAAGCAATCAAAGCCGGATTTCCGGCTGCGCCGCGGACATGCAGGTTGCGATTATCCTGCGCAAAGAAGCGGATTCTGGAGAGGAAGCAATCGAAACGCCAGCGGAACCGACGCCAACGCCGGTACCCGTGCCGACGCAGGCGCCGGGCAAGGTTGCGATTGCCGTGGAGAACGCCGACGTCGCCGCTGGGGACGAAACGTTTTCCCTGCTCAACGGCGTGACCGCGCGGAGCGAATCCGGCGAGCCCGTGTCCGTATGGGTGGCGGACGACGGCGGGTTTTCCGCCGACATGCCGGGCGAATATACGGTGACGTACGCCGCGATGCAAGGCGAAGAACTCGTCACGGCCGCCCGGATTGTAACCGTCACGGGCGACGCTTCGGAAGCGGAGGAAGATTCTTCCGTCCGCGCACCGACAGGGAGCAGCGGCGAACGTTATGAAACGCTGGTCGCCTACCGCAACGAAATCTGCGGCGAGTTGGTTCCGCTTATGGAATCGCTGGAACGGGAACTGCGCGAGCAGGCAGCAAAGGTTTCCGAAGACGAAACGAACGTCCGGTTCCTGGAGGAAACGCCGCTTGAGGAGACGTCCGAAGAAAGTCCGTTGAAAACGATCGGGTTCACGCAGGTGTCCGAAATCAGCGTAACGAACTGGTCGGACATCCTCGCAACGTTTATTGCTGAAAGCAGTCTGGATGTGGACGATCCGCTCGATCTGATGCAGCTGCGGTCCATTCCGCTGGATAAGCTGGAGGACGTTTTTTGGGATATGAACGAGATCAGCCTTGTGAGGACGAATGCTGGAACGGACTTGATGCTCTACTCGAAAACATACGAAGATATGGCGCAGGAGTATGCAATGGGGGAGAAGCGCAAAACCCTGCTCTACGAGCTCATGCAGCCGGAGTTCCAGCGTACGTTCGCTTCGTTGACGGGCAACATGGCGTTTACGGATGCGTCGGACGAGGAAATCGCGGATATGCTGGCGGACCTGCCGGACGATCTGGAGGTGGAGCGGAGGTGCGTCGTGGAGACCGCCTACTCGCTCGTCGGCAAGGTGACCTATTTCTGGGGTGGAAAATTCAATCAACTTGGCTGGAACCCCGGATGGGGGCTGCCGCATACGACGACAAAAACCGTGGATGGCGTGACGAGTGTATCCGAAAAGAACCTCGGACTGGACTGCAGCGGGTATGTCAGCTGGGTGTTTATTAACGCCACGGGAGATCCGGATATTCTCTCCGCGATCGGCAATGGTTCGGCAAACCAGTGGGGGCATTCCACCGCGGTCGGCTGGGACGAGGGGGAACCGGGCGATCTGGTCTTCTATTCGGTGCCGGGGGAGAAGGAATACAACCATGTCGGCATTATCGTGTCCGTCGACGGGGACGGAAGTTACCTGGTTGCGCACTGTTCGTCCAGGCAAAACGGCGTCGTCGTCACGGACGCCTGGAGCACGGGATTTCGGTATATCCGCAGGCCGGTGCTGTTCCGCTGACTCGGCGAAACAGGGATTTTAAATTTAATTTTCGACTGAAACGACAGGCAACAGAACGGGAGGCGGCAATATGTTTGCAGCGAGCGCCGAGCGTGTGCGGCTTGCGCTAGAGCAGGAGGAACTGGAGCTGTATTACCAGCCGCAGATCGATGTTCGAACGGGACGAATCGTTGGCATGGAAGCGCTGCTGCGCTGGAGGCATCCCGAGGCGGGCATGATCGGCCCTGCGGAGTTTCTCGCCGCCACCGAATCGACGGATCTGATTGTGGAAATCGGCGAATGGGCTGTCCGCACGGCCTGCCAACAGAATAGGACGTGGATGGACGGCGGGTACCGGATACCAGTCGCCGTTAACGTCTCCGCGCACCAGTTGGAAAACAGCGACATCGTTTCGGCCGTTCGAAAAGCGCTGGACGAAAGCGGCCTGCCCCCCGAACATCTGGAAATTGAGATTACGGAAAACGTGGCGATTCACGACTTTCCCGCGGTGATCGAAACGATGGAACGGCTTAAGGGACTGGGCGTACGGCTCGCCATGGACGACTTTGGCACGGAATACGCCTCGCTGAAATACATCCAGAGTCTGCCGGTCGACACGGTAAAAATCGACAAATGCTTTGTCGACGGAATCGAAGGCAGCCTCAAATCGAGGATTGTCCTGAATCATATCATCCGGCTTTCGGCGGGACTTGGACTCGAAATTGTGGCGGAAGGCGTGGAGACGAAACAGCAGGCGCAGTTCCTTTCAGCCGAAGGGTGCCGCGTCATGCAGGGCTTCTACTTCTACAGGCCGATGCCCGCCTGCGAAGTGAGGAAAATCGTGCGGATCAACGAAAAAAGCCGTTGCGGCGACGCACGATGATGTGATGCAAACCAGGATTGGGTCATATACGCTGATAATAAAAAATAACATCTCCTTCATCATGCACGAATGATGAATCGAAAGACGTCGGCAAAGCGCTTTCTAATATAAAGCATAAGCTATGAACTTACGAAACGGATTGTGCGGAGCCCGTAATCACGGGCTTTTTCTTTTGGAGAAGAGAATAAGCTGGCGAGGCAACGAGAAAATATATTATTTATTCTTTTGATTTTCTTTCCGGTTTTGGAAAGCTGAGTTGTTCTTGTTATATAGAGGGGAAAATAGGGACCTTGAAAATTGCATATTGCGGAGGATGAGCAATGCTTTCTGAACAAGAAGAAGCGTCTGTATGTGCGCTTTTTGACAGCTATTGCCATACGGTTCTCCGTAATGCAATTCGAAATTACACAAAACATATTTCTATTCAAGAGAAGTATGAGTTCCTCGCGGAATATCCCGAAACATATGTGAAGAAATCCAGTGCGCAGCGGGACGTTTATGAAGGTGATCATTTATATGTTGTTTATAAAAACAGATCCTACCAACTAGACAATGAACTCTTACTGCAAGCGATGCAGAATTTGCAGGAACGCGAACTCGGTGTTTTGATACTTGGTTTCTGGCTCGAATGGACGGATTTGAAAATCGCCAAGGAGCTGAAAGTAACCGACCGGACTGTAAGGAATATCCGAAGCCGGGCGTTTGAAAAGATAAAAAAGTGGTTGTCGCTGATTCGCGAATCAACCTGATAAATAATACGTCTTCGCCTTCGCTTTGCCGACGGCGTTGGTTGGAGTACGACATGAATCTGAAATGCGAGACAATCAAAGCCGCTGTATCCGGCGATAAAAAAGCGATGGATGAGGTTTTAAACGAATATGAACCCTATATGATGTTTCTTTCGATCATCGTCCGCCGTGATAAGGACGGACATGAAGAGAAGGTTTTTTCTCAAGATGCCTACCAAATGCTGAAATTAAAACTGATGGAAGAAATTCCAAAGTGGAAGGAGCCCAGAAAATGATACTACCGGATCTATTTGAATTCGCTTATGTACCCAACTGGTTTGACCATCTCAGCTCTTTGGCTGAGATGGCTATGCCTGAATCGTGGCGATTTACTTATCCATCACTGCCACCAAAGAACCCAGACACACCGATCCTCGAAAAATACGTCAATTACGTTTTCAAAAAGCAAGTCATCGATTTCAACAATTTTCAATATGAATCCGACCCCGAATATGCGGATCGAATCTTTTATCTCCGAAATGAAAAATCATGTTTTAACACAGGTCTCTACACAAAAAACTACAAAAGTATCTACGGATGTTTTACCCGTAACAAGCGGAAAGATACAATGCTCGATTGGTTCTTTCGCGGATTCTTTGATGATGTCGCGCCCGATATGAAGTTTGTACAACCACTTCCAGATAAACCGGGATTCCTGCTGCCGATTACGGGTATGACCTTCTTTCCCGCATGGGACATTCGAGTAAACGTTAATCACATTCTTTGCGATCCGGACAACTTCGCGCGGCTTCCAATGGAGGTGCAACGAGCGAAGAACCTGTCGCTACTGCTCGAAACCGCCGTCGAACTAGCGCGACGTAAAGCGTCGTTTGAACCCGGCATCGTGGTGCCGCAGGGATATCAGGGCAAGGTACAATTTTTGCTGCCTCTGTGCTTGCTGGATACCGAACATACCGACCTTGCCATGACGCTGACGCCCATGGACGGCTATTATCTCGGCCACACCTGCCTGACGCTGGAGATGGCTTATTTAAACGCGCGACTGATCGGCAGACCGGTCGCACCCTGGCTTCTGGAACTCGTGACCTGATTTTCCGGCTGCCGCCCTCAGGGGTTAAGGATATAACTCAGTACAACTAAATAGGGCCCGACGAGTGGCGCTTTTTGTGCCGTGCCGCCGGGCCCTTTTTTTCGTGCGCTCAAAAACGCGCCAATCGTCTGGCTCTGAACGAAAGGAGCCGGACAAATGAAACTGGTCAAAATTGCGTATCGCTTTGCGGATGGACATGTCGAGGAGATGGAGGTGGAGCCGGAGATCGCGGAGGCGCTGAGAGAGCTCGATCGACAGGAGTACAACAACACGCAAAAAGAAAGTCGCAGGCATGTGTTTCTTGGCGGAATGGAGTATGAGGGCTAGAATCTGGTCGATTTGTGCATGGATACTGAACAAATTGCAATCGGCAAGATCGGTGCGGCAAAATTCTGGGCGGCTTTTCGCAAACTGAAACCGCAGCAACAAGAATTGCTATTTTCGCTTTGTCTTTCCGATCAACCAATTTCTCATGCGGAATATGCCAGACGAAATGGCCTGCGCGAAAAGAGCGTTTGGCAGAACGCTTGGCGTGCGAAAAATTCCTTGAAAAAACTTTTGGAAAAACTGTAGAGGTTGGCCTCCTCCCGTGACCTAACAGTGAAGGGGTTATTTTTGAACCTTGACAACTACATATCCGGTGGTCATGAGAAGCCCACATAGTCGAGGATAACGTCCCAGAGTGCGGCCCGGCGGGATGCGGGGAGCGAAAAGCTGCGCGGCGAAGAACCGATCATGACCACCGCCCGTTCTTCGGGATAGAAGCGTCAAATAGGAGAAGAATCTCTGTCATCACCCCTTCCGAAAGGGATCATGGAAAACAATCAAATCAATCGGATGCCGATTAAAGCGCATCCATATGAGCATCAGTGGCAGGCATTTGAATTTGCCTGCCGCTTGTTTGGACTCAATCAGGGTGGTGATGAGCCACCCTCCATGCAGAGCCGCGGTTGCGCGCTCCTGATGGAGATGCCACGGGAACAGGAAAGAGTCTGACAACGATCGCGGTGGCCGGGCGACTTTTACTCGATCGGAAGATCGAGAAAATGCTGATCGTCGCGCCGTTGTCTATTCTAGGTGTTTGGCAGGAGGAGTTTCGCAAGTTCGCGAATTTTGAGTATTCGCTCGCCATATTGAACGGTAGCGAATCCAAGAAAATCGAGAAATTGCGACAAATGCCGACATTGGGCTTGCGGGTTGCGGTCGTCAATTACGAATCCGCGTGGAGGTTGGAGAAAGATATCGCCGCTTGGGACGCCGATCTCATCGTCTGCGATGAAGGACACAAGATCAAAACCCACAACATCGCGGCGAGCAAGTGCATGCATCGGCTCGGCGCGAAAGCGCGATACCAGATGCTGCTGACGGGAACGATCATCACGAATAAAGCGATCGACGTGTTCAGCCCGTACAAGTTCCTGAATCCGGCGGTGTTCGGAAACAGCTTTTATGCCTTTCGTAACCGCTACTTCGACATGACCGGGTATGGAAATCACACTCCCGTTCTGAAAGCGAACATGGCGGAAGAACTAGCGCGGCGCATTCACAGCATCGCGTTCCGCGCGACGAAGGCTGAATGTCTCGAACTGCCGGAAACGATGGAAATCGTACGGACGGTCGAATTGGAACCGCAGGCAAAGCGGTTGTACCAGCAACTAGTTCGGGACAGTTACGCCTGGATCAAGGAAGGAGAGATCACCGCCGCTAATGTATTGACTCGCCTGCTTCGGCTCTCTCAGCTGACCGGCGGGTTCTTGCGCGGGGACGAAGGGAATCGTGCCGAACGGGTCAGCAACGCCAAACTTGACGCGCTTTCGGACATCGTCGACTGCGCTGCGCAAGAGGGCGGAAAGCTCGTGGTCATCGCGCGATTCCTGTCGGAGATCGATGCTATCACCGCAATGCTGGAACGGAAATCGATCGCGTTTTCGCTGATCACCGGCGCGGTGAAGGATCGGGACGAACAAGTGCGACGGTTTCAGACGGATCCCGAAGTGACCGTGTTCGTCGGCCAGATTGCGACGGCGGGACTGGGCATTACTCTGACCGCCGCCGACAAGATGGTGTTCTACTCGCTGGATTACAGCATGTCGAACTTCGAACAGACGAAAGCGCGCATCCACCGCGTCGGCCAGAACAACCCATGCACCTATATCTACCTCGTCGCGAAAAGCACAGTGGATGTGAGGGTGCTCAAAGCGCTGCGTGACAAAGCGGATCTTGCGAAGTCCCTGATTGACGATTGCCGCGCGGGTCATAACCCGTTCGACACACCTTGAAAGGAGAAATATGGAATCAAACGACCTGTTCGCGCTGGCGGATGAGCTGCGCGAACTGAAAGAAACAAAAAAGCGCTTGGAGGACGAGCTCAAGGCGGTCGGTTTGGAGATCGACTGCATAGACGCCGACCTCGCTCAACGTATGGCGGATGCCGAAACGCAGAACTTCACACGCAACGGCACGATATTCTGTCTGACCAACACGACTCGCGCTTCGGCGACCGCCGGCCATAAAGACGAGTTGTTCGAAGCGCTGCGCACGGCTGGATACGGCGATCTTGTGTATGAGACCGTCAACGCCAATTCGCTATCGGCGTTCGTGAAGGAACAAACCACGGAGAACGGGGATATCCTGCCCGCGTGGCTGGACGGGCTCGTGAACGTGTTCGAAAAGACAACCGTGGGCGTGCGCAAAGCCGCCCGATAAGAGAAAGGGAAAGGACAATATGACACAGGGAACAGGAATCGTAACAACCAACAACGCGTTTGAGGAACTTGCAAACTTCAACCTGACCGACGCGATGTCGCAGGAACTTGAAGGATTAAGCCTTTCTTTTGAGAGAATCAAAATCCCCTCTGCTGGCAGCACGGTGTTTGAACTGCCTTCGGTGGACGGCGGCGAGCCGGAAACGGTGAAGGAATTCACGGGCGTAATCCTTTATCATCATCCGCTGTTCGCGTATTACCGGGATAAATACGCGGGCGGCAACGAACCGCCGGACTGCGGCAGTTTCGACGGTGTGACCGGCGAAGGCGACCCCGGTGGCGCATGCGCAAAGTGCCGATACAACCAGTTCGGTTCGGGCGAGGGCGGCGGCAAAGCATGCAAGAACCGCCGCAGGATCTACATCCTTCGCGAAGGCGAGGTGTTTCCGGTTCTACTTTCGCTGCCGACTGGCTCGCTTAAGGAGTTTACACGATATATCCAGCGCCTCTTGAGCCGCGGTAAAAAGTCGCTTGCGGTGGTGACGCGCTTCTCTCTCAAGAAAGCGGTGAACACGGGCGGTATTGCGTATTCGCAGGCACAGTTCAATATCGAGCGCGCGCTTACCGAAGCGGAACTGGCGGTGGTATCGAGTCTGGCGGCGCAAGTGAAGGAGTACGCGAAGCATGTTGGCGGGTATTCCGTCGATCTGGACGAGTTCGTCGAAGTGCCGACAACCCCGTTCGACCCCGCGACGGGTGAGATCGTGGAGCAGTAGGAACCTCGGGGATGGGGAGCGGGCAACCGCTCCCCGCTAATTTGTGAGAAAGGATTTCGGTATGAAATGTCAAGCGAGTTGAATTTGGAATCACCTCGGGGAACAACAGGGCATCCTCGCATCCTCCTGCTGGGAAGCACCGATCGCCCTATGGTTTTTGTCTGCTCTCCGTTTGCGGGCTGTGTACGGGAGAACATACAAAATGCACGCCGATATTCCCGCTTTACGTATTTGAGCGGATATATGCCGATCACGCCGCACCTGATGTATCCGCGTTATCTGGACGATACCCAGACCAAAGAACGGCAGGACGGGATGGAAATGGGAATTCGTCTGCTTGATCTTTGCGAGGAGATTTGGGTATTTGGCGATACCTATAGTTCGGGCATGCAGCTAGAAATGGCGCACGCGCTGGGGACGCATATGACGATTCGGTTTTTCGATCGGGATTGCAAGGAATATAAGAAGCGGGGTGGTTTGGAGTTGCAAAAGGAGGAAGGGATATGACCGATTTCCCGCTCATTCGACGATCTGTGCGGATCGAAGAGGTGGCCAAGTGGCTGGGAATTGAGGTTCACGGTGGGAAAGCACGATGCCCATTTCACAATGATCAGACGCCATCCCTTTCGTTTAAGGACGGACGGTTCAAGTGCTTTGGATGTGATGCGTGCGGCGATGCGATCGATCTGGTTTCTAAGCTTCGGCACATCGGCACGGCTGAAGCGGCGAATCTGATCTGCGAGACGTTTCACTTGAACACCCCCCCTGAATCGGTACGGAAGAAGAAACCGCAGGAGCATACAATTCTGAGAGAGTATATCCAAAGTACCATAGAGGCGTTCGCCGTATCTCCGCGCGCGCAGATGTACCTTCAATCACGCGGGTTCACCGGTGAAAGCATGCTGCGGTTCCGGTTCGGATTCGACGCAAAGCGAAACGCGATCGTTATCCCATACGGCGAGAAAACGGAGTATTACACCTCGCGAAGCATATCCGGCAAGCGATTTTTCAAACCTCGCTCG
>JAJFTI010000027.1 GCA_021373115.1 Eubacteriales bacterium | reverse complement strand
CGCATGGTATAAAATAGAACTATCAAAAAAGGAGGCGTAACTTATGGCAGCGGAAATGACTACGACGCTAGGAAAGATTACGGTTGCGGACGACTTGATCGCCAGCATCGCCGGATATGCAGCCGTGGAAAACTACGGCATTGTTGGTATGAACTCAAAGAAGGCGTCGGATTCGTTCGTCGAATTGTTTGGAAAAGATAACATGCGCCGCGGCGTCAAGGTTACGGTCATTTCACCCGAAGTGATAGACATTGATCTGTATGTCACGCTTGAGTATGGCGTATCTCTGCCCGCAGTGGCGCAAAATGCCAAGAGCAACGTGAAATACCGGGTGGAAGAGATGACGGGAATCACGGTTCGCGCCGTGAATGTCCACGTTGAAAACATTCGCGTTTAACGCGGTTCGGCTCTTGGGATCCGAACATTCGGAGGTTAAATTGGATAAAAACATGAAAATCGGCGGCGCTCAGCTGCGCGATATGATTATCGCTGGCGCGGCTCTGCTGGAAAAGAATAAAGCGTCCATCGACGCTTTAAATGTATTTCCCGTACCGGACGGGGACACGGGGACGAATATGTCCATGACCATGCAGAGCGCGGTCCATGAGATCCGCGCGCTGCCGGAAAATGCGAGCGCGACGCAGGTTGCGGATGCGCTGAGCATGGGCGCGCTGAAAGGCGCGCGCGGCAATTCCGGCGTCATTCTCTCGCAGCTGTTTCGCGGTTTTTCGCGCGCGTTTAAAGGCGCGGAATTTGTGGATGCGGAATTGCTTTCCGCAGCCCTGACAAAAGGCAGCGAAGCGGCGTACAAGGCCGTTATGAAGCCCAAGGAAGGAACCATCCTCACCGTGTCCCGCGAGATTGCGGAGCACGTTGCCGCGCTGCAGCAGCAAGGCGCGAACGTTTACCGCCTGATGGATGAAATCTTAAAGAGCGGCGAAAAAGCGCTGATCAACACGCCGAATCTGCTGCCTGTGCTCAAGGAAGCGGGCGTTGTGGACTCCGGTGGAAAGGGACTTTTAACGATCTATAAGGGCTTTAAACTCTCGCTGGACGGCGAAGAGATTGAAAGCTACGAAGAGCTCCTGCCGGAACAACCGGCACTGGAAACGAGCAGTTCGGACAGTTTTTCTGGTGAGAACATTACATTTGGGTATTGCACGGAATTTTTTATCGTTCATCTTTCACCGGAAATCGATGAAAAGGAAATCGAGAGCTTCCGCAACCATTTGGAGCGTCTCGGCGATTCCGTTGTCGTTGCGAACGACGCGGATATGATCAAGGTACACGTTCACTCGAATTCCCCGGGCAAGGTACTGCAGATGGCGCTCCGGCTTGGAGAACTGGACAAGCTGAAGATCGAGAACATGCGCGAACAGAATCGCGAGCTGATGGCGGAGCGTAAAAAGAATGAAAAGGAATTCGGCCTGCTGGCCGTCAGCACGGGAGACGGAATCGACGAGCTCTTCCGCGCGCTGGCCGTGGATGCGCTGATCTCCGGCGGGCAGACGATGAATCCCAGCATTGATTCCATCGCGTCCGCAATCAATAAGATCAACGCGCGCAACGTTTTTGTGCTGCCGAACAATTCAAATATCATTCTTGCGGCGCAGCAGGCGAGCGAACTGACGCAAAAAGGCGTAATCCTGATTCCGACGAAAACGATCCCGCAGGGCGTTGCGGCCTGCATGGCATATTCGAAGGATGCTTCCATTGCGGAGAACGAAGACGCGATGAAGGAAGCGATTGCGGGCGTGGTCAGCGGCGCGGTAACCTACGCCGTTCGCGATACCAAGTTCGACGGAAACACGGTCAAGAAGGGCGACATCATCGGCCTCGTAAACAATCACCTCTCCGTTTCCGGAGCGAGCGTGAATAAGGCGACAAGCGACCTCGTCCGGAAGATGATAGCGGAACACGGGGACGACGCATGTACCGTTACGCTCTACTTTGGCGAAGGCCAGACGGAGCAGGACGCGCAAAAGATTGCCGATACTCTGCAAGCGGAGTTCGAAAACGCAGAGTTCATGGTTCTCGCGGGCGGCCAGCCGCTGTATTATTACTATATCGCCGTTCAGTAACGCGGAACAGGCGCAAAGGCATACAGCCGGCGAAGGAACGAATGGTTCCGTTCGTCGGCTTTTTTAAAACAACGGATAGGGCTGCTTTGCTATGCTGGACTTCCCGCTGAACAAAATAAAGGGCATTGGGCCGAAACGCGCGGAGTTATTTGCCAAACTGCGTGTTTTCTCCGCGTTCGATCTGCTGTTTCGCTTACCGCGGGATTATATGGACTATTCCAAAGCGACGCCGGTCTGCCAGCTTGTTGATGGGCAGAATGCCGCCGTTCAGGTGCGCATCTGCGGTGCGCCACGCATATTTCGCATGAAAGGAACAACCGTGCTGACCGTATCCGCGCAGGATGAAACAGGAAAACTTTCGCTCAAGTGGTTTAACCAGCCATACCGCAGCGCGCAGCTGAATATTGGAGAAATTATCTTCGCCTGCGGACGTGTTGTCCGAAAAAACGGTTTGGCGATCATGAATCCGTCGATCGGGCTGAATCTTCCGGGAATTCTTCCGGTTTATGCAACGGTAAAGGGCTTGAACCAAAATGCATGGCGATCCAGCATGCTATCCGCAATGGAATATGTCTGGGACGGCATTGGCGATCCGCTGCCAAGAAGTATTCTGGAGCGATACGGCCTTGTTTCACTCTCGCTGGCGATTCGCCACGCGCATTTTCCGGTGAGCCGCGAAGCGCTTGAACTCGCTCGAAAACGGCTCGACTTTGAAAACGCACTTCTCTATTTTACACTGCTCGAATTGCAAAAAGCGGATCGCGTCCGGCAAAACGGCTTTGCGTTTGACACAAGCGGCGTATTGGGAAAATACCGTTCAAAACTGATGTTTTCCCTTACGCAATCGCAGCTTCGCGTCATGGAAGAAATAGCATCGGACATGCGAAAACCCTCGCCCATGAACCGTCTGCTACAAGGCGACGTCGGCTCCGGCAAGACGGCGGTCGCGATATTTGCGCTCTGTGTAGCCGCTGCAAACGGAAAGCAGGGCGCTTTCCTCGTGCCGACGGAGATTCTTGCGGAACAGCATTACCAAACATTGCAGGGAATTTTCGGCACGTCGGTCGTTCTCTTAAAGGGCGGCATGAGGAAATCACAGCGGGACGAGGCTCTTATGCGAATCAAAGACGGAACCGCGCTTGTTACGGTTGGCACCCACGCGCTGCTCTCCGAGGAGGTTCGCTTTCATGACTTAGGCTTGATCATCACCGATGAACAGCACCGTTTTGGCGTTCGTCAGCGCGCGGCGATGCTGGAAAAGGGAGCGCGGCCGGATATGCTTGTGATGAGCGCAACGCCGATTCCACGTACGCTCTCGCTGATCCTGTACGGAGATCTTGACCTTTCGGTCATTGACGAGCTTCCGCCCGACCGAAAACCAGTTAAAACGAGCATCATTCCGCAAAACAAACGGGCGGATATGTACCGTTACCTGGCGAAACAAGCGCTGGAAGGGATACAGAGTTTTATCGTATGTCCGGTAATTGAAGAAAGCGAAACGGTTGATCTCCCGAGCGTAGATACTCTCTTTTCGCAACTGAAACGGGAAATACCGCAAACAAGGCTTGCCAAGCTTCACGGGGGAATGAAGGAGAGCGAAAAGGAACGCGTTATGCGCGCGTTTCGCGCAGGCGAGATCGATGCGCTTGTGACCACAACGGTAATTGAAGTTGGAGTTCACGTTCCAAACGCCTGTATCATGGTGGTGGAAGGAGCGGATCGGTTCGGGCTGTCGCAGCTGCATCAATTACGCGGAAGAGTTGGCAGGAGCGCAAGACAGGCCTATTGTTTTTTGCTCTCCGGCACGCAGAACGGCCCGGAAAACGAACGGCTGAAAACGATGACGCAGACCAGCGACGGTTTTGAAATTGCGCAGAAGGATCTGCTCCTGCGCGGCCCCGGCGATTTTATCGGTACCCGCCAGCATGGCGATAGCGGAGCAAACGGAATCCTTCAAACGCTGGATGTAAAAACACTGGAACAGGCCGGAAATGCCGCGCGGGAGATCCTTGCCAATCCCGGCGAGGAAGGGGAGCGGCTGATCGAGCTTGCCAGCGAACGGTTTACCCTTTCGATCAGCGACATTGCCATGAATTGACCATTGCATGTAAGAGGAATCCTGCATACAAACGCAAACCAACTTTCGACACTGCTCACAATTTGTTTGACGGTTTTTCGCGAACGTGTTATGATTGCTCTACTCTCGCAAAAACAGGAAGTGCCTATGGACTATCAAGATTTAATCTCAAATTGCGTCAAACAGATTCCGCCTTCGGGCATTCGGAAATATTTCGATCTTCTGGATGACTCGCATATCAGCCTTGGCGTAGGCGAGCCGGATTTTCCAACGCCGGATCGTATCCGCAAGTATGTGGCAGGACGGCTGAAGAACGAGCGCGTTCCGTATTCCTCAAACTCCGGCGACCCGCATCTAAGGGAGCTGATTCTTCGCTTCCTTGACGCCCGGTATGGGATTTCCGGGTACGAATCCATAGAAAACGTATTGATTACCGTTGGTGCAAGCCAGGCGATTGACCTTGCCATGCGCGCGATCCTCAATCCCGGGGACGAGGTGATCGTCCACGAGCCCTGCTACGTTTCCTATAAACCGGCGGTCGAACTTGCGGGCGGCATTGCCGTTGCGGTTACAACGCGTCATGAGGATCGTTTCCGCCTGAAGGCGGATGAAGTACGCGCCGCCATCACACCGAAAACGAAGGCAATTCTGCTGGCGTTCCCGACGAATCCGACCGGCGCCATTATGGAACGCGAGGATTTGGAAGCAATTGCAAAGGTCGTTCGCGGAACGGATATTCTCATTATTTCGGATGAAATCTACGCCGAGCTAACATTTAACGGAAAGCAGCATATCTCCATAGCTTCGCTTCCGGGCATGCTGGAGCGCACGGTTGTGCTCAACGGTTTTTCCAAGGCGTTTTCCATGACCGGATGGCGTCTTGGTTATGCGGCGGGTCCAATGGAGATCATTGCGGCGATGCGAAAGGTGCATCAGCTCATGATGCTCTGCGCGCCAACGCCCGCGCAGTGGGCCGGGATCGCCGCGCTGGAAGACGGTTTCAAAGACGATTTTGCGGATACGCGATATATGATAGAACAGTACGAGGCGCGCAGGCGCTATATCATAGACGCGTTCAATTCGCTCGGGCTTTCCTGCAACGAGCCGGAAGGCGCGTTCTATGTGTTTCCGTCGATCAAGTCAACGGGACTTTCCAGCGAACAGTTCTGCGACAGGCTGCTTGCGAATAAAAAAATCGTTACGGTTCCCGGCAGCGCGTTCAGCAAAGCCGGAGAGGGGCATATTCGGTGCTGTTACGCTACTTCGATGCAAGATATTGAAGAAGCGATGCGGCGTATTGGCGATTTTCTCAAAGAAATCCGCTGAGCCGAGGAAATGGTGCCCCGTCACGTAGATCGAGACGGGGCTTTTTCTATGCGGAAGGAGAAAGATGAACGATGATATCGGAAAAAACTCTGTTTACGCTGGAATACGATAAAATCATCAACTTATTAACACAGCATTTATCCTGCGAAATCGGGCGGGAATTCGCGCGCGAGCTGCGTCCTGCGGAAACATTCGACGAAGCGGAAACGCTGCAGGAACAAACCGCCGAAGCGGAGGGAATCTATACCAGAACCGGAAGGACGCCGATTGACGGGTTTCCCGACGTAAGGGAACTCGTTGGGAAAATGCATGCGTCGCTTTTTTTAAGCACACGCGAACTGCTCGCCATTGCGCAGGCGATGCGCGCTTCTCGCGAAGCGAAAGAGGTGCTTCAGTCGGACGATACGCAGAGCTTATTATGTAACCATGCAAACCGGCTTGCATCGCACCGCTCCATCGAGGAGGAAATTGCGCGCTGCATTCTTGCCGAGGATGAGATATCCGACAATGCCTCCGCCGAACTCAGCCGGATTCGCAGGCAAATGAAAATTCTAAACGAACGCGTCCGCGAAAAGCTCAATTCCATGCTGAAAAGCGCAACGACGCAGAAGTATTTGCAGGAGCCGATTATTACGGTCCGGAACGGGCGCTACGCTCTGCCCGTAAAAGCGGAGTATCGTTCGCAGGTGCCCGGACTGGTTCACGACCAGAGCAGCAGCGGGGCCACGCTGTTTATTGAACCGGCCGCGGTCGTTGAACTCGGAAACGAGAACAAACGTCTGCTGGCGGAGGAAAAGAACGAAATCGAGCGCATCCTCTCCGCGCTGACCGCTATGATCGCTCCGTTTGCAAACGACATCCACCTTAGCTGCAACGTGATGGGAACGCTGGATGTGATCTTTGCCAAAGCGGTTCTTGCGCGCGATCTGCGCGCCGTTCGCCCAAAATTGAACGAATCCGGCCGAATTCGCATTGTAAAGGGAAGACATCCGCTGATTGCGAAGGAAAAGGTTGTGCCCGTCGATATCTGGCTGGGAGAAACTTTTCAAACGCTCATTATTACCGGACCGAATACCGGCGGAAAAACGGTTACGCTCAAAACGGTCGGCCTCTTTACGCTGATGGCGATGAGCGGAATGTTCATTCCCGCCGATTTCGGAACGGAGCTTTCTACATTTGACCGCGTGTTTGCGGATATCGGGGACGAGCAGTCCATCGAGCAATCGCTTTCCACCTTTTCTTCGCACATGACGAATACGGTTCGTATCCTGGCGGAAGCAAACGCGCGCTCGCTCGTTCTGCTGGATGAGCTTGGCGCGGGAACCGATCCGGTGGAAGGCGCGGCGCTCGCGCAGGCGATTCTGGAAAATCTCTATGAGCGGGAAACGTTAACCGTTGCGACAACGCACTACAGCGAAATCAAGGCGTTTGCGCTTATGCATCCCGGCATGCAGAACGCGTCTATGGAATTTGACATTGACCGGCTTTGTCCAACCTACCGGTTGTTTATCGGCATTCCGGGCAAGAGCAACGCGTTCGAGATTTCCAAACGGCTTGGGCTTGGGGACGATGTGGTTGGGCGCGCGCAGGCGTTTTTAAAGAAGCGGGACGTGGTGTTTGAAAACGTCCTGTCGGAGGCGGAACAGGCGAGAAAGAACGCGGAGGACGATCGCGAGGCATCCTATAAAATACGCGCGGAGATTGAGAAGATCAAGGCGGATCTCGAGCGGGAGAAGAAAAAGCTGGAGGACGAAAAAACGCTTCTGCGCCAGAAAGCGCGCGACGACGCGCGGCGAATGGTTCAGGAAACCCGGCAGGATATGGAAAAGCTGATCGCCCAACTGCGCGCTATCGAAAACATAGACCAGAAACAGCTGGAGCGCGCGGTGCAATCCTCGCGCGACGCAATGCGAAAAGCGGAGGACCGGCTGAACGAACATGCCGTACAGCGCGAACTGGCGGGAAACGCTCCGCCGAGCGTACATATCGGCGAGCGGGTGAAGATTATTACACTGGGGCAGGAAGCGACCGTTTTGAAACCGGCGGATGCGAAAGGCGAGGTGTTCGTTCAGGCGGGGGTAATGAAACTGAATATCCCTCTTAACGATCTGCGGCCGATTGAGCAGAAACAAAAACAGCAGACCTCGTCAAAGGTATCCCTTTCGCAAGACCGCGGGAGCGCGCTTTCGGTCGATCTGCGCGGTATGATGGTGGAGGACGCATGCCTGGAATTGGATCGCTTTATCGATAACGCCGTTATGAACGGAATTGGTGAATTTTTTGTGGTGCACGGAAAGGGTACGGGCGCGCTGCGCAATGGCGTGCAAGCTTATCTGAAGAACCATCCGCGCGTAAAAACCTATCGAATCGGGGCATATGGCGAAGGCGACGCGGGTGTTACGGTTGTTACGCTAAAGTCCTGAACCGGCTTGCCGGAGCACATGATTATTTTAGAACAATCGATCAAAGCGCCGCATCATGAGAATTGTGCGGCGCTTCTGTGATAATTTGTCGTGTGGTTGGACAAACGGCATAACATCTGCTATACTTTACCCAAATGTGAAACGTATCGAATCCAAGATTATTGGAGGTGATCGGATGGAAAACAACACCATTCTGGTCATAGACGACGACAGGAATATTCTGGCAATTATCGAGTTATATCTCAAGAAAGCGGGATTTCAGGTGTTTACCTGCGCGGATGGAACCTCCGCTTTGGCGGCGTTCCATGAAACGCGGCCTTCACTGGTGGTTCTGGATATCATGCTGCCGGGCCGGGATGGCTGGGCGGTGCTGCATGATATCCGCATGGAAAGCGAAACCCCGGTCATTATGCTGACGGCAAAAGGCGATACGGGCGATCGCGTACAAGGTCTGGAACTCGGCGCGGATGATTATATTGCAAAACCGTTTGACGCAAAAGAACTCATTGCGCGGATCAAAGCGGTGCTTCGCCGCAGCCAGCCTTCCGAACCGGAACGCACCATCTCGCTGCCCGGCCTGACGGTTTCGCTGGAGAATTATGCGGTCACACTGGACGGCAGGCAACTGGAAATGCCGCCCAAGGAGATTGAACTGCTGTACTTTCTCGCTTCGCATCCGGGCAAGGTATTCACGCGGGAGCAACTCCTCGAGCAGGTCTGGGGTTTTGATTTCTTTGGCGACTCGCGCACGGTGGACGTTCACGTGAAGCGCATCCGCGAGAAACTTGGCGATAATCACGAGTGGGAGCTCCGGACGGTTTGGGGCGTAGGTTATAAATTCGAGCAAAAGTGATGCGGGAACATGCGCAAAGACTTTCTCAGGACACTGTTTTCCCGAATGCTGACAACCTACATGAGCGTTACGCTCGGAATGCTGCTGCTCTCCGGCGTTATTGCGGGAACGCTGATGTCCGGGTTTGTCATGCGCGAGGAAAAACAGAACATCGCAAATGAAATCGGAATCGTAACGGAGTTATATTTTAATACGACCAGCTCGGTTGCCGGAGAAAATGCGGCTTTACTCGAACTGAATACCATTGCGCGACATTACGACGGCCTGATCCAAATCGTTTCGGTGGATGGTGCGATGGCGCAATATGCCTCGGGTTCCAAGTGGAACGAAGTGATGAACGTTCGCTATACCCAGGAAGAAATTTCACGCATGCTGATTGCCGTTTCCGATCTGGACGCAAGCAGCGTGCGTTTTGCACAGGAAAAAGGCGCATTCCAAATGCTGATCGGCACGAAGCCGGTCATTCAGGACGGGGTTGCGACGCATGTGGTTCGCTTCTATGTGGATACGACGCAGGCGCGCGGCGCGGTTGGCATGGTGTATGCCGAAGTAGTGCTTGTTTCACTGATTGCGGTGCTGATCTCCGTCATTGCGGTTTACTACACGACCGCGAGACTGACGCGTCCGTTTATGGAGATCAACGAAATTGTGCAAAAATACGCCAAGGGCGATTATAATATCCGTATTCCCATCAGCAGCGTGGAAGAATCCACACAGCTGGCGCTGAGCTTCAATAACATGGCGGATCAGCTCAAGGATCTGGAGGCGACCAGAAGAAGCTTTGTTGCAAACGTCAGCCATGAGCTTCGCAGCCCGTTAACGAGCATGAAGGGCTTCCTCGAGGCCATGCAGGACGGCACCATCGGGCCGGACGAATACGAGAAATACATCGGCATCGTTCTGTCGGAAACCAAGCGTATGGCGGTTATGGTAAACGATTTGTTGGATCTGGCGAGAATCGAGAGCGGAAAAACAGCATTAAAGCTTGAGATCTTTGATATCAACGAATTGATTCGCCGAACTTTGATTACGTTCGAGGCGCGCATTTACGAACATCATATGGAGGTGGACGTGAAATTCGCGCAGGAGCAATACTACGTTGAAGCGGACAGCGCACAGATTTCACAGGTGCTGCGGAATATAATCGACAACGCAATCAAGTATTCGCCGGATGACAGCAAGCTGCGCATTGCTACCTACGCGATGAAGCGCGAAATTTACGTGAGTATTCAGGACTCCGGACAGGGAATCCCGGAAGCGGACATTCCGCATGTATTCGACCGTTTCTATAAGGTTGAAAAAGCGCATACACCGAGTACCCAGAGCGGTACAGGCCTCGGGTTATCAATCGTAAAACGAATTATCGATCAGCACAATCAAACCATTACGCTCAAGAGCACAAAGGGGAAGGGGAGCACGTTTACGTTTACGCTGAAACGTGCGCCGGTTCCAAAGCGGGCTCCGGCGGCGGACGGAGGAAAGAAAAATGGAACATAACGGTTTTTATAGTTCGGATCACCCGTCAAACAGGCATAGCGAGGGAGGCTCGAACGCGTTTGCAACGATCGTGATCATCCTTGTCGTTGCTTTGCTGGCACTGCTCGTAGTTGGCCTGTTCTGGCCGAACCTGCTCGGCTATAATTCGAGCGAATCGTATACCGCGGTTACGCCAACGCCAACTGCAGCACCGCTGGAGAGCGATGGCTCCGTGCTGCCGCCCGCTGCAGCGGATACGGCTGTTCCGGAGGCGACGCCGATGCCGGCTGTAGACTCGAAGGATCGGGAAATGCCGAATCTGGACGGAATTGCGCCGGTTGTCCCCGGGCTTTCGGAAAATCCGATTCCGGATATCTACGACGCGGTTTCGCCGGGTGTGGTTGGCGTTTTGAACTACCAGAAGGTTGCCGGCATTTCGGGAAAAGAGATTGAAGAAATCTACGGCAGCGGTACCGGATTCGCGGTTTCGAGCGAAGGGTATATTCTTACAAACGCGCATGTTGTCGATGGCGCAAGCAGAATTTCCGTTCAGTTGTATGGCGATGATCAGGAACGGGAAGCAACGTTGATTGGCTCCGATACCGAGACGGACATTGCCGTTCTGAAAATTGAGGGCGTAACGCTGCAGCCGCTGAAACTTGGCGATTCGGATCAGGTGCGTGTTGGCGAATATGTGCTTGCCATTGGGAATCCGCTCTCTACGGACGAGCTTGCAAACACGATTACGTTTGGTATCGTCAGCGCGACAACCCGCGAAGTGACGATTGATAACTATACAAACACCTACCTGCAAACCGATGCGGCAATCAACTTTGGCAACAGCGGCGGACCGCTGATCAATATGTCCGGCGAGGTTATTGGCGTCAACAGCGCAAAAACCATTACGGCAGGATACGATGAACTGGGCAATGCGGTAAGTGCGGAAGGAATAGGCTTTGCGCTGCCAATCAATCAGGTCAAAAAGATCATGGGGATCCTGATTACCAAGGGCTATATCGAACGTCCGGGGATCGGCGTGACCGTCAGCACGGTGGACGAAGCAATGGCGGAGGAAAACGGCGTACCGGGTGGCGCGCTGGTTCAGAGCGTTGTGAAAGGCCGCCCTGCCGATCAGGCCGGAATTCTTGCGGGGGATATCATTGTTGAGGCGAACGGCAAGGAGATTAAAACACACGAGGAACTCGTAAACATCATTCTCAACTGCATGATTGGCGACGAAATAAAGGTAAAAGTATACCGGAATGGCGATTATAAGGAGCTTGTCATTCAAATCGGCAATAAGAGCGAAATGAATTTTGACGACATCGTTGGAGGCCTTACTCCGTCACCGGTTCCGGAAATAGTCCCGGCTCCGTAATTTCGACGCAAAAAACAGAAAAGCGACGCTCCTGTTTACGGAGCGTCGCTTTGCGTGTAAACGGCTGTTCATACGGACGACGTTTGCAGCATTTGAAACAGGTGTGCCGCGTATCCGTTCAGGCCGTCGCAAAGCGTTGCGCCGACGCGCATGCCATGGAGCCGTTCCATTAAATATTGAAGGATTACGCCGCCGTGCAGAATGACATCGTGCCGCTCTTTGAGCAGCGGGATTCTGGCACGTTCGTCGTCGCCAAGATTACTGAGTGCCTGGAGCGTTGCACAAAGGTCAAGAAATTCAATCTGTTTTTCACCGGACCAGGGCGAAAAACTCTGCTGGCCTTCACAAAGCAGGGCAAGCGTAGTGATGGTTCCGCCAACGCCGAGCAGATCTCCCTGCGGTTTTCGTTTGCCGTCCGGAAGGGCTGGCATATCCGTACGTTCGTCCGGTTCCGGCGAACCAAATATACCGGATAAAACGGGACGAAGCGCATCGGAAATTTCCGCAAGCGTTTCGTACGGCGCGAGATCTTTCGCCCGGACGCAACCAATGGGCCAGCTCTCACGAAAACCGGGACGAATCAACTGCGTGCTCCCGCCGCCAATGTCCAGAATAGTTCGTTTGCCGCTCGGATCCGCGCCGTATTGGGCGAATTCCGCTTCCTCGGCACCGCTGAGGATGCGTGCGTGTCCTGCTCCAATGATATCTTCCACGGAACTAAGAAACGATTTTCCGTTCTGCGCGTCGCGAACGGCGCTGGTAGCGTAAGCATACGAAAAAAAACCCTGCTCGACCGCTTCGGCATGAACCGAGCGAATCACAAGCAGGGACTGAAGCATGCGCGCCTGCGAAAGAAGGCCGGAAGCGGCCAATCCTTCCGCAAGCCGCGTTGTATATACGCGTTTATGCGAAATAAGCGGTTTTGCGTCGTAGTCTTCGACGACCCGCGCGGTTCGAATGGTATTGCTGCCGATGTCAAAAACGATCAGTTTCATGGTCCCATTGTGACAATTGGCACCGAAGCGTCAAGCGTCGGCGCGGTCGTAGGTGCGGGTGAAGCGGAAGGCATCGGCGTCGTGAGGGCGGGAAGCGGCGTCGGCGTATCCACAAACTTTGGCGTAACCACAGCGGAGGCGCTGTCATCGTAAAATTTCCAATCGTCTTCAAACACATAACCGAGCTTCTCGCGGGCATATTGGATCATATAATCGGTTGTCTGCATATATTCCAGCATGCGCTCAAGACGTTCCTCTTCGACCTTCAGCTGGTCCAGCTCTGCCTGCAACGCAACCTTCTCTTCAGCAATGCTCGAAAGTTTCGTCTGTTGGGACAGAAATACGCCGCCCAGAACGAAGAATACCAGGATAAAGAAGAGTATGATATAACGCGGCCGAATAAAAAAGCCGGGTCTTTTTTGCTCAACGGGCTTGTTTGCCATGTTGTGTATCATAGCACAATCGTTCTGCAAAGGAAAGAATCCAAGCATTTCGTTTTCAAAAAGGTTACAGGAAGCAAACAATTCTTTCATGCGGATAAAATAAAACCGCGTTATCCTTTTATTATGGGTAAGAGCGGATTGCGAAAACTAGAACAGCAGGACAGAAATCGCCATGGTGTGAAAAAAGAGTGGCGTATCTTGACAAATGCAACGCTCAACGATATGATTTCTTCATCCAAGAGGTCATATCGTATATTTTTGCTTCTTGATTTTCGAACAGGTAGCGTTTCTTACCGTAGAGAGGAGTTTACAGTTGAACAGAGAGCAGTTGGAGGCGAAGAGCCTTGGAGATTTGCGCGAAATCGCAAAACTTCAGGGTGTTAAATCTTTAACAAAATTTCGAAAGGGCGAGCTGGTAGAGATCATTATGGCGGGCGGTATCGTGCCGGACGGCATTTCTTCTTCTGCACAAGAGGATGAGATCGAGTCGCTTGCATCCGAAGGTACGTCCGAATCGGCTTCCGCACCGGAAAACAGCGGAGACCCGAACGAACAGCCGGACCGAATCGCGCAAACGCAGGATGCGGAAGGAGGATATCGCCGCTCCGGTTACTCGCCAAGACCCTACCAGCAAAATAAACCTTATTATGATAACAACCGTCAACAGCAGGGCGGTTATCAGCGTCGGCAGTATCCTCCTCAGGGCGGTTATCAGCAGGGATATTCACAGCAGGGTGGATATCAGCAAAACAATTTCTCGCAAAACGGATACCAGCAGGGTGGTTATCAGCAGAGCGGATATCCTCGAAACAATTATCAGCAGGGATACCAGCAGGGGGGCTATCAGCAGCAAAGCGGTTATCAGCAGCAAGGCGCATACCAGGGCGGCTTTTCGCCAAACGGCTATGGAGCGGAACAAGGCGGACTGGAAAGCGAGCAGCGGTTTCGCCCGCGGAATACCGGGAATGCGGAAGGATATTACAATAAGGATTATGGAACGAGCAATCCGGCCGTTCCGGAAATCCTTCAAACGGGCGAATGCGGAGATGCGGAAGGGGTACTCGAAGTACTTCCGGATGGGTATGGATTCCTGCGCAGCGAGAATTACCTTTCCGGCCAGCACGACGTTTATGTTTCCATCGCGCAGATCCGGCGTTTCGGGCTTCGCACCGGCGACATGGTCACGGGAAAAACACGCCCTTCCAAAGAAGGGGAGCGTTTTCTTGCGCTGCTGTATATTACGGCGGTCAACGGCGAATCGCCGGAGAACATTACGGATCGAAAACCTTACGAAGAACTGGTGCCGGTTTTCCCCTATGAACGATATACGCTGGAATTACCGGGTACCAACAGCCTGGCTATACGGCTGATCGATCTGATTGCGCCAGTCGGCAAGGGGCAGCGCGCGATGATCGTTTCACAACCGAAAGCGGGAAAAACGACGCTGCTCAAGAGCATTGCAAACGGCATATCCACGAACTATCCGGATTCACATCTAATCGTTCTTTTGATTGACGAGAGACCGGAAGAAGTGACCGATATGCAGCGTTCCATCAAAGGCGAGGTTCTCTATTCCACCTTCGACGAACTGCCGGAGCATCATACCCGCGTAGCGGAAATGGTGCAGGAGCGCGCGAT
The DNA here is from genome assembly GCA_021373115.1 of Eubacteriales bacterium. Lineage (GTDB taxonomy): Bacteria > Bacillota > Clostridia > Christensenellales > CAG-138 > UBA7703. Next base: position 109,014 of record JAJFTI010000027.1, on the reverse strand, counting down.
GCGTCTTGTGGAGATGGGGAAGGACGTCGTCATTCTGCTGGACAGTCTGACCCGCCTCTCCCGCGCGTATAACCTGACCATTCCGCCAACGGGCAGAACGCTCTCCGGTGGTATGGATCCGGGTGCGCTGCATAAGCCAAAGCGCTTCTTCGGCGCCGCGCGCAAGATTGAAAACGGAGGCAGCCTGACCATTATCGCAACCGCGCTGACCGAAACCGGAAGCCGGATGGACGACATGGTTTACGAAGAGTTCAAAGGCACGGGCAACATGGAGATCCATCTGGATCGAAAGCTCAGCGAGCGTCGTATTTTCCCGGCCATAGATATTTATAAATCCGGTACGCGCCGGGAGGATCTGCTGCTCAGCGCGGAAGAATTGGAAGCGGTGCGCACGATTCGCCGTGTTCTTGCGGGCGGCAACCCTGCGGACGTGACCGAACATCTGATCGGAATGCTGGAGAAAACCAGCAATAACGAAGAGTTTTTGCAAAAGCTGCGGGACTGGGTAAGTATATACGAAAAAGATGGCTATACGACCATGTCCACGAGCCGCTACGGAAAGTAGAGCAAGAACACGGTTCCTGAGGAACGAAACGCCAAAACACCGGATAAAACGCGGAATCGTTTCAAAAAACTATTGATTTTTTATCTGCCAGTCGTTATAATAGCCGATGGTAGTGTTTTAAAGGAGTGATCAAGCATGAAGAAGGATATTCATCCGAAATACGGCGAAGCAACCGTTCGCTGTGCTTGCGGCGAAACCTTCACGACCGGTTCCACAAAAGAGGAACTGACCGTTGAAATCTGCAGCAAGTGCCATCCGTTTTTCACGGGCAAGCAGAAGCTTGTGGACAGCGGCGGACGTGTTGACCGTTTCAAGAAGCGTTACGGTCTGTAAATGACGTAAAAACCTTCCCACCTAAGGGGAGGTTTTTTCTTGCCCGCATACACTACCTATGGTACAATAAGCGGACGAACGCGGCAGGCAGCGCGCAAGAGTTGAGCTGTACAGCCGCGTTGATTAAGGGGAAACGAATCGTATGAAGAGATGTTCGGTCGGAGGCCAGGCGGTAATGGAAGGCGTAATGATGCGCACAATGAGCGGCGGCATTGCGCTGGCGGTTCGGAAAGCCGACGGCACCATTGAAACCGAATATACGCCAAAGAAGGAAACGAATCCAAATCCGATTTTAAAGTGGCCGGTGGTTCGCGGCGTTGTCGCGTTTGTCGATTCGCTTGCAACCGGCATGAAGACGATGACGCGTTCCGCGGAGCTTTACGGGGAGACCATCGAAGAGGAACCGAGCCGCTTTGAAAAATGGCTCGCGAAAAAGACCGGTAAAAACGCAATGGATATTGCGATTGTTATAGCCGTTGTGCTCGCGGTTGCGCTGGCCATCGGGCTGTTCGTACTGCTTCCTTCACTGGTTACGCAGTTCATTCCCTGGGCGGACGGGGCGGCTCGCATCTGGAAAAGCCTGGTGGAAGGGTTTGTCCGTCTGCTGATTTTCCTTGGATATATCTCCGCTATTTCACTGATGAAGGATATCAAGCGCGTCTACATGTATCACGGTGCGGAGCACAAAACCATTGCCTGCTACGAACACGATGCGCCGCTGACGCCGGAAAGCGCAATGAAGTATTCCCGCCTGCACGCACGGTGCGGCACGAATTATCTGTTCCTGGTGATGGCCGTTTCCATTCTGTTTTTTGCGATGCTTCCGTATGCGGAAAATCTGTTCCTGCGCGTTTTGACACGCCTGATTTTTCTACCTCTGGTCGCAGGGCTTGCTTACGAAGTGCTGAAAGCTGGCGCCGTGTCGGACGCGCTCTGGGCTCGCATCATTCGCGCGCCCGGCATGGGGCTGCAATATCTGACAACCCGCGAACCGGAACCGGCGATGATCGAAGTTGCGATCAAAGCGTTTGAACTTGCGATAAACGACGGCGTTTTACCAAAGCCGGAGGAACCGGCGCCCGTGCCTGAAACAGCGGGAGAAGGAGTCTGATTTTTCGTGCCAATGTCCGTTTCTGAAACCGTTCGTCTGGTTAAGATCCGATTGGAGCCTATTGCGGCGGAGGAAGCTATGCAGCAGGCGAAGCTGCTGGTTTCCGCGGTGCTTGGCGTTGAGCCGGGCGCGCTGCTGGTGCATACCTGGGCGGAAGTGACCGACGAGCAAATTGCGATTATCGGAGATTTGCTGGAGCGCCGTATTAGCGGCGAGCCGCTGCAATATATTCTTGGCGAGTGGTCGTTCATGGGTCTGCCGTTCTATGTGGATGAACGCGCGCTGATACCGCGGCAGGATACCGAACTGCTCTGCGAAACTGCGATCCAATGGATGAAAGAGCGAGGGTATCGAACCGCGCTTGACCTTTGTACGGGCAGCGGGTGTATAGCCGTATCCTTGGCCAAACTCTCGAATTCCGCCGTAACCGCTTCGGACGTGAGCGCGGATGCGCTCGCGCTTGCGCAGGACAACGCGGAATTGAACGAAGTATCGGTAACTTTTTTTGAAAGCGACTTTTTTCAGAGTATTTCCGGAAAATTTGATCTGATTGTTTGCAACCCGCCGTATCTTTCGAGAGACGATATGGGACACCTTCAGAAGGAAGTTACGTTTGAACCGGAGATTGCGCTGTTTGGCGGGGAAGACGGACTGGATGCATACCGTAAAATTGCAAAATCGTACCGTCCTTTTTTGAACGACGGCGGAGTACTGCTGCTGGAAATCGGCAGCACACAGGCGGAGTCCGCGGCGAAGCTCTTCGCGGGGAAAACCAGCGTACGAACCGACCTGAGCGGAAATCCGCGCGTACTGATTGTTGAAGCGTGAGGAACCAAATTCACAGCGGCCTGAAAAAACGGGATAAGGTTTCGGCCGAATCTGCATGCATGACTGAGCCGGATTCAGCAGGCTCGTAACACGGAGGAACGATGATCGAAAAACTACAGGGAATTAAACAGCGATTCGACCTTCTTTCCGAGAAACTCGCCGCGCCGGATGCGATGAGTGATCGCGATCTTTGGCGTGAAATGGTTAAGGAGCGAGCGTCTCTGGAGGGTATCGTTCTTGCGTTTCAAGAATACGAGTCCGTGCAATCATCGCTGGAAAATTGCAAAGCGATGCTGAACGAGCATCTGGACAGCGAAATGAAGGAACTGGTTCACACCGAAATGGATGAGCTGAATACTTCGCTTAACGATTTGGAAGAAAAGCTGCGCATTCTGCTGCTCCCAAAGGACCCAAATGACGACAAAGACGTGATTCTGGAAATCCGAGCCGGAACGGGCGGCGACGAAGCGTCGCTCTTTGGCGCGGATTTACTGCGCATGTATCTTCGCTATGCCGAGCGAAACGTTTATAAGGTCGAATATCTTTCCAATAACATGACGGAGATGGGCGGCGTAAAGGAAGTTGTGCTTTCCATCAGCGGAAAGCATGGCGCTTACAGCCGCCTGAAATACGAAAGCGGCGTTCATCGCGTTCAGCGCGTACCGGAAACGGAATCACAGGGCCGGATCCATACAAGCGCGGCGACGATTGCCGTGCTGCCCGAAGTGGACGATGTTCAGATTGAAATCAAGGAAAGCGACCTTCGGATCGATACCTACCGCAGCAGCGGCGCAGGCGGACAGCACGTGAACAAAACGGAATCCGCGATTCGAATTACGCATCTGCCGACCGGCATGGTGGTTTCCTGTCAGGATGAAAAATCACAACTCAAGAATAAAGAACAGGCCATGCGCGTACTCAAGAGCAGGCTTTACGATTATTACCATAATCAGCAGGAAGCGGAACGCGCCGGCGCAAGGAAGAGCCTGATCGGCTCCGGGGATCGCAGCGAGCGGATTCGAACCTATAATTTTCCACAAAGCCGCGTAACCGACCACCGGATCGGACTTACGCTCTATAAATTGGAGGCGTTTCTGGACGGGGACATGGACGAATTGATTGACGCGCTGATCCTTGCGGAGCGCAGCGAAATGCTTTCCGGGCAGGCGGATTGACATGCGCGTACAGAACCGGAAAGATGAGCCTGCGGCTTATGAAACGCAGATCATTCAAACGATCCGTCAGGACGAGGCGGGAACCACGCAGGGTGCAAAACTGATTCAGGCGGGCGAACTCGTTGCGTTTCCAACCGAAACGGTATACGGCCTTGGCGCGGACGGACTGAATGGCGAGGCGGTCGCGAAAATCTTTCTCGCGAAGGGGCGGCCGGCGGATAACCCGCTGATCGAGCATGTTGCAAAAAAGAGCGACGTGCGACAGCTCTGGCGGAGAATCCCAAAGCAGGCGCAAGTTCTGATGGACACCTTCTGGCCTGGCCCGCTGACGCTGATTGCGCCAAAGAGCGACTGTGTACCGGACGCGGTCACCGCCGGGCTGGATACGGTTGCCGTGCGCATGCCACAGAATAAAACGGCGCGCTCGCTGATTCAAAAATCGGGCGTTCCAATTGCGGCGCCCAGCGCGAATCGATCCGGGCGGCCGAGCCCGACGACCGCGCAGCACGTATTTGAAGACATGAACGGACGAATCCCGCTGATTCTGGACGGAGGGCCATGCAAGTATGGCGTAGAATCTACGGTGCTTTCGCTTGCGGGAGAGCCGACCATACTGCGTCCGGGCGCGATTACACGCGAAATGCTTGCGGCGGCCATTGGAGAAGTCGGGGTTTCAAAGAGCGTTCTGGAACCCATGCGTGAGGGCGAAACCGCCGCTTCACCGGGTATGAAGTATAAACATTATGCGCCGAATGCGGAAGTGATCGTCGTTCTAGGTTCGCCGGAACAGACGGCAAAGCGAATCAATTCGCTCATACGGGAAGCGGAGGCGGAGGGGAAGATCTGTGAAATTGCCGCAACGGAGCAGACGAAACATTTTTACAAGGGTAAAAAACATATCGTACTGGGTGACCGGGACGAGCCCGTTACTCTTTGCACAAAATTGTTTTCTGTATTAAGGGACATGGATACACGCGCGGATGTGATCTTTGCGGAAGGAATCCCCGCCGAGGACGAGGGGCTGGCCTATATGAACCGCCTGCTCCGTGCGGCCGGGTTCCATGTAATCGATGCGAGTCAAGCGTGAAGTACCGGCATTCGAACATCAACGAATATAGTCAAAATTTGGAGGAAGTAGTTGTAAATGAAACTGGCAATCGGCGGCGATCACGGCGGATTCAATCTGAAAACGGCTTTGATCGCATATCTAAAAGAACAAGGGCACGAAGTAAAGGATTTTGGCTGCTATGACAAAAGCAGCATCGATTATCCGGACTATGCATTTCTGGTTGCGGAAGCAGTTGTACGCGGTGAATTCGAACGCGGTATTGTGATTTGTACGACGGGCATCGGCGTCAGCATCGCCGCAAATAAGGTCGCGGGCGTACGCTGCGCGCTCGTAAGCGACGAATACTCTGCCCGCCTGACGCGCGAGCACAACGATACGAACTTGATCGCGTTTGGTGAACACGTAACGACGGCGGAACGCGCGAAGGGTATACTCGATATCTGGCTGAACGAACCTTTTTCTCATGGCGAACGCCACCAGCGCAGGATCGACAAAATTTCGAATTACGAGAAAACGCATTAAGCAGATTCGTTCCATCAAAAACCGCTGCTAAAAGGGAGCGCCTTAACCACTACATTCCGAATATTTTGAAGGAGGCTCATTATGTCCAGAGTAATCACCATCGATCATCCGCTCGTTCAGCACAAATTATCATTGCTGCGCGATAAGGACACCGGCTGCAAAGCATTCCGCGAACTTGTTTACGAGCTTGCGATGCTCATGGCCTATGAAGTCACGCGCGACCTCGAGCTCAAGGAAATTGAGATTGAAACCCCGATCTGCAAAACAAAAGTTCAGACGCTGTCGAACGAAAAGATTGCGGTGATCCCGATTCTGCGCGCGGGGCTTGGTATGGCGGACGGCATTATGAGCCTGATTCCGAACGCCAAGGTGGGTCATATCGGCCTTTATCGCAATCCGGACACGCTGATGCCTACCGGATATTACTGTAAGCTGCCGCAGGATGTTGCCGAGCGGGAGACCATTATTGTAGATCCGATGCTGGCAACGGGGAATTCCGGTATTGAAGCGATTAAAATCGTGAAGGATGCGGGCGTAACCAGCATTCGCTTCGTAAGTTTAATTGCCGCGCCGGAAGGGATTGAAGCCATGCAGAAAGCGCATCCGGATGTGGATATCTACGTTGCGCATATCGACGAAAAGCTGAACAGCCACGGCTATATTGTTCCCGGCCTTGGCGATGCGGGAGACCGCCTTTTCGGAACGAAGTAAGCGAGTGGTTGGGCAGGGAAAATCGATACAGTAAAATTCTGTGATCGGATTCCCTGCTTTTCTCTCTGTTCTGTGTTAAAATGGAATTCGGAATCAAGAGAAACATCGTTCAGCCGAAACGCTGAAGCTCAGCCACAGTCGCACTTGCGGCGGCGACAATCTTTTGTCGTATCAAGGAAATATGAATCGTACGATTACGGAGGCTTACCATGCGATCGATCATCGATGAAATAGCGGCCGCGGAAGAGGAAGCGGAGAAAATTCGCCAGGAAGCGCTGATGCAGGCGCGTGAACAAACGGCGAATGCCCGCGGGCAGGCAGAGCAGGCTCTGCTTGATTTAGCCGCGGCAGAACACGCCATCACCGAACGTGATCTGGAGGCGGCGAGGATTCGGGGCGAAGAAGCTGCTCAGGTTACGCTGGGTGAAATGGAACGCGAGGCGGAAAAATGCTGTGCGCTTGCCGCCGCCAGGATGGATCGTGCGGTTGCATACCTTGTTGAAAAGGCGGGTCAATCCGCTTGATTGTTTCGTTACTTTTGATGCGAAGTACGGAATTTATATCGAAAATACGCAGGTAAAGGTGCTTAAGGTCGAATGATCATACCAATGAAGCGAATCACGCTCGTTGCGCATAAAGACGACGAGGAAGCCATACTGAAAACATTGCAGGCTACACAGTGCGTTGAAGTCTTAAAAAACGGAGCAGAAGCAACGGACGCATTTGCGCTGGACCGGGCCGAATCTCGCGTTCAGAAACTGAAGGACGCGCTGGTAACGCTGCATCCGTATGCCGAAAAACGCGGATTGTTCAGCACGGCGCCCGAAATGCGCGCGGAGGAGATCGACCTTCTTTTACCGGAGGCGGTTTCCTTTTCAGAACGGCTGGAATCAATTTCACACGAACTGGCTATCACCAAATCGGAAATTGAAAAAAACGAGAATACGATCGTTGCATTGCGCCCCTGGGAGAATTTTCCGGCGGATATGCAGCGTTTTTCTGCCGTAAAAAGCGTGAAATATTTCACCGGAATCATTGCCGCACAGGACGTTGAAAAGCTGGAAGCAATCGCGGAGACGGCGGAATATCAGCTTTTTAACGAAGGTTTGTTTCGCGCGTGTATTGTCGCCTGCCCGGTGGAAGAGGTCAAACCGATTCAGAACTTCTTAAAATCGCTGAACTGGACCGACTATGTATTCCCCAAACTCGAAGGAACGCCGCAGCAGGCGATGCAGGAGCTTGGCGAGCGGAATAGAACGCTGACCGCGAAGAAAGTTGAACTTGAAGCAGTTCTCGCGGACGAAGCCGGCACCCGCGCATCTTTGATGGAAGGAGCGTTCGACGCAGCGGTGATCAAACGGGATCGCGCGGCTGCCGCGGCAGAACTCGCGCGGACGAACGCTACGTTTCAGCTGGAAGGTTGGATCCCGGCGGACCGGCAAGCCATGGTCGAGCGGGCGGTGCGCTCGATTACGGACGCGTTCTTTCTGGATGTACGCGATCCGGAAGAAGGAGAAGTTCCGCCTTCCTATGTGGAAAACAACAAGTTCGCCACGTCTTTTGAACAGGTGACAAACCTCTATTCGCGACCGGATCCGAAGGGAATCGACGCAACGCCGTATATGACGCCTTTTTACGTATTGCTCTTTGGAATGATGCTGAGCGACACGGGATATGGGCTGGTGCTTTCAATTCTATGCGCCTTGTTTATCAAACTAAAAAAACCTAGCGGCGGAACGGCAGGTTTTGCGCGCGTACTCTTCTGGGGCGGTCTATCTACCGTCGCTTGGGGTGTTTTGATAGGAACGTTTTTCGGAATGGATTTTGACGTTCTTTTTGGCACGGTTGATCGTTTTCCGTTGATACTCGATCCTATGACAGATCCGATTGGCATGCTGATAATATGCTTTGGATTAGGGTTGCTGCATATTTTGTTCGGTCTGTTTCTCAAGATGAAGATGGCATTTTCACGAGGTGATTGGAAAACGGCAGTTTATGATACGCTATCCTGGGTGTTTGTCCTCGTAGGGCTCGTCGTTTTCGGGATTAGTTCCGCCGTGGCGGGCATTCCCGCGTTCGTTGGGAAATTTGGCAGTTATATGGCGATCCTTGGTGCGGCGATCCTGTTGCTTTTCAAAGGCAGAGAGTCAAAAAATCCCGTTGGCAGAACGGCGCAGGGACTCTTTGAACTTTATCAGATTTCCGGCTACCTTTCGGATATTCTGTCTTACTCGCGGCTGTTTGCGCTTGGCGTTGCAACCGGCGTTATTGCGACCGTTTTCAACGATCTTTGCAGTATGCTGATGACGTCGCCAAACATCATTTTGAAAATACTCGGCACGGCGATTGCCTGCGCGCTGCTCGTTTGCCTGCATGCCTTCGGCCTGGCGATCAATACGCTTGGCGCGTTTGTGCATACAGCCAGGCTCCAATACGTTGAGTTTTTCGGCAAGTTCTACGAGGCGGGCGGCCGGGCGTTTCGTCCGCTCGGCTATCGGACAAAGCATGTTCGTATCACGGACGAACCATCGCCCGTTCACGATTAAATCCGCTTGATATATTAGTAAGGAGGAATGTTTCCATGGATATCAATTGGGGTATTGTTCTTGCGGCGGCTGCCGCAGTTCTCTCGGCGGCGATGGCCGGCGTGGGGAGCGCAATCGGCGTTGGAATGGCCGGGCAGGCGGCTGCCGGTGTTGTTTCGGAAGATCCGGATCGTTTTGGTTCCTGCCTGCTGCTGCAGCTTTTGCCGGGTACGCAGGGTATTTACGGGTTGCTGATCGCCTTTGTTATCGCAACCAAAGCGGGTCTGCTTGGCGGAGCGGCGCAGGCGGTGACGGTTACCAACGGATTAAACCTGCTGTTCGCTGCTTGTCCCGCGGCCTTTGGCGGCTGGCTTTCTGCCATTGCGCAGGGCAAGGTCGCGGTTTCCGGGATCAATTTGGTAGCAAAAAAGCCGGAAGAATTTGGCAAAGCGATGCTGATGACGGTTATGGTGGAGACCTACGCGGTTTTGTCTCTGCTGATCTCCTTCCTGCTTGTGAATGGCGTAAAAATCGGTTAAGAGGGAATACTTCGAACGATAAGGAGCTGCCAATGGCAACCATTTCCATTTCCGGAACGAATAAGCTGGCCGAACGCATCGTAAGCGACGCGGAGGCGGAAGCGCAAAAGATAAACGAAGAGACCGCAAACGTCGTACGCGGTATTCTGATGGAAAGCGAAAAAGCCGTCGCGAAGAAACGCGCGGAGCTTACCGCAGCGCGGGAGTTTGCAAAGGCCGCCCTGATCAGCGGGTTCCAAACGCGCGCCGCACTGGACGGTCGCAAGAGCGCGCTGGCGAAAAAACGCGGTGTGATTGATCGCGCTTTTTCCGGCGCATATGAAACGCTGCTTTCGCTAAATGGAGAGCGGCGAAAGCGAATCTGCGAGAATCTGCTTCGCGCGGAAACGGAAGAGGGCGAAACCATCGTTCCATCGGCGGCGGATCGTAAGCTCATCGAAACAATTCTGGCAACCATGCCGGAAAAGAAGCTGACGCTCTCCAAAGAGAACGCTTCGTTTGACGGCGGGTTTCTGATTCTTGCAAACGGGTTTGAAAAGGATTGCTCGTTTCTGTCGCTTTTGAAAGAACTGCGCGGCAGGGAAGAGACAAACGTCGCAAAACTGCTGTTCGACTAATCGAAAGGAGGGTTTCATGCCACAGCCAAGTTATGCTTATGCTTGCGCGCGCATCAGCGCGCTCGAAAAGTCGCTCTTTGGCAAAGAGACCGTCCGGCGTATGGCGGAAGGCAGTCTGGAAGACGTTATGCGCCAGCTTACCGACGCAAAATACGGCAGTCTGCCGGATGGAACAAGCGAAGACGTGGAGCGTATGACGGAAACGGTGCGCAGACAAACGGCGGAAACGATAAAGGAACTTTCGCCCAAGCCGGAATTGACCGACTTGTTCTTGCTTGCAACGGATGTTCAGAATTTGAAGGTGCTGATCAAAGCCCGGCTGATGGGAATCAGCGGGACGGTCTTTCTGGAGGGCGGTCTTTTTACGCGGGAGCAACTGAGCGCAATGGTTGCCCAGATGAATTATGAAGCGCTGCCCGCGGAACTGGCGTTGTCGCTAAACGCGCTGGAGGCGAAACTGCGAATTCAGCCGATTCCGCAGATGGTTAGCATCCTCCTGGACTACGGATATCGCGCGCATTGCCTTGAAGTGGTAAATCGCAGCAAAGAACCGTTTGCGATTCAGTATTTTTCCGCGCTCTGCGATTTTGACAATGTAATTACATTTCTCCGTATGCGGGCTATGGGCGCGCAAAAAGAGGATCTGAAAGACGTACTTCTGCCTTCCGCCGGAGTACGGCGCGAGGCGCTGGTCGAAGCATACGAACTCTCCGCCGAATCGCTGACCAAAGCGCTCTCCGGAAGTGTTGCGAAGCAGGCGCTGCTGGAGGGGCTTTCGGGAATGCTCGCTACAGGAAATATCGCAGTGCTGGAGAAATCGCGCGACGATTATCTGCTCTCGCTGGTCAACGATCGCAGACACGACGTGATGACCATATTCCCTGTGATCGGGTATTATCTTGCACGGGATCGTGAGGCGAAAGCCGTACGCCTGATCGTTACGGTCAAGCGAAACGGGCTGGACGACGCCGTGATTCCGGAAAGGCTGAGGGAACTCTATGGCTAAAATCGGCGTAATTGGCGATCGTGATTCCGTCCTGCTCTTTCAGGCGGTGGGCCTTGACGTATTTTTTGAGGATGACGGCGAACGGGCAAACCGTACGCTGCACCGTCTCGCGCGCGAGGGGTATGCCGCCGTATTTGTGACTGAAAAGTTGTATCCGGCGTGTGCGGAAACAATCGCGGAGTACGAGGGGCAGCCATATCCGGCGATCATACCGATTCCGGATAACCAGGGGTCACAGGGACTGGGCGAAAAGAAGCTGCGGCAAAATGTTGAAAAGGCGGTTGGCATGGATATTCTGGCCAGCAAAAATGAAACGGGAAAATCACGCTGACGTAGCGGAATGAAACGCTTCGTCCGGCGGTTTTTTGATAGAACGATTACGAAAGGGCAAACAACATGCAAGGAACGATCATCAAAGTCTCGGGGCCGCTCATCGTAGCCGGCGGAATGGCGGATGTGCAGATGTACGACGTTGTTCGCGTATCCGAAAAGCATTTGATCGGCGAGGTAATCGAACTTCGCGGCGATAAGGCGTCCATTCAGGTGTATGAAGAAACGGGCGGAATCGGCCCCGGCGAGCCCGTTGAAACCACAGGCGCGCCGCTTTCGGTCGAGCTCGCTCCGGGACTGATTGAATCGATTTTTGACGGAATCCAGCGTCCGCTGAACGTGATCCGCGAGCGGGCGGGAGACCGCATTACGCGCGGTATCATGCTGGATTCGCTGGATCATACGAAAATCTGGAAATTTACGCCTGTCGCGAAGGCTGGCGATTCGCTGTCCGGCGGCGACGTGCTGGGCACCGTTCAGGAAACGGAAGCGGTTTTACACCGGATTCTGGTTCCGCCGAACGTATCCGGAAAACTCACCTGGATTTTTGAGGGTGATGCGAATATCGTTACGCCGATTGCGAAACTGGAAACGGAAAACGGCGTTGTCGAATTGCCAATGCTGCAGAAGTGGCCGGTTCGAAAGGGCCGCCCCTATGCGGAGAAGATATCGCCCAAGGAGCCGATGATTACCGGGCAGCGCGTCATCGATACGCTGTTTCCGGTCGCAAAAGGCGGCACGGCGGCGGTTCCCGGCCCGTTTGGCAGCGGAAAAACGGTTGTTCAGCATCAGCTTGCCAAATGGGCGGATGCGGATATTATCGTTTACGTAGGTTGCGGCGAGCGCGGAAACGAAATGACGGACGTGCTGATGGAGTTCCCGGAGCTTAAAGACCCGCGCACCGGTCTTTCACTCATGAAGCGGACGGTTTTAATTGCCAATACATCCGATATGCCGGTGGCCGCGCGCGAGGCTTCCATTTACACGGGTATCACGATTGCGGAATATTTCCGCGACATGGGTTATAAGGTTGCTATCATGGCCGATTCCACCTCTCGCTGGGCGGAAGCGCTGCGCGAAATGAGTGGCCGGCTCGAAGAAATGCCGGGCGAAGAGGGATATCCCGCGTATCTCTCCAGCCGCCTTGCGGAGTTCTACGAACGCGCGGGTTCGGTGCGCGCGCTGGGCTCGGAAAGGCGCGAAGGCGCGGTTTCCGCCATCGGCGCGGTTTCCCCTCCGGGCGGCGATATTTCCGAACCGGTATCACAGGCGACGCTCCGCATCGTGAAGGTTTTCTGGGGGCTTTCCAGCAAATTAGCTTACGCGCGCCATTTTCCGGCAATCGACTGGCTGCAGAGCTATTCGCTCTATCTCGACCGACTGAACGTCTGGTTCAATCAAAACGTTGCGAGCGACTGGTCGGCGTTGGTGCAAAAGACCATGGCGCTGCTGCAGGAGGAAAGCGAACTCGATGAAATCGTCCGTCTGGTTGGTATCGACGCGCTGTCCTATCATGACCGGCTGACGCTGGAGTGTACGCGTTCGATTCGCGAGGACTATCTGCACCAGAATGCATATCATGAGGTAGATACGTATACCTCACCGAAGAAGCAGCACTTGATGCTGAAAACGATCCTCACGTTCTACGATAAGAGCCTTACGGCCTTGCAGGAAGACGCTCCGTTCAGCAAGCTTGTGAGCCTGACCGTACGCGAACAGATCGGGCGAATGAAGTATGTGCCGGAGAGTGAAATCGAAACGAAATGCGAAGAGATTCTGCGGCAGATGAACGAGCAGATTCGCGCGCTGACGGAGGGAGGCGAAGCACATGCGTAAGGAATATCGAACGATACAGGAAGTTGTCGGCCCACTGATGCTCGTTGAGCAGGTATCCGGCGTTAAATACGATGAACTGGTTGAAATTGAGCAGGCGGACGGAACGATTCGCCGCGGGCGTGTGCTCGAAATCGACCGCGACAAGGCTCTGCTTCAGCTTTTCGAAGGGTCGCAGGGGTTGCGTATCAGCACTTCGAAAGCGCGTTTTCTCGGACGATCCATCGAATTAGATGTTGCCGTGGATATGCTCGGCCGCATCTTTGACGGAATGGGTAAGCCCATTGACAACGGACCCGCGCTGATTCCGGAAAAGCACATGGATATCAATGGCACGCCGATGAACCCAACCGCGCGCGACTACCCCAGAGAGTTCATTCAAACGGGGATCTCTGCGATCGACGGGCTTAACACGCTCGTTCGCGGCCAGAAGCTGCCGGTGTTCTCCGGTTCAGGGCTTCCGCATGCAAACCTCGCTGCGCAGATTGCGAGGCAGGCGAAAGTGCTGGGTTCGGATGAAAAGTTCGCCGTCGTGTTTGCAGCAGTTGGCATCACATTTGAAGAGGCGGATTTCTTTATCGAGGATTTTCGCAGAACCGGCGCGATTGAGAAGACGGTAACGTTCATCAATCTTGCGAACGACCCCGCTATTGAGCGAATCGCAACTCCGCGCATGGCAATTACCGCCGCGGAATATTTGGCGTACGATCTGGGCATGCATGTGCTCGTCATTATCACCGATATCACGAATTATGCCGAAGCGCTGCGCGAAGTCTCCGCCGCGCGCAAGGAAGTGCCGGGGCGCCGCGGTTATCCGGGCTATCTGTATACCGACCTCGCGAGCATGTATGAGCGCGCGGGCAGAATCCGCGGCAACGCGGGTTCCATCACGATGATCCCGATCCTTTCCATGCCGGAGGACGACGTGACGCATCCGATTCCGGATCTGACCGGCTATATTACGGAAGGACAGATCATTCTTTCGCGCGAACTGTATCGAAAAGGGCTGACGCCGCCAATCAACGTACTGCCTTCGCTGTCCCGGCTCAAGGATAAGGGCATCGGCAAGGGCAAGACGCGCGAAGACCACGCGGACACGATGAACCAGCTTTTTTCCGCGTATTCGCGCGGAAAGGACGCGAAGGAACTCGCCGTTATTCTGGGCGACGCCGCGCTCTCCGATACGGATAAGCTCTATGCAAAATTTTCGGACGCGTTTGAAGCGGAATATGTGTCCCAGGGGTACTATACGAACCGCACCATTGAAGAAACACTGGATCTTGGCTGGAAACTGCTCGGGATACTGCCAAAATCCGAGCTGAAGCGCATTAAGGACGCATTCATCGAAAAATACTACCCCAAGGAGGCGTAGCCGATGGCCGCGATCCAGGTAAAACCGACCCGCATGGAACTGAGCAACCTCAAGAAACGGAAGAAGGTTGCCGTTCGCGGGCATAAAATGATGAAGGACAAGCGGGACGAACTCGTTCGCCGCTTCATCGAATACGCCAGAAAGAATCAGTCGCTTCGCGCGGAAGTGGAGGAAAAACTCTCCCGCGCAATGAAGAGTTTTGTGCTGGCGCGCGCCTCCATGAGCAACGCGGAGATTGAAGAGGCGCTTTTATATCCCGCGCGCGCGGCGGAGATTACCGCGGGAACGCAGCATGTGCTTTCCATTCAGGTTCCGCAGATTGCCATTCAGGCGCAGGAAGGATTTACATATCCGTATGGGTTTGCTACGACAAGCGCGGATCTGGATCTTTCGGTGCAGCTGCTGGCGGAACTTCTGCCGCTGCTTGTTCAACTGGCGGAAATCGAAAAAACCTGCGGCAGGCTCGCGGATGAAATTGAAAAGACGAGACGACGGGTCAACGCGCTGGAATACGTTATGATTCCGCAGTTTACGGAAGCGATACGCCGAATCCAGATGAAGCTGGAGGAGAACGAGCGGGGGAACCTGACCCGGCTGATGAAGACGAAAGAAATGCTTCAGCAGCAGAAGGAAGGGTGATCCGTTCTTTTCATTGAAAACCATGTTTCCCAAGGGAAACGCCTTGTGTTACGATCGCGTTAATGAAAAACCATCCTTCCCATTGGAAACATCTTGTGTTATAATCGCTTCAAACTTTTTCGAATCTGTTTGTGAGGCGATACGCAATGGATGTTCAGTCTTTCGCTAACGAATATGGTTTTGCTGAATGTTATATCTTGTCCACGGAACCGTTTATCTACTATGAGCGCCGTCTGACCAGCGGCGCTTTGCATTCCGCCGCGCAGGACTTAACAATCGATCTTCGAACGGACGAACCATGGGCAAATGCGCTTCTGGCGATGATCTACCCCTATCGGCCGTATGCGGAAGATATCCCCGTGTCGGGGAATTATCCCGCGAGCAACGCAGCCTATCATGCGGCGGGAAAAGTAATACGAAGGCTAAAAGGGTTCGGTATCCGTGCCGAGCGTGCGGAAGTTCCGGTTCGCGAGCTGCTCCTTCGGAGCGGCGTCGGCTCTCCGCTGAAAAACGGGCTGACGCTGATTCCAGGCTATGGAACGCGATACTCCGTGCAGACGCTGTTAGCCGATTTGCCGGAACCGGTCTATACGCCTGCGCGAATACCGGTCCAAACACACTGCTCCGGTTGCCATGCCTGCGAACGCATATGCCCCAGCAATGCCATTTCGGATACGGGGTATGACTTTCAGACCTGTGCGCGCGCCTTCATGAGCGGGGATCCGATGGAGGACTGGGTCATGGACGCGATGACGTGCATCCTAGGCTGCGAGCTGTGCCAAAAGGTTTGCCCGTATAACGCCGGGATCGAGCCGATTGCCGAAATGCCGGAAGCGTTCCAACTGAAAGAAATTCTAGCGGGTAATGTGAAACCCGCGCTCGAAATAGTCGGTAAAAACCTGAATAAGCAGGGCAGAATCATCCAGCATGCCTGTGTCGTTGCTGCAAAACTGGGCAGAACAGATTTAGTTCCATTGATCGTACCGCTCTTGCAGGACACGCGAAAAGGCGTGCGAACGGCGGTGAAGTACGCGTTGGAACACCTAAGTGCGAAGTAATCGTTTCAGATATGTTTCACGCCGTTCTAATGAAACCTGAAAATCCAATTTACTTTCCGCCGACCATCATGTTACAATAATCCATAGAAATCCAGTTTGCCGCGCTAAGCGGGGAGATAGCGGTGCCCTGTACCTGCAATCCGCTATAGCAGGGTGGAAATCCCGTTCCCCGGCAAGCGTCTGTGGGGTCGGATCCCGATAAGGAGCGTTGAGCGTCGGGTCCCGTGCAATTGCAGACCGTGAACCATGTCAGGTCCTGACGGAAGCAGCATTCAGCGGAACTTGCGATGTGCCGCGGAGTAGCCTGAAAGGAGCAACCTGTCGGAGCGTCGCCCGGAGATGTGTTTGTCAAAGAACGGGTGCGCGGCAAAGTCCTTGACCGGCGCATGAGCATTCCTGCGCCGGTTTTCTTTTTGTAAAATGTAACCGTATGAACAGGGAAGAAGAATCCTGTTGGAGTAAGTTAAAATGGAAGACTTTTCGGTGTTCGATATCATCGGCCCGCGTATGACTGGGCCATCCAGCTCACATACGGCTGGAGCCGTGCGGCTTGCGCATATTGCGCGGCACATCGCCGGTCAGGACGTTGCGGAGGCCGCGTTTACGCTCTACGGTTCGTTTGCCGAAACGGGCAAGGGACACGGAACGGACAAAGCGCTGGTTGCCGGGGTGCTCGGCATGGAGCCGGACGATGCGCGCATTAAAGAAGCATACGCCGTTGCGCGCGAAAAGGGCGTAATCGTCACGGTGGATTTTTCCGACGAACCGGCCAAGCATCCAAATACCGCGCGAATCGTGATTACCGGTACGAACGGGCAGGTAACGGAGGTTGTTGGGGAGTCGGTTGGCGGCGGCAATATTCGCATTTCGGAAATTAACGGTTTGGAAGTGGAATTCTCCGGCGAGTATCCAACACTCATCATTCAGCAGAACGACCAGCCGGGCGTCATTGCGGAAGTATCGCATGTCTTGGCGCAGCTTAACGTTAATATCGCGTTTATGCGCGTGTTCCGGCATGGAAAAGGCGAGGACGCGTATATGACCATTGAGACCGATCAGCTCGTTACCCCGGAGATGCAGGCGATGATTCGCCGTCTCTGCGGCGGGATCAATAAGCTGTTTGCAGTGTAAGGAGGGGATTGAGCGATGCTGCTATCCGAAGCGTTTGTAAGCGGAGAATCCCTTCGCCGCTATTGTCTGGAAAACGACGTCCCGATCTATGAGGCGATGATTCGCCGCGAGGAAAAGCAGAGCGAGATCCCTCGCACGGAAATTCTTGCCGAAATGAAAAAGAATCTGGATGTAATGCGCGCGTCTGTCGAACGCGGGCTGAACGAAAAAGTAGAGTCCGTGAGCGGACTTTCCGGCGGAGAAGCGATGCGGCTGTTCAAGTACGGGAAACACAATCCGTTTTCCGGTTATACGGCTTGTCGCGCGGCGGCTTCCGCCATGGCGGTGGTCGAGGTGAACGCGTCCATGGGACGCATCGTAGCGGCTCCAACGGCGGGCGCAAGCGGCATTCTTGCCGGCGCGCTGATCGAAAGCGCAAGGCAGCGCGGGTGGTCGGATGATACCTTGGTTGAAGGTCTCTTTACCGCGGGGGCAATTGGCCTGCTCTTTGCGAAGAATGCTACGATCAGCGGCGCGGGCGGAGGATGCCAGGCGGAGACCGGCGTTGCCGCAAGCATGACGGCGGCGGCGCTCGTGGAAATCAGCGGCGGCGCGCCGGTGCAGGCGCTGGACGCGGCGGCTATGGCGATGAAAAATGTAATGGGGCTCATCTGCGATCCCGTGGCGGGCCTTGTGGAATGTCCCTGCATCAAACGGAACGCGCTCGGTGCGGTAAACGCCATGCTGTGCGCGGATATGGCGCTTTCCGGCGTGACCAGCCTGATTCCGTTTGACGAGGTCGTCGCTGCTATGTACGCCGTTGGCAAGGATATCCGCGTGGAATACCGCGAAACGGCGCGCGGGGGACTGGCGACTACGCCGACCGGCAAAGCGGTAGCCCAGCGCGTTCGGCGTATGCAGGGCGAATAGCCGATTCGAACGAACAAATCCGGATTAAGGACATACAATATGGCGTTGGGTATGGGCAGGGGGATGGGCGGGGGTCCGCGCAGCTACCTGACGGAGGAAGAAAAACAGAATCGTCCGAAACTGAGCAGGCAATTGCTGGTTCGAATATTGGCTTACCTGAAACCATACCGGCTTCAGTTTGTTTTTGTATTGATCGCAATCCTGATCAGTGCGGTTATCGGACTGTTTCCGTCCCTGATCACGGGCCGAATCGTAGACGAAGCGCTGGTTGGCAAGGATATGAAGCTGCTGGTTAAACTGCTGCTTCTTGCGCTGCTCACGCTGACCGGCTCGCAGGTGATTGGTGTTTTGCAAAGCTACATCAATTCCTGGATTTCCCAGCGGATTATCTTTGATATGCAGAATCAGATGTATGCGCATTTGCAGCAGATGCCGCATTCGTTCTATACGACCGAAAAACAGGGCGACATCCTGACCCGCATGGAGAGCGACATCAGCGGCGTTGGAAGTGTGATAACGAATACGCTCACAACATCGGTTGCAAACATAGCAATTATGGCTGCAACACTGGCCGCATTATTTTCGCTGAACTGGAAAATGGCGCTGATCGGTATTGCGGTGATACCCATGACGCTGATTCCCGCGCGCTCGGTCGGAAGAACGCGGTGGAAACTGCTTGCGGAAGCGCAGGGTGAACGCGATCAGATGAACCAGCTGATTACGGAAACGCTGAGTGTTTCGGGCTCCTTGCTCATGAAGCTTTTCACGCGCGAAAAATCGGAATACGAGCGGTTTGTCGGCGTGAACGAACGGGTGACGAAACTGACGCTCAAGGAACAGCGCAGCGGGAAATGGTTTGTCATGGTGGTTGGCACGCTCGCGCAGATCGGCCCGCTGCTGATCTATTTCACGGGAGGCTGGCTGATCATTTCGAAAAACGATCCGTTGCTGACCATCGGCACCATTACGGCGATGATTGCGCTGGTCAACCGTTTATACGGCCCCGTGGGTTCCCTGCTGAATTTAGGGGTCGATTTCACGCGCTCCCTGGCGCTCTTTACACGCATCTTTGATTATTATGATAAGGAAGTTACGATCAAAAGCAAGCCGGACGCGGTGAAACCGGACCTGACCCGATCGGACATCCGTTATCAACACGTTACCTTTACCTACGAACAGAAGGAGCCGATACTGAAGGACATCACCTTTTCGGTTCCTTCCGGAAGTATGTTTGCCATTGTCGGACCTTCCGGCGCCGGCAAATCCACCATTGTGAATCTTCTGCTGCGGTTGTACGATGTGGACGCGGGGGAGATTTCGATTGCGGGAACGGATGTTCGCGATTTCGATTTGACCTACCTAAGACAGAACGTCGGCGTGGTTACGCAGGACGCTTATCTGTTTAACGGAACGATACGCGAAAACCTGCTGTATGCCAGGCCGGATGCGTCCCGGCAGGAATTGGAGGCCGCTTGTAAAATTGCGAATATTCACGATTTTATTATCGCGCAGGAAGCGGGCTACGATACCTTGGTTGGCAATCGGGGGCTGAAGCTTTCCGGCGGAGAAAAGCAGCGCATTTCCATTGCGCGTGTGGCGCTGAAAAATCCGAGCATTCTGGTGCTGGACGAAGCGACGAGTTCGCTGGACTCCATTTCGGAAAATGCGATTCAGAACGCGCTGGACGTGGTCATGCGCGGTAAAACGAGCATCGTCATCGCGCACCGGCTGACAACCGTTCTCGCGGCGAATTGGATTCTCGTTGTGAAGGACGGCGTAATCTGCGAGCAGGGGAAGCACGACGATTTGCTGACGCAAAACGGCGTTTATCGCGAACTGTACGAAACGCAGTTTAAGCGCGTGCTGGAGCGGGAAGAGAATTCATAGATGATTCGACAAGAGGAATGCAGCGTATGAGGATTGCCGCTTATCAATTCCAGAGCACAACAGATCATATGGACAATTTTCATCGTATGGTTCAGGCAATTCGACTGGCGGCAGAACAAAACGTTCGGCTGTTGACGTTTCCTTCATATGCGTTGAGCGGATTTCCGACCGACAATCAAATGTGGGAATATCAACTTGTGGAACTTTCGAAACACCTCTTCAGCTATTCAGAGTTGTATTGCATGGATATCATCTTCGGCGCTGCAGCACGCAATGATTTGTTTCAAACAACGGGGCGTGAATCCTTTCTGGAACACTGGTTTGTTGCCATACCGCCGGAACACAGGAAACCGATCCAGTATATTCGTTTGCCATACGATCATTCGCCGAAACCAACCAGTATCAACCGATTTTATATTTGGAAGTCCGATCGGTTTCGGGTGGATTTCTATCTCTGTTATCCGTTCAATGGGCAAACAGCAGAATCATCGAGCGACGTTTTAATTGGAAATAAAAGCGGCGTGTTTCTTTTCTGCGAACCATATGAAGGATATCCTGCCGAGGTACAAATGCGAATGCTGGAGGGCATCCGTTTGAAAGTTGCAGCTGATCATGGGCTGGGCATGGGCTTGAACAATTGTTTTCCAAAACAAACAATCTCTTCGTTTTCAATTGATCGGAATGGAACATGCGGCTACCTTGTGCCATGCAATTCGGAAGGATTGATTTCGCTGGATCTCGCCTGACCAAAAATGCGATGGAACCGAATCGAAGGAAATAACAAACGAGCCGGAGAGATCCGGCTCGCAGCTTTTTTGGAAAAGAAGAATTCCGCAGGATCCAGCTTATTTAAAGAGGATCGAAACGGACTTGTAGAAGTCCAGATCCACTTCTTTACGCTCGGTAACGGCCTTGTCGAGGTCGGCGGTTACAATGGCGGTACCCTGCAGCGCGACCATGTTGCCGTACTGCGAATTGACGACGAGCTCGCCCGCTTTAAAGCCGAGGCGCGTCCCCAGCACGCGGTCGAAGCAGGAGGGGGAACCGCCGCGCTGGATATGGCCGAGCACGACCGAACGGCACTCAAAGTATTTGCGCTTCTCGTCGAGCGTTGTATCCGCGCGCATTGCTTTCTCAATACGATCCGAAAGAGTCTTTGCGATTTCTTTCTCGAGAAGCAACTTGTTGCCAAATGCGTCGAGACCGATGTTTTCTTCCGATTCTCCCTTGAGTTCAAAGCCCTCCGCAACGGCGATAATCGTATGGCGCTGCCCTTTGATATAGCGCGAACGGATGACCTGCATGACTTCTTCAAAGGTCTTGGGAAATTCCGGAATCAGAATCAGATTCGCATCCGCCGCAAGACCGGCCTGAACGGCGATCCAGCCCGTGTGGCGGCCCATGCACTCGACTACGATGCAGCGCGCGTGGCTCGCGGCGGTCGTATGCAGACGGTCGATGCACTCCATTGCGATATTGCTTGCGGTATCGAACCCAAAGGTATAGTCGGTGCAGGAGAGGTCGTTATCGATGGTCTTCGGTACGCCGATCATCTTCATGCCCATCTTGGTGAGCTTGTTTGCAACGCCCAGGGTATCGTCGCCGCCAATGGCAACCATGCCTTCCAAACCGAGACTATCCAGCGTTTTCCGAACACGTTCGGGGCCGTTCTCTTCCTTCATGACGTTTGTACGGGAGCTTTCCAGAATGGTGCCGCCCTTCGTCTGCAGACCTTCCACATCCTTGAGGGTCAGCCAGCGTCCTTCGCCGGTCAGCGCGCCGCGCCATCCGGCGGAAAAGCCGTAGACTTCAATACCTGCCGCCGCACATTCCTCGACAACGCCGCGGATAACCGCGTTGAGACCCGGGCAGTCTCCGCCGCCCGTAAGGATACCAATTTTACGCATATGTTTCTTACCTCCTATTTCATATCTTGAAGCGGTCTGCCGATCATCGGTGCCGCTCTCGATCCTAATTGGTCAAACGAGAATCCGGTTTACAATCGCGTCCACCAAGGTTCCGATGGCTTCAATGCTCTTGAGACGGTTTTGCTCCATGCAGGGGACGATGTGGATATTCGGCATACGACCGGCGTATTCGATATATTTCTGACGTGCGCGTTTCTGGATATCCGGCAGGGCTTCGTAAATATCCGGCTGATCGCCGACGTAATCCCGAAATCCCTTCTTGCCAACATTTTCAAAGGCCGTTTCCGGATTCATGTCCAGAACGATGTGCGCGTCCGCGCGCGGAATTCGGAAATGGCTGTACTCGAGTTCCAGTATGAAATCCAGCAGATCCGGCATTCCAAGATCACGGTCGCGAACAGACTGATAAACGGCGTTGCTCAGCACATAGCGGTTAATCAGCAGAACGTCGGTTGAGGAAAGATCGCGGCTTTGAAACGCCTCAAACCGGTCGAGCGCATACCAGAGCGCCATGGATTTTCCATCCACGTCGTTTGCGCTTACCCCGCCGCTGCCGGAAAGCAGGCGGCCGCACTCCGCGCCAAAGAAGGTATCGTACATCGGAAAGGACAGCGTGTGAACGCGATACCTGCCTTCGGCTGCGAGCCGGTCGGCCAATCGCTTGAGCTGTACGGTTTTTCCCGTTCCGTCAATTCCTTCAAACGCGATGATCTTTGTCATATCGAACCCTTTTGGATACGCTCCATCGCTTCTATCGTGTTCTCGCGCGTAGCAAAAGCCGTCATACGGAAGTACCCTTCGCCCGCCGCGCCGAAACCTTCGCCGGGGGTTCCGATGATGTGGTAGTGCTGCAAAAGTTCGTCGTAAAACCGCCAGCTGTCGCCATGCGGCACTTTCAACCAGATATAAGGAGCGTTCCTTCCGCCAAACACCGTGTAGCCGGCTTTTTGCAGGCCTTCGCGGATGATGCGCGCATTCTCCATATAATCCGCGACAACGCCCATGATCTGCCTGTTGCCTTCCGTGCTGTAGGCGGCCTCCGCGCCGCACTGGGTGATATAGGAAACCCCGTTGAACTTCGTTGAAACACGGCGCGCCCAGAGATCGCGCAAATGCACTTCGTTGCCGAAACTGTCCCTGTATACCAGCGTTTTCGGAACAACAGTATATGCGCAGCGCGTACCCGTGAATCCGGCGGTTTTGGACATGGAGCGGAACTCAACGGCGCATTCCTTCGCGCCATCCACTTCATAAATACTGTGCGGAATGTGCGCTTCGGAGATATAGGATTCGTATGCCGAATCGTAGAGGATCAACGTACCGTTTGCGCGGGCGTAATCCACATATTTTTTCAGCTGCTCTTTTGTCAGCGTAACGCCGGTTGGATTATTCGGGAAGCAAAGGTACATTACGTCCACACGTTCTTCGGGCAATTCCGGCACAAAACCATTCTCCTCCGAGCCGGACAGATAGACGATCTTCTCGTAGCCGCCTTTCTTCTCGCTATATGCGCCGCCGCGTCCGCTCATGACGTTGGTATCCACATAAACCGGATAAACCGGATCGGTCACGGCAACAATGCAGTCCTGCGAAAAAAGCTCCTGAATATTGCCGACGTCGCACTTCGCTCCGTCTGAAACGAAGATTTCGTCCGAATCAAGTGAAACGCCGCGCGCGATATAGTCGCGCTTTAAAATAGCCTCGCGAAGGAATTCGTAACCAAAATCGGGTCCGTAGCCATGGAACGTTTCGGCACGGGACATATCGTCCACTGCTTTGTGCATGGCCTCGATGACCGCGGGGACGAGCGGGCGGGTGACATCCCCGATCCCCATGCGGATCAGCCGCGCTTCGGGATGTTCTTTTGCAAAAGCGGCCGCGCGCTTGCCGACTTCATAGAAAAGGTAGCTGCCATGGAGCTGTGCATAATTCCCGTTCGCTTTAAACAAATCCAAATCTCCCCATTTTTTAAATCAAAGCATTATATCATATACGCGCTTTTTCATGCAAGATTCGGATCAATCAGGCGAAAATGTGAACGATATTGCATGACATTGTGGTGAAATCCATTTCGTCATATAATGAAAAGAAACAAAGAATAAGCCGAATGCTGATTATGGAAAGCGGAAGGATATCATGCCGAATATTACGGGAGAAAATAAAAAAGCGACGCCGATCAGAAAATTCATCATTCTTGTGATACAAGGCGCGGTGATTGGCGCCGGCGCAATCCTGCCCGGTATCTCCGGTGGTGTGCTTGCCGTTGCGTTTGGCATCTATCAGCCGATGATGGCGGTGCTTGCCAAACCGCTGCAGAATATCAAACGATACTGGAGAATGTTCATTCCGATTGTGCTTGGCTGGGCAATCGGCTTTCTCGGCTTTGCTGGCATCATCGCCAAAGTACTCTCGGTCAATGCGACGGTTGTGGTCAGTCTTTTTATCGGCCTGATCCTTGGAACGTTCCCTTCTCTGTTTCGTGAAGGCTCCCAGAAAGGGCGGACAAAGGGAATGTGGGCCGCGCTGGTCATCAGCTCCGCAGTTCTGCTCGCGTTCTTTTATACGCTGAAGTTCAGCACGCAGACCATGGTAACGCCGTCGTTTGGCTGGTTCGTTTTTTGCGGGGTGCTCTGGGGATTCAGCCTGATTATTCCGGGCATGAGTTCCTCTTCAACCTTGCTGTTTCTGGGACTGTACCAGCCGATGTCCGAAGGAATTGCGACGCTGAACTGGCAGGTGTTGCTTCCGTTTGCTATCGGTATTATCGGTACGGTTCTGCTGCTCGCAAGACTGGTCAATCTGCTGTTCGAACGGCATTTCGGGATTGCATTCTATTGTGTCATCGGTTTTGTAATCGCTTCAACAATTCCGATCATTCCGGTTGCGTTTACCGGAATCGGGGAAGCGCTGTTAAGCGTTCTTGCGGTCGCGGTTGGTGCTGCCGCATCCTATTATTTAGAACGTCTCGGCGGAAAACAGACCGCTGTTCCCGAAACAGAGCAGATGGATCAAGTTCTCTAAGCGCGAAAAAGGATTCCTTCAACCCGCC
This sequence comes from Eubacteriales bacterium, assembly GCA_021373115.1. GTDB lineage: Bacteria > Bacillota > Clostridia > Christensenellales > CAG-138 > UBA7703. The sequence continues at coordinate 83,877 of JAJFTI010000027.1, read as the reverse complement.
AAATAATACGGCGGGCTTTTCACGGCACCTACAAATAGCGGGTATAGCATCTGCATTCGTGGTTTTTTCAAAACGCATGTGTTATAATCGCCAGTAAGAATAGGCGTTTTGAACGGCGCTGTAGATTGAATACAGTTCGTATTTCAGCCTGATTCGGGATGCCGGATAAAAAAGGAGAGCACTGTTTGACGCAGGAAACAGAGCGGGTCATGCTTTCGATTCCGCTGGAAAATGTAGACGAACTGCTGGGGCTGTTCGGCGTATTCGACGAAAACATTGGTGTGCTGGAGGACGAGACGGGGGCGCATATTCGCGCGGATGCGGAAGGGATACGCATTACGGGCGAAGAGGAAGGCGCCGGGATTGCAAGGGCCGTAATCGAAAAAATGCTGGAAATGCAGCGGCGCGGCGAGAAGATCAACCGCAGCCGAATCCGGTATGCGGTCGATCTTGCAAAAGAGGGCAATGCGGATATGATCGAGAAGATCATGGGGGACGTCATTGCCATAACGAACAAAGGCCGCCAGATCAAATGCAAAACGCTTGGACAAAAACGCTATGTGCAAGCGCTTAAGGAGTTTGAACTTGTATTTGGCATTGGGCCTGCGGGCACTGGGAAGACGTATCTTGCCGTAGCCATGGCGGTTCAGGCGTTTAAAAATAAAGAAGTCGAGCGGATCATTTTAACTCGCCCGGCGGTAGAGGCGGGCGAGAAACTTGGATTTCTGCCCGGTGATTTGCAGAGCAAGGTTGACCCGTATTTACGGCCGCTCTATGACGCGCTGCAGGAGTTTTTAGGATTGGAGAGTTATCGCGCGCTATATGAACGCGGCGCGATCGAGGTTGCTCCTTTGGCATATATGCGCGGCCGAACGCTCAACGGCGCATATATTATCCTCGACGAGGCACAGAACTGTTCTACGGAACAGATGAAGATGTTTCTTACGCGAATCGGCGAAGGTTCCCGCGCGGTGGTAACGGGGGACGTGACGCAAATCGACCTGCCGCGTGAAAAAATCAGCGGTCTTGTGCAGGCGGCAAAAGTGCTGGAAGGCGTGGAAGGAATCAAGATCGTCAATCTGACCCATAAAGACGTTGTTCGTCACGAACTCGTGCAGCGAATTATCTGCGCTTACGAGCGTTTTGAAAAGCCCAGGCGGGCTTGAACATACCGGCCGCCCCTTGCGGCGAATCTTGGAAAAGAGGACGGCATATCGTGACTGGAACGCAACACGGCAATCAAAAGAAACGGGAAAAAGCGGGTACACATACGGGAAGCCGCGCCTACGGTGCAATGATCCTGGCAATCGTTTTTGCGCTGGATTGCATCGTTACCCTCACTTCGCTGACGCCAAAACGCTATGAGGTCTCGGTTGGAAACGCGGCAAAGGAGTCGATTACGGCTCCGCGCATGGTGGAGGACGCGGTGATTACGGAAGCGCTGCGACAGGCCGCGCGGAACAAGGTGGAAGCGGTCTACGCGGTGGATACCGAACTGGCGGACACACTGATTGCCGGCGCACAGAGCTTTTTTTCCGCACTGTTAAGCTTTCAGAATGCAGCGGCAGAAATTCGGGCTTCCAGTGTGCCGACCAGAACCGGCGCGGACGGCAAAACCTATACGGACGACGACGACCGCACCTGGCAGGACGTTATTTCAGCCAGCGATTTGCTGGCAATGCTCGTAAAACTGCCAATCAGCATTTCAGATACTTCGCTTGGGTACGCGCTGCTGGAAACGGATGCTTCGCAGATTGAAAAATTGCAGGACCTTGTTCTGAACACGCTGGAAACCAAACTGCGCGCGGGCGTTTCGGAAAGCGATCAGGTAAAAACGCTTTCCGAAATCAACAAAACACTCAAAACATCTTCCTTTTCCGTTTGGTTAAAAGCGGTCGGCGAAATGGTTTACGACGCATATCTGCTGCCGACCAATGTGATGAACGACGTGGAAACCGCGCGCGCGCAGGAACAGGCCGCCGCGGCTGTGGAACCGGTTTATATTGCACGCGGCGCAACCATAGTCGAGCAAGGGCAGATCGTTACCGAAGAGCAGATGAATACGCTGCTTTCCCTGGATCTGGTCAAGGGTGCGGAAGCGACAAGCCACCTTGCGCCGGGCGCCGTCGGTTACCTCCTGTGCATATTTCTGCTGTTGCTTTGCTATCTTTCGGTGTTTGAAAAGGACACGTTTGCTTCCGGAAAGAAAATGACGATCCTTGGCCTTATCTTGATCGTTTCCATGCTGCTGGAATGGGTTTGCTATGTGATTGATCCGCGCATTAGTCCAACGGTATTTGCCATCCTGTTAGCATGCCTGCTGCTTTCGCGCAAGGTTGCAGAAATTCTGAATGTCGCGCTCGCCTTGTCATTTGCGCTGCTTGCCGGCGGCAGCGGGGCAACCATGTTTGGCTCGGATTCGATTCTGGCGATGGCTGCCATGCTCGTAATGGGTCAGGTTACAATTCTGGCGGCGGAAAAACGGCAGAAGCGCGGTGCATTGATTGCGGCCGGCATGCTTGGCGGCGTAGCGGGCGCGCTCATCGTCGTCTCGGGCGGCGTGATTCTTGAATATCAGTGGAGCACTTCGCTGATCTATGCCAGCCTGATGATGGCGGCAGCTCTGATTCTCTCCGTGTTCTGCGTCGGCATGCTCAGCATGTGGGAAAACATGTTTGATATCATAACGCCCGCGCGCCTGCATGAGCTGGCGAATACAAACCATCCTTTGCTGAAAAAGATGATGACGGCCGCGCCGGGAACCTATCATCACAGCATGATGACCGCTGCGCTGGCGGAAGGCGCGGCGGAAGCGATTGGAGCAAATCCGCTTCTGGCGCGAACGGGAGCAATGTATCACGATGTCGGTAAGCTGCGGCGGCCGTTATATTTCAGGGAAAATCAGAACGGGCAGAACATTCACGATACGCTCTCGCCGGAGGAAAGCGCAGGCTATATCATTTCGCATCAGAAGGATGCGGAAGCATACCTTTCCCGCTATCGAATGCCGTCCGAAATCCGAAAAATCGCAAACGAGCACCATGGAACAACGCTGGTCGCCTACTTCTATCACAAGGCAAAACAGATGCAGGAAACAGATGGAGAACCGGTTATCGAGCGGCTGTTCCGCTATCCGGGCGGTCTGCCCAGCTCAAAAGAAAGCGCCATTGTAATGCTTGCGGACAGCTGTGAAGCGGCGGTGCGGTCACTCAGCGAACCGACTCGGGACGAGGTGGCGGATATGGTTCACCGCATCGTACAGGGCAAAATGGACGAAGGCCAGCTCAAGCAAAGCCCGCTTACGCTCGAAGAAATCAGCAAAATCGAACGCAGCTTCTTAATTACTCTTTCCGGGCTGATGCATGAACGGATCCGCTATCCGGGAACGGAGATTCCTGCATGATTGACGTTCAGACCGAAATGGAATATTTTTCCAAAGAAGCGGAGCAATTGATTCGCCGCGCGGTGGAAGCCGCGATTTTAAACGAGCATTCGGTCGGCGACGTTTGCGTTCTGATTACGGATGAGGAAGAAATTCAGCAATTAAACGCCAACTACCGAAAGATTGACCGCGTAACGGACGTTCTAACCTTTCCCGCCTGGGAAGGCGACGCAATTCTCTGCCCGCCGGACGGATATCTTGGCGACGTTGCCATCTGTTATGGGCGCGCCGTAGCGCAGGCAAAGGAATACGGTCACTCACTGGAGCGCGAGCTGGCATTTCTCGCCGTCCACGGCGCGCTTCACCTGCTCGGATACGATCACATGACGCAAAAGGACGAGCGCGTCATGCTGCAGAAACAAACGGAAATACTAAACGCAATGGGGATAACGCGATGACAAAATTGTTGAAACAGGAGCGCGAGCATATGCTCGATCTTGCTTACGAAGCGATGGAACAGGCGTATACGCCCTATTCACATTTTCAGGTCGGCGCCTGTCTCAAGGGCGCGAGCGGCCGGTATTATCTTGGCTGCAATATTGAAAATGCGAGTTATACGCCCACAAACTGCGCGGAACGTACGGCGGTTTTCAAAGCGGTATCCGAAGGAGAACGCGAGTTTTGCGGAATTGTTATCGTTTGTTCCGGAAGGAATCCTGCCGCGCCCTGCGGCGTCTGCCGACAGGTGCTCCGGGAGTTCTGCCGAAAAGAAATGCCGGTTGTATTCGCGGATGCGAAGCGGAACTGCGTGGAAACCACGCTGGGCGATCTTCTGCCGCATTCCTTTGGCCCGGAGGATCTGCTATGAGCGACTACCGCTCGGGGTTTGTTTCCATTGTCGGCTGCCCAAACGTCGGGAAATCCACACTGCTCAATAAACTCATCGGCCAGAAGATTGCCATTGTGACCGACCGCGCGCAGACCACGCGTAATAAAATCACCGGTGTGCTGAGCCGGCCGGATTACCAGATCGTATTTCTCGATACGCCGGGGGTAACAAACCCGAAGAACAAGCTCGGCGAATACATGCAGAAGGTAACCTACGACGCAATGAACGAGGTAGAGGCAATCCTGTTCGTTGCGGATGCGACGCAAGGCGTCCGCGAGAAGGACGCGGCGCTGCTCGAACGGCTGAAAACCGCGAAGGCGCCCGTCATCGCAATGATCAACAAAACGGACCTTGCGAGTTTGGGGCAGACGAACGAAGCGCAGGAAGCGCTTGAAAAAGCGGGATTCCTTCGCACAATACTGCGCGGTTCGGCGCAGATGGGGCGGGGGCTGGAAGAACTGGAGAAGACGATTTGCGACTTTTTAACGCCGGGTCCGCAGTATTTTCCGGACGATATGGTGACCGACCAGCCGGAGCGGATTCTCTGCGGCGAGCTGATCCGCGAAAAAGCGCTTCTGTTGCTGCGTGAGGAGGTACCGCATGGAATTGGCGTTGGCGTGGATAAAATGGAGCGCCGGGAAGACCGGGACATCATGAATGTTTACGCCACAATCTATTGTGAACGGGAATCCCACAAAGGGATTATTATTGGAAAAAACGGAACCATGCTCAAACGAATCGGTCAGGAAGCGCGCAAGGATATCGAATGGATGCTGGGCTGTCAGGTCAATCTCCAGCTCTGGATCAAGGTAAAAGAGGACTGGAGAAACCGGCTGGGCATGCTGCACGAATTGGGGTACGAATAAAAGCATGCGCACCATAACGGCGCAACGGGAGTAGACTATGCCGGTCATCTGCGTGGACGGAATTGTGACGCGATATGCAAACTATCGCGAAAGCGACCGTATCCTGAGCATATTTACCATTGACCGGGGGCGTTTGGATGCGAAAGCGCGCGGCTGCCGAAAGCCGCAGAGTCCGCTTGTCAACGCATGCCAGCCGTTCGTATTCGGCCAGTTTGAAATCTATACGGGAAAAGAACGCGCAACCATCAATGCCTGCGAAGTTAAGGAAACCTTTTACCCGATCCGCGAGGATTATGAGCGGTTTTCCATTGGATCCGTAATGCTGCGCCTGTGCCACGATGCCGCGCCGGAGAACGAGCCGAATGAAGCGCTCTTTTCGTTGCTGTATCATGCGCTCTCGTTTTTGTCGTACGGCGTCTCCAACCCGAAGGATTTATTCTGCTGCTTTCTCGTGCGCTTTTTAAACGTAACGGGATATCGCCCGGCGGTGACAACCTGCGCGCAGTGCGGCCGCGATATTCGCAACGATGCAATCGTGCGATTTTCCCCGCGCGGCGGCGCGACCTGCGCCGCATGCCCGCAGCAGGGGCAACCCGTCAGCAAAACCGCTCTGGAAGGGATGCGGCGCATGCTTGTTCTGGAGGATACGCAAATGGATCGCGTCAAACTTTCGGACGGGGTTCGAACCGAGATTTCCGAATGCCTTGCCGCTTATACGAAAACCACGCTGGACTTTGGCGAACGCGCATTTTCCGTTTTGGAAAACGCAATGCGTCAGCCCGAAACGGCGGGTACGACGGAATCGACGGCGCATTCCGAACAGGATTAAGCCAAGACAATCGGGAAAAATTGTGAACTTTCGTTTGCGGATGCAACACGCGCGCCGTCGTATGTTACAATGTTTGCGATTCAGACTCAAAGTGCTGCAGCGAGCGGAGATATTCACAATTCTTCAATTTTCTGCAACGATTTGGCTGAATCAGAAAATATTCATTTACCGAGGTAGGAAGATATGCATCTAGAACGACACAGCGCGGGCATATTGGCTGTCCTATGCCTTGCGATTGCCGCTCTTTTTTTAGTCGGCTGCTCGGCACCCGCCGCAGCCGCGGAAGGAACGCCCGCGCCAACGCTGGCGCCGGAAATCGTCAGCATGGAAGTAGTCGATCTCAACGATCAGAACTTTGGGAGCATGCCTTCTCCAACGCCGACGCCGGAACCGACGCCGACGCCGAAACCGTTTTCCTATTATGCGCCAACCGTCAATATGACCTACGAAGAACTGGTTGGCAGCCTGGACGATATGGGCGTGAAAGCAAAGGAACTGCTCAAGGACGGATTCCCCGATCCAAAGACGTATTACATTATCGTGGACAAGCAGTGGCAGGTTGTTCTGATCTATAAACGGCTGGACGATGGAACAAAGCTCGGCAAGCCGAACCTGGACGAGCCGGTTCGCTACATGATCTGCTCCAGCGGCAATCCCGATAAGGAATATGGCCACGATACAACGAGCGGAATTTGGCAGATTTTAGTACCCAAAGAGCGCTTTTATCAGTTTGTCAATCTGGAGGCGGCGCAATATCTTACGCTGATCCACAGCAGAACCTATTTCCACTCGATTCTGTATGATAAGGCGAAGGATTTGAGCACGCTGGTCAAGGAATCCTACGATCAGCTTGGAACGAAAGCGTCCCACGCTTGCATTCGTCTTACCGTGCCGGATGCGCGCTGGATGTTTTACAACATTGGTTACGGCACCACCTGCGAAATTCGGGACGGCGATCCAAACGATTCCGTAACGGGCGCAATCCGCGCGCAGCTCGTTCTGCCGAAGTCCGAGAGCAGCATCCGCCTGAAGGCAGGCACCGCCCCCTGGACGGATAACTGGACGATAGAAGCTGTGGAACATGTTCTTCCTTATAAATATGAGCCGGCGCCGCTGCCGGATCTCGGCGACGGAACGGATGAGGACACGGCTACGCCTACGCCGGCTGTTGATACAGGCGTAGGGACTACCACACCCGAGCCGACGACTGAGACTACTGCATCACCAACAACGCCACCGGATACCGGTTGGGGTACCCCGTAATGGCCGTCAACGAATGAAACGGCTGTTTCAGCCAAATATTATCTCCATCTTGCTGTCGGTGCTGATCTTGGCGTCGACAGCTTCTATACGTTCTGCAAAAGCGGAAGGGGAATCTTCAAACCTATCTTATTTCGTCAGCACTCCGGCGGCTGGCGACGAAGAAGAAACTCAGATCGCTGAAATTCTGTCAAACGCCTGCGCATCCGAACCTAATACAGGCGCGGACACAGCCTCGCTCGCCGCGGAACGAATTCGCTTTGACGAGGGGTTGATTTCACACCTTTCATCGGACGGCAAGCAGTCCCGCAATCAGCGCCTGATCGCGGCGTTTGCAGCCGCTCGGCGGGTGTTGGAGCATTCGCTCGACGTTGACTGGTCCGGATGGAACAAAACGCTGGTTGACTTTCGCTCCGACGTATACGATTGCTATGCGCAAAACCAGTCCGCGTTTGCCTCGTTGGCGGTTTCGATGAACATCGACTTGCAACGTGCTTGCGCAACCTGCGGCAAAGTGCTCAGCCGCGATCTACGCGCGGCCGACATTCCGCTGACCGCAACGGGGCGGCAGGAGACGCAGCTTTCCTGGCGGCAGTGCGCCGCGCTGTATTATGTGTTCGGCGAGGATCTGTCGAACGTCCTTGCGGATACGCTTTGCGTTCAGCAGGAAGGCAGCATGATTCGAGGCGTCACGATTCGATGGCCGAATCCTGCGTTCGATCAGATAGCGGCGGATGGTACCAAAGAACAACTGGTGGAAGCGAAGCTCGCGCTTTATTATCTGAATACGGTTTACCTCGAAGACGGTACGGTTGCGCCAGTTTCGACGGTTACGTTTTCCAAGGAGTATCTTGCAACCGTTTCACATCCCGTTCCCGGCGGAATTATAAAAAATGGCTGGTATGATCCGCGCTCGCACCGTACTCGACTGCACATTGGAACCGATATCCGGATTTCCGCCAAAACGCCGATTTTGGCTGTGACCGATGGGGTTGTGCTGCACGTTGGCTATCTGCCAATTCCGGGCAACTACGTGGTCGTTCGCGATCCATACGGCTATGAGTACCATTATTACCACATGTATGAACTCTCAACCTTCGTAAAGGAAGGGGATACCGTTCGGCAGGGACAGCAGATCGGCAGGGTTGGCAGCACGGGCAACAGCGTTGCTTACCATTTGCATCTCGGCCTAGTTTCTCCGGACGGAGTTTACTTAAATCCTTACGATTTATTTACACAGGCTGGCATTGGGCCGGTTCAAACCAATTGAACAGGCGGGGTATGGCGCTGCGGGTAAATCGAATGTTTTTTCAGCCGCAATGTGGTGTCATGCTCGAAAAAGCTATGTTTTTCTTGTGTGAATTCGCTTGCGGTGCTATACTTACTTGACGAATTATGGCGTTTGTTTGGAGTTGGAATCGAGTGAGCTCCGATGTTCCGTTCACGGAGCGAACAAAAGCGAAAGAGCGGGAGCCCGTCATTGAGGATTATTGCCGGAACGGCGCGCGGTCGCCGCTTTGATGCGCCAGAGGGGATGGATACGCGCCCAACGCTGGATCGCGTAAAGGAATCGCTCTTTGGAATGCTGCAGTTTGATATTCCCGGCAGCCGCGTACTGGATCTTTTCTCCGGTTCCGGCAACCTTGGATTGGAAGCCGCCTCGCGCGGCGCGGCGCGCGTGGTCTGCAACGACCGTTCGCGGGACTGCGCCGAGAGAATTCGAACGAACGCGATGCTTCTTGGCCTGGGTTCCCAAACCGAGGTACTGTGTCTGGATTATACCGATTGTTTAAAGCAGCTTGGCCGCGAAAGCGCGGTGTTTGATTTTGCGTTTCTGGACGCGCCTTATGCAGACGGAACCGCGCAGAAAGCGGCGGAACTCCTGTTCTCGATGGGGTTGATCGCAAGGAACGGGCGTGTGATTATTGAACACGCGGCAAACCTCGCGCCGGATTTGGATGACTCGCTGGCGCGTTTGTACGATCGAAGACGTTATGGTAACTGCGCGATCTCGGTTTACGGGTATTCCGCGCCGACGGGGGAAGAAATATGAGCGAGAACCCTATGCGTGTTTGCGTTTATCCCGGCAGTTTCGATCCTTTTACAGTTGGCCACCACGACGTTTTGGAGCATGCGGTGGCGATGTTTGACCTTGTATATGTAAGCGTTCTGAACAATGGCATGAAACATCCGGTGTTCTCCGTGGACGAACGAGTCGATATGATCCAGCGCATGGTTGATTTGGAAGGTATCCAAAAAGTCGTTGTGAGTCACTTCGACGGATTGCTCGTGGAATACGCGCGTTCGGTTGGCGCGAGCTGCATTATTCGCGGATTGCGCGCGACAATGGATTTTGAGTATGAGTTTCAGATCAACGCGCTGAACCGGCATCTTGCGCCGGACGTCGATACCGTGTATTTCATGGCGAGCCCGGAACATTCGTTTTTAAGCTCCAGCGCGATACGCGAAATCGGCGTTCTGGGCGGAAGTATTCAAGGACTTGTTCCAGAAAGCATAGAGAATATCATCGCAGAAAGGTTAAGAAAATCATGAGCAGCGCACAAACCATGAAAATCTTCAGTATAATCAATCGAATCAAGCAGGAACTCGAAGAAAGTCCCCGCTCAAAGTTTGGCGGAACAACCAAACGGGTTGTGGAGGTCGATCGTCTTCTGGATCTTCTGGAGGATCTTAAGGTTGTTATACCGGAGGATATTCGCCGCGCGACCGGGATTATTTCGGAAGCGGAAAATACCATTGCCGACGCAAAGGAATCCGCGCAGGAAATCGTTGAACAGGCGCATCAGGAAGCGGAAACCATCCTTTCGCAGGCGGAGGGACAGGCGGCTTCCATTCGTTCCAACGCGCAGACGGAATTTGAAAACCGTGTCGGGGAGTCCGAAGTTTACAAAGAGGCGTTTACCCGCGCGAGCGCGATTGCTTCCGAAGCGGAAGAAAACGCAAACGCGATTTATAACGGCGCACGGAAATATGCGGATGATATCCTGGAAGACCTCCAGCGGTACCTGGCCGAATACCATCAAATGATTGAGCAGAACCGCAAGGAACTTGGCGTTTCGGATGAACCGGCGCCCGTGCCCGCTGCTGCAAAACCGGCTGCACAGGAGCCCGCGTATGCGTCCGAACCTCCCGCGCAGTATGCACAGCCGCAATATGCCGAACAGCCGCGTTATAACGAAGCGAAGTATACGGAGCAGCCGCGCTACAGCGAGCCGCCGCGTCAGCAAACGGCGCGCCAGCCGCGCGTTGCGCCGCATACAGGCGTAGAGCGCATGCCGATGGAGGAAGACCCCGGCATGACCCGCCAGTTTGCAAGGCCGGATCGCGCAAGACCGATGCAGGAAGAGCAGCAGCCGCGCCGCCATGAAGCGCGCAATGAGGAGCCGCCGAAGAAGAAGGGGCTGTTCCAGCGGATTCTGGAGGCGGAGGATGAGGACGAAGAACTCGAAGAGGAAGAGGGCTGGGTAGAGGAACCCGAACAAAAGGCCGCGCCGAAAGAAAAAGAAAAAAAGCCCCGCAAGCGTTTGATTGAGTTCATCGAAGCGGATGATGAGGAAGAGAACGAAGATTACTGATCACAGCGAACATACGAGCCGCGGGGAAACGCCTTCGGCTCGTTTTTCTGCATTTCAGTAAATCCGACTTGTTCCTGAATGACGCGCGTAGAAACGCATCAGGAAGAAAGGGTACGATAATACACGCTATGGCAAAAAAACTGGGACTCGCTCTTGGCGCGGGCAGCGCGAAGGGATTTGCGCATATCGGTGTTCTTCAGGAGCTGGAATCCGCTGGAATTCATGTGGATATGGTTTCCGGAAGCAGCATGGGTGCGGTGATCGGCGGCATTTACTGCGTTGGAACCGATTTGAAAATGCTTGAAAAATTTATAACATCGCTCAATTTGTATGGATATCTCGACCTGAAGCTGCCGCTTTCCGCGGGGTTGATGAAAGGGGGAAAGATACAGGAACTGGTGCGCGTGTTTACGCATAACAAAACCTTTGCTCAAACGAAAATTCCGTTTTGCTGTGTGGCAGTGGATGCGGAAACCGCAAAACTGGACGTGCTGGAGGAAGGGCCGCTGCACGAATCCATTCGCGCGAGCATGTCTATTCCAGCTATCTTTGCGCCGGTGCAGCTCAACGGCAAGACCTATATTGACGGAGGCGTGTTGGAACGGGTTCCCTGCAAGGCGCTGCGCGACCGGGGGATGGATGCCGTCATCGGCGTGGATGTTGGATATCATGGCGATGTGAAAGACGTTTCGAATATGAGCGCGTATTCGCTGATGAACCATACGATTTCCATTATGCAATGGGAACTGACAAAATTCCGCCGGGAAGAGGCGGACGTCATGCTCGTTCCGGAGGTGCTGTTCGTGAAAGGACGGTTCCAAACCGATCAGGCCGGGGACTGCATTGCGGAAGGCCGCCGCACCGTCCGGCAGGCGCTGCCGAAGATTCGCGCGCTTTTGGAAGAAAACTGAACAGAACGGCAGCCGCTTAGTTTTCGGCTGCCATATCTTTTCTGCGAAACAGACGGTTTACAGAACGACGGCGCCGCTGAGATCGCGCTTGATCTCCTGCGTCGTTGCATAGCTGAGGATATCCGTGCTGAGCGAATCCGTTTCGACATTCCGGCGGACAAATGCGGGACAATCTTCCAGGTCGCTGTTGCGCAGTAGAAACGGCGCAGTTTTCCTCTTTGCAATTTCGCCCAGCAGCGGTCGTGCTTTTCTCTGAAATCCAAGCACGCGCAAATAAGTACCCTCGCGACTTGCGGAAATCTGTTTCACCTGTTCGGTTGTAATGCCGAGAAGCGCGCATACGGCAATTCGCTTGCAGCGCGCGAGCGTATATCGTTTCGTTTTAATCGCATCGAAGAACTCATTCAGGGTTCGCACTTCGCGCACCGCGCGATACAGGACATTTTCAAAACCTTCGCAAACATCCGGAACATTGGCTAGCTCTGCGGCGGATAGCCTGCGGATTGCGTAGAGCATCATGTCGCTGAGCGATTCCTGCGCAATAATAAACTGGTCGTCGTACATGAGCGGACCGCCGACAAACGAAGGCATTGTGCTGAGAATTTCCGTTCGCCCGTTGATAATCGCCTTACGGATTGCCGTTGCGCTCGCGTATTCGCCGACGATATCCTCGCTGTGATAGCCCGTTCCGATCCGCGTTATCGGCAGCGGTTCGATCCCGTCCGCAAACTGACGGATGGCGCGCAGGTATTCGACCGCGAGAATGTTATTCGGCTGGGCAATCGCGTTGAGCATATTCTTCGGAACGCCATATTCCGTGAGCGCGTCGAACCGCGCGCGCGGATAGCTTTTTCCCATGGAAAGATGCTTCCGGATTGCTTCCTGCAGCGCCGGCGGTTCGGAGGCGATCACGTCCGATATCTGGTAGAGCAACTGTAAATCGGGCGCTTCGCAGCCAAACGCAAGATCGGTCACCACGCCGGTTGCACCGAGCGTTCTTACGCCGCCCGTCGCGAAACGTTCCGCCGGAGCGACGGCGTATACGCTTGGCAGCTCCAGCACAAGATCGGCCCCCGCCTTGAGAGCCCAGGTTGCCCGCGTAAATTTATCCGTACAGGCGGCTTCCCCGCGCTGAACGAAATTGCCGGAAAGCACGACGACGCAATAATCCGCCTTCGAGAGCTCTTTTGCCTGCTCCAGATGGTAGATATGACCGTTATGCAGCGGATTATATTCCGCAATGATTCCGACAACACGCATTGTACATTCTCCGCTGAATCACTGAATTTTTTCGTATATCCAGTATACCATTTTGGGTATGGGTGTGGTATACTCTAGCGGTTGGATATCTTTCATGTAAGATTTATGAAAGAAAATAACACGAAATAACACTAATTGATCAGGCTGATCAAATAGATCAAACGGAGGCGCAAAACGGTCATGGCTTTGATGGAGTCGATCAAGCAAAAGGCCCGTTCGGAGAAGAAGAGAATTCTTCTGCCGGAGGGAACGGAAGAGCGAACCGTGCAGGCGGTTGCGCAAATACAATCGGAAGGTATCGCAGACGTAACGCTGCTCGGGAAAACGGATGAAATTCAGGCGGTTGCCAGAAAATTCAACGTATCGCTCGACGGCGTTACTCTTGTTGACCCGGAAAAAGATAAAGATTTTTCGGACTATGTCGCAACGTATTATGAAATGCGGAAAGACAAGGGCGTAACTTCGGAAAAAGCGGAAGCCATGATGAAGGATACCAAGTTCTACGCGGCGATGATGATTCTGAAAGGACGCGGGGACGGTATGGTCGCCGGGGCCATCAGCACCACGGGGGATACGCTGCGCCCGGGTCTGCAGATTATCAAGATGGCAAAAGGGATTTCCGTTGTCTCAAGCTGCTTCATTATGGAAGTGCCGAATTCCAACTATGGCGACCACGGTATGCTGATCTTCGGCGACTGCGCGGTCAATCCTTGCCCGACCGCGGAACAGCTTGCGGCAATCGCGGTATCCTCCGCGCAGACCGCAAAATCGCTCTGCGGCATGGAGCCGCGCGTTGCGATGCTTTCGTTTTCCACAAAGGGCAGCGCGAAACACGAACTGGTTGATAAGGTTGTGGAAGCAACGCGCATCGTTCATGAAATTGCGCCCGAACTGAACGTGGACGGCGAGCTCCAGGCGGACGCCGCCCTCGTGGAAAAAGTCGGTCAGTTGAAATCGCCCGGCAGTCCCGTCGCCGGTAAAGCGAACGTTCTGATTTTCCCGGATTTGCAGGCAGGCAACATCGGATATAAACTCGTTCAGCGTCTCGCGGGTGCGGAAGCAATCGGTCCGATTTGCCAGGGATTTAAGTATCCCATCAACGATCTTTCGCGCGGCTGCAGCGTGGAGGATGTGGTTAGTGTAGTAGCAATTACCGCCGTTCAGGCGCAGAATCTTTAAGGAGAATCGGTAGAATGACGTATATTCTGGTCATCAACGCAGGCAGCTCTTCGCTGAAATACCAGCTCATCGATATTGATAAGGAAGCGATCATCGCAAAAGGAATCTGCGAACGAATTGGGATTGCAAAGTCAATCCTTTGTTACAAACCGGCAAACGGGGAACCCTTTGAAAAGGAAAGCCCGATGAAGACGCATGAGGATGCGATTAAACTCGTTTTGGAAGTGCTGGCTGATCCGAAAATTGGTGTAATCGAGGATATGAGCTGCATCAAAGCGGTCGGGCACCGTGTTCTGCACGGCGGCGAGAAGTATTCCGAACCCGTGCTGATCGACGCGCAGGTGCTGGAAACGATTGAGGAGTGCATTCCGCTCGGCCCGCTGCATAATCCGGCGAACCTGATGGGGATTCGCGGCTGCATGGCCGCCATGCCGGGCGTGCCGATGGTCGCCGTGTTTGATACGGCATGGGGTCAGAGTATGCCGAAGGAAGCGTTTATGTACGCGCTGCCCTATGAAGCATACACGGAGCACAAGGTGCGTCGTTATGGGTTCCACGGCACCTCGCACCGTTATGTTTCCGGCCAGGCAATTAAAAAACTGGTCGCGCTCGGCATGAAACGGGAAGACACCCGCGTGATTACCTGCCATCTTGGAAACGGCTCCAGCTTATCCGCCGTAAAAGGCGGTAAGTGCGTTGATACGTCTATGGGATTGACGCCGCTGGAAGGCGTTCCGATGGGCACACGCTGCGGAAGCATCGATCCCGCAATCATCCCGTATCTGATGGGCAGAACGGGCATGACCGCGCAGGAGATTGACGCATACATGAACAAAAAGAGCGGAATGCTCGGTATCTCCGGTGTATCCAGCGATTTTCGCGATCTTGCAGCCGCCGAAAAACAGGGCAATGAGCGGGCGGCTCTGGCGAGAAAAATGTTCACCTATAAAGTTCGCCAGTTCATCGGCGCCTATGCGGCAACCCTGGGCGGCGTGGATGCGATCGTCATGACCGCGGGAGTTGCGGAAAACGACGGACATATTCGCGAGATGATTCTGCAGGGACTGGAATACCTCGGCATCGATATGAACTGGGAATTTAATCTTGCCTGCCCGCGCGCAACCGATCTGGAAATTACGAAACCAACCAGTAAGGTTCATGTTTACGTAATTCCGACCGACGAAGAGATGACCATCGCCCACGATACCGCAGCGCTTGCGCTGTAGCGGAAAATCGTGTATAATCTCATTCAGCGAACGATTATCGGAGGATATCTGCCATGAAGCACGTGCAAATTATACAGAAACCCTGCATTAAGTCGGGCAATCATACCGCTTGCGGCGAGTGCCAGGCGAGCTGCCAGTCGGCATGCAAAACGTCCTGCACCGTCGCCAACCAGAAATGCGCAAAGGAAGAGAAGTAAATTCTTTTCAACCGTATGCGGGCTATTATTGTTAGCCGATTCATCAAGAAAGGCCGCTGCTGGCCTTTCTTTGTCTGTTAAAAGAAATATAAAGGAGATCCGTCTTGATTCACGCGTTTCGATTTCAGGATCTGAATGTTTTGCTGGATGTAGAAAGCGGCGCAATCCATACGCTGGATGACGCGGCGTTTGCTGTTGTGCAGGCGCTGGAGTCCGGCAAAGATGCGTATTCCATCGGAGTGAAGAACGAAACCGTTGCGGAAGTGATTGCCGATCTTAATGAACTCCGCGAAAACGGCGCATATGAAGCCGAAGCCGGAAATGCGCCGGAAGTTACGGGAGGAACCGCGATCAAGTCCATGTGTCTGCATGTTGCCCACGACTGCAACCTAAGGTGCCGCTATTGCTTTGCTTCCACAGGTGATTTTCATGGCGCGCGGATGCTCATGACTCCGGAAACAGGAAGGCGCGCGCTCGATTTTCTGATTCAGCGGAGCGGCACGCGAAAGCATTTGGAGGTTGACCTCTTCGGCGGAGAACCGCTCATGAACTGGGACGTCTGCAAACAGCTCGTTGCCTACGGCCGCGAACTGGAGCGGAAACATGGCAAAGTAATTCACTTTACGATTACGACGAACTGCGTTGCGCTGGATGACGAAAAGATCGACTTTATCAACCGCGAGATGCATAACGTCGTAATCAGCCTTGACGGGCGGAAAGAAGTGCACGACGCACTCCGGCCGACGGTCAACGGAAAGGGTTCGTTCGATATCATTCTGCGAAATGCGCAAAAGCTTGTAGCGACGCGCGGAGACCGCGAGTATTATATTCGCGGAACGTTTACGCGTAACAATCTTGATTTTTTGGAGGATGTAAAGGCGCTTACAGGCTACGGGTTCCATCAAATTTCAATCGAACCCGTCGTTTTGCCGGAAGAAAGTCCATACAGCCTGAAAGAAGAGCATCTCTTGCGAATCGACCGGGAATACGACGCTCTTGCGGAATACTATGTCAACGCGCGAAAAGGACGGGATACCTGGTTCAACTATTTCCATTTCATGTTCGATCCGGAAGGCGGGCCTTGCCTGCGCAAGAGAATAAACGGATGTGGCGCCGGAACCGAATACATAGCCGTTACGCCGGACGGGGATCTTTATCCTTGCCACCAATTTGTCGGAATGAGCGAATGGAAGCTTGGAAACCTCGATTCACCCGACCTGCGAACCGACTTACAGAAGTCGTTCCTCGGCTGCAACGTGTGCACAAAAGAAATCTGCAGGAACTGCTGGGCAAAATATTACTGCAGCGGCGGGTGTATGGCAAATGCGGTTCTCTACGGCGGAGCGCTGGAGCATCCCCATGAAATCAGCTGTCATTTGATGAGAAAACGCACCGAATGCGCGATTGGCGCATATGTAAAGGAACGATGAACAACCGAATGATTCCCCTGCAGCCGGAACATCTGGAACCGGGGCTTGTCGAGGAGATTACTCAGACGTTTTGCGTTCCGGCGATTGTCGCGCGTTCGCTGATTCGGCGCGGTGTAACGACCGCTTGGGAAGCGGGTCGCTTTCTGAACCCGACAACGGATGATTTGCACGATCCGTTTCTGCTTCCGGATATGGATCGCGCAGTGTCGCGTATCCGCCTCGCCATAGAACGAAACGAGAGCATTTGCGTTTATGGCGACTACGACGCGGACGGCATTTGCGCAACCGCAATGCTTGTTAAGCGGCTGACCTCGCTTTGCGGGCGTGTTTCGTTTTACATTCCGCATCGGCATAGCGAAGGCTACGGAATGAACGAACAAGCCGTTCGAATACTCAAAAAGCGCGGAGTTTCGCTTATCATTACCGTGGATAACGGCGTTTCCGCATACAACGAGATCGCGCTCTGCAATGCGCTGGGGATTGACGTAATCGTTACGGATCATCACAGCGTTGGAAAAACGATTCCGGAATGTACGGCTGTCGTCGCCGCCTCCCGTAAGGACGCTATGTACCCGAATCGTTATCTTTGCGGTGCCGGTGTTGTGCTGAAGTTAATTATGGCTCTTTGCGGCGGCACGTTCGACGAGGAAGAACTCGCGCTTGCGGCGGTTGCAACCATTGCGGACGTGGTTCCGCTGACCGGAGAGAACCGAATTATCTCTGCGATTGGCTTAACGTTTATAACCCGCGTACCCGGGCTGGCTGCGCTGCTGAGCGCGGCAGGCTTCCAGCAGTCCGCGCCGGATGAGCAGACGGTTTCGTTTATGCTTGCGCCGCGGCTGAACGCCGCAGGACGCATTGCTTTTGCAACGGAAGGCGTAGAACTGCTGGTTGGTACGGACGTGGAACGAGCAGGTGTTATCGCAGGGCAGCTGAACGCCTACAACCAGAAACGCAAAGATGCGGAAAATGAAATACTGGAAGAGGCGGAACGCCAGATGGATGCGGCTGGCCGGGAAGGCCGTGTTTTATTGCTTTCCCATTCAAATTGGAATCCCGGGGTCATTGGCATAGTAGCGTCGCGGCTTTGCGAGCGGCTTCATGTTCCGGTGATTCTGTTTGCGGAACAGGACGGGATATTAACCGGATCCGGGCGCAGCATAGAAGGAATAGACCTGTTTGAGAATCTGAATCAGCTGTCACATTTGTTCGTAAGATTCGGCGGGCATGCGCGCGCGGCTGGCGTTACCATAAAAAAAGAGCGGTTTGAGGAATTCAAACAGCTTTTTACAGCACAAATTGAAACGATGTATAAAGCGGAGGATTTCTTTCCGTCCTATTTTTACGATGAAGCCCTTGCGTTTCAGGAATTAATGCCGGAATCGATACGTGCGCTGAAACGGCTCGCTCCATTTGGCGAGGGAAACCCGGAGCCGGTGTTCCGGTTCAACGGCGTTCGGTTCGCTTCGCTTCGAACCATCGGAAAGGACGACAAACACTTTAGCGCGAGCGCGGTGCAGGGGGATCGCGTTCTTCGCGCCGTCGCGTTCAACAAAAGCGAGCTGCTGGAACCCCTTGCAACGGCGGCGGATTGGGATTTTCTTGCAAAGCCTGCAATCAACGAATATCGGGGCAGTGAAAACGTAGAGCTCTTCTGGATTTGCGCGAATGCTTCCGAGGGGAAAATCACGTTTTTTAATGCATTTTTCGAACAATGCCTGTATAATGAAAGCTGTTCGGAAGATGCGCTGGCGGCTTGGTATCGCTCCGGCCGGTTTTCGGAGGATACGGGCTTCGGGGATTCGGACATGCGAAAATACTACCGGGTGCTTCAAAGAGCGCTCGAAAAGGAACCCAGAACGCTTGACGCGCTGATCCGCGAATTGAAGACCGAAGAGTTGCTCGCATTATGCGTTTTTTCGCAGCTCTCGTTTTTTGTTTTTTGCGCGGATTCGCGGCTCATTGTGTTCAACCGGAATATACAGCAGCGCACGCTCGACGAAAGCAAGCTCTACCGAATCGTGAATAAATTGCAGGAGGCGTGAATCATGGATCTCAAGGATAAAATTCGCAGCATACCGGATTTTCCGATCAAAGGTGTTTTATTTCGCGATGTCACAACGCTGCTGAAAGATCCGGAAGGATATCACGCACTGATCAAGACCATAGCGAATTCACTGAGCGATCGCAAGGTTGACCTCGTCGTAGGCCCCGAAGCGCGCGGGTTCGTGATTGGCGCGGCGCTGGCCTATGCACTGAACGCCGGATTCGTTCTGGCGCGGAAGCCGGGAAAACTCCCCTGCGAAACGCTCAAGTTCGAATATGGGCTGGAATATGGAACGGACGTTTTAGAAATCCACAAGGATGCGATTCAACCCGGCCAGAAAGTCGTGATTGTGGACGATCTGCTCGCGACCGGCGGTACATCGCTCGCCACGATTAAGCTGGTTGAACAGGCGGGCGGCGAGGTGGTCGGCGTTCGCTTCGCAATTGAGCTGAGCTCGGAGTTCGACGGCCGTGAAATGCTGAAAGGGTACGATGTACAGTCTGTGCTGCAGTACTGAGAATTCAGGAATGAAGGAATCAACGGTTCGCCGTTGATTTTTTCTACCCCTGATTGGCAAATAATTCGTAGAAAATATTGCAATTTTTCTGGAATCCGAAAATTGCAACATTCGATGGTTGACCGCAGCGAAGAAAAACGGTATTCTAATTGCTAAATCCTCACCAACATTCGACCGTTGGCGTCTATCCTGCATTTTATCGAGGGGAGGTGCTTATATGGATCAGCAGGAACTCGTTACCGAGTTTTCCAAGCGGTATTCGCCGGAGCAGACGGAAGTCTTTCAGCGCGCCGTCGATTTTGCTTATCAAACGCATGCAACACAATTGCGCGAGTCCGGCGAGCCATATATCATTCACCCGCTCGAAGTATCCAAGATCGTTATGGATATGGGTATGGATGCCGCAAGCGTAACTGCCGCTGTTCTCCACGACGTGGTCGAGGATGGCGACAACGTTACGGTTGAGACGATTCAAAAGCTTTTCGGGGAAGAAATCGCAAAGCTCGTGGACGGCGTCACCAAACTGACCAAGAGCGGAAAACAAACCTACATCACAAAAAAGCAGGAGCAATCCGAAAATCTCAGAAAGCTGTTTCTGGCAATCGCGGCGGATGTGCGCGTTGTTATCATTAAGCTGGCGGACCGGCTTCACAACATGCGCACGCTGGCCTATTGCAATCCATATAAACGCGTCCGCAAGGCTAAGGAAACCATCGAGGTTTACGCACCGCTGGCGCACCGTTTCGGTATGGGCGCGATCAAGGGCGAGATGGAAGACCTCTCGTTTATGTACCTGATGCCGGAGGAATACGCCAACATCAGCAAGCAATTTCGCGAAAAGCAGGCGGAACGCGCGGAAACGCTGGATAACGCCATGCGGATTATCAAGGAAGAGCTCGCGAAGGCCGGCATTGAATGCAATATCAGCGGAAGGCCGAAGCATCTTTACAGCGTGTATCGGAAGATGCAGCGCCAGGGGTCCAGCATCAATGAGATTTACGATCTGATCGCGATTCGCGTCATCGTAGATTCCGTAAACGACTGTTATGCCGCCCTCGGCGTGATTCACGCAGGCTGGAAACCGATTCCAGGACGCTTTAAGGATTATATTGCGACGCCAAAACCGAATATGTATCGCTCGCTTCACACAACATTGCTTGCGCCGAACGGAATTCCCTTTGAAGTGCAAATTCGAACGAAGGAGATGCACCGCACCGCGGAATACGGAATCGCCGCGCATTGGATGTATAAGGAAGGGCGTTCGGTTCAGAGCCTGCTCGATCGGAAGACCAGCTGGCTTCGGGAGGTTATTGAGGCAAAGGATACCACCGAGGACAGCAAAGAATTCGTAGACAGCATCATGAAGGACTTCCTCGGCGAATACGTTTTCGTGCTCACGCCAAAGGGGGAGATTATCGATCTGCCGAAGGGCTCGACGCCGTTGGACTTTGCTTATCGCATCCATACGAATATTGGCCACCATACACAGGGGGTAAAGGTCAACGGTTCGCTGGCGCGTCTCGATTATAAACTCAAAACCAACGATGTGGTCGAAATCATTACATCGAACAGCCAAACCGGACCGAGCCGCGACTGGCTGAAAATCGTAAAAACACAGGCTACCCGGAATAAAATTCGCCAATGGTTTAAAAAGGAAAACCGTGAGGAAAATGTTGCTCGCGGCCGCGATATGCTGGAGGACTCGGCAAAGCGGCAGAATTTGGTTCTCGCGGACATGCTCAAACCGGATTATGTCAACCCGCTGCTCACCCGGCTGAACGTGAGCAGCTTCGACGATATTTACGCGGCAATCGGCTTCGGCGGCATGTCCGCAAGCCAGGTGCTGCATAAGCTGTCCGAACTCAAAAAGAAGGACGATAAAGCGGCGGAAATCGCCGAAAAGATCAGACGCGGCGATACGGACGACACGACAAAAACGCACGTACCGGTCAACGGCATCATTGTAAAGGGCGATCCCGGCATGGCGGTTCGGTTCGGAAACTGCTGCAATCCGCTTCCCGGCGATCCAATCATCGGTTACATCACGCGCGGACGGGGCGTTTCCGTCCACCGCGCGGACTGTCCGAACGTTGCTAACCTTCAGTCGGACATTGACCGCATCATTGAAGTCGAGTGGGCGATTAACACGAAGAGCGCGTTTAACGCATCGCTTCAGATTGAAGGAGACAATAAACCGGGAACGCTGTCGGCAATATCCGCACAGATTTCCAGCCTGAATGTCAGTATTCAGTCCATCAGCGGGAAGCCTATGCCGGACGACCGGTATATTATAGAAATGACGTTTGAAGTGGCGAATACGGAGCAGCTCAGCGTCATTATCCGAAATTTGAAAAAACTGAAATGCGTCAGCGACGTATATCGAATGAACCGATAGGATACGGACGGGGGATATGAGAGCAGTTATTCAGCGCACAACCGCGGCGTCGGTTGAAGTGGATGGAACCATTGTCGGCGAGATCGGGCAGGGTCTCGTTGTGTTTTTGGGCATTGAAGAAGGCGACACGGAGATCGACTTAAACTACATTTGCGAAAAGATCGTCGGCATTCGCGTTTTTGACGATGAAAACGAAATTCCGAACCGGTCCGTAGCGGATATTGGCGGGAGTGTTCTATTGATCTCGCAATTTACGCTCTGCGCGGACGCAAGAAAAGGAAAGCGACCCAGCTATATCCGGGCGGCGCGTCCGGAACAGGCGATTCCGCTCTATGAGCGGGCCATCGCACGGATTGGCGCGGCAGTGCCCGTTCAGCATGGAGTTTTTCAGGCATATATGCAGGTGAAACTCGTCAACGACGGCCCGCACACGATCCTGTTGGATTCGAGAAAGGCGTTTTAATGCGATTTTTGCCGATTACGAACGGCTCGCTTGGCGAGCATGCATATCTGCTTGGAGCGGATGAAACAAACGATTGTATCGTGATTGATCCGGGAATGCCGAAACCGGTGCTGGACGCTTTGGAACGAAACGGGCTGAATTGCGTTGCAATTCTTTTAACGCACGGGCATTTCGACCATATTGGCGGCGTACGGCAGGTGAAAGACCGCTATGGCGCGAAAGTATATATCCATGAACTTGATGCCGGAATGCTGACCAGCAATCGTCTCAGCCTTGCGGTATTGACCGGCGATCTGGTCAAACCCGCTGAAGCGGACGTGCTGCTGAGAGGCGGAGAATCGCTCTCGCTTGCCGGGCTGACCATCGACGTAATCCATACGCCGGGGCATACGAAAGGCGGCGTTTGTTATGTACTCAAACAGGAGCGGAAGCTCTTCGCAGGCGACACGCTGTTTCTGGAAGGCGCGGGCAGAACCGATTTTCCGGGCGGAAGCGAACAGGAATTATACCGCTCCATAACCGAAAAGCTGTTTACGCTCGAAGGGGATTTCGACGTTTACTGCGGGCACGAAGAGGATACGACGCTGGAGCACGAGCGCAGAAACAATCCCTTTGTTGAAGTTTGCCGCCGCTCCGGCTGGTAACTTACATGATTGCAATCCGAACGAACCGAGCGGAATACCGAAATGATATCGCCGAAGTGATCCGGCTGTTTTGCGGATTGTCGGATATTGCGCTGTATGACGAAATGGAACCGGATGCGGCGGAGCTCGTGTTTGATCTGCAGATGGATCGAAAGGGCAGCCGCTATCATCTCTTGTCCCGCGTGGCGGAATTTACGGATACGGATACCTTTGAACTGCCATACCGGCCAACTCCGCTTACGATTAAAAAACTGGAGAAGCGCGCGCTGAAGCTCTCCTGCTACCGCCTTCTCAAACAACTCTATCCGGAGGTTCAAACGCCATGGGGCTCGCTGACCGGCATTCGCCCGACAAAGCTCTTCCGTGAACTGATGCAGGAATGCGGAATCGAATATGCCCGGGAGATGTTTCAGGAAACGTTTGACGTATCGCTGAAAAAAACGGATCTCGCGGAGCGAATCTGCAAAGTGCAGGAACCATATCTTTACGTACTTTCGCCAAAGGATATCGACGTTTATATTGGTATCCCGTTCTGCAAAACAAAGTGCCTTTATTGCTCGTTCCCCAGTGAAATACTGGGTCGGGAAGATCGGCTTCCGCTTTATATCGAAGCGCTCAAGCGCGATATCGCGGCGGGCGCGGCGCTGGCCAAGGATCGAAAAATGCGCGTACGCTCGTTCTATATGGGCGGAGGAACGCCAACGGTGCTCAGCGCGAAGCAGCTCGACGACCTGCTTTCGTTTACACGCTCACAGTACGGCTCGTTCGGCGGCGAAGCGACGGTGGAAGCCGGCAGGCCGGATACGATTACCCTGGAAAAACTGATGGTACTCAAGCGCGCCGGAATTGACCGTATTTCGATCAATCCGCAGACGATGAACGACGAAACACTGCGCCGCGTAGGCCGGAGCCACACGGCGAACGACATACGGTTCATCTATGATCTTGCAAGAAGAGTCGGGTTCGAATTGATCAATATGGATCTCATCGCGGGATTACCCGGAGAAAATTCGGAGGATATGCAGGCAAGCTGCAATGCTCTCGCTGAGCTGAAGCCGGATAATTTAACCGTTCACTCACTTGCGATTAAACGATCTTCACTGCTGAAGTCAAAACTGGAGGAATATCCGCTTGCAAGTGCTGAACAAGCGGAAATCATGATGGCTATCGGCGCAAATTGCGCGGAACGGATGGGGATGAACCCCTACTATATGTACCGGCAGAAGTATATGACCGGAAATCTCGAAAATGTCGGTTATGCCTTGCAGGGGAAGGAATGCGTCTACAACATTGACATGATGGAGGAAACAACGAGCATTCTTTCCCATGGAGCAGGCACGATGACAAAGCGCGTCTTTCGCGGGGAAAATCGAATCGAGCGGCTGCCAAGCCCGAAAGACGTTCCGACCTATCTCGAAAAACTGGATCGGCTGATCGATGAAAAATGCCGATTCTTTGCATAGAAAATCGATATGTATAATCAAATATTCCTGCAAAATGCAGGAGCAGCAGAGTAAAAGATCGACAACGAAACGATTGACAGCATTTTACCGTATCGCTATAATGTGGTGAAAGGTTGAGACCGGAAGAGTAATCCGAACGAAGTCGCAACAGAGAGCGAAACGCATGGTGGAAGTTTCGCATTCGAGCCTCGGATGAACGGCACCCGCGAACCGCGCGGCAGAACGGCGAAAATTTCGTCCCAAGCTGCGACGCATACCGGCGTTATCGGCAATGAAGTGGAATGAACGCGGCAACGAAGGCCGGTTCATTCAAGCAGGGTGGCACCGCGGGTTTCCCGTCCCTATCGGATTGGAACCTGCTTTTTTTATACCGTTTTCTGGTATAATGGTGGGGAATTCATCAAACGGAGGTCGGTTATGACAGCCTACAAGGCCCCGAAGGGAACAAAGGACGTTCTCCCCGAACAAAGCTATCAATGGCAGCAACTGGAAGCCTTAATTCGGGATATTGTCAAGAAATACGGTTTTTTGGAAGCGCGCACGCCGGTATTCGAACATACCGAACTATTTCTGCGCGGTGTTGGCGAAACAACGGATATTGTGCAGAAGGAAATGTATACATTCCTCGATAAAGGCGAGCGCTCTGTTACGCTCAAGCCGGAAGGCACGGCGGGGTTTGTGCGCATGTTTGTGGAAAACAATCTCTTCGGCGAAATTCAGCCGACAAAAATGTATTACCTTTACAATCCCGTGTTTCGCTATGAGCGCCCGCAGGCGGGTCGGCTGCGCGAGCACCACCAGTTCGGCGTCGAGTTCTTTGGCGCGAGCAAACCCAGCGCGGACGCGGAATGCATTGCCATTGCAACGGAACTCCTCGGCACGCTCGGCTGCGGCGGGCTGACCGTTCGCCTCAACAGCATCGGCTGTCCGAATTGCCGACCGCGGTATCACGAAGCGCTGAAATCGTATCTGCGCGAGCATTACGACGGGCTTTGCGAAACCTGTAAGGTGCGTTTCGAGCAAAACCCGCTTCGCGTGCTGGACTGCAAGGTGGAGTCCTGCCAGCAAATTGCAAACGGCGCGCCGGTGATCGGCGATTACCTCTGCGAGGAATGCCGGGAGCACCAGAATGGCTTATTGAAGCTGCTCAATGGAATGGGCATCCGCTACGAAATCGATCCGCGTCTTGTGCGCGGGCTGGATTATTACACCAAGACCGTGTTCGAGATCACCTCGGAGAGCATCGGCTCCCAGAGCGCGGTTTGCGGCGGCGGGCGCTACGACGGACTTGTTGAGGAAATCGGCGGTCCGCATACGCCAGGCGTAGGCTTTGGCCTAGGCATGGAACGGCTGCTTCTCCTGCTGGAAAACACGGGGTATCATATGGAAAAGCCCGTGCGATACGATCTTTACATTGCCTCAATGGGCGAGGCAGCGGAGGAACGAGCGTTTCTGCTTGCCACCTCGCTGCGAAAACTTGGCATAAAAGTTGAGATCGACCATATTGGGCGCAGCGTTAAGGCGCAGATCAAATATGCCGATAAGGTCGGCGCGCGGTATGTGCTCGTACTCGGAGAGGACGAGCTGGCAACGAACGAAGGAAAACTCAAGCGCATGAGCGATGGAGAAGAAGCGACAACCGCGCTGAACGCGGAACAGATTTTTAAAATTCTATGCTGAGGAGCGAATGATCATGAGCGAATTACTAGGTGGTTGGAAAAGAACCAATTACTGTGCAAATTTCACGAAAGCGGACGCGGGCAAGCAGGTGATCCTGATGGGATGGGCGAATGTTCGCCGCGACCTTGGCGCGCTGGTGTTTGTGCAACTGCGCGACCGGACGGGGCTGATGCAGATCGTGTTCAACAGCAACACGATGAATGAGGCGGACTTTGCGCGCGCCTGCACCATTCGCTCGGAATACGTGCTGGCCGTGCGCGGCGAACTCGTACTCCGCACCGGCGATATGGTCAACAAGAACATGCCAACCGGCGAGCTGGAGGTGCTGGTCGGCGAGTTTAAGATTCTGAGCAAGAGCGAGACGCCGCCGTTTGATATTACGGACGACTGCAAAGCAAACGAGCTGCTGCGCTTAAAATACCGCTACCTCGATCTGCGCCGCCCCGCGATGCAGAAAAACCTCATCATGCGGCATAAGATTGCCTTTGTCGCACGGGAATATTTCGACGAACAGAATTTTCTCGAAATCGAAACGCCAATTCTGACAAAGAGCACGCCGGAGGGCGCGCGGGACTATCTCGTTCCAAGCCGCGTCCATCCCGGAAAATTCTACGCGCTGCCACAGAGCCCGCAACTCTTTAAGCAGCTGCTCATGCTCGCGGGTTACGACCGTTATTTCCAGATTGCCCGCTGCTTTCGGGATGAAGACCTTCGCGCGGATCGTCAGCCGGACTTTACGCAGATTGACATCGAAATGTCATTTGTGGAGGACGTGGACGTGCAGAGCGTCAACGAAGGGTTCCTGCAGCGCCTGTTCAAGGAAACGCTCAACGTCGATATTCAGCTTCCGCTGCCGCGCCTGAAGTACGAAGAGGCAATGGCGCGCTACGGCTCGGATAAGCCGGATACACGCTTTGGACTGGAGCTTGTCGATCTGACCGATATCTTTAAAAAGAGCGAATTTTCCGTATTCCAGAATGCGATTGCAGCGGGCGGCAGCATCCGCGCAGTCAACGCCAAGGGCGCGAGCGCGGACTTCTCGCGCAAAGAGCTGGACGCGATGGGCGAGTTTGTAAAGACCTACCGCGCGAAAGGCTTGATCTGGATGAACGACAAGGCGGACGGGCTTGCCTCGCCGGTGCTCAAGTTCCTTACGGAGGACGAGATTGCCGCCGTGCGCAAAGCCGCGAACTTCGAGCAGGGCGACGTACTGTTCCTTGTTGCGGATGTTAACAAGACCGTATTTGCCGCGCTTGGCGCGCTGCGCCTCAAGCTCGCGGAGAAACTGAACCTCATCCCGGAACACCGGTACAACCTGCTCTGGGTTACCGAATTTCCGCTGCTGGAGTGGGACGAGGAGGAGCAGCGCTACAGCGCCATGCACCACCCTTTCACGAGCCCCATGGACGAAGACCTCGAAAAGCTCGATACCGATCCCGGCAATGTCCGCGCAAAGGCTTACGATATCGTGCTCAATGGCGTGGAAATTGGCGGCGGCTCGATTCGAATTCATTCGCAGGAACTGCAGAAGAAGATGTTCCGTGCGCTCGGCTTTACGGATGAACAGGCGGAGTACCGTTTTGGGTTTCTCATGGACGCGTTCAAGTTCGGACCGCCGCCGCATGGCGGAATGGCCTATGGCCTCGATCGCCTCGCAATGCTGATCACCGGCTCCACGAGCATCCGGGACGTGATTGCGTTCCCGAAGGTTCAGAACGCTTCCTGCCCGATGACCGGCGCGCCGGATTTTGTGGACGATAAACAGCTTCGTGAACTGAACATCGCCTGTACGAAGATTGAGGAATAACGGATTGGAAGAATTGGACGGACACGTTGGCCTTGTGGTCGGTATAACCGGAAATATGGCGCAGATTCGCTTTCTGCGCGGAAAGCAGTGCGCCAACTGCGGCGCCTGCCTGACCGCGGGGGAGAATGAAATGGAAGTTGTGCTGGAAAATTCACTCGGCGCGAAGATTGGCGACCGCGTTGTGGTCGATCTCTCGCCCAGGCGAGTTGTGCAGGCAAGCCTGCTTGCGTACGCCGTCCCGCTCGCGTTTCTGATTGCGGGCGTATTTCTGGGCAGCCTGGTCAGCGAGTGGTTCGGATTGCTGCTTGGCGTGGCATCCTGTGGCATTGCATACGGCATTCTACGGCTCGTCGACCAACAGAATCGCAAAAAGCACAGCTTTCAGCCGCGGATGGAGCGCATCCTCACGGACGGGGAAGAGGCATAGGCGCGGGATCGCGCAGTAACTTTGCATCGGCTTATGCCCCGGTATGTATGCCGAGGCGCATAGTGCGGAAATAATAACGAACAGGAATACGAGACACATGAATTGGTTAGAGTCCCACGAATTCGTGGCGCAGGCGGATCCGGAAATCTGGCAGGCAATCTCGCTCGAAGTTGGCCGCCAGCGCGACCACATTGAACTGATCGCTTCGGAGAACTTCGTTTCACGCGCGGTGCTCGCCGCAATGGGCAGCCCGCTGACGAACAAGTATGCCGAAGGGTATCCGGGAAAGCGGTATTACGGCGGTTGCGAATACGTGGATATGGTGGAGCAGATCGCAATCGACCGCGCGAAACTGCTCTTTGGCGCGGAGCATGCAAACGTTCAGCCGCATGCGGGTGCGCAGGCGAACCTAGCGGTATACCATGCGCTGCTCAATCCGGGCGATACCGTGCTCGCGATGAACCTCAACCACGGCGGGCATCTGACGCATGGACATCCCGTCAACGCTTCCGGCCGCCTCTATCATTTTGTGCAGTACGGCGTTTGTGAGGACACGGGGTACATCGACTACGACGAGCTGGAGCGGCTGGCGCACGAGCATCTGCCAAAGTTAATTGTTGCGGGTGCGAGCGCGTACTCGCGCGTAATCGACTTTAAGCGGATCGGCAAGGTGGCCAAGGACGTTGGCGCGCTGTTCATGGTGGATATGGCGCATATCTCCGGCCTGATTGCGGCGGGCGAGCATCCGAATCCGTTTCCGTATGCGGATGTGGCGACGACGACCACGCATAAAACCCTGCGCGGGGCGCGCGGCGGTCTGATCCTCTGCAAAGCGGAGTTCGCAGCAAAGATCGATAAAGCGGTATTCCCGGGTCTGCAGGGCGGCCCGCTGATGCACGTTATCGCGGCGAAAGCCGTATGTTTCCATGAGGCAATGCAGCCGGAATTCAAGACGTATCAGCACCAGATCGTTCTCAACGCGGCGGAACTGAGTAAAACTTTGCAGGCTAACGGACTAAAGATTTTCTCCGGCGGAACGGATAACCATCTGATGCTCGTTGACCTGAGAGATCTGGATGTAACCGGCCTTCGCGCGCAAACGCTGCTGGACGCCGCGAACATCACCGCAAACAAGAACGCAATTCCGTTCGACACGCGGAATAAAGCGGAGACAAGCGGCGTTCGCTTCGGCACGCCCGCATCGACCACGCGCGGAATGAAGGAGCCGGAGATGCGGCAAATTGGCAATCTGATTGCGAAGGTGATTCACGAGGGCGAAGCGGCGGTGCCGCAAGTAAAGGAAGAAGTGCTGGAAATTTGCAAACGGTTTCCGCTGTATGAATAAGCAGGAATTGAATGGGGCGCACCTTTCGGTGCGCTCCGTGTAAATGCAAAATAATATTTAGAATTCCTGTTTTTTTTAGAGATTCTGGTTGAATTGCTCTGCATTCAACGATATAATGAGATGTAAATACGAAATAACGGTTTATCGATTCACAAAATAACAGCAGGAGCGAATAGTATGAAGTACGATCGAATCTACAATTTCTCGGCAGGCCCGGCGACGATGCCCGAGGAGGTTCTCGAGGAAGTCGCGGCGGAAATGCTCAACTACAAGGGCAGCGGCATGTGCGTTATGGAAATGTCGCATCGCTCCAAGGTCTATCAGACCATTATCGACGAAGCGGAAGCGGATCTTCGCGAGCTCATGGGGATTCCGAGCAACTATAAAGTGCTCTTCATTCAGGGCGGCGCGACGCTGCAGTTTGCCATGATCCCGATGAATCTGATGAAGAACGGCGTTGCGGACTACGTTCTGACCGGCGCCTGGTCCAAGAAAGCGATTGAGGAAGCGGGAAAATACGGCAAGGTCAACGTCGTCGCTTCCAGCAAGGATAAGAACTTCAGCTATGTTCCGGATGTGAGCAATCTGGCGATCAGCCCGGACGCGGACTATGTGTATATCTGCGAAAACGAAACCATCCACGGTACGACGTACGCGGAACTGCCGGATACCAAGGGCAAGATTCTTGTATCCGACCAGTCTTCCATGTTCCTGAGCAAGCCCTGCAACGTTTCCGACTATGGCATGATCTATGCGGGCGTGCAGAAGAACGTCGGCCCCGCGGGCATGGTCGTTGTGATCATTCGCGAGGATTTGATCCGCACGGATCTGCCGAATACGGTTCCCACATACATGAACTACAGCATCCACGCGGAAAACGGATCCATGTACAATACGCCGAACTGCTGGGCGATTTACGTCTGCGGCAAGGTGTTCAAGTATCTCAAGAAGATCGGCGGGCTTTCCGCCATGCAGGCGATCAACGAGGACAAGGCAAAGGTGCTCTACGATTTCCTCGATTCGAGCAACATGTTCCGCGGCACGGTGGAAAAGAAGTATCGCTCGCGGATGAACGTACCGTTCGTCACCGGGGACGAAGCGCTGGACGCGAAGGTTGTTGCCGCGACGAAGGCCGCCGGATATGACAATCTGAAAGGTCACAAGAGCGTTGGCGGCCTGCGCGCCTCTATCTACAACGCGATGCCCAAAGAGGGCGTCGTTGCGCTCGTGGACTTCCTGAAAAAGTTCGAAGCGGAAAACAAATAGTCATAAGCGAAGGAGGAGAGAATCGCTATGCTTAAAATTCTTGCCAGCGACGGTATGGAGAAGAGCGCGATTGCCGCGCTCGAGGCAAAAGGCTGCAAAGTTGACGTAAAGTTCTTCGATCCGGACGCGCTCTGCGAAGCCGTGAAGGATTACGACGTTTTGGTGGTACGCAGCGCAACGAAGGTGCGCGAGCCGCAGATTAACGCAGCATGCATGACCGGCAAACTCAAGCTCGTGATTCGCGCGGGCGTTGGTATCGATAATATTGATAAGGTCTGCGCGGAAGGACACGGTATCTCCGTTTGCAACACGCCAAAGGCGAGTTCGGACGCGGTAGCGGAGCTGGCGCTTGCGCATATGCTCTCCTGCGCGCGGTTCATCTCCGCCGCCGGACATACCATGCGCGAAGGCAAATGGGAAAAGAAATCCTACGAAGGGATTGAGCTTTCCGGAAAGACCGTTGGTATCGTCGGTTACGGCCGCATCGGTCAGGCGCTCGGCCGCCGCTGCCAGGCGCTGGGCATGAGCGTGCTTGCGTACGATATTTATAAGGTTCCGGAACTCGAGTGCGCTACCATGCGCTATGTCGAAATGGATGAGCTCCTGGCAAAGTCCAATTTCATTTCGCTGCACGTTCCGTCGCTGCCGGGTCAGCCGCTCGTGAGCCGTGAAGCGCTTGCCAAGATGAAGGACGGCGTGATCATCATCAATACGTCCCGCGGAACCAACGTGGACGAAGCGGCGCTGTTGGAAGCGCTGGAGAGCGGCAAAGTGTATGCCGCGGGTCTCGACGTATTCGCCGAGGAGCCGAGCAAAAACGAAGCGCTCTACAAACACCCGCGCGTGAGCAGCACGCCGCATATCGGCGCTTCTACCGAGGAGGCGCAGGCGCGCATCGGAGCGGAGATCGTAGATCTCATTTCGAAAGCATTCAACCTGTAAAACGATTGATGATCGACAGAGATCCCGGCGTGAAACCGGGATCTCTTTTTATAACATTAGAATCCGTTTTCAACGAATATTGTTCGTACAGGATCCATATAAGAAATTCAAGCGTGTGTAGAAGCAATTATGAAATCTTTAGAAACAAATAACATGAATATACGTTCTATGCAAAATACATACATGAGTTGTTACATGCTCACTCCTGCAAGATACCCGAAAACATGCTGTTTTACATATATTTTATTTTAGGCGATTCAGCTTGATGAATTATCCACAGGTTGTCCACTGAATATATCAATATCTTGTATGCAGAAACGCCGCTTGACACAAAATATTGCGGCGAATAAACTAAGAGTGCAGTACGTTCAGGGGGGTAAGCAGCATGTTTCAGGAGATTATAAAACGGGACGGGCATAAGGAACCGTTTGATCGCAGCAAGATTCAGAATGCGATCTGGAAGGCGGCGCAGGCCGTCAACGGTACCGACGAAACGCTCTCGGAACGGCTGACCGACGAGGTGATCCGGCTGGCGGAGGCGCGCTATGCAGCTTCCACGCCGGATGTGGAAGGGATTCAGGATCTCGTTGAAAAAGTATTAATTGAAGCAGGTCATGCGAAAACAGCGAAGGCCTATATTCTCTATCGCGAAAAGCGCCGCGGTACGCGTGAAATCAACGCGCTGATCGGCGCGACAATCGATATGTTCAGCGATTATCTCAACGACCGCGACTGGGGCGTGAAGGAAAACGCAAACATGCAGCGCAGCGTAAACGGGCTGAATAACTATATACGCGAGGCATTTACAAAAAAATACTGGCTCTATGAAATCTACCCGATAGATGTTTGCAAGGCGCATGAGAGCGGCGACGCGCATATCCATGATCTTGGGTTCTTTGGCCCATATTGTGCGGGCTGGGATCTTCGGCAACTTCTGACGGACGGTTTCGGCGGTGTGGACGGTAAGATTGAGAGCAAACCGGCAAAGCATCTGCGTTCATTTTTGGGACAAATTGTCAACTCCACCTTTACAACGCAGGGCGAAACGGCAGGCGCGCAGGCTTGGAGTTCGTTTGACACCTATTGCGCTCCCTTTTTGCGTTATGATCATCTGTCGTTCGATCAGGTCTGCCAGAGCCTGCAGGAGTTTGTGTTTAATATCAACGTGCCGACGCGCGTTGGATTCCAGTGCCCGTTTTCCAACCTGACATTTGATATCAAGGTTCCTTCCACGTTAAAGGATAATCCAGTCATCATTGGCGGTAAGTATCTCGATGAAACCTACGGCGATTTTCAGGCGGAAATGGATCTGTTCAACCGCGCGTTCTGCAAGGTCATGCTGGAAGGCGACGCGAAGGGAAGGGTGTTTACCTTCCCGATTCCAACCATCAACATCACGAAAGATTTCGACTGGTCCAGCCCCGTCGTGGATGATTTCATGCGGATTACCTGTAAATACGGAATACCGTATTTTGCGAACTATGTCAACTCCGACCTGTCCCCCGAAGATGCGGTTTCCATGTGCTGCCGTCTTCGCCTGGATACGAGAGAACTAAGAAAACGGGGCGGCGGTCTGTTCGGCAGCAACCCCATGACCGGCAGCATTGGCGTATACAGCATTAACCTTCCGAGGATTGGGTATCTCGCGACTTCAAAGGAAGACTTTTTCGAGCGTCTGCGCACCATTGCGATGCTTGGAAAAACCAGCCTGGAAATCAAGCGCAAAATTATCGAGCGTCAAACGGAACAAGGGTTGTATCCGTACTCCGCAAACTATCTGCGCGACATTAAGCGCCATACCGGCGAATACTGGACCAATCATTTTAACACCATTGGTCTCGTTGGTATGAATGAGTGCTGCCTGAATTTTATCGGCAAGGATATCGGCAGTCCGGAGGGACTTGCGCTGTCCCTGGAAATCATGCATTTTCTGCGCGAGCTTATGGTTGAATTTCAGGAGGAAACGGGGCACAGTTATAATCTGGAGGCAACTCCTGCCGAGGGCACGAGCTACCGTCTCGCGAAGATCGATCACGACAAATATCCGAATATTATCCAGTCCGGCGTATCGGAACCCATGTATTCCAACTCCTCGCAGCTTCCGGTTGGGTTTACGAACGATATTTTTGAATGCTGCGACCTGCAGGACGAGCTGCAGTCCCTTTATACCGGCGGTACGGTTCAGCATCTCTACATCGGTGAGCGGATCGAGGACATTGAAACGGCGAAGAAGCTGATACAAACGGTTTTTCAAAAGTACCGCATGCCGTATATCTCCATAACGCCGACGTTTTCAATCTGCAAAGAACATGGCTATATTTCAGGCGAGCATTTTACTTGCCCGACTTGCGGGCAAAAAACGGAGGTTTGGTCGCGCGTCGTCGGCTACCTGCGTCCCGTGCAGAATTATAATCCCGGGAAGAAGGAAGAATACATGCTTCGCAAGAAGTTCGTCGTCTGACCGGAGAGCGAATTTTTGAATTTTTCAGCAACCGTTGGAGATATGCCGGCGCGCATGTCTCCAACATGCGTTTATGCACGATTGCGCACAGAAAGCGAGATATGGAACCCATGCTGATCGCCGGTTTTCAAAAGACATCCTTTGTCGATTATCCGGGGCAGCCATGCGCCGTTGTATTTACACCATACTGCAATTTTGACTGCGTATATTGCCATAACGCGCATATTATCGGGCGGGACGCGCCGCTGCTGGATGAGGCGCCGGTTCTTGCATACCTGGAAAAGCGCGCAGGAGTCATTCCCGCGGTTGTAATTTCCGGCGGAGAACCGACATTACAACAGAACTTGGAAGCTTTTATACTGCGTGTGCGCGAAATTGGCTACTTTGTGAAGCTGGATACCAACGGCAGCAAGCCGGCGGTGCTGCAGCAGCTGCTCCAGAAAGGATTGCTTGATTACGTAGCAATGGATGTGAAAGCGCCGCTGGATCGTTACGAGAGGATTGCGCGCGTTCCGGTAGATTTGGATTCGATTCGAAAAAGCATTGCGATACTGAGAAACAGCACAATCAAGCACGAATTTCGCCTGACGTTTGCTCCGCAGCTTACGCCGGAGGACGCCTTGGAGACTTCGCGGCTGGTAAAAGGCTGCGAGCGATTTTACCTGCAGCAATATCGTCCGCGCTGCGCGGAGGATCCCGGCGCGCATGCGCCGCAAATGCTGTTGGAAACCGCCTGGCATATTACGGAGGAAATTGGCGTTTGTACGGTTCGGGGGTTGGGGCCGGAACAGGAAGGAATTCTCCCTACAGTGTGAGCAAATGGAACATAAAATACGGTTTTAAAACGGCTCGTATTCGAAGCCGTTTATTTTTTATACAGAATAACGCATAATATACAGCAATATGCTTGACATATGCATAAAGAATCACTATACTACTTATTCTAAACCATAGGGGGATTGAAATGGATTATACATTCAGCTTTAGCTTTCTAGATAAATATGGCGGATTTTTCTTGAACGGGCTCGTCATGACGCTCGAGCTTTCAGTTTTCGCCGTTTTTCTTGGCACTTTATTTGGCACACTCATGGGGTTGGCACGTGTTTCAAGCAGCAAACTGCTCCGTTTTCTTTCCGCAGTCTATGTTGAATTTACGCGCGGAACGCCTATGCTCGTACAGCTCTACCTGTTCCGCTACGGCCTGATCATTGCGTTTCCTTCATTGAGTAAAATCAGTGTATTTGTTCCTTGCATTATCGCGCTTGCGTTCAACTCCACCGCATATGTTGCGGAGATTATGCGCGCGGGCATTAACGCCGTAGACCCCGGCCAAATGGAAGCCGGGCGCAGCCTCGGCATGACGCGTTCGCAGGTTATGCGTAAGGTCATTCTTCCGCAGGCATATCGCAATATACTGCCCGCGCTCGGAAACGAGTTTGTCGCCATCATTAAGGAAAGCTCGATTTGTTCCGTGGTTGGCGTATTTGATCTCATGTATATGGCGGATCTGGTTCGCGCGGGAACGGCGCGCCCATTCGAACCGCTGATGGTTGCGGCAATTCTGTATCTTTGCCTGACCTTCCCGCTGAGTAAACTGATGGGCTTTTTGGAAAAGCGCATGAAGAGGGGGGAGACGGCATGAACATTCCAATGATTCAAACCGTTTCACTCGGGAAAAAATTCGGCCATCTGGTAGCGCTCAACGGAATCGATCTGACGATTGAAAGCGGCGAAGTGGTCGGAATCATCGGACCGTCCGGCAGCGGCAAAAGTACGCTTCTTCGCTGTCTGAATCTTCTCGAAGTACCGACGAGCGGAAAAGTGGTATTCGAAGGTTGCGATATTACCGATAAAAAGGTGGATATCAACCGGCACCGCCAGCGAATGGGCATGGTATTTCAGCAGTTCAACCTGTTCAATCACCTGGACGTATTGGAAAATATGGTTCTCGCGCCTATGATGACGAAGCATGAATCGCGTTCGGAAGCGACTGCGCGCGCGATGTCCCTGCTCGAGCGGGTTGGTCTTGCGGACCGTGCGAAAGCAATGCCCAGGCAGCTCTCCGGCGGCCAGAAGCAGCGTATCGCGATTGTGCGCGCGCTGAACATGCAGCCGGACGTGATGCTGTTTGACGAACCGACCAGCGCGCTGGATCCGGAAATGGTAGGCGAGGTACTGGACGTCATGCGCTCGCTTGCGAACGGCGGCATGACCATGGCGGTGGTTACGCACGAAATGAACTTTGCAAAGGAAGCTTGCTCGCGTGTGATCTTTATGGACGGCGGGCAGATTATAGAAGACGCGACGCCGAAGGAACTGTTCGAGTCGCCCAAAAACGAGCGGACGAAATCCTTTCTTTCCAAGGTACTCTAGGCAATTTTGTCAATTCTGCCGTATGGCGGTTTGAATTATAAAAAAATGGAGGAATCAAACATGAAAAAAGTAATCGCTCTCATGCTGTGTGTCGTGCTCGCGTTTGGGCTGTTTGCCTGCGCGAAAAAGGCACCGTCAAACAAACTGGAACAGATCAAAGAGGCGGGCGTTCTGATTGTCGGAACGTCGCCGGACTATCCGCCCTATGAATTCGTCATCGCGGGCGAGGGCGGCGAGATGGAATACAAGGGCATCGACGTAAGCATTGCGCAGGAAATTGCTAAAGATCTCGGCGTTGATCTTAAAATTGAGGCTGTTGATTTTAACGGACTCGACAGCGCGCTGCAAATGGGCACGATCGATATGATCCTTGCTGCTTATAACCCCTCTGAAGAGCGTGCGCCGGTGATGGATTTCAGCGACGTGTACTATATTGACGAGGTGGTTGCGCTGGTCAAGGCTGACGCTGCGGATACCTACACGGATCTTGCGACGAGCTTTTCCGGCAAGAAGGTTGGCGTACAGCTGGGTACGACGCTGGAGTCCGATTACTATCCGCAGATGACCGGCGCGGAAAAGATTGCTCTCAAGAAGGTTACCGAACTTGTCACCGAGCTGAAGGCAGGCGCATTGGATGCAATTGTCGTGGAGAAGCCCATTGCCGAGTCCTACATTAAGAACAATCCTGAACTTGCGATTGCTAGCGCGATCTCCTTTGACGCGGAAGCGACCGGATATGTCGTCGGCCTGCCCAAGGACAGCGCGGAACTGAAAGACGCGGTGAACGCGACGATTAAGCGGCTGGTTGATAACAATTCGATCGCCACTTTTGCGGAAGAAGCGCAGGACATTCAGGATCAGGCGATTCTCGAGTAGCTCGCTCGAAACAATACGCGGCAGACAAAGCCAGCGTCCTTCGTCGGGCGCTGGCTTTGCTTATCATCGCCTATTTCGTGTTATGAATTCGTGCGGTTCCGTCTCTTCTCTTCGCAGGCCGTTTGAATTTTCTCACTGAATGTAAAGAGACGATTTCGCAGCAGATACAGAACGATTACGCTTATCAGGAGCAGGGCGCTCAGCAGCCCGACTTTCAAATAGTTCCCCATCAGCAGGGTGTTCCCAATGGCGCAGAGCAGAAAAAGCGTTGGCATGCAACCGAAAAGTGTAGCGAAAAAGAAACGCGCCGTTGAAATTTTCGTCCGCGCGGCAATATATGGAACAAGCCCGTTTGGCAATAACGGGATTAAGCACGCAAGCGCAACGACAAATCCGGGGTGTTTTGCATCCGAGATAAAGCGTAACCGGTTTGTTTGTTCACGGGAAAAAATCTGATCGAAACGATTGCCGAGCTTTCTGGCGCTCCAAAAGACGAACAGATTGGCAAGCACATAGCCGCACAGACAAATCGCAAACCCCTCAAATGTGCCAAATACAACGCCAATCGCAATTTGAATGGGCCCACCCGGAAACAATACGCTTAGAATTTGAATGAATTGAAGTAAAAAACCTAACAACGCTCCGCCCACGCTGCCAAAACTGCGGATATATTGTTCGATCTGCGTTTGGTCGCCGCGTTCCAGCACATCGATAAAACCCGGAAGAATCGCGTCGAGTGAAAAAAGAATGATAGCGGTAATCAGCCCAAGAGCGAGTATCAGCAGAAGCGCTTTTAGCAAATTAGAGCCATGTTTGGCAGATTGTTTTTCCGTATCGCTTTCATTCATTTTGCGTTCAATTCTTCTCCTCGAATGGAAGGATCGCTTTTTCGTTCGCTTTTTTCGCCCGGACTACTAGAAAAACAGCCGAGCCGATGGCAACCACGACAACGCCAATGAGTGTATCGATCAGCCATTGCGGCAGGCAACTCTGTTCTGGGGCCGTTTCCAGCTCAGGAGCCGGCGTCGCGACGGTGGAGATTTCTAATCCGGCAGATTCTGCTGCAATGGACTCTTTGGCAACCAGATCCGCAATAAACAGATCTCTTCCATTCAGACTATAAACGGCGGTGGCACAAAAATCACCTTCTGCAATTGGGGCGGTCAGAAACGAGACGCTTGTCTTGACGCAGACCAGGCGGGGGGACGATCGTATCTGCTCCGCCTGCGCGCGTGTAAGCGAAACTGTTTCCTGCGAGAAAGAAGGCCGCAGTTTGGCGGTTATTTGTTCCGTACCGGAAACCGGCAGGGAAAGGTCCGCGTCCAGGCCGAGCTCGGCGGGGGAGACTGAAACGAACTGCTCCGTTAGCGCGAGGTCCATTATACTTTTTGCATCTTCGTATACGGTGGACATACGATCCAGCTTGCTGCCGCCTTCCGTAACGCCCAAGAGAACGGCAACAACGCCGCTTCCATTTTTGATTGCCGAAGCTACAAGGCATTTGCCGCCCTGCGCGGTTGAGCCGGTTTTCACACCGGTGGCAAACTCGTAAAACAGACGGCTGTCCGCGGGATCCGAAATCAGTTTATTGGAATTGACCATTGTCAGCGTTCGGGTACGAACGCCGTTTGGCTCGATGGAATATCGCACCGTGGAGACTATTTCGCGAAACAGTTCGTTTTTTAAGGCATAGCAGGTTAAAATCGCCATGTCGCGAGCGGTGGAATATTGATCCCTCTTATATGCTCCGCTTGGATTGATGAAGTGCGTATTCTTCATGCCAAGCGACGCGGCTTTCTCATTCATCAGCTCAACGAAATGTTCCGTGCTCCCGCCAAGCGTCTGTGCCAGGAGAAGTGCCGCATCGTTGCCGGATTTCAGCATTAAGCCGTACAAAAGCTGTCGAATGGTGAGCGGTTCGTTTTTAATTACACCCATCAGCGAATTGGAATCTTTCAGCAGGGCGGCCTGCGCACTTGCGGTTACCGTTTCTTCGAGGTTGGTGCAAAGCTCCAACGAAAGGATACAGGTCATAATTTTCATTGTGCTGCCGGGGATGCAGCGCTGATCTGCATTTTTCTCATAGATCACGGCGGAAGGATCGTTTTGATCAACGACAATCAGACAAGGCACTTTTAAGTGATCGGCCGGATTCTCATCAGTTGAATTTTCGGCATGCGCCGTCGGAAGAAAAAATGAAAAAATACAGAATAAGAATGCCGCGCAAATGAAAACGGCAACCAGACGAAACCTGAATTGTTGCAGTAACTTCACCATATTCCAGGATATTTTACCACGTGCTTTTTTTTCTGTAAACGGCGAAGAAATATGACGATAGCATTGCCATTCTGCAAGATCGATGTGATAGGAAGCGTTGATATTCATCGATGGTTTCGATTATAATAGGGAGCATGAACAGATTTCGATTCGGCCATAAGAATCCGAATGGATTCACGATTTTTTTGAAAATGCTGCTGGTCGCTTTTTCGGCTGCGCTGCTGCTGACGTTTTGCGCTTGCGGAGAACTTCTTGGTACGCTCGCGTCCGCCGCGGATGCAATGCCAACCCCCGTACCGCTTGTGGTCACGCCGGTTCCGGTTATTACGTATTCGGAAGCGCAAACCATGCCGCTGCCGGATGATTTTGAAGTGCCGGCCGGATATACGCGCGTAGAAACGCAGGATTCGTCCCTTGCACTTTTTGCGTTTACAGAATCTTCCGGCGTCGTACAGTACCGCGTGTTCGGCGGGTATAACGAATTGGTGAACGGGGTGGCGGGGGAGCTGTATTCCGGGTTCTATCCGTCGGATGAATCGGGCAGCATTCTTTCGGAATATTCCGCGACTGTTGATCCAACGACGGAATCGTTTGGAACAAGTCTTCCGCAGCCTTTGCCGGATACGCTGCGTTTACGTTCCGCATATCAGGTGCTGGAAAACGGAGTGATTACGGATGGAGCAGGCGCATACTTTATCTACGGCGTCGTTGGGGCGTCGAAAGGGGCGTTCTATTCATCCGACAGCGAAGGGGTTATGACTCCCGGCGCGCTTGCCAGTACGGCTGCGATTGCCGTACCCTCCTACATGCCGGCAACTGCTCCAACGGCGGACGGAGAACGAATGATCGTGGTTTATATTGGCACGGAGAGCATTGTTGTTTATCTTGCGAAAGATGGAGAGTGGACACAGGAGCGCATCATGATCTGTTCGACCGGGCGCAGCAAGGAAATGACCCCGCGTGGAACATTCGCGATCGTCCGTCAATATCCCTATAAGAAGATGGGTCAGATCGATGGAGAAAACGTCTATTCGCAATATGCGAGCCGTATTACCGGCAGCTACCTATTCCATTCCGTACCAATCGGTGGCGACAAACGGTACTCGCAGGTAAACGGCAAGAAGCAAATGTTTGTAAAATACTATGAGAAGCTTGGCACCATTGCTTCCGGCGGATGCGTGCGCCTGCGCTGCATTGACGCTTACTGGATCTATATGAACTGTCCGGTTGGCACTATGATTGTGATTACGGATGACAGCGGACCAATTCCGCCGACGCCGCCTAAGCTGATTTACGAAGAACCGTATATGGACGAAAAACATGAGTATGGCTGGGACCCGAGCGACCCTGACCCCGAAAATCCATATCACGCGATCTATACACCGGAAGTGGTGCTGGACGGTCCCGTGGTGGATAAATCAAAGGATTGATGCAGCAAAGCCGCCTATATGGCGGCCTTGCTTTTCTATGTTGTATATTGTGAGTTCCTTAATGTGTTGACTCTGTGCGGTTCATCTGCAGCGTTGCGAAACCGACCGGGTCGCAAACGCCGGTTTCTATGTTGACCGGAGAGTGAATGTTAAAGAAGAAACCATGATCGGCGTATTTTGCATCCATCCCATACGCGTACTCTTCCGCTACGGCTGCCTGCAAAACGCGACCGACAAGCAGCGAAAATACGCCGCTGCCGCTCAGATCAACCTCTTGATGCAACGTGCATTCCATGGCAAGAAACGATTCCGCAATACGAGGCGCCGATATTCGTTTTCCCGGCTCGGCGGTCAGCCCGCAAACCGCTATCTCATCCGCATCGGTATGATTTTTTTCGATGGAACGTTTCAGATCATCGTAATACGAAAGGGGGAGAAAGTTGACGCAAAACTGTTTTTCGCGGAGAATATTGCTATAGGTATGCGTATGTTTCATCAGGCCGCCGAGCACGACAAAATATCCTTCCGAGCCGCCGAAAAAGGAACTCCAGGATTGAAGACATACGTTCGGTTGTCCGTTTTGTTTAAGTGTGGTAACGGCAAAGATTGCCTGCGGGATTCCGCAGGCGAACTCAAAATGGGAAAAGATATCGTATTGTTCTGGCCAATCGGGCTGGAAATACTCCGGAAGATTCTCGCCGATTTCAAATTTCATATCTTTTGAAAAACCTTTCTGAATGGTGATAGGTTGAGTATAGCAGGATTGAGTAAACCGAGTCAAATATGGATACAGCTTAAAACGGATCCTTTCCTGCGGAAACGGGCTAAGCTTTAATTCCGATTTTCTCTTGA
Source organism: Eubacteriales bacterium (assembly GCA_021373115.1). Taxonomy (GTDB): domain Bacteria; phylum Bacillota; class Clostridia; order Christensenellales; family CAG-138; genus UBA7703. Next base: position 41,587 of record JAJFTI010000027.1, on the reverse strand, counting down.
CACCGGATCGATATTTCGGTATCATATTGCCTGCAACCGCGCTCAGTTCGTCTAGTGGCCTAGGACACCGCCCTCTCACGGCGGGAACAGGGGTTCGACTCCCCTACTGGGTACCAACGCAGAAAACGCAGGATCGTCATTCGACAATCCTGCGTTTTTATTTGGAATTTTATCCGGATCAGCGCCTGTGAAAATGCAGAAAGAGTTCCTCGGTTGCAAGCGCAATCTTCGTAACGGAAAATTTGCAGTCGTATGGATAGCAATACCAAGTATCGTCCAGCGTATTTAAATCGACACAGTCGCCGTATTTCCCGAGATAATTAAATTCAATATGGCAGGAGTACAGCGTTGGTACCGGTTTTACCATTTCAAAATCGCCATACCGACCGCTTCCCCGAACGGTAAATCCATCCATATTATGCGTTAGCACGCCTTCGCCGATTGAAATATACCCTTTTGCGTTTGGCAGGGATTCGACCCGAACAGGGCAGGCGATGGAATAGGTGCCATCTTCTATTTCGCGGCGAACATTTTTCCGTTCCCACTCATACCAATCCGGAATATGAGAAAATTCGGTTTCGCCGTCCTTTGCGTGCAGAACGCCAAGCTCGTCCATCTCCCAGCGCTTTTTACAGACGGAGCAGAAGAGCTCCGATCCTTTGGAATCCATTTGGTATTCCGCCTTGCAGTGCGGGCACTGGTAAAGCACCTTGTGAAGCCCTTCCGTACGATCTGGGCAGGCAACCCGAATGCCGCGTTCGCGCTGCCAGGCAAAATCGTCGTATATGAATGCGGCGTTGATCGCGGCGTTGACCTCTTCCGCAGAAGCGCTGGAGAGTGCTTCCGCGGAGTAAAGAAGCGACATCTGCGCTTCTGTCGGTTTCACGCCGCGATCGGACAGGTTCCAGACGGGCGAATTGATATGGTGCCCGTGCAGAATCATCGTAACGACCGGAACCTTCAGAAGTTTACAGAGCTTTCCAAGCGAGTCCGGCAGAACGGCGTTTGTTCCGCAGAGCGAGTAGCGCGCCTCCGGATATAGAACGGCAATATCGCCGTTCTTAATCACGCGGTTCAGATGTCGAACCAGAATCGCGTCGTTCGTGAATTTTCGTTTGCAGATACAGCCAACGATACGCAGGAGCCATTCACGGCTGGCAAACCCTTTTTTCGTCGGCGTTGTAAAACCGTCGATTGCGACAACATAATTTGCCCTGTGCGGAAAGACGGCGGCGGTCGTTACTTTAAAATCCAGAAACGCATTGTGGTTACAAAGAAGGATATACGGCGGTTTGACCGTCTCCATATTGATTTTTTCAATTTTTGTGCGGTGCTGCCAAACGGCTGGAAAGCTGATTGCCCAGGCAAGTGGAAGAAGTCTCTGTCGTTTTGGGTGTTCCAACATATCAAAACGGGGAAACGATTCGTTCACTGGAGCTCCTTCTCGCGGCCAACATAACCGCTTTTTTTGTTGAGTATTACTGTGCGTATTATATGGGTTCCGCTTGTTCGCTGTCAATGTAAAGAAAAGAGCCGCCATGTCGTATGGGCGGGATAGAGCGGCGCAGAGATGGATGCTTTATTTTTTTAGAAGTTCTTTTGCTTCCTCAATGGTTACTACTTGCACGACGGGCTCGCACCAGATCATCTTTTCGTAGAAACGAATGATTTGTTCACCGGATAGGAATGGATTGTTGTAGGTCGTTGTCGCGTCGCATGGAACTGCAACTTCAAACCCATGCTCAAAAGCCGCTTTTGCGCTGGAGTCGATACAGTATTCGGTCTGCATTCCGCAAAGGACAAGCCGTTCGATCGCCTTTTGATGCAGATATTCCCGAAGTCCGGTTTCTTTAAAAGAACTCGGGAACCTCTTTTCAAAGATATGCTCCTGCGTTTCCGGCGTTAGGGAAGAGTGGAGCTGCCAGCCCGGCGTTCCATATTCCAGCACGTCGCCGACACCGCCATCGTGACGGACGTATATGACTTCGGCACCGAAAGCATGCGCCGTATCAATCAGCGTGACAATGTTGCGTAAAAAGAGATCCGTCTGCGCGGGATGATCGTCAATCAGCGCATTTTGAACGTCTATGACCAGCAATGCGGTTTTCATAAAAAAACCCTCCGTATAATTTTAGAAACACATTCTAGTCTTTACGTTTCGCAAGATCGTGATAATCCCCGGCGATGTGCGCCGCGTCGCAGAAGGGCTTATTATGCGACAAGCCGCACCGGCAGAGCACAACACGGTTGCGGACTTCGTAGGTCGATCCGTCTGCGGATTCGATCGGGATGCCGCCCTTTACGAATATACCGGCGCTGACTTTTTCCTCCGGATCCTGAAAAATCTCAATACCGGGGGAATATTCCGGCTCGTACGCCGTACCGTCTTTTTCCAGAGCCGTCAGGCGGCCTGCCGGACATTCGCTGGCAGCGAGAATTGCTTCCGAGCGAAGGAATTCCGTATCGGAATTCTCGGCAAGTTCCCAGGCGTCCCCGCTTTCCCTGTGGCAGAATCGCGCAAATGCGCAGCGGCCGTCATCCAGAAGATCAACGCCTGAACCGGTAAGTTTCGTTGCGCGCTTGTCATAATCGTTTTTGCACGCTGTTTCTTCACCTACGAACCCGCATGCAATATGTGCGCCGTCACAAAAAGGAGGCGTGCTTGTTTTTCCGCAACGGCAAAGCGCATATGTTTCCCGCTGCGGGAGTTTGCGGCCATCTTGATAGATATATCCATCACCATTTGGCACAATAATTTTTTCGGATAGAGGAATGTTCCCCGAAACCAGATAGGGGCCGTTTGGAATGATTCGAATGTGTGGTTCTTTTTTTTGCATGTTCCTTTGTGTCCAATTCATCAAATTTATAATGTGCCTACAAAACGAAAACGCAAGTTTAAATCTTTGCAGAACGCGACTCCAGAAAAGATAGAAACGCATCGGCTTGTTTTTCCAGATACGGCATGCTCGTCGTCAGCTTCAGCTTTCCGTTTTCATCCGTCTGCTGCGCCGCATTTGGAATTGCAAGGCGCGGAACGTTCATTATGTCCGCATTCAGCATGCTTAGCAGCATTGCGAGCAGGTCCTGTGCGGTTACGGTACCGCCCATACCGGGGGAGATACCGCTGATGGCAACCGGCTTTCGAATCAGAACCTGACGTTCCTCCTTGCTGGCGGGACGCGAAAGCCAGTCAATCAGATTCTTTAATACGCCTGGATAGGAATGGTTGTATTCCGGCGTAAAGATCCAAATTCCGTTTGCGGATTTTACCGCATCCCGAACCCGACGAACGGAAGCAGGGGCTGGAAATTCGATCTCCTGATTCAGCAGAGGCACATCCGCGTAATCCAGCAATTCGAACGATGCGCGCGTATCGACGATATCCTTTGCGGCAAGGGCGAGCTGAAGATTGTAGGATTCTTTGCGAAGGGAACCGACAATGGCGATAATTTTCAGTTGACTCATATACAATACTTCCTTCAAGATTTCAGAATGAACGATTTTAGTTCAGACCGTTTTAATGAACGTTCCGCGCTGCAATTCGTCAAACGCCGTGTCAAGTTCCTTTCGTGTATTCATGACGATCGGTCCGCCCCAGGCGATGGGTTCATGCAGCGCTTTACCGGAGAAGAATAGAACGCGCAAATCGCTGTCCAGCGTTGCTTCCAGCGCGATTTCATTACCGCTGCCAAAAAGAACGGCGGTTTTTTCAGGAATCAACTCGTCGCCGATCAGGCCGCCGCCTTCCATGAGAAAGACAAACACGGTCTCGTCCGGGTTTACGGGCAGCGTGAGCGCCTCGTCGCGCGGAAGCGAAATATCGAAAATGCTCGCCGGAATATGGCGGGGCGTAACGCCGCTGACGCCGGAGAGACTGCCGGAAAGCACACGAATATCCGCATTGCCAATCCGCACGACCGGAATATCCTCCGGAAGGATGCTTAAGTAGGCGGGGTTCGCCATTTTTTGCGCACGGGGCAGATTCAGCCAAAGCTGAATGCCAAGCATACGCTCGGATGCCTGTGGCATTTCCTGATGCAGGATTCCGCTGCCTGCGGTCATCCATTGGCTTTCGCCGGAGGAAATCACGCCTTTGTTGCCGAGACTGTCCATATGCTCGATGCGGCCATGGACTAAATACGTAATGGTTTCTATGCCGCGGTGCGGATGCCACGGAAATCCCGCGATATAGTCCTGCGGATCCCTGGAATCAAACGAATCCAACATGAGGAAAGGATCAAAATCGTAAACGTCCGGATGACCCAACACACGCACCAGCCGAACGCCGGCGCCGTCCACCGCCCGCTGTCCGCGAACGGTTTTGAGGATATCACGCTGACCCATTGGAAACCTCCTGACTATACGTTACTCTATACTAAACAACATTGTCGGCAGAACTCTCAAATAGATAACCGGTCATCGAAAGCGAGCCCATAACGCAGGCTTCGTTGAATACGCGTACGCGGTCGCTTCCTTCGCTTGCTCCAAGCACATAGAGCAACGGCGCGTAATGATCGGGCGTTGGAACGGCGAGCCGGGCGGGCTCGCCCGCTTCCTGATAGCGTATTACACGTTCCAGCGAGCGGGACAGGATCGCCTGTTTGACGTATCCGTCAAAATCATGTGCCCATGGAAAACCGCCAGCGCTTTGCCAGTCAACACGCCCGAGGTTATGCACGATGTTTCCGCTGCCAAGAATCAGCACGCCTTCGTCTCGTAGAGCCTGAAGCCGCTCACCCATCGCAAAGTGGTCTTCCATCGATGCGTAAGCGTCTACACTTACTTGAAAGACGGGGACGTCCGCTTTTGGAAACAGACGACGCAGGACCGACCAACTTCCGTGATCCAGCCCCCAGGAATCGTCAAAATCAGCGCGATCTTCAAGCAGCAGCTTTGCTTTTTGAGAAAATAGGGGCGAGCCGGGGGCAGGATACACAACGCGGTATAATTCATCCGGAAAACCATACATGTCGTATACCATCTTTGTCTCGGGTGAGCGGTTGATTTTCGTTCCGCGCGTGAACCAATGGGCGGATACGCTGAGAATCGCTTCCGGTTTGGGAAGTTGTTCGCCGAGCGCAATCCACGCATCCGAAAAAGTGTTCCTCTCAATTGCGTTCATCGGCGAACCATGGCCGACGAACAGGGCAGGCATTCGTGTCAGAAGGAATCACCTCACGAAACGTTTTTAGTTGGATCCTGTGTTTAATTCCATACTAGCTTGACGCGGAAGTTTTGTAAAGCTACTCCGTCCATCAAACAATAAACTTCTATCAAAAGGATATTTCGCTTGACAGGCGCATGAAAGAATATTACTATATTGAATATTCGTTCAATGAAATGGAGTTCAACGAAATGACGGCTCGCGAAGAGCAAAAAGAAAAGCGACGGCAGGAGATATTGTTTGCCGGATTGAGTCTTTTCATCCAAAAAGGATATTCCGGAACAACGGTCAAGGACATCGCTGGGGCGGTGGGGATGAGCGTTGGTCTCCTGTTTCACTACTTTGAATCCAAAGAGGAGCTCTATATTGAATTGATCAGCCTCGGTATTTCCGGCCCGATTTCCATACTGGAGACAGGCGGTCTGGAACCACTTGCTTTTTTTGAGACGACGGCGGAGCAAATACTGACGATGATCCAGGCAAATCCTTTTTTTTCAAAGATGTTCGTTTTGATGATGCAGGCGTATTCAAGCGAGGATGTTCCGCAAAAAGCAAAGGAAATGCTTAAGGATTTTGACATCTATACGCCTACTGCGCAGATCATTCGGGATGGGCAGGAAAACGGAACGATCCGGAGCGGGAATCCGCTGGCGCTAGCAACGGCATATTGGTGCGCAATACAGGGCGTAGCGGAAAACCAGGCGCTCACGCCCGGCTGGCCGAGTCCGGAAAGCGAGTGGATTGTCGATATCATACGAAAACGATAATTGTTGATAAAGGATTCATAGAGAGTGAGAAAGCAAGCATGAAGAAGGTTATCATTATTGGAGCCGGAATTGCGGGACTAAGCGCAGGAATATATGCCACGCAAAGCGGGTTTGACGTTACGATCCTTGAAAGCCACAATATTCCCGGCGGGGCTTCGACAAGCTGGCGAAGAAAAGGCTACTATTTCGAGGGCGGGCTGCACTGGCTGACCGGCTCGTCTTCAGAAATGCAGTTAAATCGGCTTTGGCGCGAAGTCGGCGCGCTGGACGATACGGTTGCGATCTATAACCGGGATCCGTTTTTCCATTACGAAACGGATGGAATCCGCGCGAGTTTATATCGCAGCCCGGAGAATCTGCGCGCGCATTTTCTGGAGATTTCACCGGAAGACCGAAAGGAGATTCAGCTTCTTTGCAACGACATCAGGAAGTTTTCGCGCGTCCAGATGCCCGTTACGGACTTGCCGAAGCTAAAGGTGAAGTATCCTTCCAAATTCCCGCTTTCTATGTTGTTTGGCATGATGCCCGCCTTTTCGCGTATGAAGCATTACCAGAATCTCTCCGCAAAGGAGCTTGGCGGGAAGTTTAAAAGCCCACAGATCCGGAATTTGCTGGCGAACATGATCGGCGCAGAATACAGCGCTTCCGGCGTGCTTTTTACGATTGCGACGCTTGCGGCGGGGGACGGCGGATATCCGGCTGGCGGTTCGCTTGCGATGGCGGGGCGTATGGCGGACTATTTTGAAACGCTTGGCGGCAGGATTGTGTATCGAACGAAGGCGGAAAAAGTTATCGTTGAGGACGGAGCCGCAAAAGGCGTTGTCGCAGGCGGAAAGGCACTGTTTGCAGACGCTGTCATTGTTACGCAGGACACGCTCAACGCGATCGACACGCTCTTTGACGAGCCGATACGGGAGCCATGGGCGGAGCAAATGCGCGCGGAAACGAGCGTAATGATGGATGTGTTCATTGGCATAGGCGTTCGAGCGGATCTTTCGGACATGCCGGAGAGCAACACGTTTCCCGTTTCGGAGCCGATTCGAGTGGGCAATCTGGTCTATGACTGTATCGGGTTTAACAACTACGCAGGATTTTCCGGTTATGCGCCGGAAGGCTGCACGGCGTTAACCACCGTTTTGATTGGCGACAGTTACGATTTCTGGAAAAACGCCGCGGAAAACGGCACGTACGCGCTTGAAAAGCAGAAGGTAGCAGATGCTGTGATTCGCGAAATCGAGTTGAAATATCCGCAGGTTGTCGGAAAAGTTGAAGTTACAGACGTGGCAACGCCTTTGACGTACGAGCGATACTTGAATTCCTATCACGGAAGCTGGATGTCGCTGATGAAAAAGGGGGATACGAATCGGAACTATCCCTGCAAGCCGGAAAGCATTCAACACCTGTATTTCGCAGGTCAGCGGCTTGTTTCACCGGGCGGGTGCCCGGTTGCGCTGACGACCGGCCGTACGGCGGCACAGTATTTATGCCTGGATACGGATACGGTGTTTCAGGGCGCGTTCTCCTGCGGCAAGAAAGGAGAGAATTGATGTTTGAGGACGCCAGAAGCCGAAAAGTCGTGTTTGTTGCGCACTGTATCCTGAATCAAAACTCGATTTCGGATGGAACGGCGAGTTTTCCAGGTTCCAACGAACTCGTCCTGCGCGCGCTTCTGGATGCGAAAATAGGGATTGTGCAAATGCCATGCCCGGAACTGAGCTGCCTTGGATTGGATCGGGGCGATCCGGAAGGCGCAAGGCGCCCTCTCCTCGAAGAAAATTCCCGGATTCGCCGCTCACTTTAACAGGCCGGCGCGCAGAGGGTGCTTCAAACGCTCGTTGATTCGGTCGTATATCAGATAGAGGAATATCGCAGGAATCAATTTGAAATTCTCGGCATTGTCGGCATCAACCGTTCGCCAAGCTGCGGGGTCGAAACGACATCCGCCGACGGAATAGAGGCCGAAGGTTCCGGCGTATTTCTCGAGGCGCTCAAGCAGGAGAACGCCCGGCGGAACTGGAATATTCCGGTTCTTGGCATCAAGGACAGCGAGCCGGAAAAGACGCTTGAGACCATAACCCGTTTGTTGAAAAAAGAATAGTATATTTCACAAGCTCTATTTGCAATTTAAATGCAACAAAAAGCACGTACAAGGATCGCGTGCTTTTTTTCGAGCAGTCAGCGATCCAAATTGATCGACGGTGAAATATAATATTGAAAATCGTTCGTTTCGCAATAATCCTGAATTTTCTTATTTATTCGCGCATCTTTAGGCGCGTACTCCGTCAGATAAACATCCAGCCCGGCGCCTTTGCAGCGCGCCAGGTAATCCTGATAATATCGGGTTGTTTCTTCGTCCTGCAGAAGCAGGGTATTGGTTGAAAAATCAATGCTTGTAAAAACGCACTCCTGATTTACGCCGGTTATACAAGCGAGCGGGATTTCTGCATCCAATACGGCTTTGCCGACGAAAACGTCTCCGCCGTTCATGAGGATTGGCTTATCATAGCGGCCGAGGTTTTCAAGGATTTCGACTAGTCCGCTGTAGATTTCAGGCGTGGGGTAGAGGTAGTAGACGTCCGCGTTATCGAGAAAGAATCCGTCGATGCCTTTGTCGATGAGCGCTTGCGCTTCATTCGCGATAAACAACTGCCATTCCGGACGGGAAACGTCCACCCAGTATTCGTCCGGCCAGTTGTCGTAAGGGGAGAGCACGCAGCCTTTGAGCGCGTCGTAGCCCTCGCGAAAGGTTTCGATGGAACCAATGTTGAGGTAGGTGTAAACAACGGTTCCTTTTGCCTGTACGGCGGCGATATCGCCCTTCGTAAAGTATTGCGCGTCGATCACGACGGTGTCGTAGGAGGAGAGGATGGAGGAGTCTTCGGGGTTGAGGCCAAGGAGGACGGCGTAAGAATGCTGCTTTGTGGCAGTACTCGATGCGCAACCAAATATGAGGAGCAGAGCAAAAAAAACGATTGCAACGATAATCTTTTTCATAATTGCATTATATCTTATCCGCGTTTAGCCGCTCAAATATACGGATGCAAAGATAGGTTAAATACGGGGATGTTGCTTTCTTCTGGCTGAAGTCCCAGTCCTTCAGCTTTATGTAAATGGATTCGGGTGTAAAAAATCCATTCTCATCTTGCTTTCTCTTGATTAAATCGATCATCTCAAGAAAACGCGGATCGGTATAAATGAATGAATACTTGCTTAAAACTCCGGCGACACTGACGATATCATACCAACAGGAAGGAGCCTTCAACTTTCGGAAATCTGTTCCCATATAAAACAGGTAGGGATGCCGTCCCAAACTGTTCACCCACAAATCAAGCAAAGATTCAACGGAGATTCTGGCTGCCGAGGAATCTCGATATTCCGGCATATATGATAACAAATCCGCCATGATCAGCGTCGCGTAAGGACAGCAGTCGTCTTTTCTGCCCGGCCCGCGGAATTTACCGAGTTCCGCAGAAACAGCGCAGGGGAACCCGTTTTCGCGGCATAGCGAAACAAGGTAATCGACACCGGGTTTGATGTGTTTCATGTAATCGACGCCCGCTTGAAACAGAGCGAGCAGCAGCGAGGGCGCATCGCAAAGACTCCAACTGAAGGTGTCCTCACCCGTTCCACCGAAATGTTTCGGGATGTTCGTCATGGAAAGGTAAACACCGTTCTCGTCCTTATGCGCGAGTATCTCGTCGGTAGCTATCTTGATTTCGGGGATATCCACGCCGAATCCCAGGTCGAGCAGAAACAGGAGCCGCTGGATCGGCAGTATCGGATTTTTATGGTTCGTCACGAGCGTTTTGTGATATGCGGCGACATCTTGCAACGCCTGCTGGATTTTTTCGTCTTGCAGTGCAGACTTCAGCAATTCTGATTGATCCTCTTTTGGAGAATGAAGCAGGTTGATTTGAATGGCGTATTTCAGCCAGTCCTCGCTGCGGTTGTATAGTTCTGAAATCATGTTTGCTTCTCCTGCTCGAATATGAAACAATTTTCACTCAAAGCAACTAAACATGTGTGTCAATGACGACGGTGTTGTAGGAGGAGAGGATGGCAGAGTCTTTGGGGTTGAGGCCGAGGAGGGGAGGGGTGAAATCAATCATTGATGTCCGTATTTCTTAAAAAACGCAGCTACTTATTTGGAGTAACAAGATTATTAGCATACAAGACAATTTCATCATTTAATGCTTATAAATAGGATAGCCCTTAACTAGTTACTTTATATTTTTACGTAATAATATCAGATCATCTCGAACTTTTTTTCCTTTTGTAGTCAATCCCCAATAAAGTTTCGCTTTCTTCTCGTCCCAGTATGACTTAATTAATCCTAGAGCTCTGATTTGATTTAGAATGGTTTTTATTATCTGACTATCGTCAAGAAAATAAGTGTAACTAGAACCGATAAATTTCTCGACTATCACTGATCTAATTACATCTTCAATTATCGAAACATCCATCATTTCGGTAGCTATTACAATAAATATTTCACGAAGCTCGATTTTCTTTTCATCTGATTGCTTCGTGTGGATGCGATTATTTTGGTTTGACCAATGGTATTCAAGATTTATAATGCAATCTTCAAAAGCCACATCTGATTGTTCGGTAAATGAAGAGACCTGAGCTTGAGCAATTTGCAGATCGTCACTGAGCTTTTTATTGTTTTTTGATAAATCCGAAATTTCTCTTCTCAATGAGGCTTCATCGAAATCAGTAGCACGTTGCCAACCTGGGCGAATATTTTCTTTTTGAGCATGCATAATTGAAATTGCTAGAGCGCCAGTTAGTTCATCGACGGTTTTCCAGATAGTTGCAAGCCTATTTGCTAACGCTTTCTCGCGAAATTTACTTAATAATATGTTCTTCTCATTGTCAAGTTCTGTTTTCTCTTCGGGTAAAGAAACAGATTCGTCAATTGCAAAGACGAGAACTGGAATGTCTTTTGACTTTGCATAATCATATTCCATTTCAGTGTAGCTGATACCAGTAAGAGAACTTACAGATCCATAACGTTTTCCTATTATTAGTACATAGTAATCACACAAGTCTATTACCTTTTTTATTACTTCAAACTGCTCGTTATCAGTTGCAACAAAAGCCTCCATGCCCGACGGAATACAATCAGCCATTAGAAGGATATCGAGTATTTTTCTGCGTTCCTCTTTTAAATCGGAATATGTAGAACTAATAAAGACTTGATACTTCTTGTTGGCCATATAATTCTCCAATAAATAATCTACTCAATTCTATCATTTAGAAACAACTATTACCATTATTTTCAACGAAGAAGAGACTCTCCATTTCTGAAGAGCCTTCTTTGGTGCAGGAAACAGGACTTGAACCTGCATGAGTGTGACCTCACACGGACCTGAACCGTGCGCGTCTGCCAATTCCGCCATTCCTGCAAGATTTAATTGGTGGATGGGGATGGATTCGAACCATCGTAGTCTGTGACAACGGATTTACAGTCCGCTCCCTTTGGCCGCTCGGGAACCCATCCACGTAAAATGGGATCTTGGATTCTGTTTTCAAGGAAGTTGTTGGAGCTGGTGATGGGACTCGAACCCGCAACCTGCTGATTACAAATCAGCTGCTCTGCCAATTGAGCTACACCAGCCAGCAAATCTGGTGCCTCAGAGTGGACTTGAACCACCGACACAGGGATTTTCAGTCCCTTGCTCTACCAGCTGAGCTACCGAGGCAAAAATGGCGACCCGGAGGGGGCTCGAACCCCTGACCTCCAGCGTGACAGGCTGGCGTACTAACCAACTGTACTACCGGGCCAAAGCGTTTTGCCGATCGGGAGTGGAATGGTGGGCCTTCAGGGACTCGAACCCCGGACCAACCGGTTATGAGCCGGCCGCTCTAACCAACTGAGCTAAAGGCCCAAGTCCTGATTGAAAATTGGTGACCCCGAGGAGACTCGAACTCCTGTTACCGCCGTGAAAGGGCGGTGTCTTAGACCGCTTGACCACGGGGCCACTACTGGTCGGGGTGAAAGGATTTGAACCTTCGGCCCCATGCTCCCAAAGCACGTGCGCTACCGGACTGCGCTACACCCCGAAGACGAAGACGCACCGCTTTTCGCGACTTTCATAATATACAACAAGCCAAATAAAATGTCAACACGGTTCCTGCAAAAATCTTATATTCCCGTTGACAATCCATGCTATAATGGAGCGAAGTAGAATTGGAGCGTAATAAAATGGAACAAGGACTGCCCATTCGCGAGCCGGAGCTTACGAGCAAGGGCGCGTATTATATTGAAACATTCGGTTGCCAAATGAACGTTCGGGACAGCGAGACAGCCGCCGGGCTATTGGAAAACTGCGGGTATTTGCGCGCGGAAGCCAAGGAATCTGCGGATATCATTCTTTTTAACACCTGTTGTATTCGCGATCATGCGGAAAAACGCGTTTTTGGCAACATCGGCGCGTTGAAAGAACAAAAAGAAGCGCACCCAAACATGATCCTCGGCGTTTTCGGCTGCATGACCCAGCAAAAGGAAGTTGCGGAGAAACTCTATAAGCGATTTCCGTTTGTGGACATCGTATTTGGAACGAACCTTCTTTCAAAACTGCCGCAGTTCATTGAGCTTGCGGAATCCGGCGGCCGCACGCTTGCGGTAGACGAAAACAATATTACGATCGAGGACGATCTGCCGAGCATTCGTACGGGCAGGGTCAACGCGTTTGTCAATATCAATTACGGTTGCGACAACTTTTGCACCTACTGCATCGTTCCCTATGTGCGTGGACGCGAGCGTTCCCGCGAGCCGCGCGCGGTGGTAGCGGAGGTAGCAAAACTCGTTTCCGAAGGATACAGCGAGGTTACTTTGCTGGGTCAAAATGTGAACTCCTATGGAAAAGATCTTGAAAACGCCTCGTTTGCAAAACTGCTTTCGCTTGTTTCCACAGTGGAAGGGCTGCAGCGTATCCGGTTCATGACCTCACATCCAAAGGATCTAAGCGACGAATTGATTCTTGCGATGGCAGAACTGCCGAACGTCTGCCACCATGTACACCTGCCGGTGCAGTCCGGCTCGAACGTTGTTCTGGAGCGAATGAACCGGCGTTATACGCGGGAGCGTTATCTCGATATCGTTGGAAAACTACGCGCGAGCATGGCCGATGTGGAGATTACAACGGATATTATCGTCGGTTTTCCGGGCGAAACGGATGAAGATTTTCTTCAAACGCTTGATCTTGTGGAGCAAGTGGGGTTTACCGCTGCATTCACCTTCCAATATTCGCCGCGAAAGGGTACGCGCGCCGCTACCATGGAAAATCAAATTCCGGAAGCGGTGAAGCGCGAGCGGCTCCATCGTCTGAATGAGTTGCAGCAGAGAAAGTCCCGGGAGAACAACGAGAAATACATTGGCAAACGGGGTATCGTCCATATTGAAGATTGCGACACAAGGGGGGAAGAACCCGTTTGCTACGGTAAGTTTTCAAACTTTAAAATGGTTTATGTCCCGGCTCCGCCGGAGATGGTTGGCCGGTACGTACCGGTGCGCATTCTGAACGTACGAAAAAACTCCCTCACGGGAAAATTGGAGGAATTATAACATGCTGGAATTAGCCAGGGAACTAGGACTGGCGCTCGCCAATTCTCCCGAATTCATTGACATGAAACGGGCACAGAACGATTTTGAATCCAACGAAGCCATCGCTGCGCTCATGAGCGAACTCAATGAAAAGCGGGATCGGCTAATCGGCATTCTTGCGGAAGACAACGGCGGCGATCTCGAAGCCGTATCCATTACAAACGATATTGACCGTCTCGAACAGCAATTGCGCGAGAATCCGCTTTACGAGGAACTTGTTTCGGCGCAGGCGGCATTTTCCATGGTGCTCAGCTCTGTAAACGAAGAAATTAACGCCTGTATCGGCGGGAGTTCCGCTTCCGATTGCGGCGGGGATTGCGGTTCCTGCGGCGGCTGCAAACACTAAGCACTCTGCGCGGAGGAATTCATGCCAGCTTCCATGACGCCGATGATGCGGCAATACCTTGAACTGAAGGACAAATACAGCGAATGCCTGCTGTTTTTCCGACTTGGCGATTTCTATGAAATGTTCTTTGAAGATGCGAAAACCGCCTCTAAAGAACTGGATCTTGTCTTAACCGGACGCGACTGCGGACTGAGTGAGCGCGCGCCCATGTGCGGCGTACCTTACCACGCGGTTGATAACTATATCGCCAAATTGATAGAAAAAGGATATAAGGTAGCCGTCTGCGAGCAACTGGAGGATCCTGCGCTCGCCAAGGGACTCGTCGAGCGGGATGTTATCCGCGTGATCACACCCGGCACGGTCATTGAGGACCGGATGCTCGAAGAAGGGCAGAACAGCTACATTGCATCGATTTCGTTGGGCGAAAAAGTAATCGGGCTTGCATATGCGGACGTTTCCACCGGTGCGTTTTACCTTTTGCAAATAACCGGAGATCAGCCATCGGTCGGCTTGCTGGACGAACTCGAACGGATTCGTCCGCGAGAGATTATCGCCGAGCCGGCGCTGTTCATGCAGCAGCTGCTGACGCGACAGATTTCTTCCTCCTACTATCTGGAGCAATACAGCGCAAGCGCTTTTTTACCGGACAGCGCGCGGGATATTTTAAAGCGTCATTTCCAGGTATCCACGCTCTCCGGCTTTGGCGCGGAAGATGTTCCGTATGCGATCTATGCGGCGGGTGCGCTCATGCGTTACCTGAACGAAACACAAAAGAACGCTCTTTCACACATTCAGGGCATGCGTGTGCTCAACCGCAGCAGCTATATGGTTTTGGATGCAACCACGCGCAGGAATCTGGAGCTGACACAACCGCTGCGGTTTGGCGCAAGCAAGAAAAACACGCTGCTCAGCTTGCTGGACAACGCCAGAACCGGCATGGGCGCAAGAATGCTGCGGGACTGGATCGACCGCCCGCTGCAGGCGATTGAATCGATTGAGCGCAGGCTCGACGCGGTAGAGGAGCTCGTTGCCGGCCTGACCGAACGGAAGCAGATCCGGGAGCTGCTGCAGGGCATGTACGATATTGAGCGCCTCTGCAGCAAAATTGTGTATGGAACGCTCAACGCCCGGGACTGTATCGCGTTGACTCAAACGCTGGAGCGAATCCCGTTGATACGCGAAACGCTGCGGCAAAATGAGAGCACCGCGTTGCGGCAAATTTGCAACAATCTGGACGAGATGCAGGACATTCTCTCTCTTCTGAAACGCGCAATTACGGAGAATCCGCCAACCGGACTAAAAGAGGGGGGATTCATCCGCACGGGATACAACGCGGAAGTGGATGAATTGCGGCAAATTGCGGAAGGTTCACAGGACTGGCTGGAGCGTTTCGAAGCCGGTGAACGCGAAAGAACAAAAATCAAATCCCTGCGCGTTGGGTATAACCGGGTCTTTGGGTATTATATCGAAGTGACCAAATCCTATCTTTCGCTTGTACCATATGATTACGAGCGAAAGCAGACGCTTGCCAACGCGGAACGCTTCATTACACCGGAGCTTAAGGAGATGGAGCAGAAAATTCTAGGCGCAAACGAACGCCTTGTTGCGCTGGAATCCGAGCTTTTTTTGGAAATACGACAGGTACTGATCGCTTGCACCGACCGTTTGCAGAAGAACGGCGCTTTCATAGCCGAACTGGATTGCTATGCTTCCCTCTCCGAAGCGGCCGGAAACAACGGATACTGTCGCCCGAAATGGAACCGTCAGGGCAGGATCCAGATTACGAACGGACGCCATCCCGTCATTGAACGGGCGCTGAAGGAACCGTTTGTTCCGAACGATGTTTTGCTCAACAGCGCGGATGAACGGCTTCTCATCATCACCGGCCCCAATATGGCGGGGAAAAGCACATACATGCGCCAAATAGCGCTCATTGTTCTGATGGCGCATATCGGTTCCTTCGTTCCCGCAAGCAGCGCGGATCTTTCCATTGTTGACCGGATTTTCACGCGCATTGGCGCAAGCGACGACCTTTCCTCCGGCCAGAGCACGTTTATGGTGGAAATGAGCGAAGTAGCGAATATTCTGCATAATGCGAATGAAAACAGTCTGCTCATCCTGGACGAAATCGGCCGCGGGACAAGTACGTTTGACGGCCTCAGCATCGCCTGGTCGGTGCTCGAATATATCTCCGATCCTAAGCGTTGCGGCGCGAAAGCGCTGTTTGCGACGCATTATCATGAGCTGACCGAACTGGAAGGCGAGCTGCCGGGCGTTAAAAACTTTCGCGTTACGGTACGCGAAATCGGCGAAGACATCGTCTTTTTGAGAAAGATTGTGCGCGGCGGCGCGGATAAGAGCTTCGGTATCCAGGTTGCCCGGCTTGCCGGGCTGCCGGAAGCGGTACTCTCCCGCGCGAAGGAGATACTGGAAAAACTCGAATCTGCGGATATTGCCGCGCGGCGGGAACCCGTGAAAATCGAAACCAGCGTTCAGCCCTCCTTGCTGGACGTGAACGGGGAAGAAAGCGCCATGCGCATTCTTCGGGAAATGGACGTTAACCGGTTGACTCCGCTGGAGGCGCTCAACCAGCTATATGCGCTGCACGCAATGCTGAAATAAAAAATCGCAATATGGTAACGGGAGAACTGCATGCCGAGTATTCATGTGCTGCCGCCCAGAATATCCAATCAGATCGCAGCCGGGGAAGTAGTTGACCGGCCGAGTTCGGTTGTAAAGGAACTGGTGGAAAATTCCATCGACGCGGGCGCAACGGCGATTACCATAGAAATCGAAAATGGCGGAATCGACCGGATTCACGTAATTGACAATGGCTACGGAATTGCGGATGAAGACTGCGAAACAGCCTTCCTTCGCCATGCCACCAGCAAAATCGCTACCGCGAACGATCTGTTCGCCATTCGGTCGTTGGGTTTCCGCGGAGAGGCGCTTGCGTCCATCGCCGCCGTCTCCCGCGTTTTCATGCAAACGCAAACCGCCGAGGATGAACTGGGAACGATCATTCGTTACGAGGGCGGCGAGCTCGTGGAGCATAAACGTACCGCTGGAATGCGGGGAACGTCCTTCGAAGTGCGCGATCTGTTCTATAACGTTCTCGCGCGGCTGAAGTTTATCAAAAGCGCGCGTGCCGAAAGCGCAAGCATCGGCGATTATATTGCGCGACTGATTCTTTCGGCTCCGCAGGTCTCGGTTCACTTTCTCAGCGGCGGAAAAACCGTTTACCGCTCCAGTGGAAACGGAAACGCGCGGGACGCGTTGCTTTCCGTCTACGGGATTGCTGTCGATCGCCAGATCTGTCCGGTGATGTTTGACGACGGGTACCTGAAAATCACGGGGTTCATTGGAGTGCCCGATTTGGCGCGGGCCAACCGCTCCGGACAGACCATGGTGCTCAACGGGCGGCTGATCCGTTCGAACGCGCTCAGCAGCGCATTTTCCAGGGCGTTTGATACGAGGGTACTCGTTGGACGATTTCCGTTCGCGGTGGTATATATGAATCTTTCCTATGCGGAGGTGGATGTTAACGTACATCCGACGAAGCTCGAAGTTCGCTTTACAGACGAGCCGCGCGTTTCACGGTCCATCGTCGCCGCATGCTCCGAGGCGCTGATTCGAAGCTACGTGCCCGCGCCGGAACGACCGGTCGATCCAAGCCCGCCTGCATCCGGCACATTTTATGTTTCGGCGGACGCGCAGAATATTGATCTTCGCGCGCCTTTGCGGGAAGTTCCGCATACGCTTCGCGAGAACGGTTATTCGGGCGTACCTCGCGTGCCGACATTTCGCTTACCCGCACGTGAGCGCGAAGAGTCGCCGGTAAACGATTCCGTTTTTCTATCAAAAACAAGCGATCCGCTTGCGGAACCGTATCATATTATTGGCTGCGCGTTCGACGCTTACTGGTATGTTCAGCAGGGGGAAACCGTTTTCTGCATCGACCAGCATGCGGCGCATGAGCGTTTGCTTTACGATGCGTTAATGGAAAAACGTGCAGCGGTCGTCTCGCAAACGCTGTTCCTGCCGGAAGATATTCGGCTGATGCCCTCCCAGACGGAAGTGTTTGAACAAAACAGGGGAGCGCTCGAACAATTCGGATATGTTTTTTCGGATGCAACGGAAACAAGCGTAACGCTGCTTGCCGTTCCGCAGGTGAACGGCTCCGCCTTAAAAGGCGCGTTTCTCTACGATGTACTGGAGTTTCTTTCCGGGGCTGAAACAGCAAGGTCCAACGACTGGTTTCGGGACGCGATTGCGCAGGCCGCCTGCAAGCACGCGGTAAAGGCAGGGGAGCGTCTTTCGCAGGAGGAAATCCGGATGCTGCTGGAGTGTTTTCGCACGTCGGACATGCTCCTCACCTGCCCGCACGGACGACCCGTTACGGTGCGTTTTTCCAGAACTGACCTTGAGAAGATGTTTAAACGGATCGTTTAGCTTATGGAACAGGCGAAATTCCGGCCGCGCATCGTTTGTATCGTCGGCCAGACAGCGTGTCACAAGACCGAATGTGCCATTGAACTTGCGAAACGAATCGACGGAGAGATTGTTTCCGCCGATTCGGTGCAGGTCTATTCCGGTATGGATATCGGTTCCGCAAAACCGTCGATGCAGGAACGTCAGGGAATACCGCATCATATGATCGACTGCGTGCCAATTGACGCGGCTGGATTCTCGGTTTCGGAATATCGAAGTCTAGCATCCGCTGCGATCTACGGGATTACCGCGCGCGGACGCGTTCCCATCGTTGCCGGCGGCAGCGGGCTGTATTGCAATGCGCTGACCTATCCGCTAGAATTTGCGATTCCTCGAAACGATGAAATGCGGGCGCGTCTGCTGGCCGAATACGATGAAGACCGGCAGCGTGTAGTTAAGCGGCTGATGGCAGTTGATCCGGAAACGGCAAACCGTCTCCATCCGAACGACCGAAAGCGTATTGTCCGCGCGCTGGAAGTATTTGAATGCTCCGGCCAATCGCTCTCGGATTTCGGCAATGATTTTCAAAACACGGCGGGAGAGCCGGCTGCATTTAACGCGCTGCTGTTTGGTTTAAATATGGAGCGGGAACGGCTTTATGCAAGAATCAACAGCCGCGTGGATCAAATGATGCAAGCGGGTTTGCTTGACGAAGCCAAGCGTATTTTCGACTTACAATACAGCGTGGAACTTCCCGCAATGCGATCGATTGGCTACCAACAGCTTTTCACCTATTTTCGCAAGGAATGCTCGCTGGAAGAGGCGGTTGAAAAGATCAAGCAGGATACGAGACGGTTCGCCAAACGGCAGCAGACATGGTTTCGCCGGGATGAGCGAATTTACTGGTACGACGTAACGGATTACGACGCGATCAAAACAAACGTGTTTGCGGATATGACGGAAAGAGCACGTGAATTTCTGAAAGGAACAACGACGATATGACGATTTCCGACCGCGCGCGCGAACTCGTTTGGAATGCGGAGCAATCTCTGGAGAGCACTTTTCGCAGAACGGACGCAATTGAAATGGCGAACCAGCAGCGCGTTCTGGATGCATTCTGGAACGAACGCGTCAGCGCGCGCCATTTTGCGCCGACAAACGGATACGGATACGACGATATTGGCCGCGATACGCTGGACCGCGTATTTGCGCAATCACTGCAGGCGGAAAGCGCGCTGGTCCGGCCGCAGTTCGTCAATGGGACGCATGCGATCTTCACGGCGCTCGCCTCGCTTGTTGAACCCGGGGACACGATCCTGTCCGTTACGGGCTTGCCATACGATACGCTGCTGGAGGCGATCGGTGTGCGCGGGGATGCGCCAAATTCACTGAAACGTCTCGGCGCTTCCTTCCGAACTGTCGATTTACGATCGAATGGTACAATTGATTTTGAAGGTATGAAAGCCGTTGATGACGCGAAGGTACGAGTCGTCTTCCTTCAGCGTTCTCGCGGATACGCGTGGCGGGAAGCGCTTTCCATGGCGAATCTGAGCGAGGCAGCCGCCCTTGCAAGACAGCTTTTCCCGAATGCGAACATTCTCGTTGACAACTGCTATGGCGAGTTTGTGGAAGCGCAGGAACCGACCGCCCGGGGAGCGGACCTGATCGCAGGGTCGCTGATTAAGAATCCCGGCGGAGGGCTGGCTCCAACCGGCGGATATATTGCCGGAAAAACGGAGCTGGTGGAGCGCGCCGCGTACCGGCTGACCGTGCCGGGCATGGGGGGAGAAGTTGGTTCCTATTCGGGCGATTACCGGCTTTTTTTTCAGGGACTCTTTCTCGCGCCGCATGTGACCGCGCAGTGCGTGAAAGGTGCGGCGCTGTTTGCGCGTGTCTTTGAGCAGCTGGGCTTGGATACCATGCCGGCCGGAGACGCCATACGCTCGGATATCATTCAAGCGGTTCGATTTGAGGATGCGGATTCCCTCGTTCGGTTCTGCAAGAGCATACAAAAAGCGGCTCCGGTGGACAGCTTTGCGTCTCCGGAACCGTGGGATATGCCGGGGTATGAAGATAAGGTTGTGATGGCTGCGGGAACATTTGTTCAGGGAGCGACCACGGAACTGAGCGCGGACGGGCCGATTCGCGCACCATACACCGCTTATGTGCAGGGTTCGCTTACCTATGCGCATGCACGAATCGCGGCTATGCTGGCTTGCGATGCTTTGTTCGACACATGTATGTGAAAGAAAATACTTAGATTGCGCGAAGAAGACCGATTACCTTGCCGGAAATCTCAAGTTCGTCAAACGGCACATAGATGGGGTCAAACAGCTCATTTTCCGGCTGCAGGCGAACGCACTCCTTTTCGCGGAAAAATCGTTTGACCGTTGCGCTTTCACCGCTCACGCGGGCAACGACGATGTCGCCGTTGACACAATTACAATTGTGATTTACAACAAGGATGTCGCCGTCCCGGATTCCGGCGTCGCGCATACTTTCGCCTTCCACACGGAGCATATAGACCTCTTCCGGCTCTTTTCCGTGCATCAGCACGTCCGGCAGGGGAAACGCGTCTTCAATGTTTTCCGCCGCCAGCATGGGAAGACCGGCCGCCACGTGCCCGATAAGCGGTATGGCAAAAGGCTTTTCGTCCCGCGCTCCAGAGCGCTCTGCGTTGATGAAAACCGCGCGCTGCTTGGAAGGGTCGCGCGTAATTACGCCTTTTTTTTCAAGATTGCGCAAATGCGTGTGTACGGTTGCAGTCGATTTTAAACCGACAGCAGCGCAGATTTCCCGAACCGAAGGGGGATAGGAGTGCTCCTCCGTAAAGGAAACCATATAATCCAGAATCACCTGCTGAGGATCGGATAGCTTCTTCATGAAAAATCGCAACCTCCGTTCACGCGTAGCCGCTAACTGTTAGCGCAATTATAACATGCAATCTAAGCGATTGCAAACATATGTTCGAAAGAATGGTGAATGATTATGAAACAATGCGTCCTGCACCCGGAAAAGATATGCAACGACTGCGGCGAATGCGACGACCGTTGCGAACTTGATCCGCAGAAAATCTGTGACAATTGTTTCCGTTGCCTGGAGTCGGATACGCGCACCTATGCGGAGATCCCGGTTTCCGGCGTATATTTTGACGACGACTTCAGTCCGGAGGCGGATAGACCGCAGCCAATTGATTTTGAAGATGGATTCGTGCTGGATTCCAACGACGCTTGGAAAGAGGAAGGCGCGTTCACTTCGATTCGAACGTTGCCGGGTACCTTTGGAACGCGCCTGAAGCGCCGCTCCTGATAAAATCGAAGTTCAATCGTCCCGCAGCTTGATCTTTTTTGCGGCGATGCGTTTATGCTCTTCGGATGCGGCTGCGTAATGCTTCTTCGTCGTATTGACGTCCTTATGCCCCAAAACATCCGCTACAAGGTAGATATCCTCCGTTTCGTGATAGAGCATGGTACCGTACGTACTGCGAAGTTTGTGCGGTGAGATGGATTTTAAAGGGGTTGCGATCTTTGTGTATTTCTGAACCAGATTTTCAACCGCGCGCGCGGAAATCCGGCGCTGCTGGAGCGAAAGAAACAGTGCCTTCTCATGGCCGGGCAGGGGAGAGAGCTGTTCGCGTAACCGGATATAGTCGGCCAGAGCGCCATGTACCTCGTTCCCGAAGTTCAGGATTTCCTGCTTTCCGCCTTTTCGCGTGACAACAAACGCATCGTTTTCCAGATCGACATCGATTAAATCAATACCGACCAGCTCGCTGATGCGGATTCCGGTGCCGAGAAAGAGCGTTAGAATCGCCACATCGCGAACCTTCGTACCCTCGTGGTATTGTTTCTGTCGGTTCGAAAGGCCGTTTCCTTCCTCCACGCAGTCCAGAAGATTTGCCACTTCGTTTGGTTCCAGACGGATGATCGGTTTCTCATGCAGTTTGGGAATATCAACCAGCGCGGCCACGTTCGTTTCCAGATACTCGTGCTTATGCAGATATTTAAAGAACGAGCGTATGGAGGAGAGCTTTCTGGCTTTCGTGCGTTCCTGATTGATCCACTCGCGTTCCCCTTTCTGATACAGGGAAACATCGTAAAGATACTGTTCTATATGCCGCGCCTGAATCTTTTCAAAATCGGCGGCGGTGAGGGAGGGGAGATCCCTTCCCAAAAACAGCTCCTCCTGCTGAACCGCATACAAGAAGAATCCCCTCAGGTCGATTGCGTAAGCATATCGCGTGAGTACGGAAGTTTGCGTATCGATTGCGCGAAAAAATGAGCCGCAAAGCAACGGCAATTCGGCAACGAGCGCACGGATCTTCAGGGTATAGGTTTTCAATTTTTCTTCCTGATAGGTGTTTGCCATAAGAACCGCCTTAAAACTATGATTTCTTATGGTTTTACTATATCACAACTATTCGTTAAAGACAAGTTTAACGAATAGTTATATCAAAAATACGGTATTATTGTACTGGTGCCAGCGCCTGTTTAATTGCAAGACGGGCAAGCTCGTCGCATCGATTGTTCAGCGGATTATCGGAATGACCTTTGACTTTTATGAATGTGAACTCATGTATCCGCAGCATGTCCAACAGCACAAGCCAGAGATCCTGATTTTCAACCGGACGCTTGGATGCGGTTTTCCAGCCGTTGCCTAACCAGTTCTGCAGCCAGCCGTTATGGAACGCATTGCAAACATACGCGCTGTCCGTATAAATTGATAATGCGCATGGCGCTTTTAACGCGCGGATTGCTTCAATTACAGCCGTCAGTTCCATGCGATTATTCGTAGTATCGGGTTCGAATCCGGACAATTCCTTCTTCTGATCCTGATACAACAAGACTGCGCCCCAGCCGCCGGGACCCGGATTTCCGGAGCATGCGCCGTCCGTATATATGGTAACCTGCTTCTTCATCCTGTTCTCTCTAAATAATATATAATATATTATTTACTCATTCGTTCAGATTTCTCCCGGCAAGCTTCCACGGCGGCGATCACAGCGCCGCGGAATCCATGCTGTTCGAGCACAGCAACGGCTTCAATTGTGGTTCCGCCCGGCGAACAGACACGATCCTTCAGTTCGCCCGGATGCACGCCGGTTTCCGAAACCATCATGGCGGAGCCCTTCACCGTTTGTGCCGCGAGTTTAAGCGCGACGGGGCGCGGAAGTCCCGCTTTCACGCCGCCGTCCGCCAGTGCTTCGATAAACAGATAAACATAGGCGGGACCGCTGCCACTGACGGCGGTCACTGCGTCCATGAGCTTTGGTTCGACGCTGATTACATCCCCAACCGATCCGAACAACGTTTGTGCAAACGACCGTTCGTCCGCCGTTAAGGAATCGCCTGTTTCAAATACAATCATACCCTCGCCAACCATCGCCGGTGTGTTTGGCATGACGCGCAAAATTCGCGTATCGGCCGGGAGCGCTTTTTTCAGCCGCTCCCCTCCCCACCCTGCCGCTATGGAAATGACGGCTTTCCCGGAAAAGCGATCATGCTGCTCCTGAAACACATGCGTACATATGTTTGGTTTGATGGCGATCAGGAGTATGTCGCTTCGCTCAATCAGCGCCTCCAGAGAGGAAGCGGATTCTACGGGCAGGGTCTTTTCCAGCTGACGGCACTTTTCTGTATCCGGGTCATAAATCGTTGTTTTAACCCCGGAAGCAACGCCGCTCTGATAGAACCCGCGCACGATGGCTTCCCCCATATTGCCCGTACCAATAACACCGAATCGAATCTCGTTTGTACGCATGGAACAACCCTCCGTATTTCGGTTAGTTCAGCGAGCCCAGACGCTCTAGCAGTTTATTCAGCATATCCTTTGAAAGAGCGAGCTTGCCCTGTTCCTCTTCGACTACGCTTTGCGGAGCTTTCGCCAGGAATCCGGCATTGTTCAGCTTGGCATTTGCGCGCTCGATATCGGCCGACACGCGTTCGATTTCCTTCTGAACACGCGCGCGTTCCTTTTCGGGATCAATGAGCGAGGAAAGCGGTATGACCGCTTCTGCGCCTTCGCAGACGATATGCATATCGCTCTTGGGGATCTCCCCCGCTTCCGCGGAAACGGTAACGCGCTCCACGCCAGCAAGTTTATTCAGATAGCCGCCCATGGCGGAAAAAGCATCTATATCCGCCGCATCAACGATCAGACGCGCGCTGATCTTCTGCGCCGGCGGAACCTTCATTTCCGCGCGAAGGTTACGGATTGCCCGAACAAGCTCCATCAGCTTGTTCATGCGAGCACAATCCGCATCAAACGAATATCGTTCGTTCTGCTTTGGCCAGGCGGAGAGCATGATGGTTTCTTCGTCAGAGAGCTTGGTGAAAATTTCCTCTGTAATAAACGGCATGAATGGATGCAGCAGTTTCAGGCTTGCTTTGAACACGTGAATCAGCACACTGGAAACGACCGCTTTCTCTTCGGCATTTTCTCCATAAAGCCGCGATTTCGCAATTTCAATGTACCAGTCGCAGTATTCCGACCAAATGAAATCGTATATCTTCTGCGAGGCCAGACCAAGCTCGTAACCATCCAGGTTTCGCGTTACTTCTCCGATGATTTCGTTGAGGCGGCTTAAAATCCAGCGATCCGCAATTTCAAGCATATCCTCACCCGGCAGCTCCATGTTTGTTTCCGAAACGCCCATCAGCACGAAACGCGCGGCATTATAGATCTTGTTGCAGAAGTTCCGCGCGGCCTCCACCTTTTCCCAGTAAAAACGCATGTCGTTTCCGGAAGAATTGCCTGCAAGCAGCGAAAAACGCAGCGAATCCGCGCCGTGTTTCTCGATGACTTCCAGCGGATCGATTCCGTTACCCAGCGACTTGCTCATCTTTCTGCCAAGGCTGTCGCGCATGATCCCGTGAACGTATACCGTTTCAAACGGGCGTTCCTTCATTACTTCGTAGCCGAATACGATCATTCGGGCGACCCAGAAGAAGATAATATCGTAGCCGGTCACGAGTGTGCTGGTTGGATAAAAATACTTCAGTTCATCCGTTTCCTCCGGATAACCGAGCGTGGAAAATGGCCACATGCCGGAGCTGAACCATGTGTCGAGTACATCTTCATCCTGTCTTAGGGCGCCGCCGCAGTCCGGACACTTATCCGGTGCTTCCTCCGCAACGACCATTTTTCCGCATGCGTCACAATAGTAAGCCGGTATACGATGCCCCCACCAGAGCTGGCGGGAGATGCACCAGTCGCGGATGTTCTCCATCCAGTTGAAATAGGTTTTCTCGAAGCGCTCGGGTACGAATTTAATCTCGCCGCTTCGAACCGCTTCGATCGCCGAAGCGGCGAGCGGTTTCATATCTACAAACCACTGTTTGGATACGATGGGTTCAATGGTCGTATGGCAGCGGTAGCAGGTGCCGACATTGTGCGAGTACGGTTCAATCTTAATCAGATTACCGCTTTCCTCCAGATCCTTTACGATGGCTTTACGGCACTCATAGCGCTCCATACCCACGTATTTACCGCCGAGTTCGTTGATATAACCATTGTCCGTATACACGCGAAGCACCGGCAGCTGATGGCGCTGTGCAACTTCAAAGTCGTTCGGATCATGACCCGGCGTGATTTTAACGGCGCCTGTGCCGAATTCCATTTCGCAGTATTCGTCGCCGACGATAGGGATTTCCCGTCCCACCGCGGGAATAACGACGGTTTTGCCGATCAAATCCTTATAGCGGGGATCTTCGGGATTCACCGCAACCGCAGTGTCGCCCAGCATGGTTTCCGGGCGCGTGGTCGCAACCGTAATGGAGTAGCTCTTGTCCGGAGCGTCGTAACGAACATGCCAGAGATGGCTGCTCTGCTCCTCGTATTCCACCTCAGCGTCGGAAAGCGCCGTCTTGCAGTCCGGACACCAATTGATAATCCGGTCCCCGCGGTAAATCAAGCCTTTGTTGTAAAGGCTCACAAATACTTTTATCACCGCTTTATTGCAGCCGTCGTCCATGGTAAAGCGCTCGCGTTCCCAATCGCAGGAGGATCCAAGATAGCGCAGCTGCTTGACAATGGTGGAGCCATATTCTTCGCGCCAGGCCCAGGCACGTTTTAAGAAGCCTTCGCGGCCGATATCTTTCTTGGTCAGCCCTTCTTTTGCCATCTGTTCCACAATCTTAACTTCGGTTGCAATGGACGCGTGATCCGTACCCGGCATCCAAAGCGTTTCAAAGCCGCTCATGCGCTTGTAGCGAATCAGCACATCCTGCAGCGTTTCATCGATCGCATGTCCCATGTGCAGCCTGCCCGTGATATTCGGCGGCGGAATTACGATGGTATACGGCGGTTTTCCGGTATTTGGACGCGCATGGAAATAGCCCTTCTCCTCCCACTTTTTGTATAGAGCGGTTTCCACACGTGTGTGATCATAGGTTTTTTCCATTTCGGGATGCATGTTGTTCTCTTCCTGCCTTCCAAATGTAAATCGTAAATTAAAACGTCCGCCTCGCCAAAGGACGAAGCGGACGTTCGCGGTACCACCTTTGTTGAATGCCGCCGCGAATGATCGCTCGGCATTCCTCTTAGCAAACCTTAACGCGGTTGATTCGGAAAACGCTGGGAATAATCCGTGACGTTTCCGGCTCCCATGCGACCTTCCGCGCTCTTCCGCAAACCGCCTTACAGCTCAAAGGGCAGTCTCTCTTCTGCGGACGCTTCGCGTACTCCTCATTTTCGCAGCCGTTTCATTCATCCAATTGTGGTCAGTCTAGCCGAAATAGATGATTTTGTCAAGCAATCATGCCGCGTCGCTGACCAATCCGTCCGCCCAGACATCCATTTTTTCGCGGATAAGCTCATAGTAGCCAGGCCCAAGGTCAAGATAGGTCCTGAGAAACGAAGCCA
Organism: Eubacteriales bacterium; assembly: GCA_021373115.1. GTDB lineage: Bacteria > Bacillota > Clostridia > Christensenellales > CAG-138 > UBA7703. The sequence continues at coordinate 14,408 of JAJFTI010000027.1, read as the reverse complement.
TGTCAAATTTGTCCCCAAGGTTATCCTGTTCATCGCGGTACAGTTGCGCCAGTTGGCTGTATCCCACCGCGTATTCAAAAAAGTAGTATGGCTGATCCACAACGGTTTCATAATAGGCCGAAACGATCTGTTCGCCGTCCAGACCAACGGCGGTAACATAGTTCTGCAGCGCTTCCTCGCTGTAGCCATAGTAATTCACAAGGATGCTGAGCATGGCCGGCAGAATTGCGTTAAACAGCACATTATAATCAAACTGGAATCGAACATAGTTCGAATCGTATTTGGTTTGATTCACCGCCACAAGGTACTCCGCAAACTGTGCCCAGCCTTCCGCATATCCGCCAAAGTTCATCACGCGCTGCATGGTTCCAATGTTCTCGTTGCTGCGCTGATCGATATACTGGTACAGATGTCCCGGATATCCCTCGTGCGCAAGCGTAAGCAGCAGCGTTTGATCTTCGGTTGCGGTATTGATGTAGATAATATTGTCCTTCCAGTCGTCCAGCGCCGGAATGACATAGGCCGCGGGGGCGAACATATCCTGTAATTCTTCCGGGACGTCCGTCAAGAGGAGATTGTGCTCCGGCAGCTGCGGCAAGATCGGGCTGATCACGGTTTTCAGGTAGTCCAGATCCGTCTCCATGTTTCCGCTGGAAAGGTTGATCTGCGTATCGAAAATATCCGGATTCTGATCCTGGATCGAGTAGATATCATACAGCAGATAGAAATACTCGTTTTTGAGCATTTCAAGTGTTTCTTCCACGCTTAAAGCATTGCAGGCTTCATCCTGCATGCAGAATTCAAAATAGCTCTTCTGCGTTTCGTTATACGTGGACGCTTCCTCATAGCTGCGACAACTCTTTCTGAGCGATTTCAATCCGTCGTAAAGCGTTTGGTATGCGTTGATATACTCGTTCTGAAGCAGACTTTCGTTCTTGTCCTTATATGTCTGCGCCTGTTCGGGCGACAGATTGGTTAACTGATCGATTGCATCGTTGAACGTTGTGTAGAGAAACGAGGTGTCGCGCGAATCGATGATAGCCTTGCAGTCCTCCAGAATCGCATCGAGCGCAGGCTCGGTCATGAACATTTCCAACTCGGCTCGTTTCTGCTCATAGGCAAGCACCTGACCAAGATAGCGCGGCATGTCCGCAAGCAGAGCAAGGTAATCTTCAACGTCACGCGTGTTTTTCAGCTCGAATAAAGCGAAAGAAAGCGGCAGATTCGCCTGCAGGCCGCTGTATTCGGTCAGCGGTTCGTAGTAATACTTATATTCGTTCGGTTCTGCAAGATCCATGAGAATTTGATGGAGAACATCGTAGGAAAACTGGCGCTCCTGCGGAATCTCTTCGCGGTTGATCGCTTCGAATCGGGCAAGATATGCCCCCGCTTCCACCGTAAGACGGTCGGTATCCTCCTCGGTAAATTCACCTAAGGTCATCTTCACCGTCGCTGGATCGATGCTGTATTTGGACGGATCATCAATGAACATGTGGAAGGAATAGCCGTCCGATGTTGCATACCAGCGGAACACGTCCATATCCAGCGTGTTCAGCGAATCCAGCGCCGCCTGACTGATTGTAAATGTCGGCGTCGGAGCAGCGGTTTCTTCCGGAGCGGCGGTTTGTCCCGCTTCGGCGGTATCGATGGTAATGGGCTGCGCGTCGCCCTGACCATTCGAAAGTTTACAGCCCAATAATGTGCTCGCGATGAGAATGAGCGCAAACAGCATTGCAAGCAGTCGATGCGTACGTTTCATGATCCGTCTCCTTACTCTATTCCGATATAACGTTTCTTTCGATCCAGTCGATTGTTTATTGGGAAAGGATCTGCGTTGCGTAAACGCGTTCCAGAAGTTTCAACGATTCCAGCAGTTCATTTTCAGACCGCGTCTCCCCCGCCTTTTGCAGGGCGGTTATGAAGTACGGCGGAATTGGCGCATAAAACAGCATCTCCCGCTGATCCCGCGGGTGAAGGAATCGAAGACGATACCCGTGCAGCGCCTGCCCGGATAAACCAAAGGGCATCTTCTCCCGGCCATATACATCATCCCCGGTTACGGGGTGCTGGATGCTGGCCATATGCGCGCGAATCTGGTGTGTTCGACCGGTTTCCAGTTCGACCTGCAGCAGCGTATACTGCCCGTAACGCGCGGCAACCGTCCAGTGGGTAACCGCTTCCTTTCCGCCGGCCAAAACGGCCATCCGTTTCCGATCAACTGGATGCCGTGCAAGCGGCGCATTGATCGTTCCTTGATCCTGTTTGAGGTTGCCGTCCACCAGTGCTAGATAACTCCGGTGTGCCGTGCGGTTCTGAAACTGTTCGCTGAGCGCATGGTGCGCCGCATCGTTTTTTGCGACCACGAGAAGGCCGGACGTCATTCGATCGATGCGGTGAACGATCCCCGGACGACGCTCGCCGCCAATACCGGAAAGACCGGAAACATGGTAGAGCAACGCGTTCACCAGGGTTCCGCTTTCGTGACCCGGCGCCGGATGCACCACCATCCCCTGCGGTTTATTAACCACGAGAAGGTCGGAATCTTCATAAACGATATCCAGCGGGATATCCTCCGGCAGCACATCCGTTTCCGCGGCATCCGGAAAAGTGATTTCAACGACATCCCCGGGGTTGGTCGTTGCGTTTGGCTTCGCCGCTTTTTCGTTGAGCAGAATGGATCCGTCACGGATCAGGCGCTGCGCCTGCGTACGAGAAAGCTCCGTTTCACTGGCGACGAACGCGTCCAGCCGAGCGCAAACGGAGCATAATATGGTTTCCCGCTCAGGCATCTTTGCCGTCGCCCGAAGTCGTTTTCGCTGCTTCGGTCGCTCCGTTTTTGAAGGAGACGCGCTCAAAAAGCGATTTTTCTTTCAGGAATAGAGCGTCGATGATTAGAAGGATGCAGCCGATCGTCAGGCAGCTGTCCGCAACGTTGAAAACCGGAAAGTTGTATAATGCTGAAAAATCGAGGAAATCCCGCACATAGACCAGCAGAATCCGGTCGATAAGATTGCCAACCGCGCCCGAAAAGAGCAGCACAAGTGTAATGCGGGAAAACACGGTAACTCTTTTTCGAAAACGGATTAACAGGTAGACAAGCGCGGCGGCAACCAGTATGGTGAGCGGAATGAAGAGCCAGCGAAACCCTTCCAGCATTCCCCACGCGGCGCCAATGTTATGTACGTTGGTCAAACGAAATAATCCCGGAATCACCGGAATAGATGAACCGATCGGCGAAAGATAGATCTGAATCAGATATTTTGACGCCTGATCGATCCCAAGCAAAACAACGATGAGTATAAATTCAAGCAAAACGGTATTTCCTCCGAATAATTTCATTCAGTATAGCATGCTTTCTATTCAGCGGCAACCGAGGTCTGATCCGCGGTGACGGTGAACAAGTCGGGGTAGAGCGTTGTGTAATTTTCGTATGCTTCCATTACCTTTTCGTAATAGCGGGCGGTTTGCTCAAACGGAATGGTTACCAGCACTCCGTTTTCAGAAAAGCGCGGATCTGCGAGCCAGTCTTCCACGCTGCCGTGACCCGCGTTATACGCCGCAACGATTTCTTTCACATTCCCGTTGAATCGGCCGCTTAAAAAGTGGAGATACCAGCAGCCGAATTCAATGCTTGTTTCCGGAAGATAAAGCATATCCTGCGTATAAACGTCATCGAGATCGAGCTTGTGTGCAATCCAGGTCGCCGTATCCGGCATAATCTGCATCAGTCCGATCGCTCCGGCATCGCTTACGGCGCCGGGGTCGTTGCTGCTTTCGCAGCGCATGACGGACTGGACAAGATATGGATCGAGATCGTATTGCTCCGCAAACTGCAAAATCAGTTCGCTGTAGGCAACGGGGTAATTCCGCAGCGCCTGCTGATAGAGCGCGTTTTCATATATTAGATACCCGGCAAACGAGGCGGCAACGGCAAAGACAAGCGCCCCAACGATAATAATAGCGATTTGAATCTTGCTCAGCCGCGGATTCTTTTGGTTTCGCGCGGGCGTTCGGTTCTTATATTGTTCGTTCAAACGTTCGATTCCTCCGGCCGAAGTAATTCATAAAGCGCGTCAACTCGACGGCACAGGTCGTCCTTGGAACCGTCGTTGTCCAGCACATAGTTTGCGCGAAGTCGTTTTTCCTCATCCGGCATCTGTACAAGGATCCGCTGGAGCGCCTGTTCCCGCGAAATACCGTCCCGCTCGATCACACGGCGAATACGCGTTTCTGTGTCGCTGGCAACGACGATGGTTGTATCCATTTGCGCGTCGAGCCCGCTTTCAAAGAGCAGCGGTATGTCAAACACGGCAATTCGAAAGTTTTCCGCTTGAAAATCCTGATCCGCATCCGAAAAAAGACGGTCGATTACGTAGGGGTGCAGGATTCCGTTCAGTAGCGTTCGCTTGGATTCGTCGGAAAATACAATTCGCGCCAGACGTTTTCGGTCGATCGCGCCGTCCGGCAGCAGAATCGATTCGCCAAACGCAGAAACTACGCGATCGTAGCAACTTGTTCCCGGATCGAGCGCACGCCGGGCAATATCGTCCGCCGAGTACACTTTGGCTCCCAGCTCGGCAAACCGCTTTGCGGCGGTGGTTTTTCCGGAACCGATTCCGCCGGTAAGACCAATACGGCGATACCCGGCGCTATTCTTCTGCTTCATTTTGTTTCGTACCAGCTGTGTCCAACCTTAACATCCGCCTCCAGCAGCACGCGAAGCTCCGCTACGTGCTCCATGCAATCATGCACGAGCGAGACAACTTCCTCCGCTTCGCTTTTCGGAACATCGAAGATCAGTTCATCGTGCACCTGTAAGATCAGCCTGGCTTTCAAGCCGCGCTCACGGAGCTTTTCACAGACTTTGACCCTGGCGAGCTTTATGATGTCCGCGGCGGTACCCTGAATCGGCATATTCATCGCAACTCGTTCACCGAAGGAACGCGTATTATAGTTGGAGCTTCTCAGCTCCAGCATAGGCCTTCTTCGGTCGAACATGGTAACGGCATATCCCTTTTGCTTTGCTTCCTCCACACTGCGTTCAAGGTAGGCCTTTACGCCGGGATACCGCTCAAAATAGAGCTTGATGTATTCCGCCGCCCGCTTTACCGGAATATCGAGGTTTCGTGCCAGACCAAAATCGCTGATGCCGTATACGATGCCGAAGTTAACCGCTTTTGCGGCGCTTCTAAGTTCGCTTGTCACCTCGCCAAACGGTACGCGAAACACCTCGCTTGCAGTTGTCCGGTGGATATCTTTGCCGCTGTTAAAAGCGGCGATCATTCCTTCATCCCCGCTGATGTGCGCCAAGAGCCGCAGCTCAATCTGCGAATAGTCCGCATCTACCAAAACGTTTCCATCGGAAGCGATAAACGCTTTTCGTATTTCGCGTCCCTGTGGCGTACGAACCGGAATGTTCTGCATATTCGGTTCGGTGCTGGAAATGCGTCCGGTTGCGGTAACACATTGATTGAACTGCGTACGCACCCGGTCGTTATCTGCGTTTACAACGTTCAAAAGCCCGTCCACAAACGTGCTTTTCAGTTTCGTGATAAACCGGTACTCCAGAATGAGAGGAACCGCCGGATGGCGATCCGCGAGGGACTCCAGCGTTTCCGCATCGGTCGAAAATCCGCTTTTATTCTTTTTGCCGGTTGGCAAACCAAGTTTTTCAAAGAGCACTTCGCCAAGCTGCTTTGGCGAAAGAATATTAAACGTCTCGCCGGTTGCTTCATAAATACGCTTTGCCAGTGTTTCGCTTTGCTCGTTGAACTGTGCCTGGAGCTGCTTTAACATATCCCGGTCAACGCGAAAGCCCTCCCGCTCCATATCGAACAAAACATTGGAAAGAGGGAGCTCCATCCCGTCATACAGTTTTGTCATGCCGACATCTTCAAGCTGACGGAGCATATGGTCCCGCATCGAAAACAGCATTGCGGCGTTGGGCGCTGCATTCGCGTCGAATCGTTCGCAGAGCATAGAAAAGCTGGTTGCGGGCCGCATTGCGTCCAAAAGATAATCCACAATCATCGCGTCGAACACTTTGGCACTGAGTGATATGCCAAATCTCGCGAGACGATGGCGAAGGCGCTTCGAATCAAACACAAGCACCTCGCACTTTGGATTTTCGAGCAGTGGTTTGATTGCGCCAAAAAGCTCGGTCTCGTCAATCGTTGTGCTGAAGAGATCCGTGCCCTGCACGATTTCGTAGAAGCGGCTGGAATCAAGCGCAAACTGCATGGTTTGCCCTGCGTCGATAGAGAAACGTAAAATCTGATTTGCCGTGCCGAGAACCCGCAGAACATCTTCCATTGATTCCAGCACAACTCGCTCCGCGCGAACGGCCGGATTTTTCGGCGCTTCCGCTTTTTCGCCGCCTTCTCCTGCGATCCGGCCGGCAATACCGCGCATTTCCAGTTCCAGCAGCTTGTTGCGCGCGCCGGATATCCGCTCCGGATGGAACTGGCAGTCTTCAATGGTCAGCGAAATCGGGGCGTTGGTGCAGATCGTTCCAATTTCGTAACTCATACGCGCGGAATCTGCGTTTGCGGCGACTTTCTCGCCAAGTTTGCCTTTTATTTCACCCGCATGCGCCAAAACGCTCTCGAGCGTTTCGTAATCCTCCAGCAGTTTCAGGGCTGTTTTTTCACCTACCCCGGGAATGCCGGGAATATTGTCCGAATGATCGCCCATCAGTCCTTTCAGGTCACGCATGCGATCCGGCGCAAGGCCGTATTCCTCCTTCAGCAAAGCGCGGTCGAATTCTACGGTTTCGCTGATTCCCTTCTTGGTCATGAGAACATGCGTATGCTCGCCGATCAGCTGCAGCGCGTCCCGATCCCCGGTTACAAGCAGAGCGTCGATCTGCCGCGCTTCGCAGAGACGAGAAAATGTTCCTAATATGTCGTCCGCTTCATAGCGCGGCGTTTCACACACGGCGATTCCCATCGCCTTTAATAGATCCTTTAAAACAGGAAACTGCGCGCGCAGGTCTTCGTCCGTTTCTTTTCGGCCCGCTTTGTATTCGGAAAACTGTTCGTGGCGAAAGGTCGGTCCGTGCATATCGAATGCGACAACCAAATAATCCGGCTTTCGTTCGATCAGCTTGAGCAGCATGCCAAGGAACCCGTGAAGCGCGCCGGTCGGTATTCCTTCGCGCGTCGTCATGGGCGGCAGCGCGTGGTAGGCGCGATGCAAAAGGCTGTTCCCGTCAATTGCGATGAGCTGTTTCAAGCGCGCTCCTCCTGTCATTTCTTCTTTTATTCAGCGAATGACGGCATAGACCATTGGTGTGACAAATTTCGGCTTTTCGCCAATCCGAACCGCCTCGGTCATGGTTTCCATTGCATCGGCAAGATTCGATTCATCGTTGACATATAGCGTACAGATCGCATCGCCTTGTTCCACCCGGTCTCCCACCCTTTTGTGCATCACCAAACCGACGGCGGGATCGATTACGTCCTCTTTTGTCGCCCTGCCCGCGCCGAGCACTTGTGCCGCGCGGCCGATGAGTTCCGCCTGCATATCGACGATATACCCGCTGTTCTTGGCAGGTACGGGAATCTGTCGTCTGGTAGTGCAGAGCTGATCCATCCCTTTCAGCGTGACCAGCGATGCATCCCCGCCAAGCTCGTGAATCATGGAGCGAAGTTTTTCAAGACCGCTTCCGTTTTCGATTGCGTGTTTCAGCATGCCGCGCGCTTCGTCGTCCGTCTTTGCGAGCTTGGATAGAAGCAGCATCTGTGTACCGAGCAGCAGACAGATTTCATAGAGCGGATCGTTTTCCGGTATTTGGCCGGCAAGCAGTTGCACCGCCTCGCGAAACTCCAGCGCGTTTCCAACCGAAAGGCCGAGTGGTTGGTTCATGTCCGTAACGACTGCAACCACTTCGCGCTTGAGCAGTTTCCCCATTTTTACCATCAGCTCGGCAAGGCGCTTCGCGTCCTCAACCGTCTTCATGAACGCGCCGCTGCCGACTTTGACATCCAAAACGATTGCATCCGCGCCCGCTGCGAGTTTTTTACTCATAATGCTGGCGGCAATGAGCGGAACGCTCTGCACCGTGCCGGTTACGTCGCGCAGCGCATACATTTTTTTATCCGCGGGAACCAGATTTCCCGTTTGACCAATGACGCATACGCCGGTTTTTCTTACGATTTGCTTAAAACGTTCGATTGTTTGGGATATATTGACGCCCGGAATCGATTCGAGTTTGTCTATGGTTCCGCCGGAGAACGCAAGCCCTCTTCCGGACATCTTCGCCACCGTTCCACCGCAGGCCGCAACGAGCGGGGCAACCACCAGCGTGGTGGTGTCCCCCACGCCGCCGGAGGAATGCTTGTCCACCTTTACACCCGGAAGGTCGCTCAGATCGACCGTATCGCCGGAATGCATCATATGCAGCGTCAGGTCGGCAGCCTCACGTTCATTCATGTCATTCAGCACGATTGCCATGAGGAGCGCGGACGCCTGATAGTCCGGAATATCGCCGCTGACGAATCCATCGATAAAAAACTGGATTTCTTCGCTGCTAAGCGGTTCGCAGCCTGCTTTCTTTTCAATAATATCGACCATTCGCATCGTATCATCCTCCAAATACTTGAAACTAAACGATTATATGTCGTTGATCACGGTATCCGGCAATACAGGACCGGTTAGCGAAGCGTGAATAGGACTGTTTCGAATGATCAAAAAAAGAGCGTCCGCTGCATCGTCGAAAAGTGTTGTCTCAATCGGAACCAGCGGCGAATTGTCTATTTTGGCGAAATAGCGTCCGTCGTCCGTAAACGCAAGAACCGCGGTATGCTTTCTTAGAATCCTGCAGTGAAACAAAAGCGCATCCGCCGTTGGGTCCTGCAGCGCCCCACCGTCATCCAGCAACCGCGTCAGCACAATCAGCCAGTCCGCTTTTGAAAGGCGCTGATGAAAATTGCAGGTTTCCAGTACGGTTTCAATTCCGTTGCGATATTCGATCTGGGCGCTGTTCCGGCGCGAAGCGGGGATTCGCTTGCCCATCACGGTGGCTTCTACTCCTTGCGGAAGCTGCTCGGGCAGCGGACCGGAACCCGCTGCGATATAATAATGCGTAAACCCGCGGTTTTGCGGAAGCGTGAGCACCTGTTCCAGCTCGTATTGGGTCAACCCTTCCGATTCGAACACCACCGTTCGATCCGGAAGAATTCCATACCGTATGGTATGAGATTCGCCGTTGCCGCCGGATATGGTTGCTTTTTGATAACGCCCGTTCATCGAGCATACCATGGCGTCCATGGTACCCTGGCCGCCATCCGCAATGAGCTGTGTGGAAAGTTTTGCCTTTGGTAAAATATGCGCCGCCGAACGAAGCATATGCCGTACAGCGTCTGCCGAGGTAAATTTCCCTTCCCAGGCATCCGGCGCAATCAGAATCCGGTTGCAGAAATCCGGCCGGTTGCAAACCACCGGCAAATCGCCGGAGATATGCATGTTTCCGTAGGATACGTCTCCGCCTGAAACGGAACCGTCCGATTTTACATTTCCCAAAAATTGCACCGAACTGCATTTTTCAACCAGATTGTTCTGAATGAACGGCCGATAAATCGTCAGGTAGGAAAGCAGCCTGGGCTTCTGCTGAAGCTGCTGGTACAGCGCTTTGCCGATTTGAAGCGGCAGATTGGAAAACAGGCAGATGTACGATGTTTCGCTTTCCGCGGTGCCAACGTCGTCCCACGCGCCAAATAGATTTGCATCCACCGTATACGCAAGCGGCACTTCTGAAAATGCGATATTCCAGCAATCTTCCGGCGCAAGGCCTGCGTCGCTCGTCATTGCAAAACGAAGGCCAAGCGAAAATTTGGAATATTCCATGTCAGTCCTCTTCCTCCTCCAGCAGCGTTTGACAGTCCGCCTCCGCCTGCTCCCAGTCCAAATAGCAGGAGTCCAGCAGCTGACGCTGCGCTTCGATCTGCGAATAGATGTCCTTTACCAGTTCAAAATTACTTGCGACTTCCGGAGATTGTACGCGAGATTCCAGATTGGAAAGCGCCGTTTCCTCCAGATGAACACGTTCTTCCGCGCGTTTCAGCGCCGCTTTGGCTTTTGCAATCGAGCTTCTTCGTTCGCGCGCGGCAAGATAATCGTTTCTAGCGGCGGGCGGTTCCTTTTCCTTTGGCGAACTGTTTTCGGCCAGAAATTCTTTATAAGCGTCCCAGTCGCCTTCGAATGCGCGGATGCCTTCGCGATCCATAATTAAAACACGATCGGCAATCCGGTTGGCAAGATATCGGTCATGGGTTACGATCAGCATGGTACCGCCATATTCCGAGAGCGCGTTTTCCAGCGCCTCGCAGGAAGGAATATCCAGATGGTTTGTCGGTTCGTCGAGAAGAAGTACATTACTTCCTTCCAACATCAGTTTGAGCAGTTGAATCCGCGCGTATTCTCCGCCGGAAAGATCGCAAACGCGTTTGAATACATCGTCCCCGCGAAAGAGAAACGAACCAAGCAGATTTCGCAGCTGCTTTGTGTCGTATCGAGGAAACGCGGCATTGAGCGTGTCCAGTACCGTTCCGGCATTGTTTGGACGGACGGAACCCTGCTCGTAGTAACCGACATGTACATTGGAGCCCAATTTATAACTGCCCGCGTCGGGTTCAATCCTGTTCGTTAAAATTTTCAGCAGCGTTGTTTTTCCGCAGCCGTTTGCGCCGAGCAGGCATACTTTCTCGTCGCGCCGAATCAGCAGGTCAAGTCCGTGAAAGATTTCCCGCCCCTCAAACTGTTTGCTTAACCCGCGAACAACAACAACCTCATTAGCGGTCAGCGCGTCCGCTTCGAGGTGAAAATGAATCGATTGCGGCGCGTCTTCCGGTTTTACAAGCGTAGATTTTATTCGTTCGATTTGCTTTTCCTTGGACGCGATGGTCACGTAGTTGCGCGCCTGATTCCACCTGCGCTGCTGAACGATGATTCCCTCAATCCGTTTGATTTCGCGGAGCGTGTTCTGATATTTCCGCAGGGCAAATTCGCGTTCGTCCATCTTTTTTTCCATGGATTGACTGTAATTACCACTATAGAGTCGCATGGAACCGTTTTCCAGTTCGAAGATGCGATTGCAAACGCGATCCAGAAAATACCGGTCATGCGATATCAGGAGGAATGCGCCTTTATACGCGGAAAGATAGGTTTCCAGCCACTCCAGAGAGGCGATATCCAAATGGTTGGTTGGCTCGTCCAGCAAAAGCAGATCCGCTTCGGATAACAGGATCTTTGCAAGCGACGCTTTTCGCATCTGTCCGCCGCTCATAACCGAAATCGGGCGGGACAGTTCCTCCTCCGAAAAACCAAGTCCAAGCAGCGTGGATCGCGTTCTTGCGCGATAGGTCAGGCCGCCGCCGCTGTTATAGCGTTCCTGAAGTTCCGACTGCCGCTGAATGATCGATTTCGTAGCGCCGTTACGTTCGATTTTTTCAGCAATATCATGCAGTTCGCGCTCCATGGCGATCCATTTTCCGCAAGCCGCTAAAACCGCGTCGTAGAGGGAAGCTCCCGTCTCCCAAACGGGAGATTGATCCAGCATTGCAACATGCGCATTTTTCGATACGGAAAGCTGGCCTTTTCCGTCGTGCGGCTCAAGACCGGCAATCATCCGAAGCAGTGTGGTTTTTCCGCAGCCGTTTACGCCGACGAACCCGACGTGGTCCTGCTCGAATACGTCAAACGCGACATCTTGAAATAACGTTCGTTCTCCAAAGCTCTTTTCGAGCTCCTGCGCATGAATCAATGACATTTCTTTACTCCAATAGCTAGACGTATTATTTTAACACGGCGCATGCATAAATGCAAAATACCGATCTTGTCCGGTCTCTTTAATCGGTGATTAACGGAAATAGACGCAAAGGAAAAACGGAACGGAATTCGGCGGTTTGCACGAATTTTAAAAAAGTTCAAATCATTGTTTGGAACAATTCGTTATAATCTTACTAGAATCATTGCCATAATGAGGTACGTAATTTGAGCGCTTCGCGACTGCCTTCCGGAAAACCGAATAGAAATAGAATTCCTTCTTCCGCACGCACATGGATTCTCACCATTGCGGGAAGCTGTGTGGCGGCATTTGTGCTGATTCCTCTTGCCATTAACCGCTTTGCCGCTGCAAACGCGTTTTATGTTGCAGCGGAACAAACCGTTTCGGTAATAACGCCAACGCCAATCCCGTTCGAAGCGTCGGTTCTCGCGCCTGCCTGCGCCTCCGTTTTGCCGGAACCAAGTCCCGCCCCGCACGACGGCGTTCTGGTTTCGCAATATACGTTGCTTCAGCAAAACGACGACTACCCAACCGTTCATCAGCTGCAAGTTCGGCTGATGGAACTCGGTTATCTTGATTCGGACGAGCCAACCACCGTCTATAATGCCGCAACCACCGTAGCCGTATCCCTGTTTCAGCGAACCGTTAGCGAGCCGATGGATGGCGTTGCTTCCAGCGAGCTGCAGGAGCGTCTCTTCAGCGCGGATGCAAAGCCCTATGAAATAAAACTGGGCGACAACGGAACCGACGTGGAAAGCATGCAATCCCGCCTGAACGAGCTCGGTTATTACGGAAGCAAGATCAACGGCTACTTCGGCGTTGCAACCGAGGAAGCGGTGCGCGCATTCCAAACGAAGAACAAGCTGGATGTGGACGGTATATTCAACGTTCCCGACCGGGATCTGCTCTACTCACCGGATGCGCGACCCAAAATCGATCCGACCTCAACCCCGAAGCCAACGCCGAAACCGACGAAAAAGCCGAGCTCTTCCTCTTCGAGCTCCTCCGGCTCTTCAAGTTCCACGAGCTCTTCAAGCTCTTCCTCCGGCTCGACTTCCTCCGGCGCTTCGAGCAGCACGGATTCCTCCGGCAGTTCCGCCGATACGTCTTCCGGCGGCGATGTTTCCTATTCCGCCTCCTACAGCGGCGACGGGCTGGTTTCCGTTGCAACCGCGATGCTTGGAAAACCCTACTCCTGGTCCGAAGAAAGCCCGTCCAAAGGATTTGACTGCTCAGGGCTGGTGTACTTCTGTCTTCGCACCTGCGGAGTCAGCACGAGCCGTTACAGCGCGAGCGGTTTTTCCTCCGTGAGCAAATGGGCCGAAATTACTTCCATTGGCGATCTTCAAAAGGGTGACTTACTCTTTTTCAAGAACGACACGTCCAGCAGCGTCAGCCATACCGGTATTTACGCGGGCGGCGGTTCGTTTATCCATGCGTCCTCCAGCGCGGGCAAGGTCATTCGAAGTTCGATTGGAACATCCTATTGGACACGCAATTTTGTGAATGGAAGGCGTGTGTTTTAGTGAGCGCCTGCATGCTCTGCCCGCGGGAATGCGGCGTCGATCGAACGAAAACGCAAGGTTACTGCGGTGCGGATGAAATGCCGCGCGTTGCGGTATGCATGCTTCATCACTGGGAGGAGCCTTACCTGAGCGGTACCAACGGTTCCGGCGCGGTCTTCTTTTCCGGTTGTAATCTTGGTTGCATCTACTGCCAAAACCACACGATTCGAAACGGCGGTGTTGGCGAGATAATGAGCGCAGAAGCGCTGAAAGACGCCTACCTTGCGTTACAGGATCAGGGCGCACATAATATCAACCTTGTCACCGCCGCGCCGTATGTTCCGGAAATCGCAAAGAGCATTCAAATTGCCAGAAAAAGCGGGTTATCCATACCGATTGTTTATAATACAAGCGGATACGAGCGTGTTGAAACCTTGAAGCTGCTCGACGGGCTTGTAGACATCTATCTGCCGGACTGGAAGTATGTCTCCCCCGCTCTCTCCGAACGTTTTTCAAATGCGCCCGATTATGGCAAGGTCGCCGCCGATGCGATTGCGGAAATGTACCGGCAGGTTGGAAATCTCGTTATCAACGACCAAAACCTTGCGGTTCGCGGCCTGGCAATCCGCCATTTGGTTCTGCCCGGCTGCATTGACGATTCCCGTCGTATAATGGATCAAATTGTTACACGGTTTCCTGTTTCGACTTATATATCCCTCATGTGTCAGTATACGCCGCAGGAGCATGTAACGGAGTTCCCGCTGAACCGCAGGGTGACCGCGCGGGAGTATGAACGCCTTATATCGTATGCGCTCTCGATTGGTCTATACAACATTTTGATTCAACAGAAGGATTCCGCACAATCCATCTTTACACCACATTTCACAGATAGGATATAAATTTGACACAATCATCGCATAGATTTGCTTGCAATTGCATAATTCGAGTGTTATACTCGAACCATAAAAAGTAATCAGGTTTCCGTCCGTTATGTTCGTTTTTTCATTACCGATTTCCTCCTTAAACCGCGTAACCGAACTACTACGTAACTTCATAATTACTTTCTGGTGGATAGGGCACCATCGGAAAGGCTTGACGGACGGAAAGTACAAAGGAGC
>JAJFTI010000036.1 GCA_021373115.1 Eubacteriales bacterium | reverse complement strand
GTGCAGGTGAACCGCGGATACCGCGTGCAGTTCAACGGCGCAATCGGGCCGTACAAGGGCGGCCTGCGGTTTCATCCGAGCGTGAATCTTTCGATCATGAAGTTTTTAGGGTTCGAGCAGACGTTTAAAAACAGCCTGACCGGCCTGCCGATCGGCGGGGCGAAGGGCGGCAGCGACTTCGATCCGCGCGGGAAGAGCGACGGCGAAGTGATGCGCTTCTGCCAGGCGTTCATGACGGAGCTCTACCGGCACATCGGGCCGGATATCGACGTGCCCGCGGGGGACATCGGCGTCGGCGGGCGGGAGATCGGGTATCTCTACGGACAGTACCGGCGGATCAGGGGCGCGTTTGAAAACGGCGTACTGACCGGCAAGGGCTTAAGCTACGGCGGCAGCAAGATTCGCCCGGAAGCGACGGGCTTCGGCGCGGTGTACTACGCAAACGAGGTTTTCGCGCACGAAGGCGATACGATCAAAGGCAAGACCTTCGCGCTTTCCGGCTTCGGTAACGTGACCTGGGGCGTGGCAAAGAAGCTGGAAGAGCTGGGAGCTCAGGCGGTTACGCTCTCCGGGCCGGACGGATACGTCTATGATCCCAAGGGGGTTACGGGCAAGAAGGTCGAGTATCTGCTTGAGATGCGGGCCAGCGGGCGTGACAAGGTGAAGGACTATGCGGACCGCTACGGCTGCGCGTTCTACCCGGGCGAGAAGCCGTGGGGGGTGAAGGCGGACGTGTACATGCCCTGCGCAACGCAGAACGACGTGAACATGCTCGGCGCCAAGAAGATTGCGAACAGCGGCTCGAAGTATTACATCGAAGTGGCGAACATGCCGACGACGAACGACGCGCTGGCGTTTTTGCTGGAACAGAAACACCTGATCGTGGCGCCCAGCAAGGCGGTGAACGCAGGCGGCGTTGCGACGAGCGCGCTGGAGATGAGCCAGAACAGCATGCGCCTGAGCTGGAGCGAAGCGGAAGTGGACGAAAAGCTGCACGGGATCATGAAGAGCATCCACGACAGCTCGGCGTCGGCGGCAGAGGCAAACGGGCTTGGCTACAACCTGGTGGCCGGCGCGAACATCGCGGGGTTTGCCAAGGTGGCGGACGCGATGCTGGCGCAGGGAACGATCTAAACGAATGCGAACCGCCCGCGCGTATGCCCGGGCGGCTTGCTGTTCCGGGCGGGCGCGATGCTCCAACAAGACACGATCGAAGCGAATGCAAACCGCCCGCGCTTACGCGCGGGCGGTTTGCATTCCGTCTCTCACGGCTTATTCGGTAACGACCTCATATGGCCAGTCAATGATGCCGCCAAAATCGTAGACGTTGGTATAGCCCATGGCAACAAGCTTGTTGGCTGCCTGCGCGCTGCGGTTTCCAGACCGGCAGTAGATCAAAATCTCGGCGTCCCGGTCGGGCAGAGCGTCCGGCTGGGTATCGAGAATGGTTTCGTTGGGCAAAAGGATTGCGCCTTCAATATGCCCGGCGTCGAACTCTTCTTTCGTCCGGACATCGAGAAGCATAAGCGCATCTCCGCTGTCCAGCCGTGCTTTCGCATCCTCGGCGGAAATCTTGTGATATTCGGCCGGTTTTACGGTTGGCGTCGGTTCCGCGGGCGCGGCTGCGGCGCAGGCGAAAAAGGAGACGAGTAAAAACGCGGCAAACAGGGTCGATAACAGCTTTTTCATAGAAAACCTCCAGTGGCAAGCGTCCAGCCTGTGAAAATGGTATGCTTAACCGAGTGTAATTGCGCCCATCGGACAGTAGCGAACGCACTTGCCGCATTTGATGCACTTGTCCATGTCGGCAGTCGGCGCGCTGTACCCGATCTGGGAAAGCGCCTGTACCGGGCAAACACGAACGGAAGGGCAGGGGTGGTTCTCCGGACAACGGTGTCTGTTGACACGAATCACCGCTTCCGCGGGGGCGTTTTGCTGCTCCGGCTCACCGTCGAACAGCTGACGGAATACATTATTACTCAAATGCACACCTCGAAAAATGGATTGTGCTAAGTGTAGCCTATTTTTACGCCGCGCACCGTAACCAAATCACGAATGCGAAAGCCCGGTGGGGGATTGGCGAATTCACCCGCCCGAAAGGCGGCGTCCGGGGAAACGACGAAACGGTTCATGCGTTTAAAAATGCTTGGCACGGCGGCCGGACCTTGCGGCATGCGAAGGCGGATGCGGAAAAGACACGTTCGCTCTTGTTATTTGACCGAAATGTTGCGTTCTCAGACGACTTCACATATACTACATAGAAGCCTTTCAGGGTAAAAATCGTTGGAGAGTACACTATGCTTCCGCTCATCTCGCTGGTATTGATCTATGGCGCTATGATGTTCATCTGGACATTCGTCTTTCTCAATCGCAGCCACGACAAAGTGAATCAATCGTTTCTGATTTTTTTAAGCAATATTCTTGTCTGGATGGTGCTGAGCAACCTAAACGCAGTCCGCGTGACCGGTCTTGCGGCAAAAACCGTTTACTGGCTTAGCATGATGTACCTTGCAATTACCTTTCTTTTTTTTGTGTATCGACTGCTCAAGAGACGGCTCGACTGGCTCTTTTATGGGTTCCTCGGCGTCAACACCCTCACAATCGTGGTGCGCTATCTTTACCCGATGGACTATTCCGACCCGACGTTCTGGCGGATGTCCGATCCCGTTGTCGCGCCGCTGATGTCGCTTACGTTCTCTCTGCCGGCCGTTTATGCGCTTTATCTTGTTTTGCGCCAGATCTTCGCAACGGAGGATACGCGGCAGCGCGCGCAGCTGAGCTATATACTCGTCGGAATCGGCCTTGCGCTTGTGGTCAGCGTACTTTCGGAATATTTGCTTCCGGCGGTATTCCATGTGACGCAGGAGCTGTATTTAATGTATTATGCCATCGCGATTTTTGTGGTTGCGATTTTCATTTCCATCATGCGCTACCGCCTGCTGAACCTTCGATCGGACTATATCTACCGGAGCCTCTTTCTCAACGCGAGCGAGGGGATCATTCTCGTAAACAAAACCGGCCGCATCGTCAGTATCAACAACATCGGCAAGCAGATATTGTTGGACGATCGTCTCGACGCAGGCGATCTTGTGAGTTACTATATACCGGAATATCAATTTGAAACCGACTATCAGCGGCATGAGGTTCAATGTACGCTCGCCGGGCAGGAACGCTGCCTGAGTTTGACCCAGTACCCGCTGGAAGAGCCCGACCGGAATTCGACCAAGCTGCTGCTGCTGACCGACCTGACACAGGCACACCGGCTGCTGGCGCAGGAGAAGGAGCATCTGCTCGAAAAGTCCACCATCGACCCGCTCACCGGTCTGCTCAACAAGCAGTACTTCATTGAAAAATACGGTGGGCTGTCGGAGCAGCTTCCGCGGCGAAAGTCGCTGCTTTTTATTGACGTGGACAACTTTAAAACGATTAACGACCAATACGGCCACCTCGTTGGGGACGACGTGCTGCGTGAACTTGCCGCCTGCATGAAAAGCACGGTTCGCAGCGCGAACGAGGCGATTCGCTTTGGCGGGGACGAGTTTGTCGTGATCCTGGAGGACGCCGGCGCGGAGGAAGCCTACCTCGTTGCGGAGCGGGTTCGCAAATGCGCCGGTTCGATTGAATTTTCCGGCGGCGGAAAGACGTTTCATATGACGCTGAGCATTGGCATTGTCGAAGGCGAAGAACCGGTGAATGTGCTCGTTGAAAAGGCGGATCGCGCCATGTACCGCTCGAAAAACAGTGGAAAGAATACCACCACCCGGTTTGAAAACGATGAAACATTCCATATGAAGCTCTCCTGAATTTCGCCGGAGGGAAAGAAACAGAAAACATATAAAACCTATTGACAATATAGGTTAATCACCGTATAATCCTTTCAACACGGATGGAAAGGCGGGAAAATGCATGGGAACCATTCGCTGGAAACGACCTGCGCCAAAGTTTAGGGCGGGGGTTGTCGCCTCAGGCCGGATCGGCCGAATGTGCCGCTAGAGGCTGCTTGCGCGTTGGGCTGAAAAAGGGGAACGCGCTCCTGTTTATTCTTAAAGACGAGAAAGGAAAGGCATCCATCATGGCACAGAAATATCATTTTGAAACACTTCAGGTTCACGTAGGTCAGGAACAGCCCGATCCGGCAACGGACGCGCGCGCGGTTCCCATCTATGCAACGACTTCCTATGTGTTTAAGGACTCCGCGCAGGCGGCTGCGCGTTTTGCGCTCACGGAAGGCGGCAATATTTACACGCGGCTCATGAACCCGACAAGCGATGTTTTCGAACAGCGCATTGCCGCGCTGGAAGGCGGCGCCGCTGCGCTGGCTACCTCCTCCGGTTCCGCCGCGGTCACCTATGCGGTGCTCAACATTGCCGCCGCGGGGGATCATATCGTTTCCTCGAAAACGCTCTATGGCGGCACCTATAATCTCTTTGCCAACACGCTGAAAGACCTCGGTATTGAAACCACTTTTGTGGATGGCAGCGACCCGGAGAACTTCCGGCGCGCGATTCGGCCGAACACAAAAGCGCTCTATCTCGAATCGCTTGGAAATCCGAACTCGGATATTCTCGATCTGGAAGCGATCGCGGCGATTGCGCATGGCAACGGAATCCCCGTTATCATTGACAACACGTTTGCAACCCCGTATCTCTTCCGACCGATTGAGCATGGCGCGGACATCGTTGTTCATTCGGCAACAAAGTTTCTCGGCGGCCATGGCACGGTGATCGGCGGCGTTATTGTGGACGGAGGAACGTTCAACTGGAAGCAAAACGACAAGTTTCCGGGATTGAGCAAGCCGAACCCTTCCTACCACGGCATCGTGTTTGCGGATGCGGCCGGTCCGGCAGCCTATGTAACGAAGATTCGCACCACGCTCATGCGGGATACCGGCGCGTGCATTTCGCCCTTCCATTCCTTCCTGCTGCTGCAGGGCATAGAAACGCTCTCGCTGCGGGTTGAGCGGCACGTGGAAAACGCGCTTGCGGTAGTGGCGTTTCTTAAAAAGCATCCGAAGGTGAAGCGCGTCAATCACCCGTCGCTCTCGAAAGGCGGCGAGAAGAGACTGTACGACCGCTATTATCCAAACGGCGGCGGCTCGATCTTTACGTTTGAATTGAACGGGACACGCGAACAGGCGCAGAAGTTCACGGAGTCGCTGGAACTCTTCTCGCTGCTGGCAAACGTTGCGGATGTCAAGTCGCTTGTGATTCATCCCGCGTCCACCACGCACTCGCAGATGAACGAAGAGGAACTGCTCAACGCGGGCATTCAGCCCACGACGATCCGGCTTTCGATTGGCACGGAGCATATTGACGATATCCTCGCCGACCTGAAGCAGGCCTTCGACCGTATTTAAGCAGAACGGAATCGCATTCAGGCATCCGTCTTTTTTGACGGATGCCTGTTTTATGCAGCAGCCTTCAGCCGTGCCAGCCTTCCTGGAGCGTAAACGAAAAACCGGTATTTGCCTTTATGTTGCGCGGGTCGCCGGGCAGCGTCAGCAAGCCGGATTCGCAGAGCCTGCGTACGCCGGAAAGCGAAAGCCCGAGCGTTCTGCCGATTACGCCGGCGGCGGGGATGGGCAACGCGTATGCACAGGCAGCTTCCACGCGCGCCGCTTCGCCCGCGCGGGGAAGAACGCCGGAAACAGCATAATCCAGCGATCCAGGATCGAGTACCGCACGGTTCTTTGCGCAAAATGCGGGATCGAACACATGCCGCAGGACGAGGGATTCGCTGTTTTCGAGGTATCCCATATAGTCGGCTTGGCAGAGCGCCGCGCGGTCGATCCGCTCGAAAACCGAGAGATTCCAGATGGATTTACAGTGTTCACAGCGGCAGACAAGCCAGATATCGAGACGCTTGCCGTTCGCATTGACGCGAAACCGGCCGCTGTTTTCGTAATATTGACCGCCGCAGTGGGGACAAGTTTTCGTAAAACGGGGCAGGGAGAGGACGCGGAGCGTCCAGCGCAGGGTTTGCATAACGATTCCTTTCCATGTTCGTATAAACCGCGCATGGAAACAGGCCGCATGGGGAAGAAACCCGCATAAGTGGCGAACGCAAGAAAAAAGCCCGCGGAAGATATCCTTCCGCAGGCTGAAAAACCTGTGCCGTATCGATACCGCCTGATTCCAAACCGCGGTTACCCAAAAAACCAAAGCATCCGCTCTGGCGGTAACACGCATATTCTGTTGGAATCAGTTGTGCGCTGGCATACCGTACTCTCCTTGCCGAACTGCTTACATTTTACATTTTTTCTTCGTTTTTCGCAAGATTGGACTATAATAGTGAAATGATTTACATCAACAATTCGGATTTTGATCTGCGCAAGATCGCCGAAAGCGGGCAGTGTTTCCGCATGCGTTCCAATGCGAAAGGCGGCTATACGCTGGTTGCGCACGGCCGCGTATTGAACCTGCGCAATACGGCGGAGGGCTGCGAGCTGGACTGCTCAAATGCGGACTTTGAGGCGCTCTGGCGGGATTATTTCGATCTTGACCGAGATTACGCGGCGATTCGCTCCGGCGTCGATCCGGAGGACGCATTTTTAAACCTTGCCTGCGATTACGGGCGCGGCATCCGTATCCTGCGGCAGGATCCATGGGAGATGCTGGTCAGCTTTATCATTTCGCAGCGCAAGAATATACCCGCTATTCAGCGCTGCGTTGAGACGCTCTGCGTACGCTACGGAGAACCGGTTGAGCGGGCGGGAGAGCTGTTTTTGACATTCCCGTCTGCAAAGCGGCTTTCCGGACTGGACGAAACGTGCCTGCTCGGGTGCGCGCTTGGATACCGCGCAAAATACGTTTCCGCTGCGGCGCGGCTTGTCGCTTCCGGCGAGCTTGATTTGCAAAAAGCAGTCGCTTTGCCGGACGAGGCGCTGCTTTCATCGTTGCTCGCCCTTCCGGGGGTCGGGGAAAAGGTTGCCAACTGCGTGATGCTCTTCGGGTACCATCGGCTGGGGCGCTTTCCGCAGGACGTCTGGATCAACCGCGTAATCGACGCGGAATATGGCGGAACCTTCCCGGCGGAGCGGTACCCCGATACCGCGGGCGCGCTGCAGCAGTATATTTTCTATTACGCAAGAAGCGCGGCGTATGCGGCGGAAAAGAAACGATTTGATCCCGAAACGATGGAAGAATAAGCGCGAGTGACGGCATGCGGATTCATGATTCATCGCTCAATTGCCGGAAATACTCCAGAATTAAGAGCGCCTTGAGTGTAATCAAACGGCTGGGCTTTCCAATTTCTTCCAGTACAAAATGCACGTTGCCTTTATGCTGATGTTCCAAATACCAGAGTCCGTCCGATTTTTGCTTATCTATTAGCCAAGCAATGGCAGGGCGCATACGCGGGTCATACGCAGTACGTTCCGTGGCAAAGAACTCCAAGATACGAAGCAGATCGAAACGGTACCGGTAAGGATAGGCGAGCTTTCGGAACCGCGGATCGGCGTTTTGCATAAACAGGCCATTTTTCAACAGGAACTCGATTGCACGACCGCTCGCCGCGCGGAGGGTTTCCGTTTCGCGACCGACGGAAGAACTGTATTGCACGAACCCTTCCAGCACACAGATGGTCGTATGCGGATCGCCGGAATCCGCCTGCAAATCCCAGGTAAAACCGCCGTCCGGCTTCTGCTCGGCGAGCAGAAAGGACACTAACCGATCCAGACGCGGTTCTTCGGAACAGAAATACGATGCATAGTTGAGCGCCATTCCATCTACGCATACGTCGCTTGCGTGTTCATACCGGCTGAGGTTCAGGCCTCCGTTTTCAAGCATGCAGTCGTGAAACATTCGTTTAGCCATGTCCCGGCATGGCCGGAGCGTTTCCGGCGCACACAGGTTTTTTAGATCGAGCAGCGTGTAGTGCGTGCTCGTCCATTTGGGTTGATAATAGGAAAGCCCCCAATGCCCGGTTTCGCTTTGCCGGGAGAGCAGGCGCGCGCCAAAACCCTCCAGCGCGATTCTCTCTTTCAGACGCATGAGCAAATCCGCGTTAGAGCATAAAAGAAAACGATGCGTCATGTATTGAATCGAAACATCGCCTTCAAGGAGCCATGCAATGACGGAATCCATGAATCAACCCGCTTTCTATAACGGCATTCTGTATTTCAGTATAGCATAGTTCATTGTAACAGTTCGCCTGAAAACCCGATGTTTGTTTTCGCCAGGGAAGGGGAAAAGGATATTCGTTCCCGGCGGGCTTTTCCTTGACGAACTCGCTTGCGTTTGATACTGTAACAGTATCGCGAAGCCGGTTTTTGATATGGCTGGCGTCGCGCCCAGCGCGCGATTTGCCGTGTTTGTGTAAGCCGCGCCTGGCTGTGGAGACCTGCTCTCGGATCGCATACGGGAGCGGGTTCTCTTTTTTTGCAGGCGTACCTGCAGGGTCGGCTTCGGCAGACTTCATTCACACGTGAATTTCAGGACCGAAAAGGAAAAAGACGGAGTTTCCGCGTATTCATGAAGGCTTTCGGCCTGTAAAATGCAAAAAATTCGTGAAAAAATAGTAGTTTACTCTTCATAATTCCTGTGCTAAGATATAAAAGACCTAATTTGGTATATATCTGGCTGATATCTGGTATCTACGAAAGGCGGATGTTATGGAAGCAATTTTTACGAACTTTTCCAACCTGACTTGGCAGCAGGTCGTCATGTGGGCAATTGGCGGAATACTGATTTACCTTGCTATTAAGAAGGACATGGAGCCTTCGTTGCTGCTCCCCATGGGATTTGGCGCGATTCTCGTCAACATTCCGATGTCCGGCGCGATCACGCAGGTTATTGAAGGCGCGAAGGAAATCGGCGTTCTGAATGTCCTGTTCGACGGCGGTATTGCCAACGAACTCTTCCCGCTCCTGCTGTTCATCGGCATCGGCGCGATGATCGACTTTGAGCCGCTGCTGACCAACCCGAAACTGATGCTCTTTGGCGCGGCGGCGCAGTTTGGCATTTTTGCCACGCTCGTTGCAAGCTCGCTGCTCGGTTTCCCGCTCAAGGACGCGGCCTCCATCGCCATTATTGGCGCGGCCGACGGCCCGACCTCCATCTTCGTAGCAAACTATCTGCATTCCAACTATCTCGGGCCGATCATCATTGCGGCCTACTCCTATATGGCGCTGGTGCCTATCGTCCAGCCGCCGATCATTAAACTGCTGACCACGAAAAAAGAGCGCCGTATCCGTATGGAATATACCGGCAGCAGCGTTTCTCCGGCAACGAAGATCCTGTTTCCGATTATCGTTACCGTGATTGCGGGCATCTTTGCGCCGCGTTCGGTCGCTCTTGTCGGCTTCCTCATGTTTGGCAACCTGATTCGCGAGTGCGGCGTGCTCGGTTCGCTTTCGGATACCGCGCAGAAGGTGCTTGCCAATCTCATCACCCTGCTGCTTGGTCTCACCGTTGCGGCGAATATGCAGGCCGCGTCCTTCCTGACGCTTCGCACGCTTATGATCCTTGCGCTCGGCCTTTGCGCGTTCATTTTCGATACGGCGGGCGGCGTGGTCTTTGGCAAGGTGATCAACCTCTTCGTCAAGAAGAAGGTCAACCCGATGATTGGCGCGGCGGGCATCTCTGCATTCCCGATGGCCTCCCGCGTGGTTCATAAAATGGGTCTTGCGGAAGACAGCCAGAACCATCTGCTGATGCACGCGGCCGGCGCGAACGTTGCCGGGCAGATTGCATCCGTTATCGCCGGTGGCGTGTTGCTCAACCTAATTGTGAAATAACAACGATTTAAGAATCACTTTCAGAGAGGAGAACGAATATGAATCTCGATGCAGTAGCCCCTCTTTCCGACACGCTGAGCGTTCTTGGTCTCGGCATGCTGGGTATCTTCATCGTCACGGTGGCGATTATCCTCACGATTGTCTTGCTGAACCTGATTACCGCTCCGGTAAAAAAACGGAAGCGTTCCGGCGGCCGGGCGTAAGCCCGTGTCGTCGACACTCATAAAACCGCAACACATGCGGATCACTTAAGGGAGAAAGTAATATGGAAAAAATCATCATGTTCGGATCCATACTCGTCGCTCTCCTGGCGTTTGCGTTTGCTGTTTGGCTCTACCTCTGGGTCAAGCGTCAACCCTGCGAAAACCAGAAGATTATCAAAGCAACCGGTCTGATTCGTGCGGGCGCGCGTACCTTCCTGCGCAAGGAATACGCGGTGCTTGCGAAGTTTGCAGCCGTTGCCGCTGTGCTGATCTTCGTGTTCCTGCCGGCGCCCGTTTGGAAGGGTAACATCCTGATGAACATCCAGATGGTGGTCGCGTATCTCTTCGGTACAACGATCTCCGCCATCGCGGGTAAGATTGGCCTCGAAGTCGCAACCATCGCGAACGGCCGTTCGGCCGAAGCCGCGCAGAAGGGCATCAAGCCCTCCTTCATGGCGGGCTTCCGCGGCGGCGCCGTCATGGGTATGGCGGTTGTCGGCGCGAGCCTCCTCGGCGTAACGGTTGTTTACCTGCTCACCGGCGACCCGACCACGATCCTCGGCTTCAGCTTCGGCGCAAGCTCGCTGGCTCTGTTTGCAAAGGCGGGCGGCGGTATCTTCACGAAGACCGCCGACATCAGCGCGGACCTTGTTGGCAAGGTTGAGCTGGGCATTCCGGAAGACGATCCCCGTAACCCCGCCGTCATTGCGGATAACGTTGGCGACAACGTTGGCGATGTGGCCGGCATGGGCGCGGACCTCTTCGACTCCAACGTCGCTTCCATGGCCGCCGCTCTCGTTATGGCGAGCGCGCTGGGCGGAAACAATGTCACCATGGTGTTCACCTTTGCTGCGCTGGGTCTGCTCGCCTCCATTATTGGCGTTATGACCGCGCGAATCGGCAAGCATGGCAACCCGACCAAGGCGCTGAACTCCAGCACCTACGTCACAACCGGCGTCTATGTTGTGCTGACCGCAATTGCGACCTATTTCCTCCAGTTCCCCTGGAGAATCTGGGGCGCCTGTATCGTCGGCCTTGCGGTTGGCGTCATCATCGGCCTCACTACGGACTACTTCACGGATGATTCCAAGAAGCCCGTGCACTTCGTTGCGCATGCCAGCAAGTCTGGTCCGGCGTTTACGATCCTCTCTGGTATTTCCTATGGCCTTCTGAGTGTTCTGCCCGCCATGATCGGCATCGGCGTTGCCGCGCTGGTTGCGTATAAACTCTGCGCGCCGCTGGCCACCGATCCGGCACAGTCCGTGCAGTATGCGCTCTTCGGTATCTCCATGGCGGCGGTCGGCATGCTCTCTATCGTCGGCATGATCGTCAGCAACGACGCGTACGGCCCCATCGTGGACAACGCGCGCGGCCTTGCGGAAATGGGCGAACTTGGCGAAGAAGTGCTTGCCATTACGGACGAACTCGATTCCGCGGGCAATACCGTGAAAGCCGTTACCAAGGGCTTTGCCATTGCGGCTGCGGGCCTTACCGTTATCGCGCTGCTCGGCGCGTTCATGAGCGAGGTCAACACGGCCGCCGCCGAACTCGGTGTTACGGGCATTACGAACTTCGACGTGATGAACCCAATGGTCTTCTTCGGCCTGCTGGTTGGTGCGGCGATTCCCGCCGTGTTCTCGGCCATGCTGATGCTCGGCGTTGATCGTAACGCACAGCGCATGGTTGCGGAAATTCACCGTCAGTTCAAGGAAATTGTCGGTCTCAAGGAAGGCAAAGAAGGCGTTGAGCCGGAATACGACAAGTGCATTGAGATTGCCACCGACGGCGCGATTAAGGAACTCATTCCCGCCGGCCTCATGGCGATTATCGCAACCTTCGTCGTTGGCTTTATTGGCGGCGTACAGGCCATTGGCGGCTTCCTCTGCGGCAACATTATCAGCGGTCTGCTGTTCGCGCTCTTTATGAGCAACTCCGGCGGCCTCTGGGACAACGGCAAGAAGTATGTTGAGAGCGGCCACGAAGGCGGCAAGGGCAGCGACGCGCATAAAGCGGCAGTCGTTGGCGACACCGTTGGCGATCCGTTCAAAGATACGGCAGGCCCGTCCATCAACACGCAGATTACGGTTGTGTCGCTCGTCGCTTCTCTGATGAGCACGCTGTTCCTGACGATCCACCTCTTCTAATTAAATCTATTACAAGTAGTAAAGAGCGGCAGACCAAACGGACTGCCGCTCTTTTGTTTCAAAGTGGTTGTGATTTCAAAAGGCAGCGGGGACAGTTTTCCGGAGTTGTTCGAGTGCGCGCTTGGTGATCCGCGCACAATCTTCAGCATTGAGCTGATATTTCAAGGCGCCGTCCCGCGTTGGAGCTGGTTCTTTCTGGAGCAGGTCGCGAATGCCCTGATCCAGCACGAGTATAGGTTCGCGCCCCGTGCGTTTCATTAGTTCGGCGGCAATCCACGGGTTACCGCTGTCCGCGCCTCCGCTGATCGATAGAAAACCATATGCCTTTGGCCGTTGCTTGAGCGCAGCAAGATACGCGCGCAGCGGAAACGCGACCTGACCCATCCATACCGGCGCAACGAACAAAAGCAGCTCGAAGCGCTGGAGCGATTCCGGTTCCGGTTCGGCGGCTGGTTTTCGCTGAAGCAACAGATCCCAGGTGAGGGAACCATAGGAGACGGCTTTTTTTGGTTGAATCCGAACCAGCTCCGCGGAAAGTTCTTTTGCAAGGCATTCCGCAAAGCGGTCGTTTTTGCCGGTGAAGCTATAGGAAACAATTGCGATGTTCATAAAAAACTCCTTTATTCCGCGTTTTGCGCCTGTAACAGCGCGTTTTCGAGTGCTTTCAGGTGCGCATTGCAGGTTAATGTTGCGCCGCTGACAACGTCCGCCTGCATCGATTTTTTCTCAAGGACGGATTCGAACAAGTCGTATGCGGTTTCGCCCTTGCCGATTTCCTGCGGGTTACCGGATTCGTCCACAGAACCCTTGAGGATATCGATATTCGATACGCTCCCGCCGGATACGGTTACTTCAACCGTTACGTCGCGCAGGCTCCCTTTGGTGCCGGTGAAAGAGCCAAGGTAGGTGCCGTCCTGAAGGTTGCTGAAATCGATCTCCTGAAAGGAGAGGGATGCCAGTTCCGCCCGGGACGGCGCGTCGGTAAAATATACCGTAACCGCCAAAACGACAATCAACAGGAGCAGGATGACCGGAATCAACCAGAGACGACGCTTCTTCTTCGTTTTTGTAGTTGGGTCCATGTGCGAATTCCTCCTTTATGCGTTATATCATTCAGCGGTCAGAATGACCTGCGTGTTGCTCTCCGCGTCGTCCATTTGAAACAGGACGTGTGGCAGGAGAATCGTACCGTCCGCGACCGAGCGTTCAAACGCCGCGCAATCGAAGTCCTTGAGACAGGCCATTGCTTGCGCGCAGGCGTCCGTTTCTTTCGAAGCGGCTGCTTTACCATATTTCATTCCCAGCCGGAACATTCCGAACGGCATGCGGAGATCCGCGGTTTTTTTCCCGCTTTCGGTTACGTCGATATGGACCTTGCGTACTTTCGCTGATTTTGTCATATTGGTTTCTCTCCTCCGATTCGTATATGAATGAACATATATTAGTTCATTCAGTACTATAAATAAAAAAACCGTTCTTCGCTACGCGGAACATTCCATAAGACCTGTAAGCACCAGATCGGTCATCAGATCGAGCAAGGCGGGGAAGTATTCCAACCCCAATTCGTCTTTATGCGTATCGACATTGATAATCGCTTCAAAAACCTTCATGATCATTTGACTGTCGATATCGGAACGCATTTTTCCCTCCGCCTGCCAGCGCTGCACCAGCGCATGAAACGTGTCGTAAAGAAAGTCGAGAGAATCGATTACGTGTTCTTCACGATAGGCCCGTTCGATTTTGCGGAACTCTTCGCTCGCATACCATTCGCGGAGGATCGGGCTTGACTGAATTCCTTCCCGATTGAGTTTCAGCATTTGCTGGATGGCTGTTTTGGGGCTTTGATCCGTATCGAGTTTGGATAGCAACTCCTTCTTCAGACGCGTGTTTTCGTCTTTATAGATTTCAATGAACAGTTGCTCCTTTGAGACATAATAAAGATAGAAGGTTCCAACCGCCATGCCCGCTTCCTTCGTAATGCTGGAGATATTGGTATCCTTAAAACCCTTCTCGCAGAACATCTCTTTCGCGAGTGAGTAGATCTGCTGCTTTTTATCGGTCATACGTCCCACCTTATAAAAATGAATGAACGAAAAATGGTTCATTCATATTTTACTGCAAATTTCTCTGCTGTCAAGCATATTTCTGATATAATTTGAAATAAGTGACGCTAAATCCTTTCGAACAGCCGGGTTCATATAAAGGACAATGAAAAATAGGCAGGACGCTCTTCTCAGAGCGTCCTAAAAAGGGTTTGCACGGTTGTTGGTTTTGGGATTTCCGTTGGGAGGAGAAATCGTTTACAAGGAAGGAAGAATATAGTCTATCAATAACGACTGCACCGTCCAAACCCTACAATGTATATACTAGCACGGAATCATGAACAAGGCATCAACGGCATGTTACGATTTTGCAACGGATCATGAATGAAAATCGAAGTTATTGACGCAATTCCGGCAAATGGACATCCGGCAGGCGACTGCGGTCGAGACAGAGAAGCCAACCGTAAAGGCCCCCGAGCATGGTGATCATCACGATTCGATATTGAAAGAACCCGTGCATATACATCGGCTGGGTTGCAACAAGCGTCCAAAGAAAGGGGAAGCAGGCGATTGCAAGGAAAACACCCGCCTTCGCATACGCGGCGCGCTGCACACGAAGACGCAGCATGGCAAACACCCCGGCAACCATCGCAGCCAAGAAAGCAATCAGCAAAGGCCAGTCGAAAAGGTGTCGAAATAAAGCGAGAAGGGCGTCTGTTTTGCTATACCGAAAGAGCAGGTTTGGATCTTTTACAATGCCCAAACGTTCCTGCGCGGATTGAAAAGCGGACAGGAATGCGTTTTGATCGGTAAACGCCGTTGTCAGGGCGAGTTTTGTGACCCACATTAGGATATATGCGGCAAACCAAACACAGAAATACTTCAGTGTATCAAGCAGCATGGACTTGGCGGAGGGTGAACGAGAGGAATAAACTCTGCAAATCCAATAAGCGAGCAATGGAATACAGAAGGTTAAAAGAGGGGTTGTATAGAAATCGAAATACATCGTCAGCATTCCTAGAAGCATAAAATCAATTGGGATGCGTTCCGGCTTTTTTTGCCATCGCGGTACGGCGAGTACACCGAGAAATGCTAACAGGAAGCAGATGCTGTATTGAAACATTGCGCTGGCAACCACCGGATTGACAAATAAAACGGATGCGACAAAAAGCATAGGAGGCCAGGCGGAGCGTGTTTGAAACGCGATCGTTAAGGCAGAGCCGGACATTAAAAGAAAGAATCCCCACATGATGAAGGTGCGCATACTATCGTAATCCATACAACTTAGCATAGCTCGGACATAGGTTCGAAATCCGTGCCAGTACCGGACGTAGAAAACATGCGCTTTGTCTTGATTGGCAACGGTGTTCCTTGCGTCGTCAAGCGTATAATTATCTTCGAGCGGATAGGAGTTTTTTAAAACGGAGGACGGGTCTTTCGGCACGTCCATATAGGTTGAAAGGGAAAGGATTAGAACCTCGGACCAATCGTCCAGCGTATAGGAACCCCAACTGCCGCGCAGAATGTTCGGGTCTTTCCACTCCCGTTCGATTTCATCGATCGAACGCAAATAATTCTGCTCGATTGGATTTTGCGGGAGCAAGCCAAAGAGAAACAGCGCGGCAACGCAGAGAAGTACGGTCAGCAGAAATACGGCACAATAGCGGACAAAGCCTGGAAGGCGTTGAAACATAGAGGGAACTCCTTTCCGGTAGTGGATATTCTTGCTAAGCAGGAGTAACCTGTTGAATGAACAGCATAGCTTGATGCATCCGTTTCGATCGGGCTCGGGAAGCATACGCGAAAGAAATCAATTCATAGCGAATGCGATTGCCGGACAGCCGCGCTCACCTGCTTGGCAGCGAATCCGCCAGTACAACGCCCGCGAGCAACTGACCCAACTGCGCCGCCTGTTCAAGATTGACGCGCGCTCCCCGGAGTTCCGAGCCGCTCATGGAAACACCGGAAATGTCACTGTCGGAAAGATCGATGCCGGAAAAAGCGGTTTGAAAAGCTCGGCACGGACGAGCAGGCATTGCTCGAATGTGGTCTTTGTCAGGGTGCAGCCGCCGAGCGCGGAGAACGAGAGATCGCAGCCGGAAAAGCGGGCATGGCGCATCTTGGAGAAACTGAAATTGCTATATCGGGAAACGCATCTTTCAAAAACAACGTCGAGCAGAAATGCTTCCGAAAAGGTTGCGCCAACGAGTTTGCAGTCAGTCAACCGCGTTCGCTCCAATGCGGCTTTGGGTACTGCCGCGTTGGAACAGTCGCAGTGTTCCAGAATACAGTCGATGAACGCGGCGCGTTCCAGCGTGCAGCCGGTGATATGGCAGCCGGCAAACAGGCAGTTGCGAAACGTTAAACCGGGATAAACGCCGCTCTCAAGCGCCAGATTCTCGAACCGGACGAATTCAACATCCGTTTCATCCAAAGCGGCCTGTGAAAACAACGCTTCGATATCCGGGCAGGCGACGTAATTGAATTGCGGTCGATTGTTCTTCATATCTCTTGGGAGTATAGCATATAAGGGTGCCTCCGTACAGCGATGGAGCGCCGTTACGGTTAAAAATCACTGCGAATTGCCTTGCAGGGACAGGTTGCCCGCTTTGGCGGGGCAAGGATTGCCGGGCTGATTGAGGCCGACGCATGTGATACTGCAAACTGGAATAGACAATTCAAACGAAAAGTGTTAAATATGGTAATAGGATAAAGAAAGTTTGCAGCAGGATGAAAGCGGACGGGATGATGGAACCGCTGTTCTTGCGCAAAATCCGCACGAGCGGCGTCGTGAAAGAGAGGTGGCTGGGCGTGAAGCTGACCGGAAGCGAATATGAAGCGATTGTGGAAGCATCCCCCAATATGATTTGGCGTGCCGGACTGGATGCAAATTGCAATTATTTCAACGAAACGTGGCTGAAATTTACCGGTAAGCCGCTGGAGGAGGAAGTAGGGGCGGGGTGGCTGGAAGGCGTGCACCCGGAGGATATGGACGCCTGCATGAACACCTATCTTTCGTCGTTTCGAAAACAGGAACCCTTTGAGATGGAATATCGCTTAAAACGGCACGACGGGTTATGGCGGTGGATCAATGACCGCGGCGTACCGGTCTATGATGCGAATCATACTTTTCTCGGCTACATAGGGAGCTGCGTGGATGTAACCGAGCGTGTTGAGGGGCGAAAGCTAATTGCGCTGGCGCACTACGATAAGCTGACCGGTGTTTACAACCGGAACTATCTTGAGGTTCTGATTGATTACGAATGCCAGAGGTCCCGGCGCGAACATTCAACGGCGGTCTATATCCTGATTGATGTCGATCACTTTAAGTATTTCAACGACCAATACGGGCACGATTTTGGCGACAAGGTGCTGTTTTGCGTCGCTTCGACCATAACAAAAAAACTTCGCGATTCCGACTACCTGGGCCGATACGGCGGAGACGAGTTCCTGATCCTGCTGCCGCAGACTTCGCTTGCGGACGCCGCTTTGATTGCAGAGCGGATTCTTGCGGAAATCTCCTTGCAAAATCTTGAGAATTCCAACGAACCCATCAGCTTGAGTATGGGTATTGCGGAGCAGAATCCGAAATCGGGGCCGAAGAACGCGCTCAAGAATGCGGACGAAGCGATGTTTCGCGCAAAGAAAAACGGAGGGAATCAATTCGCGTTTGGCTGATGCGCAGAAAGTCCGTATCAATCGAGGGAAGACACTGATTCCACCGAAAAACAACAGACAGGAGCGCGCGCATCCTGCCTGTTTTTTATTAAATCATAGAAATTATTCCCTTTTTTCTGCTGTTACTATAGCACAAAATCGGCTTTTTTTCAAGACTTGTATGCAATCGGGCGAAGAGGTATGCTGGGCGCGAACAGGGAGGGGATGCAAATGGACCGGCAATCGAATAGCGAGGCGCTTTCCGTGCGAGAGCAGAAAATGCGAATTGAGCTGGACGCATGCAACGCGAGATCCGCCATCTTTGGGCTGACGCTCAGCGAACGGGGCATGCGGGAGGTTACGCACCAGCGCGAGCGCGCGCTTGCCGATCACGGACGCGTGGAGCTTGGCCGCAGCGTTCTTCCGGCGCTGATTGAAGGATTCTGCGATTCGCCGTTCCTGCTGCAGGAGGAATACGAAGGAACGCTGCTGGAATTGCTGGACGCTTTTTATTATTTTAAAAACGAGTGCGGCGAACAGCTGACGGACGATGAACTGATTGCCGCGATGCGCGAGCGGTATGACGCATACGACGGCTCCACCGATGCGGTGATTGGAACGTCGCTGGAGGCGCTTTGCCGCGCGCGCAGGTTGGGTCTGGATGATGAGGAAGACTTGGAGGAGGATGAAACGGACGATGTCGGAGCCCATTGAAATTGCCGCGCTCGAAGGAACCGAATCTTGTGAGTCCCTGGACGCGGTTACCGCTCTGCTGGCGGAGCGGATCGCCCGCTATACGATGGGGGACAGCACTTCTGTGCCGCTCGACACGGCAAAGCGCCTGCTGGGCGGAATGGCCTTCTGCGTACAACTCCATCTAAACGGCGCGGCATCCGCCGTGCCAAAGGACGCTCCCCTGAAGGAGCGTTTTTTTGCTGGGGTTGCCGAGGCGAGGCGATTGACGCGGCGCGCAAAACTGATGCTGAACGAGGCGCAGCGCTGGCAGCCGCCGGTGGTGAATACGGGGTTTCTGGATACGCTTGCGGCCTTGCCGTCATTTTTTAAGTGGTATAACGCGGAATTCTTTGCGCAGGAAATCCCTTGCTCCATCGATTATCCGCTTTGCCAGCCTGTTTCGGACTCGTTTTCCGGTGTAGAATACATGCTGGACTATCTCAAGCGCTGGCTGACGGAGAGCGCTTTTCTGCGCGCGTTTCCGCGCGAATCGCTGGTTGAATTATACGAACAGTATTACGGGGACTATGAAGATCTGCTGGTCAATCTTTATTTACCCGCGGCCGAGGCGGCGATTCTCTGCGCGCTTTCGAACGCGCCGGTGCGGGCCTTGCGGCCCGGCGAAGGGCAGCATGCGGAATCGATACGTCTCATCTGCGCGCCGGACGAGGCGGACGCACGAAATGCGGTTTTCATGGCCGCGAAGCGCGCTTGTGAAGAGCTTTGCAGCGGGAGCGCGTTTGCACGGGATTACCTGGAACAAACCGCGCTGGATCTTATGGTTCGGCTCCGTGCGACATACACGGCGGGAGACGTGAGAGAGAGGATTCACATCGCCGGAATTGAATGAATGCGCTGCGGTTGTTTGCGCGCCGGTCGGCGCGTTTTTTGCTTTGGGGTTGTTTGCAGGGGGCAATCAAAACGTAAAAAAGCGCCCGTCGTGCGAAATGGGGGGTATCGCACGACGGGCTTCGAATCTGCGCCTCCGGTACGAAAGAGGGGGGAGCCAGAGGCGCCGGATGGATATTGAACGGATCGACCGGCGCTTTGCGAAACGGGAGGTTTAGCCTTCGTAGCGCAGCGCTTCGATCGGATGTTTGTTTGCCGCCTTGTTCGCGGGGTAGAGGCCGAAGATCAGGCCGATTGCCGAAGCGAACCCGACCGCAAGAACCACCACGCCAATCGACATGGAGAACGAAATCGTCTTGGCAATTGCGGAGACAATCTCCAGAATGACCCAGGACAGAGCAAGACCGAGCAGACAGCCCATGAGGCTGACCATCAGCGCCTCAATGAGAAACTGCAGCATGATGCTTTTTTTACCCGCGCCGATTGCTTTGCGGATGCCGATTTCCTTCGTGCGCTCGGTAACGGAAACGAGCATGATATTCATAATGCCGATTCCGCCGACCAGCAGCGAAATAGCGGCGATTCCGCCGAGCAGAAGGGAAAGCGTGCCTGTTACCGTGCTCATTGCGTCCGAAATGCTGCTCATGTTCATGAGACGGTAGGCGTCTTCGTCCTGATGGAACCGCGCGAGCAGGAAGCTCTCAACCTCGGACTCCGTTGCGTCCGTATCCCCGCTTGGCGAAACGGCAATGGAGGTCACATATGGCTCGCCCGCCATCCGGGATTCCACCGTAAACGGTGCGTAGATGTTGTAACCGCCAATCATGCTGGCCAGCAGCGAATCGTCCTCGTCCAGCACGCCGACAATCTGGAAACTGCGCCCGGCGATCGTCAGGCTTTCCCCGACGACTTCCGGTTTGCCGAAGAGCTCCTCCGCCGTGCTGTAGGAGAGCACCGCGACATAGGAAGCGTTCGCCACGTCCGCTGTTTTCAGGAACCGCCCGTATTTCAGCTTGAGTCCTTGAATATTGTAGTAGAGCGGGGTCACGCCGTAAAGGGAGACGTCGGCATCCGAGTACCCGTAACGTGCGGAGGCATTCATGGAACCGGAGGGTGCGGCTTCGTTGACCGCGTCCAGCGCGGCGATCTCGTCCAGGTCTTCCAGACGAATGGGCGAGCCTTTATCGTACAGAACAGAAACGGTGACCATGTCGTTGCCAAGCGCGGTGATCTCGCTCGTGACCGCGCCGGTCGCGCCGTTGACAAGAGAAACGAGGACAACGAGCGCGACGACCCCGATGATGATGCCAAGCATCGTCAGAAACGAGCGCAGCTTGTTGGAGGTGATGGCCTCCCAGGCCATTTTGACGGATTGAACAATCATGCTCCCACCTCCGAAACATGCCCGTCCATAATGCGGATGCGACGTTCGGCCTGCTTTGCGATTTCTTCGTTATGCGTTATCAGCACGATGGTGTCGCCCGCCCGGTGCAGCTCATGAAACAGGGCGATAATGTCCTCGCCGGTTTTGCTGTCTAGGTTGCCGGTTGGTTCGTCCGCAAGCAAAATGGCAGGGTTTGTCGCGAGCGCCCGCGCGATGGCAACGCGCTGCTGCTGCCCGCCGGAGAGCTCCGCGGGACGATGTGAACTGCGATCCTTAAGACCGACGCGCTCCAGCGCTTCGTTTGCGCGCTCTTTCCGTTCCCCGAGACGAATACGCTGATAGATCAGCGGGAGTTCCACGTTACCAAGGGCGGTCATGCGCGAGAGCAGGTTGAAATTTTGAAAGATGAAACCGATCTTACGGTTGCGAATGCGCGCAAGCTCCTCTTCGGAGTACTGCTCAATCGACTGGCCGTCCAGAATATACTCGCCGCTGTCCGCTACGTCGAGACAGCCGATGATGTTCATCAGCGTGCTCTTTCCGCTGCCGGAAGGGCCGACGATGCTGACGAATTCGCCTTCGTGAATCGTGAGATTCGCGTCGTCCAGCGCGCGCACCTCCTCGCCGCCGACGTTATAGATCTTCGTAATACCGGTCATGGAGATGATTGGCCGCGTGTTTGCGGACATGCTTACTCACCACCGTTCGAAGGGCTTGCCGTTCCACTGTCGAGTCTGCGCATACCGGTCATCGATGCATATGGATTTTCCGCCGCAACAGGATACCAGACGACGTCTCCCGCCGAAAGGCCGCTCAGGACTTCGGCGTTCGTTCCGTCCGAAAGGCCGGTGGTAATGTCGAGGCGCGTATAACTTTTTCCGTCCGCGGACGGTATGAAAACGTATTCGCCCGCCGCGTCTTCATTGATCATGGAGATTGGCAGAAGCAGCGCGTTTTCGCGTGTCGCCGTCAGAATCACGGCGCTGCCGTTCATCCCTTCGAGCAGGCGTTCGTCACTCTGGAGCGTCACTTCGACGGGGTAGGTTGTAATGCTGGCGTCCGACGTGCCGATATGGGAGATGTGGGTTACGCTGGCGGTGAATGTTTCGCCGGGGTAAGCGTCCAGCGTAACGGTGACGCTCTGCGCCGGCGCTACGTCGTCAATATCCAGCTCGTCTACGTCAATGCTCATCTTAACCGCGCCGCCGGTATGGATCGTCAGCGCGTCGGTCAGCCCGTCGGAGGAGGTGGCTGCGGCCAGATCGGTGTTTTCCTCAATATCCACTTCGTCAATATAACCGTCGGCCGGCGCGAGAACGCGCGGATCCGCAAGATAGCCGAGCAGCGTTTGATACAGGGCTGCTTTTGCGTT
Organism: Eubacteriales bacterium; assembly: GCA_021373115.1. GTDB lineage: Bacteria > Bacillota > Clostridia > Christensenellales > CAG-138 > UBA7703. The sequence goes on along the minus strand of JAJFTI010000036.1, from coordinate 123,162 downwards.
GCGATCGGCGAACGCGGAGATATAGCTTGCGCTGTCCGGCGCGTTTTCCAGCGTAAACAGGCCGCCGCCCGCGGTGACCAACGAGTTTTCGGAAACGCGCACTTTCTCAATCTGCCCGCCCGAAGCGAGTACCGAAACGGGGGCGTGAATGGTAATCGTGCCCTCGCCGAGCAGCGTTTCGCCGTCGTAGACCTTTGCCTTGGCGAGATACGGCGTGCCGTTGTCGGTCAGCGTGATCCGGTAACCGTCTGCCGTTTTCGCAACAACGGTGCCCGTTGCGTCGTCATCGTCCCAAACGACCTTTACCTCGGAATACAGATCCAGCATAGCGGCAGTAGCAAGGTCAATCTGCATGCGTTCGTCGGTCGAGATGAGCGCAAGCGCGCCGTATGTCTGAATCGCGGTGAGTACGTCGTCCCCCTTCTGCGTCGGCAGGTATTTGACGCGCCCCTTAACGGGCGATTTCACAGAGGTGACCTCGCTGCGCGATGCAATGTCGCGATCGAGGGATGCAAGATCCGAACTGACCTGCGCCGCCTGATCGCGTAAGGAGCCGGGGTTCAGCGTTGCCAGTACGTCGCCGGCTTTGACCGCGTCGCCCGATTTTACCGTTACGGTATCGACAATCACCCCGCCGGGAAGCGAAAGCGTCTCGCTGTCCGCCGAGGTAAGTTTGCCGCTGCCGGTGATGGTGCGCTCGACCGTTCCGGTCTGCACGGTGTAGGGTGCGTAAACGGTCTGCGACGCGCGCTTTGCGGCTGCGTTCAGGAGCGTAAGCCCTATGGCGGCGAGCAGGACGACCGCAATGAGAATCCAGAGCCAAACGCGCTTCTTTTTCTGTTTCGTCTGCATGGTTTCGATTTCCTTCCTATATTGCTCCGGCCAGCGGAGCGGGGTGCCTTCGTTCTTGCGGGCTAATGGTACAGAGAGATTATGAACTGAGGAAAAACTGAGGGGTGCGGAATTTGAACTTTTTGCAACACGGCATTCAAGCCGTCCGGCTATTTAAGCGGCAGATCGACGGTGAACTCCGTGCCGACGCCATCCTGACTTTGGCAGGCGATTGTTCCGCCGTACAGCGTGACAATACGCCTGGCGATGGAAAGGCCAAGACCGTTTCCCTGCGTGGAATGCGACGGGTCGCCTTGAAAAAACTTGTCGAATACGTGCTTCTGGGACTCTTCCGAAATACCGTATCCATCGTCCTGAATCACAAACCGCGCTTGATTCCCGCTTTGGATCAGCCGGATTCCAATGCTGCCGCCTTCCGGCGTGAATTTGACCGCGTTGTCGATCAGATTGATCCAGACCTGACTGAGCAAATCCTCGTCGCCAACCAGCGCGATTTCATCGAGCTCAATGGTCAGATTCAGGCGACGCTGGTTTAGTTTATTTTCAAAGAGCAGGATACAGCGGCGCACCTGCTCGGTCAGATCGAACCGTTCGCGGTTTGCGAGGATGGTTTGCTTTTCCACGCGCGAAAGGTTCAGTACGTTCGTTGCCAGCGTCGCAAGCCGCGAGGACTCGCCGATGATGATGTCGAGGTATTCGTTTCGCTGCTCGGGCGAAAGATCGTCGTGTTTCAGTTCCTCCGCAAATCCCTTGATTGAGACGATGGGCGTTTTAAACTCGTGGGAAAAATTATCGACAAAATCGGCGCGCAGCATTTCAATTCCGCCGAGCTCCTCCGCCATGCGGTTGAAGCTGTCTGCAAGTTCGGTAAACGCGCTGGGCCCCGCGAGTCTGAGCCGGGTGGAGAAGTCGCCCGCGGCGAGGCGGTTTGTCGCGTCGATGACGCGACGGAGGGGCTTGAGCGGAAACTGGCTGATGATAAAAGAAACCACGGTTCCGACCAGAACGCTGATGATAAGAAGTATAAAGATCGGTATGATCGGCTCGTTACGGGAGAGCCTCGCGATGTTAATCGCGCCGATGCGGATAAGCAGGACGCCGATGATCATGATAATCATCGACGTAATGAGTAAAATCGCAAATACGATTGCTGAAAATAACGCGGGCAGCCCGACGCGCTGGCGGAAGGACTCCTTTGAAGCATTCATTGTCTTTTCACCGCCTTATAACCAAGTCCGCGTACGGAGACGAGTTCAAACTCCGGAAAGTTTTCAAACCGCCTGCGCAGGCGGTTGATGTGCACGTTGATGGTGGTGTCGCCGCTTTCGGATTCCATGCCCCAGATCTCATCCATGAGCTGAATCCGCGTAAAAATTTTATCCGGGTAGGAGAGGAGCTTGTAGAGCAGATAGAATTCCTTCTGCGGGAGCGTTTGCTTGTCCTCGCCGCGGGAAACGGTCAGCGCGTCGTAATCCAGCTCAACACTGCCGATCACCAGCTTGCGTTCGCTGACAATGCGCGAGCGGCGCAGGAGCGCCTTGATGCGAAGCAGCATTTCTTCGGTGTCCACGGGCTTCGTCATGTAATCGTCCGTGCCGACGAGGAACCCTTTCTTTTTATCGGCGGGCAGCTGCTTTGCCGTGACCATCAGGATCGGAATCGCGCTGCCGGCCTGCCGGAGCTCGGCGGTCAGCGCGTAGCCATCCATGCCGGGCATCATCACGTCCAGCACGATAAGGTCGATATGGCGCGTATCCAGAAGCGAAAGCGCGGTCTCTCCATTTTCCGCAACGCAGACGGAATACTCCGCGCGCTCCAGAACGGCTTTCATGAGTTTACGCGCGTTGGTGTCGTCCTCGACCACTAGAATATGAAACACCGAACCCACCTCGTTTTCGCATTCCGTCGCGTGCCGCGCGGCGCCGCAGCGAAACAATCGCTGAAGTACCGGCACGTAGCCCGCTCCTGCGATTTTAGTATAATCCAAAAGATGAACCGAACAAAAACTCCGGCAACAAGATGCCGGAGTCCGGATTTGCGTGGCTCAGCCCGGCAGGCCCGCCGCCTGACGCTCCATGTTTTCCACCACAATATCGAACATCTCTCCAAGCGAAGCGCAATAGGCGAGAAGTTCCCAGGGTTTGTTCGTATGGAAGTGAACCTTAATCAACGATTCGTCGCCAACGGCGAGCAGGCTGTCGCCCTCCAGATTCGCGGTGATGTAGTCGAACACCTCGTCTTCATTGAGCTGTTCGCCCGTAAGAAGAAGCTGGGTGTCAAATTTGAATTCGAGCATAGGTTGTCTCCTTTATCTCACGATCCACGAACGGGATTCCGTCCTTCAGCATAGCATGAAAAACACTATATTCGCAAGCGGGCGGATGAAATGCGGTACGGAAAGCTGAATTTGCGCGTTTTTTCGCTTAAAACCGAAATATATGATAAAAACTTGCTCATTGTGTGCAATTATCACAGAGAATATTAACCCAATAGTATAGAAATATTGTATAAGGATGGTGTAATACATATGGAAATCAAACTTCAAAAGTTGAGACGCTTCAATCTGATTATGGGAGCGATCCATTTCGTTCAGGCGGTTGCCATGCTGTTTCTCGCCACGAGCGTGATTCAAAAAATCGCCGAGTTCCAACCAACCATTACGCAAAACTATCTGACCTTTAACCTAGCGACAAAATCCCTGGAACCCGCTGGAAAGGCGATTTTCACGCTTCCCTTTGGCGTTCTTGTGGCTTCGTTCCTCTTTATCTCCGCGTTGGCGCACCTGGTTATTTACCTGAGCGGAGAAACGTATCTCAACGGGATTCGCGCGGGCATCAACAAATTCCGTTGGTTTGAGTATGCGCTGAGCTCGTCGATCATGATCGTGCTCATCAGCACGCTGTTTGGCATCTACGACATCGCGTCCCTTGTACTCATCTTTGCGGTCAACGCGTCCATGAACCTGTTTGGCCTTGTCATGGAGCAACTCAACAGCGGTTCGGAGAAGCAGAACGTTAAGTGGGGACCGTTCGTCTGGGGTTCCATCGCTGGTCTGGCGCCCTGGGTGGCGATCCTGCTGTATATGTTCGGCACGGGCAACTTCGACATGGTGCCGTGGTTCGTCTGGGCGATTGTGGGCACATACTTTGTGGCGTTTAACACATTTCCGATCAACATGATTCTCCAGTACAAACGCGTTGGCAAGTGGAAGGACTATGTCTACGGCGAACGGGTGTATATTGTGCTTAGCCTCGTGGCAAAATCGTTCCTCGCGTGGCTCGTGCTCTTTGGAGCAATGCAGCCGTAACACGAAACCGAATGATACAGAAAAACCGCTGGTAACATTTCCGGCGGTTTTTTGCTGTTTGTGCTTCTATTTTTTCTCCGCGTTGCGTTTGTCGCGGATGATCGCCATATGCTTTTCTTCTATTAAAGATATGTTGTTCGCCTTCACCCAGTCCACGCATCCTTGGAGAGCGGCCTTCAGGAACACGCGCGGCACCTTCACGAGCGTTGCGCAGGCTTCGTCCGTAAACTTGACCTCCGGATCCATGCGGCTTGCGGCGTAGACCACGGTAGAAAGTTCCGCCGTCTTGCCCGCGGCGATTCGCTCGGAGATCGGCCGCGAAAAGCGCGTATACCAGAAGTGCGTATTATCGCGGTATCCGTAGTCCACCGGAACGCGCGGAAAACTGCCCGCTTTCACCCCGCCGATGATGGCGTTGTAATAGCGCTCCTTTATTAAAATCTTGTCGATTTTGAGGATGAAATGCACGCCGAACTTGCTTGTGATGCCGTTGAATTCGTGATACGGCGGGTCGATACCCTCCAGCTGACCGATCCTTGCGCTGTCCGAGTAGGCGTTTTCCAATTCGCTCCACCAGGTGCATTCAAATACCTGATATGCGTCCTTCACGACGAGCGGACGCTTTTGCTCGCCGCCCGCCTGACCCGCTTCCAGCGCAAAGCGGCAGTTTTTCATCTTCTCTTCGCAGGTTTCCCCGGGAAAACCGAGGCGAACCGCTTCCTTGAAGTTTGCGCGGCTGTCCTCAATGAAGTTCAGCGCGCACTTCCCGCTGCGTAAGATATTCTGCGCGGTGTTTGAACTGTTACGGCATTCCAGGATCATGGCATAGTGGTCCTTTCCCGCAACATAGTACGGAAAGCAGAGCGAATAGGAGCCGATTGACGTTTTACCCGATTCGCTCAGGCTGGAGACGAGGATGGTCGGCATTGGAAAAAACGCCGACGTCTGATAAAAATTATCGACAATGCGAAGGTCGCGAAACGAACTCATTCTGCCACACTCTCTTTCTTACTGCTCTTTTTGGACTTAAGACGCATCCGCAGGATGTTCAGCGTAATCAGGCAGGCGATGATGGCGAGCTTGAGCCAGATGTTGATGGGCGCCCAAACGGCGATAACGACGAAAAACACGCCGAGCAGCGCGTGCCCGAGCAGATTGCGCCAGTCGGTAAGATAGGCTTTCAGGCCGCTCCAGATGCGTTTAAATACGGAGCCAAGACGGTTTGGCTTTGTGCTGTTGGGAGATTCCATTGGTTAGTGATCCTTTCCGGTGTTCGATTTCTTTTCGGCTTCATGCTGCCGGACTGCATTTTGAACGATTCGGTCAAAGTATCCGTCGAGTTGCTGCTGCTCTTCGGCAGAGAGGCAGGAGCATACGCGGCTTAGCCACGTATCGTAAAGATCCACGCTTCTGCTCACGCTCGCACGACCGGATTCCGTAATGCGGATTCGGTTTTCCCGCCGGTTTTCGGGATTCTGCTCGCGCGCGATCAAACCTTTGCTCTCCATGGCGGAGAGCGCTTTGGCGACGGTGGTTTTATCGAGCAGCAGCGCGGTTGCGATATGATCCTGCGAAACACGGTCGTGAAAGCTCAGAAATGTGCAGATCGCGTGCTCGGTATCCGTAAAACCCGCGTCGCGAATCTGCTCGTGCCCAAAGTCCCGTCCCAGTTTCATGAGCGTATTCAGCTGATTGTAGTTCATTCGCCCTCCTTGAAAGTTGAATGTTCAACAGTTGCAAATTCAATTATACTGACCCGCGCGGCAATGTCAATACAAAAACGAAAAAACCGCAGGTGCTTATGCCTGCGGCAGAGCTGGAAAAGAATTGGCGTTATCCTTTCTGCTTGCGCTTGATCAGCGCGCCGACGCCCGCCAGCAGCCAGCAGAGCGCAAAGACGAGCGCGTAAAGGATGACGGGAATCCAGGTGATCTGGTGGATGTCCGCCCAGCCGACCGGCGTTCCGGTGAAGAGACGACCGAGCGCGCCGCTGTAGGCAACGAGTACGAGCGCAACATAGCTCGCCGTGATTCCCGCAATGGCGATGCGGTTTTTGAGAATGCCGTAAACCTGAGTGACGATGAACATCATCAGGAATCCGAAGAAGAACATGGGCCACATGCCGTTTTTTGCGAGAATGGCGACCACGGCGCCATGCAGCGCGACGAACGCTTCCAGAAAGGTAAGCCAGCCGATCTTTGTGTGCCAGCTCGTTCGCGCAAGCGAGAGCTGCCCCATCAGCAAAATCAAATAGAGGAACCCGAGCAGGTGCCCCAGCGTGCCTTCCATGGGGTGGAACCAAAAGGTGTAGACCACCGCCCAGGCGATGTAGAACCCGTGCACTCTTTGCGTCGTGCTTACGCCGAGCGGGGGCAGGGGGACCTTTTTGCCGAAGAAAAGCCCGCGCCGCGCGTTGAGCAGAATCAGCATGAACACGAGCATGACGATGACCGAGAACTGCGAACTCCAGACGGGTACGTACTGCGCCAGCCCGTCGTAGAACAGCGCTGTCTGCAACAGATGCAGAACGACGAATATCGCGTTGACGACGAGCAGCAGCAGGTTATAACGCCCGATTCTCCCCGCGGGCAGACGCGGTTGCGACTTTAGCCGGACAATCAGCCACCAGACGGAGATCTGGTGCGCCAGATAAAGCAACCACATGCTGACCGTTGCCCAGAGCTCGGGGTGCGGCAGTTTCCAGTAATACCAGGCCGCGCCCGCGTCCGGCAGCAGCGTCGCCTGAAAGCGGGCGAGCGCGGGGGTAACAAGGCGCGTTGCGGCAACCATAGCGAAAGCAAACAGAAAAACAAAGGTAAGAGCCGTCTTAAGGGAGTATGTTTTTTGATCGTCCATACGGTTTGCCTCCAATCGTGAAATTCTGTTTTATCCGGAAAGAAATGACCACGCGATTTTACTCACCGAAGCGGCGAAATCACCAGGCACTACAGGCAGCGATAAGCGAAGATGGTTACCGTCCCCTTGCCGGGATAATTCTTGGTTTCATATTGGTTGGGGAACGCTTTGATCAGGTCGGTCAGTTTGGAAAAGCCATAGGTCTTGGAATCGAAGTCCGGCATCACGCGCTTGATATAGCCGCCAGCGGAGGCGATGTTCACCCAGCCCTCCGCGTCCGAATAACGCTCGTTTGCGGTTTTCAGCAGGTTGTGAATCGCGTTTATATCCGCTTTCGCTTCTGCTTTTGCCGGCTTTGCGGCGGCCTTCACCTCCTCGGCGGGGACAGCCGCCTTCGGCTTTTCCGTGTCTCCGAGGTTCTGCGTGAGAATAAAGTTGTCGCAGGCATTTCGAAACGACGCGGGCGTTTTTTCTTCGCCCACGCCGAAAACATAAACGCCTGCTTCCCGAAGCCGGATGGCAAGCGGCGTATAGTCGCTGTCGCTGGAAACGAGCGCAAACGCGTCGTACAACTCGGTGTGCAGAAGATCCATCGCGCTGATAGCCAGCGAAATGTCCGTCGCGTTTTTGCCGGTGGTGTAGGCAAACTGCTGCTCCGGCTTGATGGCGAGCTTTTTGAGCTGTTCCTCCCAGTTTTTCAGCGCGCGGCTGTTCCAGTTTCCGTAGGCGCGCCGAACCACGATCCGCCCATAGGTGGAGAGTTCCCCCAGAATCAGTGAGAGTTTGCTTAGCTGCGCGTTGTCCGCGTCGATGAGCACCGCGATATTTTCCAAGGATTCCGATTTATCCAATGACATTGTTTTCTCCAATTCTTGCGCGTGGTTTCTGCGTAAACGCGAAGTAACACGCAATTGTTCAAAAAGTTATTGTATCGATAGATTCATTATAGCATAGTCGAAAAAAACAAAAAGAGAGCGTTTTTCGGCCACCTTGCGGGGATCGTATCCGGGTCGAAGGCTTTCAAAAAGAAACGCGCGGATTTCTTCGCGCGCTTCCGGTCAGTTTTATATTTTTAGTTTGCCAACACGTTATACTGGCGCTTGATGATTCGAAGGCGGGGAATATCCTGTTCGCTGACAAGCGTGCAGGCCAGCCCGCTGTGTCCCGCCCGTCCGGTCCGGCCGATGCGGTGGACGTAATACTCCGGTTTGTCCGGCACGTCGTAATTAATGACGAGATCGATGTTGTCCACGTCGATCCCGCGCGCGGCAACGTCCGTCGCAACCAGCACGGGCGTCTTGCCCGCGCGGAAATCGCGCATGATGTTGTTGCGCTGGTTCTGGCTCAGGTCGCCATGCAGGCAGGCGGTTACCGTGCCTTCCGCGTTGAGCTTTTTCGTTACGGACTTCACCCGGTGGCGCGTGTTGCAGAAGATCAGCGTCAGGCGGGGGGAAGTCTCCTTCATCAGATAGTTCACCGTGGTGATCTTTCCGCCTTCCGGCGTATGGATGCTCATCTGCTGAACGGTCTTGGTCGGTTCGTTGCGCTCGCCGACTTCGATGGTCTTCGGGTTGGTCAGGTAGCTCTGCGCGATGCCGGAGATTTCCTTGCTCATGGTCGCGGAGAAAAGCATCATTTGATGCTCGCCGGAGACGTTGCCGAGGATCCACTTGATGTCCGGTAAAAAGCCGAAATCAAGCATTTCGTCCGCTTCGTCAAGCACGACAAAACGAATGTTGTTAAGCTTCAGCGCGTTCTGGCCGATGAGGTCTTTCACGCGTCCCGGTGTGCCGACGACGACCTGCGTGCCGCCGCGCAGCGCCTGAATCTGGACGTTGGGCGACTGTCCTCCATAGATGGAGACGGTGCGCATCCTCTTATGCTGCGAAAGCTTTTTAAACACGCTCGTGGTTTGCAGCGCAAGTTCGCGCGTGGGGCAGAGAATCAGCGCCTGCGGCTTGCGGTTTTCGGAATCGATGCGCTCAATGATCGGCACGGCGAACGCGGCGGTCTTGCCCGTGCCCGTCTGCGCAACGCCAATCAGATCGCGGTTATTCAGCAAGAGATCGAGGCTTTTCTCCTGAATCGGGGTGGGCGTGTCGTAACCCGCATCCTTAAGGGTAGCCTGCATTTCCGGGGAAAGTAATTCGTTGTAGTTCATTTCCTGTTCTTTCTGTTCCGAGATTCCATAAAAATAAGACCATGCCGACCAATCCGGGCATCGTCTTAACAACGCTGTCCTCGTCGAACTGTTCGCTATTGATACGTCGGAGCCGGAACGCTCCGAGCCGTATGGCAAGTATTATTTTCTTGCCAGGGCGTATTATCAATGCGACAGACAACGGGAGTTCGAACTATATTGAAAAATCGTTTCGAGTCAAATTGTATCCCCTGTACTTCTTCCGCAGGGGTGCTGCATCACAATACTTTGCAAGATTAGCACACATGTTCGCATTTGTAAAGCAAAGATTCTGTGACGGGGGCGCGGATTGCTGGTTTGTGAAACGAAGTTGGACCAAACTACGGGCAATCTTATAGGCTGAGCTTCGAGTTATTGACGCATAACGTCGGAAACAGTAATATGATCGTTAGGGTTGTAATCGTTCCTCGTATCCGGAACTGATTCGTTTTTATAATGACTTATGGTTGAGGGGGATTCACTATGATTTATGGCTTTATCGACTCCGCAACGATTTACGATATCATATCAATCACACGAAAAAACAACCCTAAAGAAAACTGCATTTGGTCTTGGCAGAGTGCACTGATGGCTACAGTTGCGGTGATCAATATGCCAAATTTAAAACTAGCACCGGCACCAGGTCAGGCAGGGGCAGCATCGGGCATATATGACTACTTGATGCGTGGCTTATCTGATATCGTAGGAATTCTAAAACCGGATGAAACGTGCGGCGTGGTTGCACTAGAACAAACAAGACAGCTGGATGCCGAATATATACAGAAGGCTTATCAAGAAGTGTTGAGAAACGAAAGCTATCAGCAATGGATTCATGATGGGATGGCATATAGCTGGACAGAACATTCGACTCGGCTGAGAGGATTGTTTAATTTAGAATTCATCCCTCAGATTTCCGCAGTAGTCGGCCTGCCGGAAAAGGATTTAACAGAGGTATGGAAACGAAGTTGCGATGTGAACTATCTGCGTGTGATTTTACAGAGAAGCACCAATGCTGAAGATGTTGAGCTGATGAAAAGTGCTTATATGATTTCGGCACTCATTAGAGGGTATTATCACGATATATATGCGCAGAACGCAAATCTGCAGATTATCCATCACCCATTAAGGAAGGCTATACTTCCAGAGTTGGATTCTCAAAAAATCGCATTTACTGCATCAAACACGGAAAAATTCTTCTCAACAATTATTCTGGCGGGAGCAATTTCGCAGATCGACCAGAAAAGCAGGATTAATACTTGGCTTGACAGCGTTCGAAAAGCAAGGAAGGGGCTGTTTTCGGAGTATATCGATTTGAGAAACAAGGACTCTGATAGCGTTGCATTAAGTCTGGCGATTGAAGCAGCTCAGAAGTTGGATATCTGTACAAGCGCGAAATGGATCGATTACGTTATTGAGATATTCATTAGCTTGGGGGTAACGGTCGCATCTTCATTTGTCTTTCAAGGATGGGAAAGCTTTATTTTATCGGCATCCTATGGAGCCATGGATAAGGCTGAACTGGGTAAAAAGATAAATACAAAAATTGCAAACAGAGATATGCGTTTAAAAATGTTAGCGAATATCAATGCTGGCCGAATTGAGCAGGTATGTTGAACCTGAATAAAATACATCGTTCCGAATTTAATCACTATATCAGCAAGAATCGATTTTCGTATCAGAAGAAAATAGAAAATGTTAATGAATAAGCTCGGGTGGGAGTTGCTGCTTTGCGAATAGTGGAACCCCATATCAATTAAAATTCGTAAATACAGACAAAAACCGCCCATACATAATAGGCGGTTTGTTTCCAGCGTATGATTTGCTCCGGATTCAGCGAAGATAAATCGTGACCGAAATCAGGTCTTCGTCTTTGGAGCTGCCGCCGACGGACAGCATGAATTCGCCCGGTTCCACCACGCGTCGTTCGTCCGGCAACACCAGCGAGAAGTCCTCGCGCCGCAGCGCAAATACCACCTCGCGCGATTCCCCCGCTTCGAGCCAAACTTTTTGGAACGCAACGAGTCGCTTTACCGGGGAAAGAACGCTGCTCACGAGGTCGCGCAGATACACCTGCGCGGTTTCGGCGCCGGCACGCCCGCCTTCGTTCTTCAGCGTGAATCGGATCGAGTATGCGTCCGCGTCCACCCGAAGATCGGAATAGGTGAAGCGCGTGTAGGACAATCCCTCGCCAAACGAAAACAGCGGCGTTTCCGGCAGATCGACATATTTGTCGCCGTGCCAGCCGGGCAGCTGATTATAGTAAACGGGGACCTGCCCGCTATGCCGGGGAAACGAGATGGGCAGTTTTCCGGATGGATTGATCCGCCCGAAGATTACCTCCGCAATTGCCTGGCCGCCGAACATCCCGCCGTTGAACGCGGCGAGAAACGCGCTTGACCCGGCAACGATCCGGGGAACGCAGAGCGGTTTGGAGGAGATTAAAACGGTAACGATCGGGATGTTCAACCCGGTTAAGCGAAGGAAGAGCTCTTCCTGCTTTCCGGAGAGCGAAAGATCCGCGCGATCCTTGAATTCGCCTGTTTGTTCTTCAACATCCCCCAGCGCAAGGATGATCACGTCGCATCCGCGCGCCGCTTCCAGCGCGCCGTCGAGATCGTCCGCCGGATCCGGCAATACGCCGCAGCCCGGGTGATAGCAGATCGTGGCTCCCTGTTCGCCCGCGCGCGCGCGCATGCCCTCGAGCAGCGTGGTATACGGGCGCTGCGGCGTTCGACCCGGATTTGCGACCGGCTGGGAGAAATATGTCCAGTCGCCGTATTGCGCGCGAATATCGTCCGCATTCGGGCCAATGACCGCAATGCGGGAAATCGGCTTGGAAAGCGGCAGCACGCCGTCGTTTTTCAGCAGGGTCACGCTTTCGCGCGCCAGTCTAAGACTCGCATCCAGATGTTCCGCGCAGGCAAAGCAGCCGGGCTTGCCGCGTTTTTCCGGCCGCTCGAACAGCCCCATACGCAACTTGATTCGAAGAATGTTTGCCACCGCCGTGTCGAGCACGCGTTCGCTTAATCGCCCGCTCTCCACGAGCCGGATCGCGCTTTCGTAAAACGCCTCGGTCGTCATGATCATGTCGTTGCCCGCGTTGGCGGCGAGAAGCGACGCTTCGTCAAGGTCGGCGGCAACATGCTGGCGGGAGACGAGGCTGTTTACATTGTCCCAGTCCGTCACCACGAATCCGTCGAACCCCAGCTCCTCTTTCAGAATCGATTTGAGCGATTTTTCACTCGCGGTAAACGGCGTTCCGTCAATGGAACCGTAGGCGGTCATCACGGTGGCGACGCCCGCGTCCACCGCGCGCCGGAACGGCGGAAGAAAGACCTCGCGCATCTTTCGAAAGGTCATTTCCGTGTCGCAGGCGTCCCGCCCGCCAACGGCCTCGCCATAGCCGATATAGTGTTTCGCACAGGCGGCGATACTTTCATCGTCGTCCAGCCGGTCGCCCTGATACCCGCGTATGATTGCCGCGCCGAGTTCGCCCGCGAGAAACGGGTCTTCGCCGAAGGTTTCGTCAATCCGTCCCCAGCGCGTGTCCCGCCCGAGGCAGAGCACGGGGGAAAACGTCCAGTGCAGGCCGTCCGTCGCAACCTCGCGCGCGGTAACGCGGCCCATCTCCTCAATCAGCGAAGGATTCCAGCTGCACGCGCCCGAAAGCTGGGAAGGAAAAATCGTTGCGCGGTCGTTGAGCGCGTGGCCGTGAATCGCGTCAATGCCAAAGAGAACGGGAATGCCGAGGCGCGTCTCCAGAGCGGCTTTTTGCAGCTCGCGCGCGTCGTCCCCCAGCACGTGTAAAAAAGAACCCGCGCCGCGCCGCGCCCAAAGCAGTGCTTCCTCCCGCGTTACCATGAAAAACGGAATCTGCATCATTTGCGCGGCTTTCTCCGCAAGCGTCATCCGCGAAAGAAGGGATTTGACGCGCGTTTCGAGCTCGGCTGCCGTGTTTTGCACCATACTTTGCTGCTCCTTCAAACTTTGTATAAAACAACGCAGGAAGCAGAAGAATCCTGCAAATCTGCACGTTGCGTTTTTTCAACGGTTTCTTTATTATAATAATGCTTTCGTACAGTTTCGAAAAGTAGCAAAATGATAAATCGCCCCTATCAGATTACGACGTATCGAAGATTATGGAGGAACGGGCCATGCGCAGCAAAACGAAGCCGGTCGTCGGGGAAGAAACCGTTCGCCGTCTCTTTACCGAGGCGGGCATATCGGATGTACGAAACGTTTCTCCGCTGAAAAACGGCGAGTTCAGCGCCGTTTGCTCCGTTGATACGCCAAAGCGCGGCTATGTGCTCAAAGTTTCTCCGCAGGGGGACGAGCACTGCATGACTTATGAGCGCGATATGCTCTCCGCCGAAGTGTTTTGGTATTGCCGGATTCGGGAACAAACCGATATTCGCGTGCCGGAGATCCTATTGTTCGACGATTCGCTCGCGCTACTTCCCGCCGCTTACTGCATTATGGAGCGGTTGGAAGGGGAGACGCTCCCGAAAGCCTGCCTCACCGCGAAGGAACGCGCTGAAATCCCGGCCAGGCTCGCAGGGATGCTTGCGAAGATCCATGCCGTATCAAACGACCGATTCGGATATGAGCAAGGCCGGTCTTACGCGACCTGGGGGGAAGCGATTCGCGGGTTCGTTGCGCAGGCACTCGAGGACTGCGTGCGAAAGCGCCGCCGTTCGCGCCGCGGCGAGCGCCTGCTGCGCCGGATCGACGAACACCGCGCGGCGCTCGAAGGAGTATCGCCCGTTCTGGTCAACTTCGATCTCTGGCCTTCCAACGTGATTGTGCGCCGGGCGGGCAGTCTGCTGCAATATGCCTGGATCGATCCGGAGCGCAGCTTCTGGGGTGATCCGGTCGTCGATTTTGTCTGCCTCGCGTTTTCGCGCCCGCTTTCGAGCGCCGCGGAAACGATTGCCGCCTACAACGCCGCGACGAAAGAACCAATCGAAATCACGCGCGATACGTGCGTGCGCTACGCGGTCGGCCAGGGCTATCTTGCGCTCATCATGGAGACCGAGAAATATTACCGCTATTCACCGCTGCAGTTCGGCTGGTGGCGAAACGTGCTCGCGGCGCACCTGCTTTACCGCGCCGCATTCCGGGAACTGGAGTCCTAACACGGGACGAAAAAACACAAATCCCCGCCGGACGATTCCGGTCGGGGATTTTTTTGCGGGATGCGAAATTATGTAGGAACATGCGCTTCAGCGCGCTCACAGGGTTGCCTGAATCTCCCGCAGGCAAGTCAGGCTGGTTCACAGGCGCACTCCTGCGTCAGAACCCGGTCGATGCTCCAGTGGATGTTCTCCTCGCCGATCAATTCGGTGATTCCGCTGCGGTCGAGCGTTTTCCTCGTTTCGCTGGACAGCCCGCAAACGCCAATGCGTACGTCGCGGGAAAGCAGCTTTTGAACGACGCCCTCGAACGCCTGCGCGCAGGAAACGTCGATATACGAAACGCCGCGCATTGAAAAGAGCACCGTATCGCACTCGTCAGGAACGTCCGCTGCGATTGCCTCTACCGCCTGCGTATTTGCAAAGATCATCGCTCCGGCGATGTATACCACGCGTGCGCCGCCGAAACGACGCTCGATCTCCGCATTCGGAGCAGAAACGCGGCTTGCGTCCACGCTTTCTATGTTGATCTCCAGTTTTGAAAGACGGCGAACCAGCAGCAGCAGGGCGACGAGAACTCCGAGCGCAATGGCGGTGGTCAGATCGAAAACGACGGTCGCAGCCATCGTGACTAGATACTTCAGCATAGCGCCCTTGAACTTATGGGAAAACATATAGCGGATCGCTTCCCATTCGTTCATGCGAAACGCGGTGACGAGCAGCACGCCCGCGAGCGCGGAAAGCGGAATGGCGGACATGACGGGGGAAAGCAGAAACATGGACACGACGAGCACAAGCGCATGAAAAATGCCGGTCAGCCGGGTGACCGCGCCGCTTTTAATCGCGACGCTGGTGCGCGCAATGGCGGCGGTTGCCGGAATCCCGCCAAAGAACGGCAGGATGATATTTCCAATGCCCTGGGCAACCAGTTCCTGATCGCTGTTGAATTTTTTACCCGTCATGCGCGAGGCGCTTGAACCGCAAAGCAGGCTTTCAATCATGCCAAGCATGGCGATGCTGAACGCGGGGGAAAGAAGATGCAGCAGCGTATTCATGCTGACGCGCGAAAGATCGAGCCGATCGGCCGGGAGCAGCGTTTTCGGAATCTCGCCGACGATTTTGACTTCCAATCCGAGAATCTGCGCGGCGACGGTCGCCAGGATAATCGCAACCAGAGACCCGGGTATGACCGCATTCCATTTCTTTGGGTAAGCAACCATGAAAAGAACGACGAACAGCCCGATTCCGAGCGCATAAAAGTTCGGGTGAAAGCCGAGCGAAAAATAACTCCCGATCCGGTCAATCACCGTTTCGCCCGCCGAGGTTACGCCAAAGAGATTATCGAGCTGGCCCGCCGCGATCAGGACGGAGATTCCGGATGTAAAACCCGTTATAACCGGCGCCGGAATATAGGCGGTCATTTTACCAAGCCGCAGGATGCCCGCAAGCAGCAGGAAAACGCCCGCCATCAGCGTTGCGAGAAAAACGCCCTGAATCTGATACTTTGCGATAATTGAAATCAGAATCGCCGCCATCGCGCCCGTAGGCCCGGATATCTGGTAAAATCCGCCGGAAAGCGAGCCGATGACCAGCCCCGCGAGAATCGCCGTAATAAGCCCTGCGGCCGCGTCCGCACCGCTGCTGACGCCAAACGCCAGCGCAAGCGGCAGCGCAACCGCCGCGACGGTAATGCCCGCCATAAGGTCTTTGGAAAGCGCTTTTGCGCCGTAACCGGAAAACTCGGATTTAAGCTCTGAGAAAAATGCTCGTATCATCGTGCAGTTACAATCTCCCTGAAAATAAACATCGTTCGCCAGTATACGCTTTTTCCGGCTTGTTTGCAAGGCGGAAAAGGCCGAATTCGAATTTGCCCCGCATTTTTCCTGCATAAAAATACGCCGGAGGTATCGTGTCCGGCGTAATAGAAATTTGAGAAGTCGAAGTCAGATACTCATAACCGCCGCGCGCTCCGCAGCGAGACCGGCTTGATACGTTTTCAGGAAGGCGTTGAATCCCGCCATGCCGTCGGGGTCCGGGCGGACGGTCGAGAGATCCGCATTTTGAAACACGCGCTGTTCGAGATACTCGTCCAGCGATTCGCCGCTGTTCTTCCAAATTTGGTAAGCCGCAAGAACCGCCATGCCGAACGGACCGCCCTCGCCCGCCGTCGCCATGACCGAAACGGGAATGCCCATCGCATCCGCCATGTATTTTTGCCCGACGTACTCGGTTTTGAACAACCCGCCGTGCCCGGTCAGCCGGTCGAGCCGCGCGCCTTCCTGAAACAGGATTTCCATTCCGATGCGAAGCGACGCGAGCGTGGAATAAAGGTTCGCCCGGAGGAAGTTTGCCAGCGAAAACTGCGCTTCCGGCCTGCGAACCACCATCGGCCGCCCTTCGGAAAGACCCGTTGTCGGTTCGCCGGAAAGATAGTTGTAGGTCAGAATTCCTCCGCAGTCCGCGGCTCCTTCCAGACTCTTTTGATAGAGCTTGTCGTAAAGCTCCGGCGTGGCAGGGGCTGCGCCGCAGAGCGAAGCCGCTTCTTTGAGAACCCTGACCCATGCGTCCCAGTCCGAGGTGCAATTGTTACAGTGCGCCATCGCAACCGGTCTGCCCGCGGGCGTTGTTACCATATCGATTCCGGGGTACATCCGGCTCAGCGGTTTTTCGAGCACCAGCATGGCGAAGATAGAGGTTCCGGCGGAAACGTTGCCCGTGCGTTCGGCAACGGAGTTCGTCGCCACCATACCCGTGCCCGCGTCGCCTTCCGGGGGCGCCATGGGGATTCCGCTCTTGAGTTGCCCGGTTGGGTCCAGCAGCAGCGCTCCTTCTGCCGTCAGATGACCCGCGGGCGTTCCGGCGGCGGCAACCCGGGGAAGGATTTCCCGCAGTTTCCGGTGAAGCCCGTGCTGCGCTGCGAGCTCGCGGAACGAAGAAAGCAGGCGTTCGTCATAATCATTCGTACCGGAGTCAATCGGGAACATGCCGGAAGCATCGCCAATGCCGAGAACGCGTTCGCCGGTGAGCCTCCAATGGATATACCCGCTCAGCGTGGTCAGAAAGGCAACCGACGGAACGTGTTCCTCGCCATTGAGCATGGCCTGATACAAGTGCGAAATGCTCCAGCGAATGGGGATATGGAATCGAAAACGCGCGGTCAGTTCCTCCGCCGCGCGCGCCGTATTCGTGTTTCGCCAGGTTCGAAACGCCGCAAGCTGCTTTCCTGCGGCGTCGAATGGGAGGTAGCCGTGCATCATGCCCGAAATGCCAATTGCGCCTACGGTCGTCAGCATAACGCCGTACCGGGAAGAGACGGTTTCGCATAAATCGCGATAACTTGCCTGCAGGCCGCGCTCCGCGTCCGCCAGGTCGTAGGTCCAGAATCCGTTCTTCAATTGATTTTCCCAGGCGAAGCTTCCGGCGGCAAGCGGGTGATGCGATTCGTCGATCAGAACCGCTTTAATACGCGTGGAACCCAGCTCGATGCCGAGTGCGGTTCTTCCTTCGCAAATTGCGGCGGCCGCTGCGGAATGATCTGAGGTGTTCTCGTTCATGCCTGTTTCCTCCGGTCAATTTCGTTTGAATACTACCGCTGCAGTTTTTCCAGCAGATATTTCTCCGCTTCCGCGTTCCAAAGGCCGTTGTTCGCCCGGACGAGCCGGTCCAGCTCCGCAAACAGCGGTTCCGATTTGCCTTTTTCCGCAAAGTCGAGGATTGCGGTCAGCGGCAGGTCGATCTGCGTATAGATCAGTTTCTTGCCGCCGGGGATCTTTGGCAGGTTCGCTGTCGTTTCCGCCACGCAGTCCAACCCGCCGATGTGGGTCACCATCGCGGCGGGGTTAAGTTTGCCCGCGTTCATCAGGGCGATCGCTTCGCGCATATCGTTCGTATTGCCGTGGCTCGTTGCGGCCACGTGCGTACGGTTATAATGCACGTCGTAGAAATTCACCATGGCGGAAAACGCGGTATCCGCGGGACCCGCAAAGAAGTTCAGGCAGCCGTCCACGGCGAGGATTGCGTTGCTTTGTTCAACGACAGGCCGAACCGGCGCGAAGCAGATCACGTCGTCGTATCCCGTTCCGCCGGAAAGCGCCTTGAGCGTATCGACCGGGTTTTCCACCTTGCCTGTATTGACATAGTGCAGTTCCACGCCGCAGGAAGCCGCGTGCTCCACGGTATAGATACTTTCCGCCCGCTTCAGGCGCGCGTCGTCAATATCCGTTACGACGAGAAGGCCCGGCTTACGCTCGCAGTGCAGCGCGTAGTCGAGCGCGCCCAGACCCATTGGCCCGACGCCCGCAAGCAGCGCCATTTTTCCGCCTTCCACAATGCCCATGTCGTGAACATACTCGCCGTCGCGGGTATGGTACATCGCGTGGAACGTGCCGATGATGCAACTCATGGGTTCCGCCAGCGAACCATAGAAATAGACTTCGCTCTTATAGGGCAGCAGACAGTCCATCTGCAGCGTTTCCCAGGGAATATTTACGTAGGTTGCGTCGCCGCCGCATTCCGGATACGAATAACCGGGCGCGTAGAGCGAGCCTTTGTAGGAGTGCGCGGGCTGGATGACAAATCCGTCACCTTTTTTGAATTTATACGCCCAGTTTTTTCCAACCTCGTCCACGATTCCGCAAAACTCGTGACCGATGATCGTTGGATTCGTCGCGACGTCGTCCGGTACGCGCTTATGCGCCGCGCCCTGCTCCAGTGCTTTATAGCTGCTCATACAGAGGCTGTCCGAAATCACCTTGCAGCGAACGCCGTCGTCGCCTACGGGGCTTAGTTCGAACTCTTCCAGCCGGATATCGTGCGCGCCATAGAGGCGAACCGCTCTTGTCTTCATTTTATTACTCCCTTTCTCCGCGTTCGTGCCGAATCAGTTTCCAGGTGCTCTCGATCAAACTCGAAAACTGCTCTTCCCTCATTTTCTCGATCGTGAATTTCTGCCGCGGCGAATTGATGTCCTCGCCGCTGATCTGCAGCATGCCGTATCGCTCGCAGAGCCCGCGGAGGCGTTCCATCTGCTGCTGCGTGTTACGCGTGGGCATATACGTCACCGCGCGGATGCCCGCCTTGTAGATGACTTCGAACAGTTCGTCGAGATAGTCGTCCTCAAATTTCTGCGCTTTCTTGTCGCCCGTTACGCTCGCCGTTACGTCGCCCAGATACGCATACGCAAGTATTCCGCCGACATCGGCGGAAAAACGGATAAATTCGCTCAGGCCGGGGCATTCGTCCGTCGCCTCGATAAAAACCTTCGGGATGCAATCCTTCTTCAGCGAGCCGACCAGATCGTATTCCGCGAGCATGCGCTCCAGTTCGGTTGCGCTTTCCGGCAATGCCGCTTTCCCCAGCGCGATCAGCCGCCGCGCCAACGCGAGCATGAGGTGCCGCTCCGTTACGCTTCCGCCGTGTTGCGCTTGCGAGAGCGGCAGCACATCGCGCTCAAAGTTGAGGTTCACACCATCGGAGGAGTAAAGCTCGTTAATCTTCGCAACCATCTTCCGGTTTCGCGCGTTTCTGCGTTCCCGAAGCGGCGCGAAAAAAGCCTGCACCGCTTCAATGTTTTCGTGCGGCACGGCATGCAGCACCATGTAGCTGTTGCCGACTTGATCCGGATTGTTCGTACGCCTGCCATACAGCGGCGTTTTCGCAAACGAGACCCGCGTTTCCACGCCGATTGTCGTCGGGATTCCGGCAATCTTCCCCGCTTCGATAAACTCGCTTGCCCCGCCGATGCTGTCGTGATCCACAATGCCGCAGGTGGCAAGCCCTTCCATCCGCGCGGCATAGACCGCGGCGGCGGGAGAGTAGGGGGAAAAGGAATAGGTTGTATGGATGTGGTTGTTGACCATCCGCGGATCAACCGGCGGAATGTTCGCACGTGTTACCGCGTCCTTCAGCGCAAGCAGGCGATCCTCGCCCGTTCCCGCGTTGAGCTGTTTGAGCAGCTGCAGATCGATCATCGGAGCATCACCTGTCCGCCGGTCACGGGGATTGCCTGCCCGGTTTCAAAGGTCTGCTCCACGGCGTAGAAGATGGCTTTTGCGACGTCCGAGGGCAAGCATCCGCGCTTGATGAGCGATTTGCTCAGATAAAACTGCTTAACGTCCTCAATGGTTTTTGCGCCCGGCACCTTGCCCGCGCGCAGATATTGAACGAACAGTCCGCGCTCCGGATCGCTCCACAAAGGACCGTCGTAATAATTCCCCGGACAGACTGCGTTGACCTTAATGCGGTAGGGCGCGAGTTCCATGGCGAAACTTTCAACCAGCCCGATGCCGCCGAACTTTCCGCCCGCGTAGGCAAAATTCTTGTTGCTGCCCTCTAAGCCCGATTTGCTGTTGATTTCGATGATGTCGCCCATCCAGTTCGGGTCCGCCGCGGCTTCGGCGCGCATAATCCGCTGCGCGTATTTTACGCAGGTAAAGAATGCCGTGTAGTTGATGCTGGTGACAAATTCAAAGTCCTTTTTTTCCATTTCGTCCAGCGAGCCCGCCTTCAGCACGCCCGCGTTGCTGACGAATAAATCCAGCCCGCCGAACGATTCCACGCAGGCGGCGATCATTCCCGCGACGCTTTCCTCGCTGGAAACGTCCGCTTTCACCTCGACCGCGCGCTCGCCGAGCGATTCCGCGACGGTTTTTGCCAGCGGCTCGTTGAGGTCGGCGATGACCACACAAGCGCCTTCGCGGTAGAGTTCCTCCGCAATGCCCTTGCCGAAGCCCTGCGCGCTGCCCGTGACGACCGCAATTTTACCACCGAGGCGCCCCGCAACCGGCTTGCGGCTGTGAATCTGTTCGGAAGCGATTTGCTCCCACTTCGCAAGATCGATCATAATTCTTTCATCTCCATATAACCGAGCAGTTTTGCATAGGCGTCTTCCCACTGCTGCGTATGATTCGGCTCGTAAACGATGGGCTCCACCGAGCGGCGAGCCACCTGCCGCGCTTCGGAAATATCCTTAATTTCGCCCAGCGCGACCGCCTGCATGAGCGTGTTTCCCATTGCGGAGCCCTCCGCCGGCCCGGCGATGACGCGCCGGTTCAGCACATCCGCCGTCATCTGGCAAAGCAGCGTGTTGCCGATGCCGCCGCCGGTAATGTTCAGGGAATCGATTCGTCCGCCCTTCAGCTTTTCCAGCCGTTCCAGCGTCCAGCGGTACTTCAGCGCGAGGCTTTCGTAGACGCAGCGCGCAAATTCGCCCGGCGTTTCCGGCGCTTTCTGCTCCGTCTTTTCGCAATAGCGCGTAATCTTTCCGCACATATCGCCAGCGGAGAAAAACGGCGCGTCGTCGGGATCGATAAACGCGGCAAACGGCGCCGCCTTCGCGGTCAGCGTGTCGATTTCCTTCCAGGTATATGCCGAGCCGAGCCGAGCCCAGTCGCGGCGGCATTCCTGCATGATCCACTGCCCCATGATGTTCTTTAGGGGGCGGAACCCGCCCTGTACCGTGCCTTCGTTGGAGAAGTTCGCCTCAAACGCCGTATCGTTGACCAGCGGCATTTCCGTTTCCACGCCGAAGAGCGACCAGGTTCCGCTGGAGCAGAACGCAAAATCCCCTTCGCCAGGAATCGCCGCCACCGCAGAGGCTGTGTCGTGCGTGCCGACCGCGGCAAACGGCACTTGCGAAATCCCCAGCTCCTCCGCAACGGCGCTCCGAAGGATCCCGCGCAATGTGCCGGCAAAATCCACCTCGGTGAAGATTGCGGCGGGGATATCGAGCGCGCGCATCGTCTCTTCGTCCCAACACCGGTTCACGCCGTCGTAGAGCATGCTGGTGGTTGCGATCGTATACTCGGTTCGCTTTTCGCCCGTCAGGAAAAACCCGTATAAGTCGGGCGAAAACAGCAGCGTTTTTGCCTTCTCCAGCGCGGGGTCGCCCTCGCTTTTGCGCGCAAAAAGCTGATAGACCGTGTTAAACGGCATGCCGGCAATGCCGGTGCGCCGAAACAGATCTCTTTGCGGCACCACCGCGTGCACCGCCGCCATTCCGGCTTCCGTTCCGTTTCGATAGCAGCGCGGGTTTCCCAGCAGCGCTCCATTTTGGTCGATGAGACCGAAGTCCACGCCCCAGGTGTCGATTCCAAAACAGTCCGCGGCGAATCCATCGCCTTTCAGCTTTTGAAAGGACTCCTTCAGCTGGCGATAGAGACCGAGCGCATCCCAATAGTACAAACCGTTTTGCTCGACCATCGGGTTGTCAAAGCGATGCACCTCGGTCAGCGTGATTCGATTGCCGTCGAACGAGCCGAGCACCGCGCGTCCATTCGACGCGCCAAGGTCAAACGCAAGCAGTTTCTTTTGTTTCATGCGATTGCTCCCTCTTGCAGGATGATGCTGCGAAAAATTGCTGATTTTTGCGGAAGTTCCGGCTTGATTTGCCTGAACCTGCGCCTTTCCAGCTGCCGATACAGTTCGCGCTGTCTGCTGCAAACGCAAAACCAGGCAGCGCGAACGCATACATTATCTTGTTTTTCTTACTTATTGTATAGTATTTGTATCGATGGATAAACGAATCCATCAGAAAAACCGTTCGCCGGGCGGTAAAGACGCCGCGTGGCGCTACCGGTACAGCGGTCCGTAGGCGGCGCAGGCGCGATAGTCCGCGGACTCGATTTCATCCGTGCCGAACGCGCTCCATGCCGCGGGACGGAACACGCGGTCGCTTGAAACGTTGTGCATCGAAACCGGAATGCGGAGCATGGAAGCCATCGTGATCAGCTGGTCGCCAATGTGTCCGTAGCAGAATGCGCCGTGATTGGCGCCCCAGTTGGCCATTACGCTGTATACGTCCGTAAACGCGCCTTTACCGGTGAGCGTCGGCGCAAACCAGGTGGTCGGCCAGGTCTTGTCCGTGCGTTCGTCGAGGGTTTTATGCACGTCCGGCTCCAGTTCGCAGGTATATCCTTCCGCCAGCTGCAGCACGGGGCCAAGCCCTTTGACCACGTTGAGCCGTGCCATGGTAACGGGCATTCCGCCGCGCGTTCCGGTTTTGAAATGCGAGGAGAATCCGCCTCCGCGGAAGTAGAACTGATCCGCGGCGCACCAGTCGGTGGCGTCCAGACAGGCCTTTGCGTCCGTATCCTTCATCCGGTAGAACGGACGGATCGTGGGCACGCCCTTTTCGTCCGAAACCGCGCCGGAACCGTCCAGGGATGCCGCGCCGGAGTTGATCAGGTGAATGATGCCGTTTTTCGCGTACCCTTTGAGCTCTTTGCCGGTTACGCGCTTCACCGCTTCCGGACTCCAATAGGTTCGAACGTCCGCAAAGATGCCCGGCCGGTCGGTGAGCAGATGCTCGAAGAGCATGGTCAGCGCGTTGAGCGTGTCGTTCTCCGTTCCGATCACGAACGCTTCACGCAGGCCGTTCCAGTCGAACTGCGTATTGAGTATCGCTTCCAGGAAATCGAAGTTCGGCTGGTAGTCCGTCCACTGGCGCTGCCCCTGAATGCCGGCGACAATGGCGTTATGCCCGCACGATTCCTCGACAAAGCCCATCTCCGCGAGGCGGGGATTGCCAATCATCAGGTCGCGGACGATCAGCGCGTTCTTGACGACAAATTCCCACTGCGCGTCCTTTTGCGCGCGGGTGTACTGGATTTCCTTCGGATTTTTATCCAGCCCTTCGGAACAGTTGGCGCGGGTCCATTTTATGGCGCGCTCGAACTCCTCGTGGTCGTAAATTCCTTTATCGATGCGGCGGAGAATCTCCGTCTCGTCCACGCTTTCGCTGCGCAGGCCGAAGTATTCGTAAATCATTTCCTGATCGAGTATGCTCCCCGCAATGCCCATGCACATGGAGCCGATCTGCAGGTAGCTGTTCTGACGCATGCATTTGGCGGCCAGCCCCGCTTTGGCAAAGAGCAAGATTTTGCGCGCGACGTCCTCCGGTATAGAGGCATCCGCCGCGTCCTTAACATCGTGCCCGTAGATACCGAAGGCGGGCAGCCCTTTCTGGGCATGCGCCGCAAGAACCGCGGCGAGAAAGACCGCGCCGGGACGTTCCGTTCCGTTGAATCCCCAGACGGCTTTAATGGTCTGCGGGTCGGAATCCATCACCTCGGTGGAATAGCACCAGCAGGGCGAAACCGTCAGCGTAACGGAAACCCCCGCCCGTTCGAACTTCGCCTGGCAAGCCGCCGCTTCCCGGACGCCGCCGATGGTGGTATCCGAAACGACCACCTCGACCGGGTCGCCGTTTGGATAGCGAAGCTGATCGGTAATCAGTTTGGCGGCCGATTTTGCCATCTGCATGGTCTGGTGTTCCAGCCCTTCGCGCACGCCGTTTCTGCGTCCGTCGATGCAGGGGCGTATGCCGATTTTGGGAAGGTCGATCGCGTAGCGGTTCATAAAAAATCATCCTCCTGTTTTTATGCAATCTGTCATTCTATTTCGCCGGGGAAGAGGCGACAGCTCTTTCCTCTGCGTTATCCGAGCGTAACAATACGGTTGTGCAGGTGGCTTTTCAGCCGCACAATCTGGTGATATTCCTGCGTTTCGCCCGCCATGCGGCGAAGCAGGATTTCGCCTGCCCGCTGCCCCATGAGCATGGTGGGCTGCTCTACGATGGAAAGCGGAGGCGTGACGATTCGGCAGAGATCGACCGCGTCGAAACCGACGAAACCGATGTCCCGGCCTAAAACGATATTCCGCTCGTGCGCCGCGGTGACCGCGCCCATGGTCATGTCGTAATTCGTTACGCAGAGCGCCGTGGGCGGCTGCTCCATCTCCATAAACCGGTTCAGGAGCCGGTAGCCGGACTCGAAATCGTACTTTCCGATTTGTACCATGCTGTTGAAATTTCCGTCTTCCGAGGAGAGCGACGATTCCGAAACCGGAACGGCGTCCGCATCGACCGGAATGCCATAGTCCTTCAGCGCTCGCCGGTAACCGATCATCCGCTCGTTGGCCGTGGAGATATCCATCGGGCCAACGATAATGCCGATGCGCCGGTGCCCGGAGTTGATGAGCTGCTCGACCGCGCCATAGGTCGCGTTGAGATTGTCAATGACAATACTGTCGCAGACAAAACCGGCGATCGTCCGGTCCACAAGCACAACGGGCATCTGCTGGCCGCGCGCGTTGCGGATTTCATTCAGTTCAGCTGCAGAGACATACTGCGCGGCGAGGACGATTCCATCCACGTTGTTGTTGCAGAGCACGCGGAGTTTTTCCAGCTCAAGGTCGCGGTCGAAATCATAACTGCAGACAAACGAAGTATAGCCGTTGGTACGCAGCGTTTGATCCAGCGCGGAAATCATGCTGCCGAAAAACGGGATGGAAAGCGTGGGCACGACGACGCCGACCGTCATGGTGCGGTTGGTCTTCAGGCTTCTGGCGTTCCGGTTGACCCGGTATCCCAGCGCTTCCACCGCTTCATCGATCTTGCGGCGGTTATCGCTGCGAACGTTACCGCCGTTGAGATATTTCGAGATTGTTGCGAGCGACAGTCCCGCATATTTGGATACGTCTTTGATGGTTGACAATGTTGCACCTATTCAATGGTTCGTTTGTTCGCGGGGCGAACCGGCCAGCACTTGCCGGCGCATTCCGCGCGGGATGTGGAGAGGTTAAGGATTGCAATATAAAGCGAAACGTTTTTAATTATTGGCATTTTAGCATGGAATTTGACAAATCGTCAAGCGAATACATCCGATAATTCCGAAAAATGAACCGAATATCACGAATATTTTGATCAAAAAGTCGTCAACGCGATTGAAAAACAGTGGAAAAACGATGCGCTTTCTGAAAACGCGTAGAATGAGCGAAACGTTTCGTATTCACTTAGCCGCGGGAGTGCCCGCTCCGAATTTTCGTGCCGCAGGCGACGAATGGGCGGACGATCATGAAACGGGCTTTTTCGCAAGAAGGAAGAGAAAGACGAAACACCGCCTGGAAAATGCGGAAGCAACCAAAATGCTGAAAATCGATTCTCTTTTATTGAAATCATTTGATTCGCTTGTTCAATGGGTGTATCATATATAAGTCAGAAATTGCGCGTTTCATATTTTTTGATGCAGCAATTTTCTTCCTCCGGTTTGGCATGTGTTTTCCGTATGGCTTGCATATGCCGACCAATATAAACTGCGAATTTCGCCGCATTCTTCGCGCAAATGGCCGGAATCTGCAGTTTTACGCAGGGAATCCGTCACTTTTGCAGGAAGCGAAAGCATTGACTTTCGAAAGACGGTTCCTATATGATATTAGATGTATAGCGTATTTTACCAAGTATCCAATAGATGAAGAAAGGTGCCGATACTATGACAAACAACAAAAAGCTGCTCGCATGGGTGAAGGAAGTTCAGGACATGTGCGAACCCGACCGGGTTTACTGGTGCGATGGTTCGGAGGAAGAAAACAGCCGTTTGCTCGCCGAAATGGTCGCCAGCGGCGCGGCAACGCCGCTCGATCCGAAAAAGCGTCCCGGTTGTGTTCTCTTCCGCAGCGATCCTTCGGATGTTGCGCGCGTTGAGAACCGGACGTTCATCTCCTCGAAGAAGGAAGAGGACGCGGGTCCGACCAACAACTGGGTAGATCCGGTGGAACTCAAGAAAACCATGACCGGACTGTACAAAGGCAGCATGCATGGCCGCACCATGTATGTTATTCCGTTTTCGATGGGGCCGATCGGTTCGCCCATTTCCAAGATCGGCGTAGAGATTACGGACAGCGCGTACGTTGTCACCAACATGCGGATTATGACCCGCATGGGTACCAAAGTGCTGGAAACGCTGGGCGACGGCGAGTTCGTTCCCTGCCTCCATTCCGTCGGCGCGCCGCTGGAAAAAGGCCAGAAGGATGTTTCGTGGCCGTGCGCTCCGATCGAGCAGAAATACATCAGCCATTTTCCGGAAGAGCGGCTGATCTGGTCCTATGGTTCCGGTTACGGCGGAAACGCGCTGCTGGGCAAAAAGTGCTTTGCGCTACGCATTGCCTCCGTGCAGGCGCGCGATGAGGGCTGGCTCGCCGAGCACATGCTCATCCTCCGCCTGACCGACCCGAAGGGGAACAAGACCTATATCACCGGCGCGTTCCCGAGCGCCTGCGGCAAAACCAACCTCGCGATGCTGATTCCGACCATTCCGGGCTGGAAAGTTGAAACCATTGGCGACGATATCGCCTGGATGAAGTTCGGCAAGGACGGCCGCCTCTACGCAATCAATCCGGAGTACGGTTTCTTTGGCGTAGCGCCCGGCACTTCGGACAGCTCCAACTACAACGCCATGCGCAGCATCGACAAGAATGCAATCTTCACGAACGTTGGGCTGACCGACGATGGCGACGTTTGGTGGGAAGGCATTGGCCACGATGCGCCCGCGCATCTGATCGACTGGAAGGGCAAGGATTGGGCGCCCGGCGCGGAAGCACCCGCCGCGCATCCCAACGCCCGCTTCACCGCCCCCGCGTCGCAGTGCCCCTGCATCGCGCCGGAATGGGAAGACCCCGCCGGTGTGCCGATTTCCGCCATCCTGATCGGCGGACGCCGCCCGCGTACGATTCCGCTCGTTCACGAGAGCTTCGACTGGACGCACGGCGTGTTCTCCGGTTCCATTATGGGCTCGGAAATCACCGCCGCCGCTATCTCCGCCAAAATCGGCCAGGTTCGCCGCGATCCGTTTGCGATGCTGCCGTTCATTGGCTACCACGTTTGCGATTATCTGCAGCACTGGCTCGAGATTGGCGCCAAGACTTCGCCGGACAAGCTGCCGAAGATCTTCTACGTCAACTGGTTCCGCAAGGGCGAAAACGGCAAGTTCCTCTGGCCGGGCTTCGGCGAGAACAGCCGCGTTCTCAAGTGGATTGTCGAGCGCGTCAACGGCAAGGTGGATGCGGTCAAGACCCCGATCGGTTACATGCCCAAGAAGGAAGACCTCTACCTCGAAGGGCTCAACGTTTCCGACGAGGCTATCGACGAACTGTTCCACCTGGAAAAGGAAGAATGGCTGGCGGAAGTCGAATCCATCAAGGAACACTATGCCAACTACGGTCCGAAGATGCCCAAGGCGCTGGTCGAACAGCTCAAAGCGCTTGAAGCACGCGTCAACGCGATGTAAGTTCGCAAAAATCGGTTCCACCGCGCGGGCGCATACCCGAAACGGGTATGCGCCCCGCTTTTTATACGGCTCATACAGAAGCGCAGACAGGATACGCCGTTTTTCTGTGAAAATAATGTTGCAACAAGGGAATTGACAGCTGATTTTCTTTATGCTATAGTATTCCAGTATTCAAATTAATTGCTTTGACCGCACATGTGCCGATCATCCGTTAATTGATGATCGTCCGCATGTGTTTTTTGATAAAAACTCAGCGCCGGTCGGCGCGGGGCAATTCAGAGGGTCGAGGGCATCTTGAACGCGCGAGAACAGATAAGCTTCTTTCGTTTTTAAGCCGCAAGCCGCAAACCCCAAGCAAGGACGCAATCATTCTCCACAAGGAATGTGATTGAACGGGTACACCAGAACAAAAACCATCAACAAAACGAAAGAGGTAAATCCATGTTCAGCGACAAAACCATCGTCTGCAAAGATTGCGGGCAAAACTTCACCTTCACCGCCAGCGAGCAGGAATTCTATGCGGAAAAGGGTTTCACGAATGAACCCCAGCGCTGCAAGAGTTGCCGTACCGCCCGCAAACAGAGCTCTCCCCGTGGCGGCGGCGACCGTCAGATGTACGATGCGGTGTGCGCCGGCTGCGGCAAACCCTGCAAGGTTCCCTTCCAGCCCCGCTCGGATCGTCCGGTCTACTGCTCCGATTGCTTCCGCAAGTAATTGAACTGAAGCGCAAAGCGCCCTTCGCAAGAAGGGCGTTTTTTAATGGGACTTGGCAAAAATCATAGAAATCAGTTTTCTATAATAAGGAGTGAGTGCTTCCGCAAGTAATTGAACGGAAGCACAAAGCGCCCTTCGCGAGAAGGGCGTTTTTTTGTTAAATGCCGTTTATCCGATAGAACGCTTTTTCAGACAGGATGGGCGGCGGGCGTTTTGCATGGTTTCCCGGAAGTAATTTGGTTGACGCTCGTCTATTGCAAGTCTAAAATGTAAATAGTATTCAATTGAACTGACTTAACCTGCTATTCAAAAAAAACGGCGAAAACCGGTTAAATATTCAATCTATGTATCAGGAACAATCCGTCGCTGCGATTCCCTTTGATCTTTCATACAGACAATCCAAACAAAGGTAAGGTTTTGCTATGAAGAACACCAGAATCAGTACGTTTCTTTCTGCTTTTCAAAACCGGCATACAGCGGGCGAGGCTCGCAGCGCCGTTAATCTGCTTGTCTTTCAGTTGATTTATCTGGTGCTTATCTTTTGCACGATGATTCTATGCTTGTTTGTTGATCGCGGCGAACGGCTTGCGTTTTATCTTCTGCTACTGGGCGGGCTGATGGGGATCGTAGCCGTCGCACTGGCGTTCAATCTGCGAGGGCGTTATCCTATTTCCGGCTGGCTTACATCCGCCTGTATGGTCTTTGGGCCGTGGCTTTCCATACTGTTGGATCCAACGGTGCTTGCCGGAGATTTCGTGCCGCTGATCTACATTGGCATGTCGATTCAGCTTTGCTCGATCCTTCTTTCGGAACGGGTCACGCTTGTGATATCCGCCATACAAATCTGCGGTGTAGTTGCCGCGGTTTCACTCAGCCCGGCGTTGCGGGCAATCAATTGGCCGAGCCTGATTGCGTTTATTGTATTCACCTCCGTCATCGGAATTCTTTACGGCTTTACCAACAAGCGCCAGCTCGCGCAGATAGAAAAGCAGCGCAACCAATTGCTGGAAGACGAGGCCAAGCTGCGCGAACTCTCCGTTCGCGATTCGCTGACGGGGCTGTTTAACCGCCGCTACATGGAAGAGACGCTGGATCGTGAAACCCGGCGGGCGACCCGAAAGCAGCTTCCGCTGACGGTGATAATGACGGATATCGACGGATTTAAAGTGATCAACGACAGCGTTGGTCATGTGCTCGGCGATAACGCGCTCATTAAGGTTTCCGCATTTTTAAACAAAAGCATTCGCGCTTCGGACGTGGCCTGCCGCTTTGGCGGGGACGAGTTCTGCCTGATTCTGCCCGACTGCTCGCTGGAAGAAGGCGTTCTCCGGGCAAACTCCATGCGAAACGATATCGAGAGACTGGCATTTAATCCAAACGAGGAGGGCATCAACGGGATTACCCTGTCGTTTGGCGTCGCCGCCCTGCCCGACAACGGCGTGACCCGGGAAGAACTGATTGGCGCGGCGGATGCGGCGCTGTATTCCTCGAAACGGGCGGGGCGAAATCGGGTGAACGGCAAAAGCGATTCGTAACGGCATATCAACAGGGGATGATGGATGCGACGGGAACCGGTTTTGGAATAGCGCGGCAGCGAAGGCGAAACAAAGGACGGCGGCTTTTGCAGAAGTTCTGTCCAGGGGAGGCGTCAAGGGTGAAAAACAAGGATATTACGAGCGGGCATCCGGTGCGGCAGCAACTATCCGAAGACGAACTGCGCTTGCTGTTTGAAAATATGATCAGCCAGTTTTCCTATTATCGCATGGTATACGATGCGGAAGGGAACGCGGTGGATTACATCATACTTGCGGTAAATAAGGCGTTCGAATTGGAAACGGGGCTAAAACGGGAGGAAGTGATCGGAAAGAACGTAATGAGTATTTATCCGGAAACCGAACGTTACTGGATCGATTGCTTTGACCGCGTGGTAAAGACGGGTGTTTCGGAGCAGATTTCCCAATATTCCGGCGCGCTGAAGAAGTGGTTTACCGCGTTGGCCTACTGCCCCAAACCGGATCATGTCGCAATCACGATTACCGATATATCGGAATATGTAACGGAACGCGAGGAGCGGAGGAAGACCGCGAACGAGCTGAAAAGACAACAGGAGGAAAACGACTGGCTTGCGCATGTGGAATCGATTACCGGCCTTCCGAACCGCATTTGCTTGTACGACGCGTTTGCCGCGCGCGTGGAGCGCAAGGACGCGGAACCGTTTTTCCTCGCAATCTTCGGCCCGGACAATCTGGCGGAGGTTCTGGCTTCCTACGGGAGCGTACTCAGCGACCGGGTCATGCGCGCCATTTCCTCGCGGTTGCGGGCGATACGCAAGGATTCGGACATGCTTTTCAGCATGACGGGTACGGAACTTGTCCTATTATGCGAATTGGATTGCGAAATACAGCAAACGAGGGCTCTGCTTTTGGAATATCTGAACGCCATTCGCGAGCCGGTGGACGACGAGGGTACCCGCTTCCACATTTCGGCCAGCTGCGGCGTTGCGTGCTACCCGCAGGATGGCACGAACCGGGACGACTTGATCATGAAAGCAAATCTTGCCCTGTATCAGGCAAAGAAGAGCGGCAGGCAAATCGTTTTCTTCGATGATCAAATCGGGCAGAGCTTGCTGCGCCGGACGAGAATTCGGAACGCGTTGCCAAAAGCGCTGCCGAACCGTGAGTTTGAACTGTTTTTCCAGCCGCAGTTCGATTTGGAAACCGGGCGGATCACCGGCGCGGAAGCGCTGCTGCGCTGGCATAGCCCGGAGCTCGGCGAAGTTCCGCCAATCGATTGCATTGGTATTGCCGAGGAAAGCTGGATGATACTGCCGCTCGGCGCATGGGTGCTGAAAACCGCCTGCGAAACGATGAAACGAATCGAGATGGAACTGCAGCTTCCAATTCGAATGGCAGTGAACGTCTCCGGCGTACAATTGATTCAGGAAGGATTTGCGGAGCACGTTACCAGCCAGCTGCAGCTGTTCAATATTGCGCCGGAACGCCTGGAACTGGAGATTACGGAATCCGTGGTGCTGAATCATGAGAGCGAGGCAATCGAGAAACTGAACCGGCTGAGCGCATACGGCGTTCGAATCGCGCTGGACGACTTTGGAACGGGATATTCCTCGCTGAGCCTGCTGAAGGATTTAAAGGTCGCAACGATCAAGATCGACCGCGCATTCATTCAGGATCCGTCCGCGCTGGTGATTAACGAAAGCATGTCCCGCCTCGGCCATGCGCTGGGCGCGGAGGTGGTTGCCGAAGGGGTTGAGACACGGGAGCAGATGGAACAGGTGCGCCGCATCGGCTGCGACACCGCGCAGGGATACCTTCTGAGCGTTCCGCTTCCGGCGGACGCGCTGCTGCGGCTGCTTCAAACGCAGGTGGACAGCGGCAGGCCGTCTAGCGCGGGTTCTTTTTGAAAAGGACGTTAACCGGCAAGGCCGCGGATTTCGCGGCCTTGCCGGTTAACGTCTGGAAACCGAATTCTTGTTGTTGTTCGACCAATATGCCCTTTTGAAGTCAGGAAAGTTTCGATTGCTCCGACAGAAAGGCAAGGAGACGATTCATTGCCTCCGCACCGGCGGCGGAGGTCAATACGGCCTGGTATTCGTGCTGCAGCGGTTCGGCGGCGGAGATGGGAAGATATGCGTCCACTGCGACGCCGTTCTCCTCCAGCGCGTTGATCAGCTCGCCGGCCTGCGAAAGAAACGGGTCCTTATCCCCGCAGGTAACATACACGGGCGGATAATCCGGCGTAATCTGACCAACGGTGTTCATCCGCGCGGAAACCCCCGTGCCTTCGTAATTCTTCTCGCCGGTAAGAACCCAAATGGAATCGGCAATCATTGGAAAGTGCGTTTCCCGAACCGTTTCCGTATTGTAATATCCGCAGAGAAGGATCACCCCGCGGAGCTGTTCCGCCGAAAGTGCGGGCGTACCGCCGGTTTTTAAACAGAAATCGGGATTGGTATAATAGAGCCCCATCTGCGAAGCGAGGTGCCCGCCCGCGCTGTCCCCGCCGATGAATACGCGGGACGGATCAATCCCGAAGGATTCGGCGTTTTTAAGCAGGTACGAAAGCGCCTCGTTCACCTGAAGGATTTGCGTGGGATACTGCCCGTCCGGTGCGAGCTGATAGTTGAGATTCGCAACGGCATATCCTTTTGCGGCGATTGTCTTGCAGTACTCCGTCGCGCTGGATTTGTCACCGCCGATGTAGTAGCCGCCGTGCGCATATACCACGAGCGGAAGCGGCTCGTCCGAAGGCGCGGCGTAGAGATCCAGCGTTCCGTTCGGGTAACCGCTGTGGTAGGAAGCGTCCGCTGCCAGCGTCAAGACGTCCGTTTGTGCCGATTCGCCGGATGCGGCGCCGCCGGAGCAGATGAAACGGATTGCGCGTTCCTGCAGCTTGGTTGAGACTGAGAGCACAACGGCAAGGCAGAGCGAAAGAGCCAGCAATACTTCGAGAAGAATAAACCACCAACGCCGGTGAATCGGCCGCTTCATAGATTGTACGTCCTTTCCCTGCCTGCAACTTTGCAGAACCTGACCCTATTTTAGCATAATTTTCCGGGGGACGGAAGGAAGATGAGCCGCAAGGCGTATGGCGAACCAAGGAACGACGCTTTGCGCAACCCTCCGTTTATGGTAGAATAACGGTACGCCGTTTGATACCAATACGCAAAGGAGCAACCATGGAAACTCAGATTCAACTGCTCGCCCGGGAGTTCAACAAAAGCGAAACGCACGTGAAAAACGTTGTGGACCTCATTGACGAAGGATATTCGATTCCGTTTATCGCCCGCTACCGCAAAGAAATGCACGGCACAATGGACGACACGACGCTGCGCGACCTGGCCGACCGGCTGGCGTACCTTCGCAGCCTTGCTCAGCGCCGGGAAGAGATCAAAAAAGCGATTGCCGCGCAGGACAAACTGACCGGAGAACTGGAAAAAGCGATTGACGAAGCGAAAACGCTCGCCGTACTGGAGGATTTATACCGCCCATATAAACAGAAACGCCGCACACGCGCGACCATCGCCAAAGAAAAAGGCCTGGAACCGCTGGCGGATCAAATCTTTGCGCAGGGAAAAGAACTGCCCGCGCCGGAACGCCTTGCACAAGCATTTCTCGATCCCGAAAAAGGCGTCAATACGGTGGAGGAGGCGCTTGCCGGCGCTTCGGATATCATTGCGGAGAACGTGTCCGACGACGCGAATATCCGCCAGAAGCTGCGGGACGTCATTGCGAAAAACGCCAAGGTCGGTTCGGTTGCCGCCAAGGAGGAGGACTCCGTCTACAGCCTCTACTACAAGTTCGACCAGCCGATGAGCCGCCTGCAGAGCCACCAGATCCTCGCGATCAACCGCGGGGAGAAGGAGGGGTTTCTCAAAGTCAGCCTCGATCTCGACCGCGAACTTGCGCTCGAAGCGGTCAAACGCTCCGTGGTCAAACCGGGTTCCGCCGCGAGCAAATTTGTGGAAGCCGCGTCGGAGGACGCTTACGACCGCCTGATTTACCCTTCCATGGAGCGGGAAACCCGCACCGCCCTGACCGACCTTGCCAACGAAGGTGCGATCCATAATTTCGCGCTGAACCTAAAGCCGCTTCTCATGCAGCCGCCGGTCAAGGGGCACGTGACCATGGGGCTTGATCCCGGTTACCGCAACGGCTGCAAGGTTGCCGTGATCAGCGGCACGGGCAAAGTGCTCGATACAACCGTCGTTTACCCGACATTTGGCGAGCGCCAGAAAGAGGAAGCGATTGAAAAGCTCGAATCGCTCGTAAAAAAGCACGCCGTCGAGCATATTGCAATCGGAAACGGCACCGCTTCGCGCGAAACGGAGCAGATGACGGTGGAACTGATCGCGCGAAACCACGGCGTCAGCTATA
Organism: Eubacteriales bacterium; assembly: GCA_021373115.1. GTDB lineage: Bacteria > Bacillota > Clostridia > Christensenellales > CAG-138 > UBA7703. Next base: position 88,168 of record JAJFTI010000036.1, on the reverse strand, counting down.
TGATCGTCAACGAGGCGGGCGCTTCCGTTTACTCCGCGAGCAAGCTCGCGGCGGAGGAGTTCCCGCAGTACGATGTAAACCTCCGCTCGGCTGTTTCGATTGCGCGGCGGCTGCAGGACCCGCTGGCGGAACTCGTCAAGATCGATCCAAAGGCTATCGGCGTTGGACAGTATCAGCACGACATGCCGCAAAAGCGCCTCAGTGAAACGCTGGACGGCGTGGTGGAGGACTGCGTGAACGCCGTTGGCGTGGACGTCAACACCGCGTCCCCCTCGCTCTTGAAGCAGGTTGCAGGCCTGAACGAAACGCTTGCGAAGAATATTGTCGTGTTCCGTGAGGAAAACGGCGCGTTCTTTAGCCGCAAGCAGCTGATGAAGGTTCCGAAGATGGGGCCGAAGGCCTTTGAGCAGTGCGCGGGTTTTCTGCGCGTACCGGAAAGCAAGCTCGTGCTCGACAACACAGGCGTGCATCCGGAGAGCTATGCGGCGGCGGAAAAGCTCCTGCATCAGACCGGCTATCAGCTCGCGGACGTTTCGGCGGGAAAGATCGGCGATTTGCCGGAGCGCGTGAAGCAGTATGGCGAAAGCAAACTTGCCGCCGAATGCGGCGTTGGACTGCCAACGCTGCGGGACGTGGTCAAGGAACTCGTCAAGCCCGGCCGCGATCCGCGCGACGAGCTGCCCAAACCGGTTTTACGTACGGATGTGCTGGATATCAAGGACATCGTCCCCGGTATGATTCTGACGGGTACGGTGCGGAACGTAATTGACTTTGGCGTATTCGTCGATATTGGCGTACATCAGGACGGACTGGTCCATATTTCGGAAATTGTCAACCGCTTCATCAAGCATCCTTCCGAGGTGCTGTCCATCGGGGATATTGTGAAGGTGGTCGTGCTGGGCGTGGACATCCCGAAGAAGCGCATTTCGCTCTCAATCAAGCAAGTGCAGGCGTAAGCGGCCGTGCCGCCGCGCGTTTGCGCGCAAGGAGGAACCCGATGCGTTTTATCAACCCCGCCATGGAAGGCGGCGCGCCCGCCGAACTGATTCTTGATACCATAGACGGCAAAGGTGCGAAAAAGACTTATACGCGCGTCTTTCTGCCGCCCGCCCGTTTGATTCTTTTGGGTGGCGGGCATGTAGCCCAGCCGCTCTGCCGCTATGCCGCCGATCTCGAATTCGCCGTAACGGTGGTAGACGACCGGCCGAGCTTTGCCAACGCCGTTCGCTTTCCCGACGCGGAACGGGTAGTCTGCGACTCGTTTGTCAAAGCGATCTCCGAGCTCAGCATCACGCGCTATGATTTCGTTTGCGTTATTACGCGAGGGCATCGCTATGACGCAACGTGCCTTCGCGCGCTGTTCTCCGGAACGATGCCGCGCTATCTGGGGCTGATCGGATCCCGGCGGCGAACGGTTGAACTCTTCCGCCTGCTGGAGGAAGAAGGGATTGACCGCGCAAAAATCGACCGCGTCCATACGCCGATCGGCTTGTCGATCGGCGCGGAAACGCCGAAGGAGATTGCGATTTCCATTCTGGCGGAACTCATCCAGCAGCGCAGCAGCAAAAGCGGCGAGCGGGAGGCGGAACGTCTCGCGCTCACCAGCCACGAGCCGGAGCTGCTGGCTTATCTGATGGAAAACCGGGAACCCTGCGCGCTGGCCGTCATTGTGGAGAAAAGCGGGAGCACGCCCGTTCCGACCGGCGCGATCATGGCGGTAAATCAGCTTGGCGGGATTGTCGGCACCGTAGGCGGCGGCTGCGGGGAACATGAGATCATCAACCGCGCGCTGGAGGTGCTGCGAACCGGAAAAGCCGGATGCTTCGACCTCGACATGAGCAATGACGTTGCCGAGGAAGAGGGCATGGTCTGCGGCGGACGGATGAAGGCCTGGATCGAACCGTTTTCACAGGCTTAAACAAAGATGATAGGCAGCCGGAGAAATCCGGCTGTTTTTTTAAGAAAGCGCTTGACAAAGAAAACGAAAAGCGGTACAGTCAATGCATATAAAACATATAATACATATATGCAAAGAAGGAGTAAGTTTTATGGGTAAGATTGCGAAGAGTCTGACGGAGCTGATTGGCAAGACTCCGCTGCTGGAGCTTTCCAATTATGAGAAGAAGCACAATCTCAAGGCAAAGGTCGTTGCCAAACTGGAATATTTCAACCCGGCCGGCAGCGTGAAGGACCGCATTGCGCTGGCAATGATTGACGACGCGGAGAAGAAGGGGATTCTCAAAGAGGGCAGCGTGATTATTGAGCCGACCAGCGGAAACACGGGTATCGGGCTTGCTTCCGTTGCGGCGGCGCGCGGGTATCGCATTATTCTGACTATGCCGGAGACCATGAGCGTGGAACGCCGCGTTCTCATGAAGGCATACGGCGCGGAGATCGTACTCACGGAAGGCGCAAAGGGCATGAAGGGAGCCATCGCCAAAGCGGAGGAACTTGCGGCTCAGATTCCGAACGCGTTCATCCCGGGGCAGTTTACAAATCCGGCAAATCCCGCAGTTCACCGGGCGACCACCGGGCCGGAGATTTGGGAGGATACCGACGGAAAGGTGGATATTTTTGTCTCCGCCGCGGGTACCGGCGGAACGATTACCGGCGCGGGCGAGTACCTCAAGAGCAAAAATCCGAACGTCAAGGTCGTTGTGGTGGAACCCGCGGATTCCCCCGTTCTCTCGGAAGGGCGCCCCGGCCCGCATAAAATTCAGGGGATCGGCCCGGGCTTTGTGCCCGCCGTGCTGAACACCGCGGTATACGACGAGATCATTGCCGTGCAAAACGAGGATGCATTTGCCGTTGGCCGCGAAGTCGCCAGGACAGAGGGCTTGCTGGTCGGCATCTCCAGCGGCGCGGCGCTCTGGGCGGCAGCCGAACTGGCCAAACGGCCGGGGAACGCGGGAAAGACCATTGTTGTGATCCTCCCGGATACCGGAGAGCGATACCTTTCGACCGCGTTGTTTGCGGATTTGGCATAACAAGAAATCAAACGCAATGAAAAAGACGCTCGTTTACGACGGGCGTCTTTGCTTCTGCAAAGCTGCTAAATATAGAACATACCGGCGTTTGCGCCTTTCCGGCGTTCGGACGAAAGGACAAGCTGCTCAATATTGACCTTTTGAAGCGCACCGGCAACCGCCCCGTCCAGCAAATCAAATACATCGAACCGCATCGCCGCTTCGATCTCGGGTGATTTTTCCAGCACCGTATCCTCCGTTTTATCAAACAGGGTGGTTTCCACCGCGGAAAGCACGTCGAACGCGGTCATCATGCGCGGGGGCCGGGCGAGCTGATAACCGCCCTGCGCGCCTTTCACCGAGGTGACGAGTTCGGCGCGTTTCAGCAGCGCGAACACCTGCTCCAGATAGATCTTGGAAATGCCGAGCCGCTCGGATATGCTGATAAGCGTGACCGATTCCCCGGTAGGATGCTGCTGCGCCATGCTGATCACGGCTGCGAGCGCGTAGCGCCCCTTGGCGGAAATACGCATAGACGATGTCGAGCCTCATTCCATATAAAAATGCTATGTTTTATAATATATTGTGGTGAAATGCTTGTCAAGACCGGATCGATGCGCGGTTGACGCGGACCGGGTTTGGCGGTATGATTCCAGAGAAATGAACGCGCCCGGAAGCGAAAGGAACGCATATGCTCAACGAGTTTTCCCGAACGGAGATTCTGCTAGGAAAATCTGCCATGAACGCGCTTGCCGGTGCGCGCGTTGCAATCTTCGGGATAGGCGGGGTCGGCAGTTTCGCGGCGGAGGCGATTGCGCGCGCGGGTGTCGGCGCGATCGACCTGTTCGACGACGACAAGGTTTGCCTGACGAACATCAATCGCCAGCTCATCGCAACCCACAAGACCATTGGCCGCAAAAAGGTCGAGGTCATGAAGGAGCGGATATTGGAGATCAACCCGCGCTGCCTTGTCCTTGCGCACGAGTGCTTCTACGCGGCGGAGAACGCGGAGGAATTCGATCTGGGCGTTTACGACGCAATCATCGACGCGATTGACACCGTTTCCAGCAAACTTGTCCTGATTGAACGCGCATATGCCGCGCACGTGCCGGTTATCAGCTGCATGGGCGCGGGCAACAAGCTCGATCCCACGCGGCTGGAGGTTGCCGATATCTATAAGACCTCCGTCTGTCCGCTTGCGCGGGTCATGCGAAAGGAACTCAAAGCGCGCGGGATTCCTGCGCTCAAGGTCGTATACTCGCGGGAGGAGTCGATTCAGCCGCTGGATGATCTGGAGATCAGCTGCAAAACGAACTGTGTTTGCCCGCCGGGAACGAAACGAAAATGCACTGTGCGCAGGCAGGTCCCGGGCAGCGTTTCGTTCGTTCCTCCGGTCGCGGGTTTTATACTCGCAGGCGAGGTCGTAAAGGAGATCATAGCAAAATACGAACGGTCGTAGCCGCTTTCCAAACGGCTGCCGCGCGAAGAATAGGCTTGTGTTTCGGCAGGCCGGATGATATACTCAATTCATTCGTAATTCAGGAGCAAGTTATGCATTATTACATTCGCATTCGGTAAATCAGCTTCTTGACGGCTAGAAGCCGGGGTGGCTTTTTTTGTGTTGTCCGAATGGCGAATGTGCGAATACGGGTACAGGCGCGGCGCGGTTTTTCCGACGCCGGGTTTTCGGCTTATGATTCAACGCGCGCAAGACGGCAGGCAAAAAGGGCCTGTCGTTGTTTTATTCGGGCGTATGCGAACGAACCGTCCGGAAAACACGAAGACTTTCAAAATAGAAACGGAATACAGAAAGGAAATTTAAGATATGACTCTGAAGCAGCAAAACAACTGGAAGCGACGCTATTTCACGATACTGTCCGGGCAGGCGGTTTCGCTTGTTACAAGCGGAATCCTGCAGATGACCCTGATTTTTTACCTCACGGAGCGAACCGGCTCCGCGCTTGTGCTTTCGCTGGCAACGTTCTTCGGATTTCTGCCGCAGGCGGCGCTCGGGCCGTTCATTGGCGTTTGGGTGGACCGCTGGAACCGAAAATTCGTGATGATCGGTTCGGACCTGTTCATTGCGCTGTCCGGCGTTGCGCTTGCGCTCGTTGCGCTGCGGCTTGAGCCGCCGGTTTGGGTCGTGCTCGGCATATTGTTCCTGCGCAGTCTGGGCGGGGCGTTCTATTCGCCCGCCATGTCGGCGGTGACCCCGCTGCTCGTTCCGGAGGATCAGCTGACGAAATGCGCGGGGTACAGTTCGTCGATTCAGTCCATCAGCTTTTTGGTCAGTCCGGCGCTTAGCGCGGTGCTCTATTCGCGCTGGCACCTTTCGGCAATCGTTGGGTTGGATGTGCTTGGCGCGGTCATCGCGTCCGCATTCGTCGCCGGAATTGCCATACCCAAGCTGGCCAAGGCGGAGACGGAGGCGAAGACAAGCTTTTTTGCGGAACTCAAGGACGGTTACTGCGCGATCCGCACACAGAAGGGCCTTTTTACGCTGGTGCTCATCGCAACGCTGTATATGCTCGTGTTCATGCCGATCAACGCGCTGTTTCCGCTCATGAGCATGGGCTACTTTGGCGGAACGACCACCCACGCGGCCATCGCGGAGACGGCTTTTTCCGCCGGCATGCTGGCTGGCGGGCTGGTGCTCGGCGCCTGGGGCGGTTTTAAAAGGCGGACGCGGACGCTGGGGTATTCCGTTCTGCTTATGGGCACGGGACTGACGGCTTCCGGTTTGCTGCCGGCGAGCGGTTTTGCCGGATTTGCCGCGCTCTGTGTGGCAATGGGATTTGCCGCGCCGTTCCACGGCGTGCAGACCGCGCTGTTTCAAGAGCGGGTTGCGCCGGAATGTCTCGGGCGCGTGTTTTCGCTTTCCATGAGCATGATGTCGCTTGCGATGCCGGTTGGGCTGATGCTCTCCGGCGCGTTTGCGGAGGTCATCGGCGTGCATACATGGTTTCTGATTTCGGGACTGCTCGTGATGGGGATTTCACTGCTCATGATGTCCCTGCCCTCCATTCGCTCGCTGGATGAAAAACCCGCGGCGGAGAAAGAGTTGGCGGCGCTGCCGGAAGCGGCGGATTAGCCCGAACGCGCCCCGGCGGAGGGGTTCAGGAAAGACAGCAAAAAAGAACAATCCCCGTGTGGTCGTCTTCGTACCAGCGCGGGGATTGTTTTCTGTTGTAGATTCGTTTGCTTTCCATCTTTTGCGTAGCCGGGTTAATCCCATTCCAGGTGACTCGCTTTTTCTCGTCCAGCGCGCGCTTATCGCGTTTGCCCATCTTCTCTCGCGGGAGAAATCGCTTCATGTGGTTCACATCCTTTCGCGTGGGGGAATCTTTCCCGCCGTTGAGTATACTTTTTTTTGCGAAATTGCGCAAGACGCGTAAAAACAGTTATAATTAAAAAACGGCGAAAATTTACAATCAAACGCAATCAAAGGAGTTTAACATGAATCTAAAAACAAAACGGATCGCAGTACTTGTCATCGGGATAGCGGCCGTGGCGCTTTTTACGGCGGGGCTGATCCTTCTGCCGGACCCGATTGTCATGCAGATACAAGCGGATGGGTCGGCGGGTACGACGCTGCCGAAATTGATCGGGCTTCTGCTGCCGCTTGCGCTGACCGGCGTGTTTGCGTGGCTCTATTATAAAAACGGGACGACGAAACACCTTCTGGTTTCCATTCTGGGAATTGCGCTGTTCATTCTGACCTTTTTCTTCAATCGGTAAGCAGCCGCTCCGCAGGAAGACGCCCCCCGGTATTTTTGACAGGCTGGCGTTCCGTACGAAACGCCCCGCGTTCTCCGCGGCCTGCATAGGATGGCGCGTAATGCAACACCCGGTTGATTATAACGGGCATCCAACGTTTTCTGAGAAAAATCACTTGACAATAACAAATGCGGTGTGCTAACATGACGCAAATTTCATATTGTTTTATAAATGCGTTGAAAGAGACATGCTGTCAGCAAAATCATCCGCAGAGAGCCGGTGGTTGGTGAAAACCGGTGATGACGCGGGCAGCGGATCCCTCCCGAGCATAGACGCTGAAGCAGAGTAAGCGTATTACGGAAGGCACCGTTACCTGCCAGGGTTTGTTAGAACCTGACGAGTGGATCGCCGCGTATACCCGTATATCGATAAGAATACGGATATCGCAGGATCAAATTGAGTGGTACCGCGAGGATTATATCCCCGTCTCAAACAAGAGACGGGGATTTTTTGTTTTCCCAGGAATTTACAGGACGGGCGAAACCGCCCCGCAGGCAACGATTACGGAGGCTGAAGGATGAAAAAGGTATTTCTATTGGATTCGACGCTGCGCGACGGCGCGCAGAGCGTTGGCATTTCGTTTTCCGTTCAGGATAAACTGAAAATCGCGCGAATTCTCGACGAGCTTGGCGTGGATTATATCGAGGCGGGGAATCCCGGCTCCAACCCGAAGGATATGGAGTTTTTCGAGCTGCTGCGCCGTCAGCCGCTTGGCCATGCGAAGGTGACCGCCTTTGGCGCGACGCGAAAAAAGCACACGCCCGCGGAGGAAGACCAGAATCTTTGCTCGCTGCTCGCGGCGGGTACAGGCTGCGTTACGATCTTTGGGAAATCCTGGGATATTCACGTGACGGATATCCTGCGCGCGGAACTTTCGGAAAACCTCGCAATGATTACGGATACCGTTCGCTACCTGAAGGAAAAAGGCAAAGAGGTCGTCTACGACGCGGAGCACTTCTTCGACGGGTACCGCGCGAATCCCGCCTATGCACTGGAAACGCTGCGCGCGGCACATGCGGCGGGCGCGGACTGCCTCTGCCTCTGCGACACAAACGGCGGCAGCTTTCCGGACGAGGTGCAGCGCGTAACGAAGCTCGTGTGCGAGCGGTTTCCCGTTGCCGTAGGAATTCATGCGCACGACGACGGCGGTATGGCGGTTGCAAACAGCGTGCTCGCGGTTGGCGCGGGGGCAAGCCATGTGCAGGGAACGCTCGTTGGCTTTGGCGAGCGCTGCGGAAACGCGAATCTCGCGACGGTGCTGGCAAACCTCCAGCTCAAACAGGACTACGACTGCATTTCGCCCAAAGCGCTGGGACGACTTACCAGTACGGTTCATGAGGTGGCCGAAATTTCGAATATCAGCGTACACCGCGGAACGCCCTATGTGGGTCAGAACGCGTTTTCCCACAAAGGCGGCATGCATGTGGACGGCGTGGTGAAAAATACCGCGACCTTCGAGCACGTTTCGCCGGAACGCGTCGGCAACAGCCGGAAGATCCTGATGAGCGAAGTGGCGGGCCGGAGCGCGATTCTCGAAAAGGTGCGCGCATTCTACCCGGAGATTCAAAAGGAGTCTCCGGAGGCGGCAATGATCATCGACATGGTCAAGCACATGGAGCATCAGGGGTATCAGTTTGAAGGCGCGGAACCGTCCTTTGAGCTGGAGGTAAGAAAACTGCTCGGAACCAGGCCGAAGTTCTTCGAACTGCAGATGCTCAGCGTGGTAGACGAACCCCAGAGCGACCGGAAGAAGAAACCCGCTTGCGCGACGATTAAGGTTCTTGTTGGCGACCGGCTCGAGATTACGGCGGCGGAGGGCGCAGGGCCGGTCAACGCCATCGACGGCGCGTTGCGAAAGGCGCTGGAGGTATTCTACCCCGAAATCGGCGAGATACGGCTGACGGACTACAAAGTACGCGTGCTCGACAGCGAGAGCGCGACGGCGGCGACGGTGCGGGTGCTCATTGAGTCCACGGATGGGAAGGAGTACTGGACGACGGTCGGCGTAGCGGTGGATATCATGGAGGCAAGCTGTCGGGCGCTGATGGACTCCATCGACTATAAGCTGCTCAAATCGCGGCGCTGCGCGGAAAATGCCGCGCCGCGAACGGAAACCGCGTAACGGAAAAGGAACGCCTTTCAAAGGGGGTATACATATGAAATTAACAGGAGCGCAAATCCTGATGGAGTGTTTGGTGGAACAGGGGGTCGATACCGTATTCGGCTACCCGGGCGGCGCCGTGCTCAATATCTACGATGAACTCTATCAAAACAGCGACCGGATCCGGCATGTTTTGACTTCGCACGAACAGGGCGCCGCGCACGCGGCGGACGGTTATGCGCGCGCGAGCGGCAAGGTCGGCGTCTGCATCGCGACCTCCGGCCCGGGGGCGACGAACCTTGTGACCGGGATCGCGACGGCGTATCTGGACAGCGTTCCCGTCGTGTTTATCACGGGCAACGTCAACGTGAACCTGATCGGTAAGGACAGTTTTCAGGAGGCGGACATCACGGGCATCACGACGCCGATTACGAAACACAACTACATCGTAAAGGACATCGGCGAGCTCGCCGGAATCCTGCGCGAGGCGTTTCAAATCGCACAGTCGGGCAGGCCGGGGCCGGTGCTTGTGGACATTCCCAAAAACGTGACCGCGGAGACGGCGGAATATGAACCCATGCCGCAAGCGCGGCCGCAGCGGCCCGCCCTGCACGAAGAGGCGAAACGGGCGATTGATGAACTCGCGGGCATGATCCGCTCTTCGCAGCGGGTATTTCTGCTTGCCGGCGGCGGCGTGCTCAAGTCCGGCGCTTCGCCGGAACTGCTGCGGTTCTCAGAGCTGCTCAAAGCGCCCGTTGGGACAACTCTGATGGGTGTTGGCGCATTTCCGAGTACGCACGCGAACTTCGTCGGACTTGTGGGGATGCATGGTACGCGCGCGGCGAACACCGCGATTTCTCAAAGCGAGCTGATTCTCGCGCTCGGCAGCCGGTTTAACGACCGCGTGACGGGGGATACGCAAAAATTCGGGAAGAACGCGAAGATCGTTCAGATCGACATCGATCCCGCGGAGATCAATAAGAACGTCCGCACCGCGCACCATGTGCTGGGCGACGTGAAACAGATCCTGCTGTATCTGCTCGCGCAGCTCGAAGCGCAGCAGATCGATACGCAGGAGAGGGAGCGCTGGCTTGGTTCGCTCCAAGCCCTTAAGCTTTCCGTGCGCGCGGCGCGAAACGAGGGCTTCTCGCCCAAAGCGGTGCTTGGCGAGGTGTACGCGCAGGCGCCAAAGGACACGATCATCGTGACCGACGTAGGACAGCATCAGCTCTGGGCGGCGCGCTACTACGACTATGATTTGCCGGGTACGTTCATCTCCTCCGGCGGATTTGGAACAATGGGGTACGGCATGGGCGCCGCCATGGGCGCGGCGCTGGCGAAACCGGATCGAACGGTGATTCTTATTTCCGGGGACGGCAGCTTCCGCATGAACTGCAACGAGCTGGCGACCATGGAGCACTACGCAATTCCCGTGATTGTGCTCGTGATGAACAACGGCGTGCTCGGCATGGTTCGCCAGTGGCAGACCGTGTTTTACCAGAAACGGTATTCGCAGACCAATCTGGACCGCGGGCCGGATTTTGCAAAACTGGCGGAAGCCTACGGTATCCACGGAAGCAACGTGTGTACGATCGACCAGTTTGGTATGGCTCTTTCCGCTGCGTTGGCCTCCCGCAAACCGGCCGTCATCGACTGCCGGATTGGGTGCGACGAAACGGTGACTCCAATGGTTGCGCCGGGGAAACCGATTACGGAATTTATCCTGCACGAACACCACGATACGCAGGGCTGAAAGGGGGATCAAACCATATGCGAAGCGACGAAGTGAAACAAAACGCGGAACGCGCCCCGCACCGCTCACTGTTTCGGGCGATGGGGTACACCAGGGAGGAGCTGGATCGCCCCCTGATTGGCGTAGCAAACCCGAGAAGTGAGATCGTGCCCGGGCACTTTCATTTAAATCAGCTGGCCGAGGCGGTCAAGGCGGGAATCCGGATGGCGGGCGGCACGCCGGTTGAGTTCGGCACCATCGGCGTTTGCGACGGCATCGCGATGGGTCACGCGGGCATGCGCTATTCGCTGGCGAGCCGCGAAATCATTGCGGACGAATGCGAAATCATGGCCGAGGCGCACCGTTTTGACGGCATGGTTTTCCTGCCCGGCTGCGACAAGATCATCCCCGGCATGCTGATGGCGGCGGCGCGGCTCGACTTGCCCGCCGTGGTCGTCACCGCGGGACCCATGCTCTCCTATCCGACGGACGACGGAAAACACCTCGACCTCAACAGCGTATTCGAGGCGGTTGGCGCCTATAAGGCGGGCAAGGCGACGGAGGCGGAGCTTTCGTACTGCGAGGACAACGCGTGCCCCGGCTGCGGCTCCTGCAGCGGTATGTTCACGGCAAACTCCATGGCGTGCCTGAGCGAAGCAATCGGTATGGCGCTGCCCGGCAACGGGACGATTCCGGCGGTCTATGCCGAGCGTGTCCGGCTGGCGAAACACGCGGGCATGCAGGCGGTTGAACTCGTTCGCCGCGACATCCGCCCTTCCCGGATTCTCACGAAAACGGCGTTTGCCAACGCGCTCGCCGTCGATATGGCGCTCGGCTGCTCGACCAATTCCGTGCTGCATCTCACCGCGATTGCGCGCGAGGCAGGGGTTGCCCTCGACCTCGATTTGATCAACGAAATCAGCGCGAAGGTGCCAAACCTTTGCCGGCTCGCGCCTTCCGGCCCATACCACGTGGAAGATCTCTACCGCGCGGGCGGGGTTTCGGCGGTCATCCACGAGCTGATTCAGAACGGATTCTATGACGGATCGGGCATGACCGTGATGGGCGTATCGATGGAAGAAGCGGTGAAGCAGGCGAGCATTCGAAATGCAAGCGTGATCCGCTCCTGCAAGGAGCCGTATTCAAAGACCGGGGGCATTGCGATCCTGAAAGGGAACATCGCGCCGGACGGCGCGGTGGTCAAGCGCGCGGCGGTTCTGGAAAGCATGATGCGCCACACGGGAACCGCAAAGGTATTCGACTCCGAGGAAGAGGCGATTAGCGCGATCTATGGCATGCAGATTCGGGAAGGCGATGTGGTCGTGATCCGTTACGAAGGGCCGAAGGGCGGCCCGGGAATGCGTGAAATGCTGGGGCCGACCTCCGCGATTGCGGGCATGGGGCTGGACGCGACCGTCGCGCTGATTACGGATGGGCGCTTCTCCGGCGCGTCGCGCGGCGCGGCGATCGGCCACGTTTCGCCGGAGGCGGCGAGCGGCGGCAATATCGCGCTGCTGAGAACAGGCGACGTGATTGAGATTGACATTCCGGCGGGCACGCTGAACGTTCGACTATCCGGCGCGGAACTGGATGAACGCAGAAAGAGCTGGCAGCCGCCCGAACCGAGGGTCAAAACGGGGTATCTGGCGCGGTATGCGAGAATGGTCTCGTCCGCTTCGGAAGGAGCGGTGGTCAAATAGAATCGAAGCAAGGAACAGGAGAAGGAAATGAGACGGATTCAGATTTTTGATACCACTCTGCGGGACGGAGAACAGTCCCCGGGGTGCAGCATGAATATAAAGGAAAAGATCGACATGGCGCGCCAGCTGGAAGCGCTGGGCGTGGACGTCATCGAGGCGGGATTTGCCGCCGCGTCGCAGGGGGACTTCAACGCCGTCCGCGCGGTGGCCAAGGAACTGCAAAAGACCCGTGTCGCGAGCCTCTCCCGCGCGCTGGCGAAGGACATCGACAATTCCTGGGAGGCGATTCGTTACGCGAAATACCCGCGGATTCATGTGTTCATCGCTACCTCGGACATCCACATGGAGTACAAGCTCAAAAAGACGCGTGAAGAGGTGCTGGAGCAGACGGGCGAAATGGTTCGCTACGCAAAGAAGCTCTGCGAGGATGTGGAATTTTCCGCTGAAGACGCAACGCGGAGCGACCCCGCGTTTCTGGCGCGGGTATGCGAAACGGCGCTGGAAGCGGGCGCTACCGTGCTCAATATACCGGATACCGTGGGCTACACCACACCGGAGGAGATAGCGAGCCTGATTTGCTACCTGAAAGAGCACGTAAAGGGGATCCATATGGCGCAGATCGCGACGCATTGCCACGACGACCTCGGTATGGCGGTGGCCAACTCGCTGGCGGCGATCAAGGCGGGCGCGGATCAGGTGGAATGCACGGTCAACGGCATTGGCGAGCGGGCGGGCAACGCGGCGCTCGAGGAGATCGTGATGAACCTAAAGACCCGCGCGGACTACTACGATGCGGACTGCGGGATCGATTCGACGCAGATTTATAAAACAAGCCGCTTGCTTTCGAGTATTACAGGCGTGAAGGTGCAACCGAACAAGGCGATCATCGGCGAAAACGCGTTTGCGCACGAGAGCGGAATCCATCAGCACGGGGTGTTGGCAAACAAGGCGACCTACGAGATCATGAGCCCGGAATCCATCGGCCTTTCCAAGAACAAGATGGTGCTTGGCAAGCACAGCGGGCGGCACGCGTTCAACGAGCGCGTCCACGACCTCGGTTTCAACGTCGACCTTGATATTTCCAACACGCTCTTCAAGAACTTTAAGGATTTGGCGGACAAGAAGAAAACCGTCAGCGACCGGGATATTGAGGCGCTCGTGCGGAGCATCCTTGTTTCGGAAATTCCGAAGACCTACGAGCTCCAGCGCTATGTCATCAACTCCGGCAATACGATTACGCCGACCTCGAACATTGCGCTTACCAGCGGAGGCGGCGAGGTTACGGAGAAGGTTGCCAAGGGATTTGGCCCCGTGGACGCTTCGTTCAACGCAATCAACAAGATCGTCGGAAAACAGATCCGCCTGGAGGAATACGCCATCGACGCGGTGACGGAAGGGCGGGACGCGCAGGGCGAGGTCAGCGTAAAGATCACCTGCGACGGCGCAATCGCCAAGGGCTACGGCCTGAGCACGGACGTGATTGAGGCGAGCATTCTTGCCTACATCAACGCGATTAACAACCTCATCTATGAGAACGCGCGGGAGGAGCAGTAAAGAAATGGGAATGACCATGACGCAGAAAATTCTCGCCGCGCACGCGGGATTACCCAGCGTAACGGCGGGGCAACTGATTCGCGCGAAAGTCGATCTGGTGCTGGGAAACGACATCACCGCGCCGGTCGCGATTAAGGAGTTCGAGAAAGCTGGCATTGAGTCCGTGTTCGACCGCGAAAAAATCGTGCTCGTGATGGACCACTTTACGCCGAATAAGGACATCAAGGCCGCCGAGCAGTGCAAGGTGGTTCGCGGCTTTGCGAAGAAACACGCGATTACGAACTTTTTCGACGTCGGTAAGGTTGGCGTGGAGCACGCGCTGCTTCCGGAACTGGGCTTGGTCAAGCCCGGCGATCTTGTCATTGGCGCGGACTCGCACACCTGCACCTACGGCGCGCTCGCCGCGTTTTCCACCGGCGTTGGCAGCACGGACATGGCGGCGGGAATGGCGACGGGAACCTGCTGGCTCAAGGTGCCGACCGCGATCCGCTTTATCCTCACGGGCAAACTAAAGCCCTGGGTCTCCGGCAAGGACGTGATTCTGCATATCATCGGCAAAATCGGTGTGGACGGCGCGCTGTACCAATCCATGGAGTTCACCGGCGAAGGACTCAAGAGCATGACGATGGAGGACCGCCTCTGCATGGCGAACATGGCCATCGAGGCGGGCGCGAAGAACGGCGTGTTTGAATACGACGAGCAGACCGCCGCGTATGCCGCCGGCCACGGCTGCAAGGACTGGACGGTCTATAAGGCCGACGCGGACGCGGACTACACCGCGACCTACGAGATCGACCTCTCCGCCATTCACCCGACCGTTTCCCTGCCGCATCTGCCGGATAACGCGAAACCCGTCTCCGAATTAGGCGAAATCAAGATTGACCAGGTGGTGATCGGCAGCTGCACGAACGGGCGTATGGAGGATTTGCGCGCGGCGGCGAAACTGTTTGAAGGGCGGCAGGTGCACGAGGGCGTTCGCTGCATCGTGATTCCCGCGACGCAAAAGATCATGCTCCAGGCAATGGAGGAAGGTCTCGTCAAGATATTTATCGACGCGGGCTGCGCGGTCAGCACCCCCACCTGCGGGCCGTGCCTCGGCGGACACATGGGCATTCTCGCGAGCGGCGAGCGCGCGGTTGCTACAACAAACCGCAACTTCGTCGGGCGCATGGGACATACGGAATCGGAGGTCTATCTATCTTCGCCCGCCGTCGCCGCCGCTTCTGCCATCGCAGGCAGGCTCGTTTCCCCGGAGACCGTGTTAGGAGGCAACGCATGAACGCAACCGGAACAGCCATCAAGTATGGCGACAACATCGATACGGACGTGATCATTCCCGCGCGCTATTTGACCACGACCGATCCCAAGGAGCTTGCCTCCCACTGCATGGAGGATATCGACCGGGATTTTGCCGCACGGGTTCGTCCAGGCGACATCATGGTCGGCGGCACGAACTTCGGCTGCGGCTCGTCCCGCGAGCATGCGCCGATCGCGATTAAGGAAAGCGGCATCTCCTGCGTGATTGCGGCGACGTTCGCGCGGATCTTTTACCGCAACGCGATCAACATCGGATTGCCGATTGTCGAGTGCGCGGAGGCGAGCGCGAAGATTCAGGCGGGGGATCGCGTCAGCGTCGATTTCGACACGGGCGTGATTACGAACGAAACGCGGAACGAAACCTATCAGGGCGAACCGTTCCCGCCGTTCATTCAGGGAATTATATCCGCGGGCGGGCTGATGAACGCCATCAAGAACGGTATGCTGTAAGGGAGGATGGAACGCATGAAATACAACATTGCGGTCATCCGCGGGGATGGTATCGGCCCCGAAATTGTGGAGGAGGGCATCCGCGCGCTGAACGCGGCGGCCAAGCGATTTGGCTTTACGCTCGCCTATCGGGATGTGCTGATGGGCGGCTGCGCGATGGACGAGCTGGGCACGCCGTTGCCGCAGGATACGATCAGCGCCTGCAAGAGCAGCGACGCGGTGCTGCTCGGCGCGGTCGGCGGGCCAAAGTGGGAAACTCTGCCGGGGCATCTGCGCCCGGAGGCGGGCTTGCTTGGCATCCGTTCCGCGCTTGGGCTCTATGCAAACCTGCGTCCGGCGGTGCTGTTTGATCCGCTCAAGGACGCTTGTCCGCTCAAGCCGGAGATCGTTTCCGGCGGGCTGGACATCCTCATGGTGCGCGAACTCACGGGCGGCATCTACTTTGGCGAGCGCGGCAGAAAAAGAGGCGAGCACGGCGAGGAAGCCTACGACACCGAGCGGTACTCGGTGATGGAAGTGGAACGCATCGGGCGCATCGGGTTCGAGGCCGCGCGAAAACGCCGCAGGAAGATTACGAGTGTGGACAAGGCAAATGTGCTCGAAAGCTCGCGCCTCTGGCGGGAGACAATGCATAAGCTTGCGAAGGAGTATTCGGATGTGGCGTACGACGATATGCTCGTGGATAACTGCGCCATGCAGCTTGTCCGCAATCCCGCACGGTTCGACGTGGTGGTCACGAGCAATCTGTTTGGCGACATCCTTTCGGACGAGGCGAGCATGATCACCGGCTCCATCGGCATGCTGCCCTCCGCGTCGCTCGGCAACGGAACGCTGGGGTTGTATGAACCGATTCACGGTTCCGCGCCGGATATTGCGGGAACGGGCGCCGCAAACCCGCTGGCGACGATTCTTTCCTGTGCGATGCTGCTTCGCTACTCGCTGAACCAGCCGGATGCGGCGAGCGCGATCGAGCGCGCGGTACAGCAGGCGCTGGAAGAAGGCTGGCGCACGGCGGACATCGCCGCGGGCAAACCCGCCGTCGGCACGCGCGAGATGGGCGATATCGTCTGCCGCCGGATCGAGACGGCGTAAGGAGGAAATATATATGGAAGGAAGACCCATGAAACTGACTATGTCCGTGCTGGTTAAGAACCACGCGGGCATCCTCTACAAGGTCGTCGGCCTGTTCTCGCGCCGCGCGTACAACATCCACAGCCTCGCGGTCGGCACGACGAGCGACCCAGCAATTTCGCGCATGACCATCGTGGTGGACGGGGATGAGGATATCTTTGAGCAGGTGGAGAAACAGCTCTGCAAGCTGATTGACGTCATCGAGGTAAAGATTCTGACCGAGGGCGAGTTCATCAACCGCGAACTGATACTGCTCAAGGTGAGCGCGACATCCGAAAACCGCAGCGACCTTTTGCAGATTACAAAGATCTTCGGCGCAAAGGTCATCGACGTATCGCATGAGATGCTGATTGTCGAATACGCCGATACCTCCGATCAGGTGCGGCGGCTGGAGACGATGCTGGAGCGTTACGGCATTCAGGAGACGGTTCGAACGGGAACCATCGCCATCGAGAACGCGCACGTGATGGCGGCACAGAAAGCATAACCGGAGGATTCCGGAGGAATTTCATTATAGATAAGGAGAGAAAATCATATGGCAAAGATGTATTACGAGGCGGACTGTAACCTCGCGCACCTCAAGAACAAGACCGTCGCGGTCATCGGCTACGGCAGCCAGGGGCACGCGCACGCGCTGAACCTCAAGGAGAGCGGCGTAAACGTTATCGTCGGTCTCTATGATGGCAGCAAGAGCTGGAAGATCGCCGAGGAGGCGGGGCTGAAGGTCGCAACCGCGAAGGACGCGGCGAAAGAAGCGGACGTGGTCATGATCCTCGTCAACGACGAAAAGCAGTCCGCGCTCTACTACGAAAGCATTGCGGACGGGCTCTCCGCGGGAAACACGCTCGTGTTTGCGCACGGATTCAACATCCACTTCGGCCAGATCGTTCCGCCTGCGAATGTGGACGTGATCATGGTCGCGCCCAAGGGCCCCGGCCATACCGTCCGCAGCGAATATCAGCGCGGCGCGGGCGTTCCGGCGCTGATTGCCGTCCAGCAGGACTACACGGGCAAGGCGAAGGAAACCGCGCTGGCGTATGCCGCGGGCATCGGCGCCGCGCGCGCGGGCATTCTGGAGACGACCTTCCGCGAGGAGACGGAAACCGACCTTTTTGGCGAGCAGGCCGTGCTCTGCGGCGGAGTGACGGAGCTCATGCGCGCCGGGTTCGAAACGCTGGTGGAAGCGGGCTATGCGCCGGAGAACGCGTACTTTGAGTGCATTCATGAGATGAAGCTCATCGTGGACCTTATCTACGCGGGCGGATTCGAGCGCATGCGTTATTCCATCAGCGACACGGCGGAGTATGGCGACTACGTTACCGGCAAGCGTATCATCACCGAGGAAACGCGAAAAGAGATGAAACGCGTGCTCGCCGAAATTCAGGATGGCACGTTCGCACGCGACTGGATTCTGGAGAATCGCGTCGGCCGCCCGCATTTCAACGCAATGAAGAAGCAGAATGCTGAAACGGAACTGGTGAAAGTCGGCCAGCAACTTCGCAGCCAGATGACCTTTCTGAAGAAATAAAGGATCTCATCGCGGGTGTAATCGGCGTAAGGCCGGGCTGACACGGAATTCAACGACTGTATAAACATGTATATTTACAATTTAAAAGCGTCCCGACTTAACGCCGTCTGGCGGTAAAATCGGGGCGCTGTTTTCTCTTGTTTACTCGAATAGCGGTGCGCGCTGCCTCGTGTTTCCGTTTGAAGGATGTCGCGCACCGCGAAAGGAAAACCGGGACCAAACGTTTGCAGCGCGGAACCGGCTGTCGCGGAACGCTGAATAACCTGTAAAAAACATTTGTAAAAACGGTACATGCCGCAACCGGATTCGGGTGGAAGTTATGCTGCTCATGAAGCGGAAAGAGAATTGAGTGCGCATGAAATGTAATACCACGTATGGTAGAGCCAGAACGTGTTTTTTACTGTTTTGTCTGTATGGAAAGCGGCACGGGGTTTTGCCCTTTGCGTCGGCGGCATAGAAGATGCAAAGAAAACTACAGATTTTATGGGAGATCTGGAATCGTATGGCGTTTTTTTCGCGTTTAGGAGAGAACAAAGTGAAATAGTTTCATACTTTTAATTTTTTTCAGGAAGAAATCGAAAAAAAACATGTAAAAAGCCGTAAAAATGGGCATAAATCTGTCACAAAGTAACGAGAATGTAATATCAATGGAATATACTCCATATCAATAATCGATGTGTTGTATACATATGTATCTGGTTTTCGGCATTTAATATCTCGCAGGGGGTCTTGAGTATGTTTAAAGGCAAGCGGCTCGTTAAAATCATCAGCGTTATGCTTTGCTTGATGATGGTATTCACTCTGTTTCCGGTTACCGCGCTTGCGGAAACGACGCCGGGCGTTACGGCCAGCGCAGATGCGACGCCAACGCCCACGCCTACGCCAACGCCTACGCCAACGCCAACGCCCACGCCTACGCCTACGGAGACGTCCGGGTCTACGGAGACGTCCGGGTCTACGGAGACGGGTGGATCCTCCGAGACGCCTGCGCCTCATTTGGTGCAGTTCTTCGCCGAAGGCCAGAAAACGATCCAGGAGACCGTTAAGGACGGAGACAAGGTTTCCGCACCGAAAGACCCAACTCCGCCGGAAACCGAGGACGGCACCGTTCTGGTTTTCCGGGGCTGGTATGCGACCGGTTCCAGTACGCCTTACGACTTCAATACCCCTGTTCACGATAATTTAGACCTGTATGCGATGTTTGCCAAGAAACCGGCTGAAGATGGAATTACCACGGGCGGTGATGATACCATGGGTGGTGATCCCAGAAAAGCCGGATTGGACGCCCTCGGCTCCAGCAAATCGTCTGCGGCTGCCCCGGAGAGTACCGGCGCGGATACCACGCCGCTCGTGACCTATACCTTTACTTCAAAGGGCAATCTTGTATCCACGCAGATCATTGCCGATCGGGATACGCTCTACGAACCGGAAACACCGGCTGCGGATGAAGGCGAGCGGTTTATCGGGTGGTACAGCGGAACGACGCTGTTCACCGCATACGGCACACAGGAAGTGACAGTTTCCGGTACGGTCGAGCTGGTCGCTTGGTTCGCCCCCGCCCGATATGTCTTCTTCCACAACCAGAGCGGCGCGGTCATTGAAACGCGCGAGGCGGATGAAACCGGCGTGGTTTTAACAACGGGCGTTTCGGCGCTCCAGCTGGATGCGCTTCAGGTGCTGATGGGCTGGTCTACCGATCCCAGTGGCGAGGTGAATGTTGGCGGGAGCGTAACGCTCGATAAAGAGAGCATGAATCTGTATCCCGTGGTTCAGAATTTGCTGACGGTTACCTTCCAGTCAAACGGCGGCACCTATATTTCGCCCATGCTGGTTGCGCCCGGAACCGAACTGACCGAAGAGAAGGTTGATACCTATGTCAATCAGCAAACCGGCGCCGGCGATCCCGTGAAAACCGGTTATACCTTCAACGGCTGGAGCGGCTTCCATTTCGGCGATGTCATGGGTGCGGATGTGACGCTCAGCGCGGACTGGACGGCGGCAAAGGTCACCTATACGGTCGTTTTCTGGCAGCAGGACGTGAACGACACGAGCAAATACAATGCGGTTCCGGGGTCTATGGAAACGCGCGAAGCAAACGCGGGCGCGACGGTAGCCGCTTCGAACAAAGATAAACAAACGGAATACGTCGGCTTTGATTATAGCACGACGAAGAACACTTCCATTACGGTTGCGGGGGACGGCAGTTCGCAGCTGAACGTTTACTTTGACCGCGAAACGTGGTACCTCGAATTCTACGTACCAGAGAAAGATGGTATATTTTATACATCTGACTTTCAGCAGTATGGCTCAACAAAATCAGGGTTATACGGTTCGAATATTGGCTATTGGCCAAGCGAAGATGCAATAAACCCGATCGATGGTTATGACTTTTTCGGATGGCGTGTCGGCAACGACAAAGGCGCGGAGGTTACCGGCCTGGAAAAATTTGTCAATAGCGGTCCAGCCGTCTTTGTTTTCGATAAGGATATTCACGTCCTCCGGCTCTACGCGAGATTCGTGTTCCTTAATATGGCCTCGAACTATACGATAAATAATTATTTCGAGGATCTTTCTAGCAATTACAGCCCTTCCAACCGCGTAACAACCACAGGGAAATATCCAACCACATTTGGCTTCGGCGAAGCATGGGTCACGATTGACAATCTGATGGCCGGCTTTACTGCCGCGAAATACAGTACAAATACGAACCCCAAATTAATAAAGGTCAAGCCGGGCTCAACAACGGTTAAAGTAGAATCGGTTCCTATCTTCACAGACACGGACGTGATAAATGTTTACCACGAGCGGAACAGCTATTCGCTGAAACTGTATAATAATGGCGTGCAGATGGGCTCCTCAATCTCTGTAAAATATGAGGCGCCGCTTTCCATCTACCAGCCTGCGGCGCAGCCTGCGCGGCCGGGCAACGTGCCTTCCAGCTTCGTTTGGGCCGGATGGTATACTACGCCGGAAGGAACGGATGGCAGCCAGATGAACTGGGGAGGGAAGATGCCCGCGGGCGACCTGCTCGTCTTCGGCGTCTGGAAAGCGCCGGTGCTGAGCGGTAAAGCGTATTGCTCTACGGACGGTTCCAGCACGAACCCCTTCGACCTTGGCAACCTCGAATACGGAAAGCCGATTAGTGCGGATGTGCTTGCTGCTGCGAGAGCCGCGGCCATTGAAGCAAACCCGAATGACTCCGATATTTTCGGCGGTTGGCGGATCAAACGCGGCGGTTCGCTCGTTACGTTCAGCCCGAGTACGCTGATTTATGCGAATGTCGAGCTCTATCCCGTCTGGATCAGCGGAACAACTTATAAGGTCACCTACGATCTCGGCGACGCGACCAGCACGGTATCTTTTGAAGACACGACCGCGTATCTCGCGGGCGCGGAAGCGAAAGTACGCGCGCTCACCGCGGATGTGACAGCGCCTGCCGGAAAGGTCTTTTTAGGCTGGCTCTGCGGCAGCACGCTCTATTATCCGGGCAATGTTTTAAAGATTACGGCCAATGTTACGCTGATCGCGCAGTGGGGCGCGCAAGCCTCGCTGGTTTCCATTACTTATTATGGTCATGGCGGAACGATATCCGGCGGAACGGCGACCTCCTATACGATTCCCCCGATTCCGAACAATACGATTCATACCGTAATCGGGAACCCGTTTGAACGGGCGGGCTTCGAGTTTACCGGCTGGACCACGCAAGAAAATGGCGACGGTACGAAATTCAAGGCGGGCGATTCGATTCGCCTGAATTCGAACTCCCCGGTTAAGGACCTTTACGCGCAGTGGAAAGCCGCTTCCTACACGGTATCGCTTTCACTGGCAACGCCCGGCACGGCAACCGATCTAGAAGGTGCGGGTTCCTACGGCTACCATGACACAGCCAGCTTGAGCTGGACGCCCGCAACCGGTTTTGAAACGGTGAAGATCGAGGACAACGGCGAAACCGTAAGTCCGGTCGGCGACACCTATTCGATTGCCAAGCTGGAAGGAAATCACAGCGTCGTTGTGACGCTGGAGCAAAGAGACTTCACGGTGTTCTATGATGCCAACGGCGGAACACCCGCGCAGGAAACCCAGACGGTCGCGCGGAACACAGAGTTTACCGTTCTTTCGTTCCCCATCACCTTGGCGAAGCATTACTTCCTTGGCTGGAGCGAGGACTTCGACGCGGAAATGCCGGACGCCAAGTATACGCCGGGCAATAAGGTAACGATGCCGAATAGCGACCTGACGCTCTACGCCGTCTGGGGGGATAAGAAAGTACTGACCATCACCGGAAAATCGCTGGAGACTGTTTATACGGGCGAGGAACAGAAGGTAGATAAAGCGGATCTTTCCGAGCCGGATTTGGAGGTCACCGGATACACGGTTTCCGGCAAGGGCACCGATGTTGACAAATATACGGTCACCGTGACGCTGGGAACGGTCAAGATCGTTAAGGATCACGTGGACGTTACCTACCTGTACGACGTTGATACCAAGCCGGGCACGTTGACCATTACGCCGGCCGCAATGAAGGTATCGTCCTCGGGATATAACGAGCCGTACGATGGCAGCGGCCACAGTATTACGGTCAACGTGACGTCTCCGCTCGATTCCGCGGATACGCAGATTCGCTACAGCAGCAGCGAGCATGATGATCCGGAAGACTATAAACAAACGGTGAATCCGTCGTTTACGGACGTTGGCGAAAGCGGAACCGTTTACTTTGTTGTTACCAACAAGAACTATATTTCGTATTTCAGCAGCGCGGAAGTAAACATAACGTCTGTTCCGATTACGATCAAAGCGCAGGATCAGAGCTGGGTATATGACGGAAACGAGCATGACTGGCTCGAATATGATACTGTCTCCGGGAAATTTGTGGCGGGAGAGGGTATTTCCGGCGTATTGTTCGACCCGGACAGCAAGGTGAAGGATGTTACCTCCCCGGCAGTGAACACGATTACCAGTGTAACGCTGACGGATACTACGAAACCGGAAAACTACAACATCACAAAACTGCCCGGTTCGCTGACCGTTACGCCGGCGGAGGCGCCGACACTGAACGTTAAGGATGTTACTGTGCTTTACGATGGCGAGGCGCACTCGGTTGCAATTGACAAAGCGAGTCTTCCCAGCGGAACGGAGTATTACTTCAATCGAATCGGCGGGACCGATTTGAGCAAGTATACGAAGGGTGAGTTCCAGGGTGTTCATACCGCCGTTTATAACAGGATCTATGTTGCGGCGGTGAATCCGAACTATAAAACGGCGTATGGCAGCGCGCTCTTGATGATCACACCGCGCAACATAACGCTCGAGTCCGGCTCGGCAAGCAAGGTCTACGACGGTCTTCCGCTGATGGCGACGAAGATAACCCAAAGCGGAGACGGCTTTGCACCGGGCGAAGGATTCAAAACGGAACCGAGTTCTACCACCTCGCGGACAAATGCCGGTGAAGTGGACAATCTGTTTGTCATACCGGCTATGGCGGAAGGAACACAGGCGGGGGATTACGCTTTCCAAACGAATTATGGAAAGCTGAAGGTGGAACCGCGTTACGTGATGATCATAACGGATGATCAGACAAAGAACTTCGGCGATCCGGATCCCGCCTATACCTATTACTTCGGTACGGGTGAATTCAGGGGGCGGATGTACTACGACGTGCTCCCCGCGGATCTTGCGGGAACCGCAATCAGCGTATACCGTGCGGACGCCGGGCTGCCAACGGCAGAAGACCCCGGCTTACACTCCGAGATACTCTATATAGATCTGGGGACGGGTTCCACAATTCGAAACGGGAACTATGTAGTCAATGCCATTGCCGGCTCCTTGACGATTGATCCCCAGATTACCTATATAACGGGTACGACGGATGTGGTCACCGGCATGCCGACAGCGCATTGGACGCCGTTTGGCGGAAACGCGGCGCTCAGCCTGGGCGCGGATGTTTCGCGGACAGGCTATATCCTCACGGGCTGGCTGGACGAAACGACCAAGACGCTCTATCCGCTCGGCGCGGAGATTGCCGAGGTTCAGGCGAACCTGCAGCTGACCGCACAATGGGAAGCGCGGCGCTATGATGTATTCTTCCGTACCGGTACGGGTGCGGCGGTCGCCAATATGCCGACCAACATCTTTGGCGCAGCCTACCTCTCCACGGTAAAGCTGCCGGCCGATGTGCCGACGCGTGCCGGGTTTACCTTCGCCGGCTGGCTGAGCGGTGATGTGGACGGTACCGTCCATACTTACGGCGCAAACGGGACCTTCATTATGCCGAACAACCTGACCGTGATGACCGCTGCCTGGACGCCGAACCTGTCGCCGGTTACGTACTATGCGAACTATGCCGGAGGCGGGAGCTTCCTGGAAGGAACCCACGCAACCCTTTCCACGGTTACGGTTGCGGCGAACAGCTTTACCCGCCGCGGATATCGCTTCCTCGGCTGGAGCGACACGCCGGCCGGCGCGATCTCACGGCAGCCCGGAAATACGTTTATCATGCCGACTACGGCGATGAACTTCTATGCGCAGTGGGAACAGCTGGAATATGACGTAACATACTTCGTAACGGGCGGCACCGGAACGGGCCTTGACGGCGCTTCGCCGTACGCTTCCTATACCGGATTGCACTATGGCGACGCGATGCCGGTTCCCGATGAACCAACGCTGGACGGGTATTCGTTTGGTGGCTGGACCGGACTGCCGACCACCGTTCCGGAAGGCGGAATGACGGTCTACGGCGCAATGACGGTTCTTCAGGCGCCCGCGGAACCGCTGACGGAGCGGATTGGAGACGAGCAGACGCCTCTTGCCGGGAAGGGCGGAATCCCGCTCTGGATCATTCTGGCTGGCGCGGGTCTGCTGGGAATGGGCTTGCTCTGGTTTTTACTGCTGCTGGCAAAACGCCGGAAGGAAGAGGAAGAGCAAAACGGTGCGGTGAAATAACCGCAAGTCCGCCTGCTTTGGCTGCGGAAACGCTGTACATCTGCGACTCAATCATCAGGCCTCCGGCACCGTTTGGTGCGGGAGGCCTGGCTTTTTGCAACAAGATCACAAACGGCGCAAAAAGCGGCGTTGACATTCGCGTTATGCGTGGTATTGTATGAGATAGAAGCGTCTAACTCGTTAAGGAAAGGCGGAAAAACGAATATGAGCACGCAAGTGATTGCAAAGATAACGGCAAGAGAAATTTTGGATTCCCGCGGGAACCCCACTGTGGAGGCCGAGGTTACGACCAACGGCGGTGTGGTCGGTTGGGCCGCCGTCCCTTCCGGCGCGTCAACCGGCGCCTATGAGGCGCTGGAACTGCGGGATGGGGACAAGGGACGGTATCAGGGGAAAGGCGTTCGGAAAACGATTCAGAACGTACAAAGCCTGCTCGCGCCAAAGCTGCTCGGAATGGACATCACCGGACAGCGCGAGATTGACCGCGCGATGATCGCCATAGACGGGACGGCGGAGAAAAGCCGGATCGGCGCAAACGGCATCCTCGCGGTCTCCCTTGCGGCGGCAAACGCGGCGGCAAGGTCGCTTGAACTGCCGCTGTATCGCTACATTGGAGGGGCAAACGCGCACGTGCTGCCCGTGCCGATGATGAACGTGATCAACGGCGGCAAACACGCGGACAACAACATCTCCAGTCAGGAATTCATGATTATGCCGGTCGGCGCGCCTTCGTTTGCCGAAGGGCTGCGCTGGGGCGCGGAGGTGTTCCACACCCTGAAGGGTATCCTGCATAAAAAGGGGCTCAGCACCTCCGTTGGCGACGAGGGCGGGTTTGCATCGAATCTTTCCGGCGAAGAAGAAGCGCTGGAAACGCTGCTGGACGCGATTACCGCCGCAGGATATCGGCCCGGACGGGACTTCATGCTCGCCATGGACGCGGCATCCACCGAAATGTTCGAGGAGGCGAAAGCGGCGGGCAAGGAGGGCGGCTATCTGTTCTGGAAAACCGGCGTATTCAAAACGCGCGATCAGATGATCTCCTACTGGGCGGATCTTGCGGCGAAATACCCGATCATCTCTCTGGAGGACGGTCTCGCCGAGGAGGACTGGATCGGCTGGCAGCAGCTTAACCGGAAACTTGGCGGAACGGTACAGCTTGTTGGCGACGATCTGCTGGTTACGAATACGAAGCGCCTTGCGCGCTGCATCGATGAGGATTGCGCAAATTCGATCCTGATTAAAGTCAACCAGATCGGCTCGCTCACCGAAACGCTGGAAGCCATCGAGATGGCGCAGCGCGCGGGGTACACGGCGGTAACGTCGCATCGCTCCGGCGAAACGGAAGATACGACCATTGCGGATATTGCGGTGGCAACGAACTCCGGCCAGATCAAGACCGGCGCGCCTTCGCGCACGGACCGTGTGGCGAAATATAACCGTCTCCTCCGGATTGAGGATCAGCTCGGCGCTTCCGCGGCATACGCAGGAAAACACGCCTTTGGTGCGATCGGTAAGCGAATCGGCTAACAAAGCGAAACACAGAAAACCGGCTTCCGAAGTAACAGGAGCCGGTTTTCTGATGCCGGTAAGCGCTATTTTAATGCGGGCATTTCGCGGCTGCCTGGTTTTTCGAGAGGGAGAATTCCCTCCTGGCAAATGGGGCAGGCGTCTGCTTCATAGGACTCGATGGAGAGTTTCAGCGCCGCGTAAACAGGGAGGGGAAAGTCGCAGCCTGCCGCGCGGCGATCCGCAATGCAGGCGGCGCCGATCACTTCCGCGCCCATGGCTTCCAGTGCTTCTACCGTTTCCATCGTGGATTTTCCGGTGGTGATCACGTCCTCCGCAATCAGAACCCGGTCGCCTGGACCAACCGAGAAACCCCGCCGGAGTTGCATAACGTCGTCCTTGCGCTCGGTGAAGATGCTCTCGACACCAAGCTGACGCGCGAGCTCGTAGGAAACGATAATCCCTCCCATCGCAGGTCCGCAGACCTTGGTGATCGGCAGGTTCTTCACCTGTTCGACCACGGCGGAGAGCACCTGCTCCGCGAGCGCGGGAAAGCGCAGAAGCTTGGCGCACTGGCAATAGCCGCCGCTGTGCCGCCCGGAGGAGAGCAGAAAATGCCCCTCCAGAAACGCTTCACACTGTTTCATAACCTTCAAATGATCGTTCATAATACCAGTCTCCTTATATAATCCCGCAGATTTCCTGCAGATTTGAGATTCTCTCTTTGGCGCACCAGGCAGAAAGTCCGTCTATGATTTCCAGCAGGGTGTTCGGGCTGGCAAACGTCATCGTGCCGACCTGCACCGCCCGCGCGCCCGCTAAAATCATCCGGATCGCGTCCTCCGCCGATGCGATGCCGCCCATTCCGACCACGGGAATCGATACGCTCTTGCACACCTGGTGCACCATTCGCAGCGCAAGCGGGAAGATCGCGGGTCCGGAAAGCCCGGCGTAGACATTGTCGAACACCGGACGTCTGCGCTTCACGTCGATCGCCATACCGAGAAAAGTATTTACGAGGCTCAGCGCGTCCGCGCCCGCTTCTTCGCAAGCGCGCGCAACGGCAGTGAGATCCGGCGCGTTTGGCGAAAGTTTAACCATCAGCGGATGTCGCGAGATCGCCTTGACTCTTCGCGTAATGTCCGCCGCCGTCTCCGGCAGTATACCGAAAGCCATGCCGCCCGCTTTGACATTCGGACAGGAGATGTTGAGCTCCAGCAGATCGATATCCGCTTCGTTGAGCAGCTCCGCGCCCTCTAAATAGTCCGCCTCGCTGTGTCCGCCGAGGTTTGCGATGACCGCGGGTCCGAGCGAGCGCATGAATGCCGCTTCGTGTTCCACAAAGTGCTTCACGCCGGGGTTTTCCAGACCGATGCTGTTAAGCATGCTAGAGCGGGTTTCGTAAACGCGCTCACCGGCGTTTCCCGCGCTGCCGCGCAGCGTCAGCCCCTTGCCGCAGATGCCACCAAGACGGGAAACTTCCATCCGTTCGGCGTATTCGCGCCCGAACCCGAAGGTGCCGCTTGCGGCAATGACCGGATTCTTCAGCGAAACGCCGCAGAGTTCGAGCGAAAGCGGATTATAGGACATGCTGCACCTCCGAGTATTCGAATACCGGCCCGTCCTTGCAGACGCGTTTTCTGCCGTTTGTCGTTTCGCAGGTGCAGCCGAGGCAGGCGCCGACGCCGCAGGCCATATGCTTTTCGAGCGAAACGAAAAACCGCGCGTTCGCTGCCCGCGCCTGCTCAGCCGCCGTATGAAGCATGGGCGCGGGGCCGCAGGCATAGTAAACGGCATTTTCCGAAAAATCGACGTCGTTGGTCACGATTCCGCCAACGCTCACCGTAACCGAGTCGGAAAGCTGCTCGAAGTCCGCGACACAATAGGCTTCCTCGCGAAAGCCGAGGAACACGTCGATGCGCCGTTTTGGGTCGCTGGCGCGCAATTCCTTTGCAAGCTGATGCAGGGGGGCGACGCCGATGCCGCCGCCAAGAATCACCGCTCCGCCGGATTCCAGCGGGAAACCGTTTCCATAAGGCCCCTGCGCGTCAATCGCCTGCCCGGGCAGCAGGTCGGCGAACAGCGCCGTGCCGCGCCCCGGCGTCTGGTAGACAAATGTCGTTTCACCGGTTCCGGCATCCGCACCGAAAATGCTGATCGGCCGACCAAGCAGCGGATCAAGCACGCCGGAAACCCGCAGCATGAAGAACTGCCCCGCGCGGCCAAGCGGAACGCCGGAGACCGTCATGCGGTAGACACCCGCCGCGATGCGATGGTTGCTTCGTATTACAGCCACTGGAGGATATCCTTCTTCATGTCGAGCACGGCCTGGCGGACATACTTAACAAAATCCTCGCCTTCCGTTTTACCCTTGTGCGCGGTGATCAGCCCGCGCGAGGAGTTGACCACGCCGCGGACGCCGCCCTGAAAGAATCCGGCGATGTCCTTGCCCGTTCCGCCCTGTGCGCCGTAACCGGGAATGAGCAGAAAGGTATGCGGCAATAGCGGGCGGATGCGCTCGAACTCCTCCGGATAGGTCAGCCCCGTGACCGCGCCGATGGCGGAAAACCCGCTTTCGCCAAGAAAGCGTTCGCCCCACTCGGAGACCTTCCGCGCGGTGCGCTCGTAGAGCGTTTCGCCGTCGATGCGCAAGTCCTGAAAATCCTTTCCGCTGGGATTGCTGGTTTTCACCAGCGCGAACACGCCCTTATCCTTCGCGAGGTAGGGATAATACGGAGAGACCGCGTCCTCGCCCATGAAGACGTTGATCGTCATCACGTCCGTTTCGAAATCGCCGGAAAAGTGCGCCTTTGCGTACTGTTCCGCGGTGGAGGAGATATCCCCGCGCTTCGCGTCCGTAATGGTAACGTTGCCGCGGCCTCGCGCGTAGCGGAGCGTTTTGGAAAACGCCGCCATGCCGTCCAGCCCGAGCGCTTCGTAAAACGCGATCTGGAGTTTAAAACAGCCCGCCTCGTCCTCGGTCGCTTCGATGATTGCGCGGTTAAACTCAAAAATTTTTTCGCCGTCGGACCAGTCCTTCGCCTTGAGGTACTCCGGCAAAAAGGAAAGCTGCGTGTCGAGACCAACGCAAACGGGGCCTTTCCTTCGAGCCGCGTTAACCAATTTTTCCATACTCATATCGTGTCTCCCCTTCAATAATTGTGGCTTGAACTCTGCCGCGTACCCGCCAGCCGTCGAACGGCGTATTGTGTGAGCGCGAGAGCATCTGCTTACTGTGAATCACACTTTCCTCTTCGGTGGAAAGAATGGTAACGTCCGCCGGATATCCCGCCTGCAACAGCCCGGCTTTTCGGCCAAGGCGCTTTGCGGGTGCGAGCGAAGCCATTTCGGAGAGGCGCGTGAGCGGAATGCCGTGCTCGGAAAAGACCTTCAGGTAGACCTGCATAGCATATTCGATATTCGAAATCCCGGCTGCTCCGTTTCGCTTGTCCGCCTCGGTATGCGGCGCGTGGTCGGTGGCGAGGCAGTCGATTGTGCCGTCCCGAATGCCCGCGATCAGTGCGAGCGTATCCTCTTTGGTTCGCAGCGGAGGATTCACTTTATAATCGCTGTCAAATCCAATCAGATGGTGTGGGGTTACCTCACAGGTGATGGGCAGCCCTTCCGCCTTCGCTTTGCGGATCATTTCCACCGTTTCCGCGCGGCTGACATGGCCGACGTGCAGGTTGCCGCCGACTTCGCGCAAGAGCGCGATGTCCCGCGCAACGGTCGCGCGCTCCGGCTGGCAATGCGTGCTGACAACAAACCCGTATCGAGCCGAATCCCGGAGCAGCTGCCGCATGAAGTCGCCGGAAAGAATGGTCTTGCCGTCGTTACTGACAAGGTTGGTTACACGGCTGAGCGCGGTGCGGTCGGTCGGCATTTCGTCGCCGAGCTGCCTGCCCGCCGCGGCTGCCTGCGTCAGCCGGCAGAGCCGGAGGGATTTTGCCTGATTCAGATTTGTTACGACCAGCGACGGCGAATCGATGACGGGGTTCGTGTTTGCCATTGCGCACAGGTGCGCATAGCCGCCCGCAAGCGCCGCCTTCATGCCGCTTTCCATGGTTTCCTTTTCCGGAAAACCCGGATCGCGCAGGTGGCAGTGCAGGTCGATAAACGCGGGCATCAGCACAAGCCCGCGCACATCCACCGTCCGATCCGCGCGCTGCCAGTTCAACGGGCCGCAGAAGACAATGGTGCCGTCTTCAACGCAAAGATCGCCGCAGCGTTCCCCCGCTGCGTCGATCAGCCTGGCATTTCGGTATTGCGTAATCATCGTTTCTCCTTACAGGCGCGTCCGCGCGTCGCAATATTCGCAGGCATACAGATTCGTCTTTGCGTCCACGAGATGGAACCGTACGTCGGAAATATGTTCCTGATTCGTGATGCAGCGTGGATTTTTGCAGGAAAGAATGCCCGTTACGGTCTTCGGCGGCGAGAGCTTGATTTTCTGCACGCACTTGCCTTCTTTTACGTAGGTAATCGTCACGTCCGGATCGATCAGACCGAGCACGTCCAGGTTCAAATCCAGATTCGTTTCGATTTTAATCAGGTCCTTGCGACCCATTTTGGTGCTCTCCACGTTCCGCATGAGCACCACCACATCGTCCAGCGCGTCCAGACCGAGCTGGAGAAAAATCTTGTATCCGTGACCCGCGCGAATATGGTCGATCACGATGCCCTCTTTCAGTTTTGAAACGTTGATCATATCGTGTTCTCTCCCTTTCTTCCCGTTCAGGCGTGCGGTTCTTCCATGCCGAGCAGTTTCATGATGAGTGCCATGCGGATGTACATGCCGAACTTGACCTGATCGAAGTATACCGCCCGCGGGTCCGCATCCACCTCGGTGGCAATTTCGTTGACGCGCGGCAGGGGATGCATTACGATCATATCCGGCTTGGCCAGCGCCATTTTTTCGGTGGTGAGGACGAAGTAGTCCTTCAGCCGCAGGTATTCCTCTTCGCTGATGAACCGCTCGCGCTGCACGCGGGACATGTAGAGCACGTCCAGCTCACCGATGCAGCCTTCCAGACTGGTTGTTTCCGTGTAGGATACGCCCTTTGCGTCCAACTCCTCCTTCACGAAGACGGGCATGGCCAGCTCCTCCGGAGAGATGAAGAGGAATCGCACGTTCTGGAACCGCGCGAGGCAAGTGGTCAGCGAGTGGATCGTCCGGCCGAACTTGAGATCGCCGCAAACGCCGACCGTAAGCCCGCTGAAGTTTCCTTTATAATGATCGATGGTTAGTAGATCCGTGAGCGTCTGCGTCGGGTGGTGATGTCCGCCGTCGCCCGCGTTGATGACGGGGCAGGCGGCGTAGCGGCTCATGAGCTTTGCCGTGCCTTCCTTGGGGTGCCGCACGACGATTAAATCGGCATACTGGCCAACCGTCCGCGCGCTGTCCGCAATGGTTTCGCCCTTGGCCGTGCTGGAGGTACTGGGATCGGAAAACCCCAGCGTGCTGCCGCCGAGGCGGAGCATCGCCGCGTCGAAGGAGAATTTCGTTCGGGTAGAAGGTTCATAAAACAGGCTTGCGAGGATCTTTCCCTTGCAGACCTCCGCATAACGCGCGGGGTTTTGGATGATGCGCCGGGCCAGCGCGATCAGTTTTTCCAGTTCCGTCAGGGATAGGTCGCTTGGGGCGATCAGGCTTTTACATTCCAGCATAGGTGCGGCACTCTCCTTTGTTGAATATAGATTCGGGCAAAAAAAAACACTGGTTAAAAACCAGTGTTTGAAAACGAAATAGAAAGTGGAATGGAATTGGATGAAACACGGATGCCGCAAGCGCATTTTTTCTTAACATGTTGCACTCTGCGCGGACTCATACCGGTTCGCCTCCTGTTCCTATTAAACTCATTTTGAGTAGAATACAAGATATGCGGACGTTTGTCAATAACGAATTTTGGTTCCAAAGGAAGGCACGTTCATGGTGAAATGGCGCTCGTGTGGACAACGCTTCTGGAATCCACTATAATTACAACCTGTAGGAACGGCTCGCAGATTCCCCTTTCAAATACAAGAAAAGGATACACGCAGTTTGCATAAAGGTGACGTAATTCGGTATTTCGACCAACTGGCTCCAACCTGGGATGCGAATCAGGTGCGAAACGAACAGCGGCTCAAGAGGATTCTCGACTATGCGGATATCCGCGCGGGCGTATCCGTGCTGGACGTTGCCTGCGGAACGGGTGTATTGCTGGGGGATTATCTGGACAGGGGCGCTGCGGCTGTTACGGCGGTTGATCTTTCGCCCGCGATGATTGCGCGCGCAAAGGAAAAGTTTACCGATCCGCGCATTCAGCTGCTGGCGGCGGATATCGAGGAGCTGGAGTTTTCCTGCGCGTTTGACCGCTGTGTCATTTACAACGCTTTTCCGCATTTTCCGGAGCCGGAGCGGCTGCTTCGCCACCTGGCCAGCCAGCTCGTTCCGGGCGGACGGCTGACGGTTGCGCATGGCATGAGCCGCGCGGATATCAACCGCCATCATACCGGCTCGGCTTGCCGGGTTTCCATTGGACTGCTCAGCGAAACGGCGCTTGCCGAACTGATGCGCGTGTGGATGGACGTGGACGTTGTCGAATCCAGCGACGAGATCTATGTTGTTTCGGGCCGGAAGCGCGCGGAATCGTGCGCGGAAGGCGAAACCTGAATACGGCTTGTTTTCGCGCGGGAAAGCGCAGCACAAGCGTACAAACGGATTTGGTGGAGGGATACTCGAAAAGAGATATCCCTCCCTGCTTTTTTAGATAGGATACCGGATAAATTTCCGTTGCAAAAATCAGCAAAAGTGCTATGATTGTGTATCGATTCCAAGAATGTCTCATTAGAGGGGGAAAACAGCTGCCATACCACCGCATCAATGCCCGCGAGGAAAACACCCTTTCGGCGTTTATCGCAACGGTGTGTAAGCAAACAGTATGGAACAGAAAACCGAATACAGCGATCCATTGATCCAAACGATTCAAAAGCTGGCGGTCGCGGATGTCTGGCCAGCCATGAATTCCAGAATGAGCGGAT
Organism: Eubacteriales bacterium; assembly: GCA_021373115.1. Lineage (GTDB taxonomy): Bacteria > Bacillota > Clostridia > Christensenellales > CAG-138 > UBA7703. The sequence goes on along the minus strand of JAJFTI010000036.1, from coordinate 54,447 downwards.
TAACCAACAATGAAGTTGAGGACACGCGCCAAAGATACGGCATGAACGTCATCAGCGAAAAGAAGGGGAAGCCGGTCATTCTTACTTTGCTGGCCAATTTTGTGAGCCTGATGGCGATCTTACTCTGGGTTGGCGGCATTATTGCGTTCTTTGCCAACATGGTTGAGCTTGCGGTCGCCATCTGGCTGGTGAACGTGATCAACGGCCTGTTCAGCTTCTGGCAGGAATTCCGCGCGGGCAAGGCGACGGAAGCGCTCAGAAACATGCTGCCGAGCTATGCGCGCGTCGTTCGCAACGGCGCGGAGGAACGCATCCTTGCGCAGGAGCTTGTTCCGGGGGATGTGATGCTGCTTGCCGAAGGGGACAAGATCTCCGCGGACGCGCGGCTGATTGAAACGAGCGATTTTCAGGTGAATCAATCGACCCTGACCGGGGAATCCAACCCTGTCCGTAAAACGCACGACGCGGTTCTCCGCGAGGGCCTTTCGCGCTCCGAAGTGCCAAACCTCGTGTTCGCGGGAACTAGCGTTGCCAGCGGAACGGCGAAGGCTGTGGTCATTGCAACCGCAATGCAGACAGAGTTCGGCAAAATTGCCAAGCTGACGCAAACGTTGAAAGAAGAAAAGAGCCCGCTGCAGAAGGAGCTCGACCGTGTGACGAAGCAGGTTTCCGCAATGGCTGTCAGCGCGGGCGTGCTGTTCTTTCTTGCGTCGGTCTTTCTGGTGCACGATCCCGTTGCAAAGAGCTTTGTCTTCGCGCTGGGCATGATCGTCGCGTTCATTCCGGAAGGTCTGCTCCCGACCGTGACCCTTGCGCTGGCCATGGCCGTGCAGCGGATGGTGAAGGAACACGCGCTGGTGAAGCGGCTTTCCGCCGTAGAGACGCTGGGCTGCACCTCCGTGATCTGCTCGGATAAAACGGGCACACTTACGCAGAACGAGATGACCGTAAACAACCTCTGGCTGCCGGGCGGGGAACTGACCGTAACCGGTCTTGGGTACGCGCCAAAGGGCCAGGTGTTTGATGGAAAAACACCCGTTACCGTGGATCAAAACGGCGATTTAAAGCGGCTGCTTACCGCGGCGGCGCTTTGCAGTAACGCGCGCGTGGTACCGCCGGAACCGGGTTCCGACCGGTATACCGTGCTGGGCGATCCGACGGAGGCCTGCCTTGGCGTGGTCGCCCAGAAGGCGGGGTTGGACCTGGATGCGGTTTTAAAAAGCATGCCGCGCGTGCGCGAGCTGCCGTTTGACTCGCGAAGAAAGCGCATGACCACCATCCACGCGCTGGAGACGCCCGTCCAGGGCTGCCGCCGCGTTGCGTATATTAAGGGTGCCCCGAAAGAGGTGCTGGAACTGAGCGGTACGATTTCGGTCAATGGCGAAATTATTCCGCTGACGCAGGAACAACGCGATCAGATCATGGCGGAAAACGACTGCTATGCGAGAAACGGGCTTCGCGTAATCGCGATTGCCTGTCGTTACCTCTCGAAGGAGATGAACCTGCCCGCGGCGCTCAGCGCGTATACACCGGAGCCGATTGAGCGGGAGATGACCTTCCTCGGACTGACGGTGATGGCGGATCCGCCGCGCCCCGAGGTGGCGGACGCGGTGAAGCTCTGCCACCGCGCGAACATTCGCATCATCATGATTACGGGCGACTACGGCCTGACGGCGGAGAGCATTGCCAAGCGAATTGGCATTGTCGAGGGCGAACACCCGCGCGTGGTTTCCGGCGTGGAGCTGGAAGCGCTGTCGGACGCGGAGCTGAAAGAGGCGCTTGCTAACGAGGTGATCTTTGCGCGCGTGGCGCCCGAGCAGAAATATCGCGTGGTCTGCGCGCTGCAGGAAATGGGCCATGTGGTTGCCGTGACCGGCGACGGCGTAAACGACGCGCCCGCGCTCAAAAAGGCGGATATCGGCGTTGCGATGGGCATCTCCGGCACGGACGTTGCGAAAGAAGCGGCGGATATGATCCTGACGGACGACAATTTTGCATCGATCGTTCGTGCCATAGAGGAAGGGCGCGCGGTCTACAGCAACATTCGCAAGTTCATTCTCTATATTCTGAACAGCAACGTGCCGGAAGCGGTTCCCTCCGCGGCGTTCCTCTTCTCGAGAGGCGGAATTCCGCTGCCTTTGACGGTGATGCAGATCCTTAGCATCGATCTTGGCACGGATATGATGCCCGCGCTCGGCCTTGGCACCGAATTGCCGGAAAAAGGAATTATGGATCAGCCGCCGCGCTCCTTGAAGAGCCGGCTGCTGAATGGTAAACTGTTTGTAAAGGCGTTTCTCTGGTATGGTATGCTGGAAGGCGTTATCTGCATGATCGCCTATTATTATGCCAACTGGGTGCATGGCTGGCCTGCGGTACCGCTTGCTTCGAGCGGGATTATCTATCAGCAGGCGACAACGATGACGCTGGCTTCCATCGTGTTTTGCCAGATAGGCGCGGTGCTGAACTGCCGCACCGAACGCGAGAGTGTGTTCTCGGTCGGCGTGTTTAAAAACAAGCGCGTACTGCTTGGCATAGGGGTGGAACTCGCGCTGATCTGCGCGTTGAGCTACGTGCCGTTTTTACAGGGAATCTTCAACACCGCGCCTCTGGGCTGGTCGGATTGGCTGATGTTGGCGGTTCTGCCGTTCCCGGTCCTGCTGCTGGAGGAACTGCGTAAGTTCCTGGTTCGTTCGGCGAAAAAGAATCGTAAAGGAGGGCGGTCGCTATGAAGGTAATCATTGTCGGCTGTGGAAAAATGGGTTCCGGTCTCGCGCTGGAACTGGTAAAAAAAGGCCATCAGGTCACGGTGGTCGGCGCATCGATCGACGAATTCTCCATGCTGGGGAAGGGGTTTCAGGGTGAAACCATCGTAGGCGTCGGGTTCGACCGGCAGGTGCTGGAACAGGCGGGGATCCAGCGTGCGGACGCGATTGTCGCCTGCACGAAGAGCGACGAGACCAACGCGGTGATCGGACGCATTTCGCGCAATATCTACAAGGTTCCGCGCGTCATCAGTCGACTTTACGATCCACGCAAGGCGGAGATCTATCGGTCCTTGGGCATTCAGACCATCGCGACGACCTCCTGGGGCGTGAAACACGCAATTGAGCTGCTCAGCTACGACCAGCTTGACGGCGTGACCTCGTTGGGCAACGGGGATGTGGACATCATACGCGTTGAAACAACGGAAATGCTGGTGGGCAAGAAGGTTGCCGACCTGACGGCGCCGGGCGAGTTCCACATTGTCGCCGTCAGCCGTCAGAATCAAACGTTTTTGCCGACGCTCGGCACGCAGCTGCAAAAAGGCGACGTTGCCTACTTCTCCGTGCTGGGGACGTCGCAAAAGAAACTCAAGCATATGCTCGGCTGGCTGTGAGAGGGGGAGGCGAACGCTTTATGAAGGTAATTATTATTGGCGGCGGTCAAACCGGCGCGTATATTGCGAACATACTGCTGGCGAACAAATGCGAGGTAACGGTCGTTGAAAACCGGGAGCATGTTTATGAGAAGCTCAAGCGGGATATTCCCGCAAAGTGCATTCTGCTTGGTAACGGCACCGACCCCAATGTTCTGGAAAAAGCCGGCATCAACAAAGCGGACGTGCTGGCCGCCGTAACGGGCGAGGATGAGACCAATCTCGTGGCCTCGACGATTGCGCGGTTTGAGTTCGACGTGCCCCGCGTGATTGCGCGCGTGAACAACCCGAAAAACGCTTGGCTGTTCAACGCGGGCATGGGTGTGGATGTTGCGATTAATCAGGCGGATCTGATGGCACATCTCGTCGTTGAGGAGATGGATCAAACCGCTATGCTGACGCTGATGAAGATCAGCCGCGGCAGCCACTCGATTGTGCAGTATAAACTCAGCGATTCGGCCGGCGCGGTAGGCCAGTCGATCCGCGCGCTTGCCCTTCCGGAGCAGGTGGTGTTCATTGCCGTGTACCGTGGCGAGAAGACCGTGATTCCGCACGGCGATACGGTCTTTGCCGCGGGTGACGTGATTCTTGCGTTTACGGATGAAGCGACGCAGCAAAAGCTGAATCTACTGTTCCGGTAAGTCGTTGTAATAACGAAAAGCCCCGAATCCAATGGAATCGGGGCTTTTTTCGTAAAATACATTCAAACGCCCGCAGGCAGGGCGCGCGGCTTGCGGCGAATGGTTCAGTCGTAAACGCCCAATTCCGGCGCGCGGTCCAGAACACGGGAGCGCAGCGCAAGCCAGATGATGCAGCCGATAACGCCGAGAACGCCGCCGAGAAACAGGTTGATGAACAGAAAGAGAATGGTGCTGCTCTTGCTCCGGTCAATCGCTTGTACGATGGATTGCGCCAGATCGGGATTGTCGCAGGTGCGGATCTGTCTGGCGAAGCGGAAGTTTTTAATGCTTTGGACAATGTTCCATAAACCGCAGGCGAGCATCGGAATGCCATAGCCGACCGATATCAGGAAGATACCGGCAATGATTTGGTAAAGCGCGATCAGCAGCCAGACAAAACCGTTTGCCTGCACGCGCCTGGCAAGCCAGCCGGTCGTTTCGTTTGGCAGGATAACCGTGCCGATTTCGCTGCCCAGCTGTCCGGTATAGGTCAGCTCGCTTCCGCAGGACGGGCATCTGGCCACATTGCCATAAAACGATGCGCCGCAGGATTTACAGTACATGATGTATCCCCCTCAACTTGTGTCGCAACATCGAATCATTCCACGGAATTGAACCAAATAGAACGGTATTGCACGCTTGCTGGCTGGACTCATTATAGAGCATGCCGAATCGAACCACAATAGGCCTTATTTGGCAGAATGAGACTACGAATCGATGTTCGATGCTTTTTGATTTGCTTTTTTGAAAACATGTGTTATCCTTTTTTCGTTCGCAGTACAAACGAGTTTGCCTTGCCCGGGCAGAAGGAGAGATCAATTATGACCGATCAGGAGATTGAACGGCTGCTGAATCAGGCGCTCAAGGACATGTTTTACAGTGTGCTGCGCCTGCAGGAGCAGAGCGTTTCGAAGCTTGCCAACGGAAACCTGAGCCGAACGGAGATGCACGCGCTGGAGATTGTGCAGGATATTCCGGAAGCGACGCTTACGCAGATTTCCGATATTCTGGGGATTACAAAGGCGACGGTGAGTGTTTCCGTCAACCGCCTTGTGGAGAAGGGCTATCTGGAAAAGCACCGCGCGGAAACGGACGGGCGCAAGAGCATTCTCCGCTTGACCGAATCCGGCGAGGCGATGTGCAAAAAGCATACGCAGTTTCACGATATGCTGATCCACAGCGTTATGCGGGAGTTTCGGGTGGCCGAGTACCCGGAGGTGCTCAAATCGATGCAGGCGCTTGTGAACTTTTTCAACCATTTGCGTGTGTAAAACTGCAGAACGGGAAGGGTAAGCCGGTTACCGCCGGGCGGCGGTAAAACGGAGAACGCCGCGCAATCCGGCAGGTTCGAGGCGTATTCCACCAGAAACAACACATTCCTTCACATAAAAAAGAAGCCAGTATATAAAAACGGCAACTTCACATTTGAATGCCGGACAAACGGCACAGTCTTGACAAGCCAAAATCACCGTGTTATGATTCTGCGCAAGTTCGTTAGTAGTACTAACAAAAGCGCGGGATCATTATTTTTATCTATTTAACAACGAGCCTTGCGCCCTAATAGTTAGTAGTACGAACGAATAATGGAATTATACTTTTTTTACACCGAAAGGAATCCACCAAATGGAGCTAGACGCAATCTTCCGGCTGATGGACTGTGCGGAATCGTCCTCTTTCTCGAAGGTTGAAGTGCAGATTGGCGAGGTCAGGGTGCTGCTGGAGCGGGGCGCGGCAGCGTCTGCGGCAGCTACCGCCGCCGTCCCCGCGCCGCCTGCAGAAGAAGCGAGTGAAACGGGCGGCAAGGACGCGGTGCGTTCGCCGATCTCCGGCGTTTTTTACCTGGCGAAGGAGCCCGGCGCGGAGCCGTTTGTCCAACCGGGGAGCCGCGTGAACAAGGGGGACATCCTCTGCATTATTGAGGCGATGAAGACGATGAACGAGATTTGCGCACCGCGCGTGGGCGTTGTATCCGCCATTCTCGCGAAGGACAGCGCAACGGTCACCGCCGGGGACACGCTCTTCCTGCTCGCCGAAGGAAACTAAACATGCAGACCGTACTGATTGCCAATCGCGGCGAAATCGCGATTCGCGTGATTCGAACCTGTAAAAAACTCGGTCTTCGAACGGTTGCCGTCTATTCGGAAAACGACGAGGGCGGTCTTCCCGTACGCCTGGCGGACGAGAGCGTCTGCATCGGCCCGCGCCCGGCGGAGAAGAGCTATCTCAACATCGACAGCATCCTCGCCGCGGCAAAGGCCTACCGCGCGGATCTGATTCATCCCGGCGTCGGCTTTCTCTCGGAGAACGAGGCGTTCGCACTGGCCTGCGCGGAGGCGGGCATCCGGTTCATCGGCCCCGCGCCGGAGACCATGCTGCTGCTTGGCGACAAGCAGATGGCGCGAAAGACAATGATCGCAAACGGCTTTCCGGTGGTGCCCGGCTCCGACGGAACGGTGGACAGCCTGAAGGAAGCGCAGGTCGTCGCCAAATCGGTCGGCTTTCCGCTGATGATCAAGGCGGCGCGCGGCGGCGGTGGAAAAGGCATCCGCGTCGTCGAGGACTGCGCCGCGCTGGAACGCGAATACGCGCTGGTGCGCCGCGAGGCGGAGCTGGCCTTTGGCGACGGAAGCGTATACCTCGAAGCCTATCTGCCGAATGCCCGGCACATCGAGGTGCAGATTCTGGCGGACGAGCACGAAAATATACTCCACCTCGGGACGCGGGAGTGTACGCTCCAGCGAAAGAACCAGAAACTGCTGGAGGAAGCGCCCGCCGCAAACATAGACCCCGCGACGCGTTCGGCCATGGAGCAAACCGCGGTGGAGATTGCCCGCTGCGTGGATTATCGGAACGCGGGCACGGTTGAATTCCTGCTGGCGCAGGACGGACGTTTCTTCTTTATGGAGATGAACGCACGCATTCAGGTGGAACATCCGGTGACGGAGAGCATCTTCGGCATCGACTTAATCAAAGCACAGATTCAGGTTGCGCTGTCGCACCATATTCGCGTAAGCCAGGAACAGCTTGTTTCGCGCGGGCATGCGATAGAGTGCCGCATCAATGCGGAGTGCCCGGCGGAGCAGTTCCGGCCATCGCCCGGTGTGCTGCAGGCCATGGTTCTTCCGGGCGGGCAGGGAATCCGCATTGACAGCGGCTATATGGCCGGGGACGAGATTTCGCCCTTTTACGACTCCATGGTACTCAAGCTGATTGCAACGGGAGACGACCGCGAAGAGGCGATTCGTCTATGCGGCGCGGCGCTTGCGGAGCTGCGCATCGACGGCATTCTCCACAACGCGGAGTTCGCGCGTGCCATGCTGGCCGATCCGGACGTGCGCGCGGGCAGGGTGCACACGAAGTGGATCGAAGAGACGTTTCTGAATCGTTATCTGAGGGCAAACGTATGAATCTGTTTATGGAGGAACTGAACACCGCCGTTTCGTCCGAACAGGCCGTTTTGGCGGACGCGCCGGACATGCTCCGCTGTTCAGGCTGCGGGCGCGACATGGTTGCGGACGTGGTGCTTGCCGGAGACGCGGCCTGCCCGTATTGCGGCAGCCTTTTTCGCCAGCCCGCCTACCGCCGGATCGAGGCGATTGTGGACAGCGGCAGCTTTATTGAAATTGAGCGCGAAGCGGAAGGACGGGATCCGCTCTCATTTCCCGGCTACAAGACGAAAATTGAAAAAGAGCGAATGAAGTCCAAGATGCAGGAGGGCGTCGTCATCGGCAAGGCGACGATCAAGGGCCTGCGCACGGCGCTCGCCGTGATGGACTCCTACTTTATGATGGGCAGCATGGGCACCGTGGTCGGTGAAAAAATCGTGATTCTCGCGGAATTCGCGCTGACGAACCGCCTGCCGCTTGTGATCTTCTGCGCATCCGGCGGGGCGCGCATGCAGGAGGGGATTCTCTCGCTCATGCAGATGTCGCGCACGACCATTGCGCTTGCGCGGCACAGCGCCGCGGGCTTATTGCACGTCAACGTACTCACACACCCGACCACGGGCGGCGTGACCGCGAGCTTCGCCATGCAGGGGGATATTACGCTTGCGGAGCCGGGCGCGCTGATCGGTTTTGCCGGGCCGCGCGTGATTGAGCAGACCGTACGGGACAAACTGCCGGAGGGATTCCAGACGGCGGAGTATCTCTACGAGCACGGGCTGATCGACCGCATAGTCGAGCGCAGGGATCTGCGGGAAACGCTGGCTGCGCTGCTCGCGCTGCACAACGGCGACGGCAGTTTAAGAACGTACGGCAAGGGGGTGTTCGACGGTGGCGTCTCTTAAGAAAACGGGATCGAATCCAGCCGCCGCCGCGCCGCTGGAACCTGCCTGGGAGCGGGTGATGAACGCGCGCAAGGAGGACCGACCGCAGGCGCGGGACTATATGGAAAAGCTCTTCCGTGGCGTGTTCGAGGTGCAGGGCGATCAATGCATGGGTAACGACGAGGCAATTGTTACCGCAATCGCGTGGTTTGAGACGTTTCCTGTGACGGTAATCGGCCAGCAGAAGGGGCATACTCTTGAGGAACGCATGCGCTGCAATTTCGGCATGCCCTCGCCGGAGGGTTATCGAAAATCGATGCGAGCGCTTAAACAGGCGGAGAAGTTTCAGCGCCCCGTTATCTGCCTCGTTGATACGCCGGGCGCGTTTTGCGGCGTCGAGGCGGAGGCGAAGGGGCAGGGGCGCGTGATTGCGGAACACCTCCGCGCCATGGCGACGGTAAAGACACCCTGTATTTCGATTATCATTGGCGAAGGCGGAAGCGGCGGCGCGCTTGCGCTCTCGCTTGCGGATCGACTGATCATGCTCGAAAACAGCTACTTCTCGGTGATTTCGCCGGAGGGTGCGGCGTCGATTCTGTTTAAGGACAGCTCGATGGCCTCCGAAGCGGCGAAGAACCTAAAGCTCACCGCGAGCGATCTGAAAAGCTTTCACATCGTGGACGCGGTGATTCGCGAACAAAGCGGGTTTTCGCGCACGCAAATGGACGAAAGCACGGACGAGATACGAAAGGCGATTCGCGTTTCGCTCAAGCAACTGACGCGGCTTTCGCCCGACCGGCTGGTGGAAAACCGGCAGCAAAAATTCCTGAATATGAGGGGGTTCTAATTGTTGGCGAATGTGACGATTGCTGGCGTTGCCAGCTCGATTCCGGAAAAAGTGGTTACGAACACGGAATTGGAATCGCTGGTGGAAACGAGCGACGAATGGATCACGAAGCGCACGGGCATACGTACGCGCCATGTTGCGGTGGGGGAAACGGCTGTGGGGATGGCGGCCGATTCCGCGGCAAAGGCGCTGGCGATGTCCGGCGTGCTCCGCGAGTCGGTCGGCCTGATCGTCGCCTGCACAATCACCGGCGAGGATCTGACGCCTTCCATGGCGAGCAGCGTTCAAAAGGCGCTCGGTATTCAGAACTGCGCGGCGTTTGACGTCTCCGCCGGATGCACTGGCTTCATTTACGCGCTGGTCGCCGCGGCCTCCCTCATGGAGACGCTCGGCGCGGAGGCGGCAATCGTCGTCGCAAGCGAGGCGATGTCCCGATTTACCGACTGGAACGACCGTTCCACCTGCGTACTCTTCGGGGACGGCGCGGGCGCGGTGGTGCTCCGCCGCAGTGAAACGGCGCGGGTGTTGTACCCAATCTTGAGCGCGACGCCGGATACGAACGACGTGATTGTACTTCGGAAAGATTCACGCAGCACACCGTTTTCGCCCGCGCGGAATACGGCAACGGAGTACATCCGCATGAAGGGCGCGGACGTATTCACCTACGCGGTCGGCGTGCTGGAAGACACGTTGAAACGGCTGTCTGCGTTCTGCGCAGATAAGCCGTTTACGAAGGTGATTCCGCATCAGGCGAACGAAAAGATCATCGATTACGTCATGCGGACGATGAACATGGGCCGCGACGCGTTTTTTCTCAACATCGCGAGCTACGCAAACACCTCGTCCGCGACGATCCCGATCGCGCTTTGCGACGCCTGGGAAGCGGGTTGGCTGCGGCAGGGAGATCGCGTAGCGCTCGCCGGATTCGGCTCCGGACTCACGAGCGGCGGCGTGGTGATCGACTGGGATCTGCCGGACAAACCATAACACAATGGATCTTTACGAGTCGTCGTGAAATATAAAAACAAAGGAGAACTTATTTATGCAGGAAATTATTATCAAGAATCTTATGGCGCAACTGGATCTGGAGCGGGACGCGATCAAGCCGGAAAGCCGGTTTGTCGAGGACTTCTCGATGGACTCGCTGGACATGGTCGAGATGCTGATCGATCTCGAAAAGGAAACGGGCATCAAGGTTCCCGTGGAGGAAGTCGGCGACATCCACACCGTCGGCGAACTCATCAAGCACCTTGAGGGCAAGCAGGCATGAAGTATGGCGGCACCATCTCGGCGCTGACGAAGACGGAGTTTCCGCTCATTCAAGGCGGCATGGCCTGGGTGTCCGACGCGAACCTCGCAGCCGCCGTCTCGATGGCGGGCGGACTTGGCGTTATCGCCGCGGGCAACGCGCCGCCGGACTGGGTGGAAACGCAGATTCGGCTGCTGCGCGAAAAGACCGACCGGCCGTTCGGACTTAACGTTATGTTGCTGAGCCCCTATGTGGCGGAGGTGGCGGCGCTGGCCGCGGAGCTGCGCGTTCCGGTGGTTATCACTGGGGCGGGCAATCCGGACGCGTACGTTGCGCGCTGGAAGGCGGCGGGCTGCGTGGTTGCGCCCGTGGTCGCGAGCCGCGCGCTTGCGCAGCTGATGGAACGCATGGGCGCGGATTTCGTGATTGCGGAGGGCTGCGAAGCGGGCGGGCACATCGGGGAACTGACCTCCATGGTGCTCTGGCCGGACATCGTTCGTAACGTGAAGATTCCGGTCGTCGCGGCGGGCGGTGTGTTTGACGCGGCGACGGTTGCGGCGGCATTTGTGCTCGGCGCAAAGGGCGTTCAGGTCGGCACGCGCTTCATTCTCGCGGAGGAGTGCATGGCGCACACGGAGTATAAGGATCGCGTGATCCGCGCCAAGGATATCGACAGCAAGGTGACGGGGCGCATCACCGGCCATCCGGTGCGCGTGCTGCGCAGCCCCCTGCAGCGCGAATTGGCCAGCGCGGAATACGAACCGGACGGCCTGCAGCATGTGGAAAAACTCGGCGAGGGTTCGCTGATGCGCGCGGTGCTGCACGGCGACAAAGAACGCGGTTCGTTCATGGCGGGGCAGTGCGCCTGCATGGTGGACCGCATTCAGCCCGCCGCCGAAATCGTCCGCGAGCTGTTTGATGCGGACGGCATCCGCGCGGCGCTGGGCGGAGCTTCGGTACTTCTGGAGGGTTGAGCATGAAAACGGCATTTCTATTTCCCGGCCAGGGCGCGCAGGCGGTCGGCATGGGAGCGGACTTATACGAATCTTCTATTCCTTACCGGCAGATGTTTGACGCGTGCCAGGAGAAGACCGGACTGAACCTGAAAGCCGCCTGCTTCGGAGGCGCGGGCATGGAAGGCAGCGACGCGATTCAGACGGCAATCTATACGCACACCGTTTCGCTGCTCAGCGCCATTCGCGCGGCGGGCGTGGATGCGGATGTGTTCGCGGGGCTTTCGCTCGGCGAATACGGCGCGCTCGCGGCGGCGGGCGTATTCGACGCGGCGCGCGGCGCGGCGATTGTGCGGCAGCGCGGCGCGATTATGGACGGCGCGGTGCCTCCCGGCACGGGCGGCATGCTCTCCGTCGTCGGCTTGACGATGGAGCAGGCGGAAGCCTGCATCGTTTCCTGCCGGAATGTGTATGTTTCAAACCATCTGAACGAGACCCTGCTGGTGCTCGGCGGGCTGCTGCCGGAGCTGGATTCGCTCAAACCCACGCTGGAAGCGGCGGGCGCGCGCATGGTGTCGCTGCTCACGATGAGAGGGCCGTCACACTGCCCGCTGCTGGGCGAGGCGGCGGAGCGGTTCGCCGCCGTGCTGGAAAGCGAGCAGTTTGGCGCGGTCTCAAAGACGGTCTACAGCAACGCCCTTGGCTCGCCGTATCCGCCGGGGGCGGACGTGCGCGCGCTGCTCTGCGAGCAGATGCGTGTTCGCGTGCGCTGGCACGACTGCGTGGAGCATATGCTCAATAGCGGCGTTACCCGATTTGTCGAAATCGGCCCCGGCAACGTGCTCGGCAAAATGCTCAAGCGGCGCGTGGCAGCGGGCGCGGAGGTCTATTCCGTTTCGAACGCCGCTTCGCTGGAAGCGTTTCTGCAGGCGGTTTCAGGAGAATCCAAGTGAGCCGCGCGGCGCTGGTCACCGGCGGGTCGGGCGGCATAGGCCGCGCGATCTGCCGCAGGTTGGCACAAGACGGATTTGACGTTGCCGTGCATTACCGCGGCAACGCGCAAGAGGCGGAGACGGCCTGCGAACAGATTCGCGCGCTGGGGCAACATGCGCTTGCGGTTCAGGCGGACTTGACGGACTCAAAGGAGTGCGTGCGGCTGGTCGAGGTCTGCGTTCAGCAACTCGGCGGGCTCTACGCGCTGGTTAACAACGCGGGGATAACGAACGACGGCCTGCTGCTTCGCATGACGGACGAGCAGTACCAGAGTGTGCTAAGGGCAAACCTCGACAGCTGCTTTTACTGCACGCGCGAGGGAATTTCCGCCATGGCGAAAGAAAAACGCGGGCGAATCGTGAACATCACATCCGTCGTCGGCATGACCGGCAACATCGGCCAGGCGAACTATGCCGCGTCCAAGGCGGGTATCATCGGGCTGACGAAGTCGGGCGCGAAAGAGGTCGCTCGCTGGGGCATCTGCGTCAATGCGGTTGCTCCGGGGTTTATTGAAACCGCCATGACGCAGAAGATGCCGCAAGCCGCACGGGACGCGATGCAGCAGAGCATTCCGCTGCGCCGGCTCGGCCGGCCGGAGGATGTTGCGAACATGGTCGCCTTCCTCTGCTCGGATGGCGCGTCCTATGTGACGGGGCAGGTCTTCGTGGTGGACGGCGGCATGGCGATTTAGCTATTTCGAAAGGGAAGGGATAACATGAACGTTTGGATTACCGGTATGGGCGCGGTGTCCCCTATTGGCATGTCCGCCGCGGAGAGCTTTGCTTCGGCGGCGGCGGGCAAGAGCGGAATCGGCGCGCCGACGTTATTTTCCGCCGAGGAAACGCAGATCTTCGCCGCAGGCGAGGTCAAGGATTTTAATCCGGAGCCGTACATTAACAAGCGCGAGGCAAAACGTATGGCGCGCTTTACGCAGATGGCGATTGTCGCAGCGGCGCAGGCCTGGGAACAGAGCGGCCTGCAAAACGCCGGGTTCGACCCGGAGCGGGTCGGCGTTGTACTCGGCAGCGGCATGGGCGGCCTGGACGTCATCTGCGAACAGCATGAAGAACTGCGCACCAACGGGCCGAGGAGCGTTTCCTCGCTCTTTATCCCGAAGACGATTATCAACACGACCGCCGGGCTGATCGCGATTCGCTACGGCCTCGTCGGGCCGTGCTTTTCGCTCGTAACCGCCTGCGCTTCCGGCGCGGACGCGATCGGGCATGCGTACTATGCCATCCGCGAGGGGCGCGTGGACGCGATGCTTGTCGGCGGCGCGGAATCGGTGATGACGGAACTCGCCGTGCAGGGGTTCCATCAGATGGGCGCGCTCTCGGAGAGCCTTGATCCGGCTCGCGCGAGCATTCCGTTCGATCAGGAGCGACAGGGGTTCGTGATGGGCGAAGGCGCGGCGTTTCTGTTGCTCGAAAGCGAGGCTTCCGCGCGTAAGCGCGGCGCAACCGTGCTTGGCGAGCTCGCCGGATACGCGCAGACTTGCGACGCGCACCACATCACCGCCCCGCAGCCGGAGGGCAAGCAAGCCGCCCGCGCGATGGCGGAGGCGATTCGCGACGCGGGGATCAACAAGGAACAGATTGGCTACATCAACGCGCACGGTACGAGCACACCGCTCAACGACGCAGGCGAAAGCGCGGCAATCGAGACCTGCTTCGGCGAACATGCCAAAAGGCTCAAGGTCAGTTCGACCAAGTCGATGACCGGGCATATGCTCGGCGCGGCGGGCGCGTTTGAGGCGATCCTCTCGCTGCTGGCGCTGAATATGGGCGTCGCGCCGCCGACCATCGGACTGACACAAGAGGCGGAGGACTGCCGCCTCAACTACGTGAAAGGTAAGGCGCAGCCGCTGGACTGCGACTATGCGCTTTCAAACTCCTTTGGTTTTGGCGGGCACAACAGCTGCCTTGTACTCAAAAAACAGGCGAACGGCGGAAAACTGGCATGATGAAACTGCGCGTGGAAGAAATTAAAGAAATTCTGCCGCACCGCGAGCCGTTTTTGATGCTGGATCGCGTGGAGGACTACGTTCCCGGCGAATACGCAAAGGCGGTGAAATCCGTCTCCGCAAACGAATGGTTCTTTCTGGGGCACTTTGCCGAAACCAAAGTGATGCCGGGCGTGCTGATTGTCGAGGCGCTCGCGCAGACGGGCGGCATCGCGCTTTTAACGCTGGACGCCGTGCGCGGGAAGCTCGCGTTCCTCGGGCGCATCCGCAACGCGCGGTTTTTTGCCCCCGTCGTTCCGGGCGACCTGCTGGAGTTGGAAACAAAGATTGATGCGGTCAACGGCGGGTTCGGCACCGGCGCGGGCATTGCAAGCGTAGCTGGCCGAAAGGTCGCGGAGTGCGAGCTTGTGTTCGCGATTCAGGACGCGTAAGAATTCAGCCAACCGTTTGGTTCCTGCCGGAAGACGATAGAACCATATGCCGCGCGGAAGCGAAAATCCGCGCGGTTTATTTTTTCGAAAATTTCAGATTGACAAAACTTGATTTGACGGATATGATGAAATAGATCAAGTTATTTTGATGTGAGGAGAATACATGGAATCGTCTTACGAACGTGACGCAAAGGTTTTTAAAGCGTTTTGCGATGAAAACAGGCTGCGCATCCTGGAGCGGCTGCGCGGCGGGGAGAAATGCGCCTGCGCGTTGATCGAGGACATTGGCATCGGACAGTCCGCGCTCTCGTACCATATGAAAATTCTCGTGGAGTCCGGCGTGGTTGCCGCGCGGCAGGAGGGCAAGTGGACGCACTACAGTATCCGCGAGGCGGGCAGCGCATATGCTCTCGCGCTGCTGCGCGCGATTAC
Source organism: Eubacteriales bacterium (assembly GCA_021373115.1). Lineage (GTDB taxonomy): Bacteria > Bacillota > Clostridia > Christensenellales > CAG-138 > UBA7703. Next base: position 39,217 of record JAJFTI010000036.1, on the reverse strand, counting down.
AACGCCGGAGGAAACGCCGGAGGAGAACGATTGCTGCGAAAAGCAGGCATAAAGCGGTAGAACAGAATTACAGAAAAACCGGTTGAACGATCGGTTGGGACAGGAAAAACATGCAAATATTCAAAAACATTTGGGATTTCTTTCAGAATCAGGTGCTCGCCATGAAATGGCTGAACGATCTGATCGGCCGCGCGCTGACCGCCCTTGGCCTGGATATTACGGGCCGCTGGGCAGGCAGCCTGCAATTCTTTTTTTATGACGTGATTAAGATTACGGTGCTGTTGTGCACGCTGATTTTTATCATCAGCTATATACAGAGCTTTTTTCCGCCGGAGCGCAGTAAAAAGATTCTCGGGCGCTTTCGCGGCATCGGCGCGAATATCATCGCCGCGCTGCTGGGCACGGTAACGCCGTTTTGCTCCTGCTCGTCGATTCCGCTGTTCATCGGCTTTACCTCTGCCGGCCTTCCGGTCGGGGTTACGTTTTCGTTTCTGATTTCGTCGCCTATGGTTGATCTCGGTTCGCTGGTGCTGCTGATGAGCATCTTCGGCGCGAGAGTCGCGGTGATCTACGTTGTCTTCGGGCTGGTGATCGCGGTGCTCGGCGGCACGCTGATTGAAAAAATGAAAATGGAACGATATGTGGAGAGCTTTATCCTGACCGCGGGCAGCGTGGATATCGATTCGCCCGAGCTGACCGTTCGGGAGCGGCTGATCTATGCCAAAGAGCAGATGGTTAATACGTTCAAAAAGGTGTTTCCGTATGTCCTGATCGGCGTCGGCGTCGGCGCGGTGATCCACAACTGGATTCCGGAAGACTGGATCGTTACCGTGCTCGGCAATAAAAACCCCTTCGGCGTGGTGCTGGCTACGCTCATCGGCGTGCCGATGTACGCGGATATATTCGGCACGATTCCCATCGCGGAAGCATTGTTCGCAAAGGGCGCGCAGCTCGGCTCCGTGCTTTCGTTCATGATGGCGGTTACAACGCTTTCGCTGCCTTCGATGATCATGCTCCGGAAAGCGGTCAAACCAAAGCTGCTGGCGCTGTTCATCGCAATCTGTACCGTTGGCATCATTCTGGTCGGTTATTTGTTCAACGCGCTTCAGCCGTTGATTGCATAGGAGGAACATATGGCAAAAACCTGGTATCCCGTTGTCGATTATTCCGTCTGCACGGAGTGCGGAACCTGCGTGTCGATGTGCCCGCATAGCGTATACGACACCAAAAAAGCGCCGACCCCGGTCGTGAAAGTTCCGGATTCCTGCGTCGATCACTGCCACGGCTGCGGAAACCGCTGCCCGTCCGGCGCGATCACGTATATTGGCGACGACACGGGTTGGACTCCGCCGAACGGCAAAAAAGCGGAAAGCGACGGGGCTTGCTCCTGCGGTGGAGGAAGCTGCTGTGGATGAGGAAAAATCCGATAAAAGAGGCATTCTGCTGAAAATCCTGATTTCTGTTGCGGTTCTGGCGGCTGTAGCAACGGTCTGGCTGATGAAAAACGGCGTTTTGAAGAAGCAAGACGAAAGTACGGCGAGCCCGACGCAGAGCGCTTCCGCCGCGGATGCAGCGGAACAGAGTGCCGACGACTTTGCGCTGGAGGTGGAAAGCATCGATCTTGCCGCGCTGCTACCGTATCGTCTGCCGATCGTCATTGATTTCGGGTCGGACTCCTGCATACCCTGCCAGGAGATGGCGCCGGTGCTGAAGAGCGCCAACGAGGACTACCGCGGCAAGGCGATCGTAAATTCGTGGATGTTCGGAAATACCCCGACGCGGTTGCAAGTTTTCCCATACAGGTGATCCCGACGCAGATTTTTATCAATGCGGACGGGACGCCCTATAAGCCCGGGGAGGGAATCGATGTGGAGTTCATCTTCTACAGCGCGAAGGATACGCAGAAACACGTATTTACCGCGCATCAGGGCGGACTGACGGAGGAACAGATGCGCGCGATCCTCGCGGATATGGGAGCGGGCGAATGATCGACCTCTGGCTGGAACAAATCGGGCAGGCAATCGGTCAAAATCTCTGGCTCGCGCCGGTGCTTGCGCTGCTTGCGGGAATTCTGACGTCGGTTACGCCTTGCGCGCTGTCCAGCGTTCCGCTCGTGATCGCTTATGTCGGCGGCAGGGACGTTGCGCCGGGGAAGGCGGTTCGGCTGTCGCTCGTGTTTGCGCTCGGCTCGGCGCTCGTGTTTACGGCGCTGGGCGTTACGGCCGCGAGCGTCGGGTATCTGATCGGCGTTGGGGCAAAGTGGTGGTATCTCGTGCTCGGCGCGCTGATGGTGCTCATGGCGCTGCAAACATGGGAGGTTCTCCGCCTGATTCCCTCGACATACCTGACCGGAAAGAGTAAACGACGCGGATATATCGGCGCGCTGCTCACCGGAATGCTCGGCGGGTTGTTTTCCTCCCCCTGCGCAACGCCCGTGCTCGTTGCCCTGCTGGCGATCGCCGCGGGAAGCGGGAACCTGTTTCGCGGCGCGCTGCTGCTGCTGCTCTATGGCGTTGGTCACGGCGCGCTGGCGGTTTTGGCCGGGTCGTCGGTTGGGGCGGTCAGCCGGATCGCGCAAAGCGGACGTTACGGCGCGCTCTCCCGCGGGCTGAAAATCGTGCTGGGCGCAGCGATCCTGCTGATCGGACTGTATCTGTTTTATCTGGGATTTTAATTTTGAACGAACAATATGGAATCTGAAAAAATATAACCATGAAAACCGATTCGAAAGGAAAATAAGGCAATGGCACTTTTTGGAAGAAGAAAAGAAAAAGAAGAGGTAAAATCCTCCTGCTGCTGCGGCGCGGGCTGCGACTGCGAAAGCATGAAACAGGCGGAGAGCGCAAAGTCGGAAGGGGCGTCCGTCAAGGTACTCGGCAGCGGCTGCGCAAAATGCAACGCGCTGGAAGCGGCGGTGAAGGAAGCGCTTGCTCAACTTGGTATGGACACAACGATTGATCACGTAACGGATTTTGCAAAGATCGCGTCCTACGGCGTCATGAGTACGCCCGCGCTCGTTGTGGACGGCAAGGTGGTCTCCTATGGCAAGGTGCTCAAAACCGACGAGGTCGTCGCGATTCTGAAAAAGATTCGATAATCAAAACGCATCAATAAGGGAAAGAGGGATGATTATGGAAGAGAAAAAAAGTTCCGGGATTGGCTTCTTTGAAAAATACCTGACGCTCTGGGTGATACTCTGCATGGTTGCGGGTGTGCTGATCGGGCGGTTCCTGCCCGGCATTCCGGCGTTTCTGGGCAAGTTTGAATACGCCAACGTATCGATTCCGATTGCGATCCTCATTTGGCTGATGATCTATCCCATGATGCTCAAGGTGGATTTCCAGAGCATTAAAAACGTCGGGAAAAACCCGAAGGGCCTGTTTGTCACCTGGGTGACCAACTGGCTGATCAAGCCGTTTACGATGTTCGGCATCGCATGGCTGTTTTTCTTCGTCATCTTTAAAACGCTGATCCCCGCCGATCTTGCAAAGGACTATCTCGCCGGGGCGATTTTGCTGGGCGCCGCGCCCTGCACGGCGATGGTCTTCGTCTGGAGTCACCTGACCAAAGGAAACGCGGCTTACACCGTAGTGCAGGTTGCGACGAATGACCTCATCATTCTTGTTGCGTTCACGCCGATCGTCGCGCTGCTGCTCGGCATTGGCGGCGTGAAGATTCCCTGGGATACGCTGCTGCTCTCCGTAGGGCTGTTCGTCGTAATTCCGCTGGTCGGCGGAATGCTCACGCGCAACTCCGTGATCAAGAAACGGGGGATGGAGTACTTCGAAAAGAGATTTCTGCCAAAATTCAGCAATGTCACCATCGTTGGGCTGCTGCTCACGCTCGTGATCATCTTTTCATTCCAGGGTAAGGTGATTCTCGAAAACCCGCTGCATATCGTGCTGATCGCGGTTCCGCTCGTGATTCAGACGTTCCTGATCTTCTTTATTGCGTATGGCGCGAGCAAATTGCTCAAACTGCCGCACGATATCGCTGCGCCCGCGGGCATGATCGGCGCGTCGAATTTCTTTGAGCTTTCGGTCGCGGTCGCGATTTCCCTGTTTGGCACGTCCTCGCCCGCCGCTCTGGCGACGATTGTCGGCGTGCTGACGGAGGTGCCGGTGATGCTGATTCTCGTTCGGATCGCAAACCGGACGACGCACTGGTTCCCTGAACCGAAGAAATAGAGTAAAATAGAAAAATAGATATTGCGGGGAAAGAGAGGCGCGGATTATGAAAATTGTCATCATCGGCGCGGTTGCGGCGGGCACTTCCGCCGCGGCAAAAGCGCGGCGAAACAGTGAGGACGCACAGATCACGGTCTATGAGCAGGATCGTTTTATCTCCTACTCCGGCTGCGGCATGCCGTACTTCCTCGGCGGCGAAGTGGAACATGCCGAGGAACTGACCCCGCGCGACCCCGAATTCTTCCGCAGCAAGTATAACGTCGAGATCAAAACGGAGCACGAGGTGCTTGCCGTTTCGCCGGGAACGAAGAGTCTTTCGGTGAAAAATCTGCGCACGGGAGAATTTTTTACGGATGTGTATGACAAGCTCATCTTTGCTACGGGAGCGCGCGCGGTAACGCCGCCGATTCCCGGGCGGGAACTCGAGCATGTATTTACCCTGCGGAACATCAACGACATGCTTCGCATCCGGTCGTTTCTCGATGAGAGCAAGCCGAAATCGGCGGTTATTATTGGTACGGGGTTCATCGGGCTGGAGATGTGCGAGAGCCTGAGCCGTCTCGGCGTAACGGTGACGCTGCTCGAAAAACTGCCGCAGGTCACGCCGGGGCTGGACCCGGACATGGCGGTTCTGGTAGAGGATCATTTGAAAAAGAGCGGAATCACGGTGCTCACCGGCGTTTCAATTGACCGAATTGCCGGGCATGAGGTTTTGCTTGCGGATGGAACAAGCATTTCAGCGGAGCTGGTGCTGCTTTCCACCGGCGTACGCCCGAATGCCGAACTCGCCGCAGAGGCCGGGGTTCAGCTTGGCGCGTCCGGCGCAATCCTGGTCAACGACCGGATGGAGACCAACCTGCCCGATATCTCCGCCTGCGGGGACTGTATAGAGCAGTTCCATGTGGTAACTGGAAAGCAGGTTTACCGTCCGCTGGGTTCCACGGCGAATAAAACGGGACGCATCGCGGGGGACTGCGCCACAGGCGGGGCGCTGCGCTATCGCGGGACGCTCGGCACGGGCATTTTTCGCGTACTGGGTCTTAGCGTCGCGCAGACGGGCCTTTCCGAGCGGGAAGCGCGCGAAGCGGGGTACGATGTTGTCGTTTGTCATAACACAAAACCTGATAAGCCGGAATATTTCGGCGGCCGGGAAATGACGATAAAGGCGATTGCGGATCGTGCTAACGGGCGTGTGCTCGGCGCACAAATCGTTGGGCATGAAGGCGTGGATAAGCGCATCGACGTGTTTGCCACCGCGATTACCTACGGCGCAAAGGCGGAGGATTTGTTTTACCTGGATCTTGCGTACGCGCCGCCGTTTTCCACGACGAAGGACCCCGTGATCTATACGGGGATGATCCTCGAAAATGCGCTTCACGGCGGCCGGCCGCTGATGGCGGCGGATGAGCTGATTGCGCTGCAGAGAGCAGGCGAACCGGTTACGGTAATCGACGCGCGTACCGTGGCGCAATTTGAACAGTCGCACGTGGAAGGCGCGCGGAACATTCCCCATTCGGATCTGCGTGGTTCCGTGGCCTCGCTGAATAAGGATGCGATCGTCGTGACCTATTGCAATAAAGGCACGACCGGAAACGCCGCGCAGAATATTCTGATCAACAATGGGTTCAAGCGCGTTTATAATCTTTCCGGCGGAATGAAGCAGTATTCCGCGGTGCGAAAAAAACATTGAAAAACCGAATTGGGTAATCCATTCCAACGGGTTTGAAAGAACCATTTCTGTTTGGAAAAGAGAAAAACGAAAGAATCGAACATCCGCCGCTGCCGAGCCGGCGAAATCCTCAAACGGAACCGCAAACAGGTGGTTCCGTTTGTCTTTATATGGCAGAGTTCTCCGGCGTATAGGCGATTCCGGATGGGCGTGCGGCTGGTGGAACATGAGCGCGACGGATGGAATCGCCGCGGCGGATATGGTAGAATGAATTGTATGAACCGTGCAGTTTTATTAAGGCTGCGAGATTTCTATTTCATTGACGAGGCGGGAACAGACATGATTGTATTCTTACGGTTTGTGGCGTTTTCCAGCCAGAAATCAAATCGGATTACTCCGTTTTCCCTGCCGGACCGCTCCACCATGGAAGGGCTGCTGAATGCGATCCAAGAGAACTGGAAGGAAACGGGGACCGGCACGGAGGACGAGCAAAACAGCCTGCGGGATCAAACAATTTTCGCGTCAAACGGAAGAATGCTGCTTCCGGACGAACCGCTTACGGAAGGGCAGCAGATCAGCGTGATTGGTCCGATACTCGGCGGCTGAGGAGCAGGCGAATACAGATTGGACGTGTGAAACAGGCATAGAGGTTCATGAGACGGCGAAGGCGAACGGTTGACAAAGGAAGATCTACGTGTATACTAATCGATAATTGGTAATTGATTAAACGGCATTCAGGCGAGGAGGATATATGGCAAAGATATTGCGAGCAAACGGCATGAACAAATGCATCGGTTGTTTTACCTGCATGCTTTCATGCGCCGCGGTCAATAAAAAGGAACATACGACATTTAAGAGTGCGATTCGCGTTCGCACCACCGGCGGACTGACGAGCAGTTTCGTAGGAATTGTCTGCCTTGGCTGCACGGACGAGCGCGCCTGTGCGGAAGCCTGTCCGACAGGCGCTTTAAAACCTCGTAAAGGCGGCGGCGTGATTCTGGAGCAGGAGAAGTGCATCGGCTGCCGCAAGTGCATCGACGCTTGCATCGTTGGAGCCGTAAACTTCGACGAGGATTTGAAGGTGCCGATTGTCTGCAAACATTGCGGAATCTGTGCCCAGTTCTGCCCGCACGAGTGCTTGACAATGGAGGAGGTCTGAGCCATGTTTCATGAAGACAAACGCGTTTTGTTTATCGATTTAAATACCGAAAAACTTCGAATTGAAAAGAGGCCGGATCTCAACGAGTATCTCGGCGGAATCGGAATCGCGATCAAGCTGTTCGAGGAAAACGTTCATCCGCAGCTTCCACCGTTGCATGAAAGTCAGCCTGTGGTCTTCGCGGTTGGCGCGATTACTTCGATTTTCCCGGTTATGACGAAAACCGTCGCTGTGTTCCGTTCGCCGCATACGGGCGAGCTGGGAGAAAGCTACGCCGGAGGCAGGCTCGCTTTCGCCATGATGGACGCCGGATACGACGCGATCGTACTGACCGGCAAATCGAAGAAGCCGACCTATATTTCGGTCCGTTCGGACAACGTGTCGTTTCGGGATGCGCGCGCCCTTTGGGGGCTGCCCAGCACGGTGATCGGACGCATTATCCGCGAGCGGGAGCCGGGGCCCGGCAAACGGAGCATCATCCGCATCGGTCCGGCGGGCGAGAACGGCGTTTCCTACTCGAGCGTTTGCGTGGACACCTATCGTCATTTCGGCCGACTCGGGCTTGGCGCGGTGCTGGGGTCGAAAAACATCAAGGCGATGCAGGTTTATGGCACGACGTCGATTCCGATCAAGGATTTTCCGTCCTACTGGAAAGCATACCGTGAAATCTATAAAAAGTGTACGGACACCGAGCTGATGCAGAAGTATCACGACCTCGGCACTTCCATCAATATTGAACCGCTGAACGCGCTCGGCGTTCTGCCGACGAAGAACCTCAAACAGGCCGTATTCGAACATGGCGACAAGATCAGCGGCGAACAGTTTGCGGAGTGCAATTTAGTCCGCAAGATGGCTTGCGTTGGCTGCCCGGTCGGTTGCATCCATATCGGCCAGTTTCGCCGTGAGTTCGACAAGGCTGGGCACGAGTATGAGTCGATCAGCGTGAGCTACGATTATGAACTGATCTTCGCGCTCGGCAGTTATCTTGGCATTAAGACGACCGACGAGATTCTGGAACTGATCGACGAGGTCGAGGAGCTCGGCATGGACGCGATGTCCGCCGGAGTTGTGCTCGGCTGGGCGACGGAAGCGCTGCAAAAAGGGCTGATCAGCGAAAAGGAAACGGTCATTCCGCTAAAATTCGGCGATAAGGAAAACTACATTAAGGCTTTGCGCTATATCGCATACCAGGAGAACGATTTTTACATCGCCCTGGGAAAGGGCGCCGCCCATGCCGCGAGTATATACGGCGGCAAGGACTTTGCGATGCAGATTGCCGGCAATGAAATGGCGGGATATCATACGGGTTATGGCGCGTTGATTGGCATGTCCTGCGGGGCGAGACATTCGCACCTTTGCAACGGCGGATACTCGATTGATCAAGGAATGAAGACGCTGGATATCGATCTGCTGGTCGGCAAGCTGTTTCAGGAAGAGATCGACCGCTGCATGCTGAATTCGCTTGTGATGTGCCTGTTTGCCAGAAAGGTCTACGACCGAGAGACGATTCTAATGGCGCTGAACTCCGTTGGATACACGTTCTCCAGCGACGATCTCACGCGCGTGGCAGAAAAGATCTACGCTACGAAGATCCGCGTCAAGCGGGCAATGGGATTTGAGCAGGAGAAGGTGGAGTTTCCGAAACGCTTTTTCGAAACGCCCAGTCTGCACGGACTTCTGGACGAAACAACCGCTTACGAGGCGCAGCGAAAGTTCAATGCGATGACCAACGCGCTGATGAAAAAGTATGACGGCCCGGAGGATTCGGGATCGAAAAAAGATTCGGCGGAAGAGCCTGCATCGTAAAAAACAACTGCGCATCTCGGCTTTGGAGATGCGCAGTGTTGTTTTTGGAAGATTTGGTTTTCTATTGATTATAGGGCAGGCCGAAAGCGGTTTGGTACTCGATATACAGATCGTTCCCCGTCCAGCCGCCTTCCCCGGAACTGCTCGCCTTGAAGCAGATGCTACAGTCCGGCAGCGCTTCCACCAGCTGCGCGCGCTGTTCCTTGCTGACATTCTTTACGCTCACAAACCACAGCATTTTCAGATTCGTCATGCCCAAAAGCGGCGTGATATCCGTAAACAGCGTTGCGCTGCAATTGAGAAACCGCAGCTTGGGCAGCGAAGCGACGGGGGAGATATCCGTAATGGGGTTTTGGTAAATCTCAAGGCATTCCAGATTCTTCAGCTCCGCCAGCGGGGAAATATCCTCGATTTTATTCATGGATACGATGAGCACCCGAAGATTTTTCAGCCCCGTCAGCACGGATAGATCGGAGATTCGATTGCCGTGTCCAAGATCAAGGTAAACAAGATCGGTGCAATATTTCAGCGGTTCGATATCCTCGTTGTGCAGGTTCGCTTCTGCTTCATCCACAAACCGGCCCATGTTGTTTGGAAATATCTTCCGGTTCCCTTTGGAAAACGCCGTAATATCGGTTCGCATTTCCCATGCGCCAACCTGAATCATCCAGACGAATTTTACGGATGGAACCGCCGCCACAAGCTGCTCCATCTGTTCGTTTGTCAGCCCGCAGTCAAAGAAATGCGCTTCGGTAAGTTTCGGCAGGTAGTTCAGCTGCTCGATTACTTCCTCCGGCGAGGCCAGCGGATACCCGTTCAGCGCAAGCAGCGTCGTATCCGTTGTGACCTGCTGGCCGAAGAGCTCGAAGGAGAAGGAGAACGCGATATCCGGAAACGCCGCCCGCAGCGCGTCCATCTGTTCGAACGTAACGGCATGCCCCAGAAGGTTCACCTGCTTCAGCGCGGGAAAGGATGGGAGAAGCTCCGTCAGAGCGTTTATATCAACGTCCTGCGTCGCGGAAAGGTCGAGCGATTCCACCGATGACGGGAAGGACTCGCCAAAAACGGTTACGCTGGAAAGAAACGTTTTTTCCGGATATGCGCTCTGGAGCGAAGCAATCTGTTCCGCCGTCCAGCCCGTATCGTTCAGGTCGATCTGCTTTAGCGCGGGCAGCCCGAACAGGAACATGCCGAGCTGCTCCGGCGTGAGTGCGTAATTGTTTGTGAGTTTAAGCGACGTATCGCTGCTCTGCACCGTTACGCCGCCGAGAGACACATTCCACACGAAAGCGACGCCGGGAAACGCCGCCGCCGCTTTGGCAAACGTTTCGTTCACGCTGCACTGCGTCGCGTCCACACGCGTCAGCGCGGGGAAAAACCGCAGCATGGATAAATCGCCCGCCGTACAGCCCGTTGGCAGCGTCAGTTCGGTTGCTTCGCTGGGATAATGCTCGTTGCAGAGCGGTACGTTCCAGAGAATTGTGCAGCCGGGCAGCGCGGTGCTCAGACGATCCACCAGCGCGGCGTCCGCTTCCACAGATCGCAAATCCAGCGTTTTCAGCGAATCGAATCCTTCAAATGTTTCCGACTCAGCCTGATTCAGGCTGGTGATCACAATGGTGTCCGCGGTGCGATCCAGCGCTTGCGCCGCGCAGCCGGCGGACAGCAGAAAAACCAGGCCGATCGCGCTAACGAAGACGGCCAGCAGGGTACGCCCGGGACGGGACGTTGTTTGTATGTTCTTCGAATTACCGGAGTATTTCACGGGTTTTTTCACCTTTTTCCAGGAAGAGACTGGTTGGCGCGGATCTGCGCGGAAGACCCTGCACCGAGGATTTGCCCTACAGATAAAGGATCGCCAGCATGGCGCAGACCAGCAAGCCGACCATACCCAGCAGCCAGCGGTCGCCAAAGAGCACTTCAACGGGATCGCCGTCCGATTTTCCTTCGGCGGTCAGGCTGTATTTCAAACAGATCAGAATCACCAACGGAACCGTCCATAACAGGTATTTACCGGGAATCTGCCCGGCGGACGAAACATCGACGCACCAGAGCGAATAGAACAGAATGCCGAGCGTCAGACACATATACATGCCCTTATCGAGGAAGGAATAGGAATACCGGTTCAGCACCGCGCGGGTTTCGCCCCGCATTTCGCCGGACTGCTGCGCAAGTAATTCGTTCCTGCGCTTGCCGAGCACCATAAAGAATGAAAACGCAACAACGGTTAGATACAGCCACTGTGAAATTTCAATTTGAACCAGAGCGGAACCATACAGCAGCCGCAGCAGGAATCCAAGCATCAGGATCGTAATATCCAGAATCGCGATGTTTTTCAGCCCCATACTGTAACCTATGTTGCAGAGCAGGTATGCGCCCATGAGCGCCCACGGCAGGACGGCCCCGCCGCAGGCCAGCGCGTTGATTGCAAGCGCGAGTGCGAAAAGGACGCCCGCCATCACGCGCGCGCCGGAAACAGGAACCACTCCGCTTGCGATGGGCCGATTTTTCTTGGTTGGGTGGAGCCGGTCTTTCTCTATATCCCGAATGTCGTTTACGATATAGACGACGGACGAGAGCAGCGAAAACGCGACAAAACCGAGCAGAACGTGCAGCAGCAGCGTCGCGTCGATCAGTTTCCGTCCGAAGACGAGCGGAAGGAAGAGCAGGATGTTCTTGCTGTAATGCTTTACGCGCATTAGTTTGATATACGGCTTCATACGTTACCCCACAGGACGATTTCGGGAGGGAGGGAACCGGGTTCAGTGCTTGGGATAGTATTGCAGGCCAAAGCGGACGATCTCGGCAATTCCGCGCATATTCAACAGGACGAGGGCGATGATTCCGGCGGAAAACGCGCCGAGACGCAGCGCTTTCGCGCGTTGGAACAGCTTGGTAACAAGCAGAACAAGCAGCGAAACAAACGCCCATGCGAAGTATAGCGTGTACAGAACGAGCCCGTTTTCCGACGTACCCCAGCCTGCGACGCAGAGCAGCAGGAACGAACACGCGACCCAAAACGCGCAGACGCGCGCATATGCGCTCTTCCGGTTGAGCAGGAATCCGGCGATCGAAGAGACGATGCACACGATGCCGCCAATGCTCCAGCCGCTTACCGCGGCTTGGTGATAGACTGCCATACCGGATTCATAGCGCAGCACTTCGCCGGCAGGCGCGACAAAACAGGAAGCCGCAAACCGGACATACTGCATCAGCCGCTCCAGAAAAGGCAGTTTCTCGCCCGCGAACTGAAGCAGGAACCGGATGTTCGCGACGGAAGTCATGGCCATGGCCGCGCGCCCGAGCAAGAGGGCGATTACGCCGAACCGGACTACGGCGAGCGCGGCTTGCTTGAACCGTTCGCGCAGCGAGCCGCTGCCCGGAACAAGAACGAGGAACAGCCCGCTGGTGGCGATGGAACCGGTGGCCGCAATCCAGGCGACATCCCGCCCTGCCGCATCATGGCTCATAAACAGCCAGACGAGCAGAACCAGCCAGAACACGGAGAAGATATACTGCTCCATATTCAGCAAAAACAGCAGTGTCGGAAACAGCAGCGTCAACAACGCCAGCAGGAGCGCCTTTTCCGCGCCGGATACGCCGGTCATTCGGGCAACAAGCACGAGGCTGACGAACAGCAGAGCCGCCTGAACGATCTGCAGCAGCGTGTAATATGCGCCCGGCAGGAGCAGCAGGCGCGTAATCAGCGACGCGCTCAGCGCAAAAGGCGCGGCGAATGCGCCGAAGAGCGGCTGCCGGATATCGTTCTCCGATGCGGCAATATTGTAGAATACGTTTTGTTCCGTCAGGGAAGAGGTGTCGCTGGAATAGAGAATGTCCACCTTGCTCCAAACGTTGTCTGCGGATGCGTTCGGATTGCAGAAAACGCTTGTTCGTTGATACAAAACGACGAGTAAAACGACAGAAACCGTAAGCGCGACAACGAGGTACCAGCGCTCCACGGCGTCCAGCCGCCGGAAAACGTCAAGCATCTGCGCGGAAAACCAGCCGATGAACCAGTAGAGATAGACGAACAGCGCCAGAACGGAAACCAGCCCGGCGACGATGGAACCGGCCGCGCCGAACCGATCGATCAGGCCGGAAAACAAAGGATTTGCGTTTTCCGCGGCAAAACTCCGCAGGTGTTCGAGAAACAGGCCGGAATAGCACTGCGCCGCATACGCCGCGAGAACATAGCTCAGCGCCGCGCGCCCGATTTGCAGGGAAGAGAACGTCTTTTCCAGGAAGTGAAAACGAAACACGAGAAATATGAGTGCGACAAGAACGAGCGGAATACTGAACGCAATCCAGATAAGGTCGCCTTTCACGGATAAAAGCCCCGCCAGCGCCGTTGCCGAGAGCAGGAACAGCCAGCGAAAAGCCCTGGTCGGCTTGCCGTCCCGCCCGAATAGCCAGTTGTTCATCGTCGCACCTCGCGCGCAAGCGGAACCGAAGAGTCGATTCGCCGCACATATAATTCCGCGTTTGCCAAATGAAATACTGGGTCATTATAGCATATTCCGGCTTATGCTGACAATCGAGCGGCGCGCGCCGCGTGGGCGTTTATGGCCTGCCCAGCGGGTTGGATCACCAGCAGGTTATATAAAGACAAAGCGAAGCATAGAGAATAAGCCGATTTTTCCGGATAGGAAGCAAGAAACGATTTTCGGAAACGGATTATGATTCGTTCGCGCTGCCAACGAACTCCAGAAGTTGCGTATCCTTGTTCAACCGGTAGAGCCCGCCCTGCGCTATCGTTTCCGGCGCGGCAAAGGCGGCGGAAAAAACGGAAGCAAAGCGATCATTCAGCCGATAGAGAAGGGCGTAGTCGAACCCGTCGCGATTTAATAGTGCAATCCAGTCTTTTGCACTCAGGTTAACAGAGCAGATGTCGTCCTCCGTCAATGTAAGCGCACTGGACCCATAATCTGCAACATGCAGCGGCCGCATGCAAAATGCGAGCATCTGTAGATCAAAATCACGTGAGCCGATGGAAACGACGCTGATTTTTGCGCCCTGCTTGTCGATCAATTCAGGTATAAGACGGACGGAAGCTTCATACGGCGCGCGAACGCTCTTTGAATAGGCGGTGTTCCGCCGCAGGGCAAAATTGCCGAGTTCTTTCAGAGGAGACAGCAAAAGCACAATCGCAAGCAACGCGATTGTGATACGCCGGCTTTCGCGGCCGGGTTGCGAGATAAGATTCGCAGCCAGTAAAAACAAAACAAGAACAATCATTGCCAGCGGGATATTGACATACCGGTCGAACGACGCCAGATTCAGCGCTTCTGCCTGCGAAAATTGGAAAAGATAACTGACGGCAAGGCCGATGACAAAGAGAATACAACCGACAAAAAGCACGGCAAGCGTCGCGTTGAAGCGGCGCATGTCCTTGCCGCGCGCGCGATATGCCAGTGCGATTAAAATGGCAAATACGAGCAAACCGAGAAACAGTGCCGCAAAGCTGAATGGAATGCCGGCATAACCCGCGACTCCAATATCCTGCCGCCCGGTGAAAAGTGCGCGGAAGAATGCTTCCAGCGATTGTCCTCGATAACCGGCGTCTTCTCCGGTGACCGCTCTCCAGAAAACGGATAGATCGACCGGATTTGAAAAGAGCTTTACAGAGCCGTCCAGGCGGAGCTTCCACTGCCAGGAAGCATAAGCACCGGCGGTTGCGGCGATGCAAAGCGCCGCGGTACCGGAGCCGCGCAGGCGGCTGTGCCGAACGGGTTCCGCGCTTTGCTTACGGGTACACAGCGCATCGAGAAGCACGGCGGCACAAAGAAATATCGCGAGTACCGCGCCTGCTTGTTTGGAAAGCGTGACAACAAAACAGCAAAGGGCAAGTGTGGCGGTGTCGAGCGTGCCGCGCTTTTCGTTGAGCAGGAGGGTCGCGAAACCGAAGCCTGCAACGAGTCCCAGGTAAGGATCGATCATGAGCGTCCGGTAGACATCCGTGTGCAGTATTCCCGGCACACAGCAGGCACAAACGAACATGGCGGCTATGCTAAGAGCGTGCAACTTGTTCCACTCCAGCCTGGAAAAAGCGGGAACGAACAGCACAAGAACCGCGCTTTCAAATGCGACGTAAAGCTGCCACTCGGAGAACCCGCCGCGGAACAATCGGCCGATGAACTGCGGCAGATACTGCAGCAGCGACATTGCAGGCGGATAACTCTGGTATTGCGCGAATAAGGATGGAGCCGTTGCAAGCCGGTCGGCGAAAAACAGTATTTTAACCGTGTCGGCCCAGTGCGCAAGATCGTCGCGGTTGGAGACCAGACGACCATAGTTGGAATAGAGCAGAAAAAGGAACGCGAGCATAAAAAAGGCAAAGGCGGGCGTGAAGAATCGTGTTACAAAAGCGAGATACGAGCGCTTTGCCGCAACATGAACAACAGCGAACACCCAAAGCGCCGCGCCCAGCAGTAAAACCACCCACGCTCCCATGGCAAGACGGTTGAACAGGCCGAAAACGTATAGGATGGCAATGATCGCAAAGACGGTGAGCGGCGCGACCTTTTCAAAGCGCGCCGTGGAGAATGAGCACGCAAACGTACTCCCCGAACAAAGGATAAGAAAGAACAGGATTATTGCGATCATGTCAGTCCTCCCGATAATATAGTCGGATCAGCGATATCCCGGTACACGGATGCGTATGCGGCGCGCGCCGTGCGAGCGATATAAGCGGTACTATTCTATTTTATTTTTTTCCGAAACGCAAATATCTTGAGCAACAGAAACGTAACGGGGATGCCGATTGCGGCGGCGAGGATATAGGCGTAGAGCTCCGGCAGCCCGAATACGCCGTTGACGAGGAAAACAACGATATTCTGAATCAGAAAATTCGGGATATAGGAAACGAAGAACTTCAGCATTTTACGAAAGCTCATCGACTCGTGAAACGTAAACACGCTGTTGAGCAGATAGGAAATCGTCAGGCTGGCCAGGTATCCGCACCAGAACGCAACCTGCGCGGGCAGCAGTTTCGAAAACAAGTAGGAAAAAACAACGCCGTTGAGCGTGTTGACGCAACCGACGACCAGAAAACGAAAAAACTCAAACGAAAACGCATGCCGCTTGATCTTCTGCCATACATTCGGGCGGTATTCGGTCCAGGGAAGAATTCGGCCATTTTGAACAAGATAACTCTGCCCGGCGATTTGCGCCATCGGCAGGTCGGAGAGTGAATCGGAATAGAACGCCCCAACTTGCTCCACGCCGAGCTGGCTCTTCAGGCGCGCGGGTTTTTCCGCGCCATAGCAGTTTTCGCCCGTGAACCGGCCGGTCGCCGGATCGACGCGGGACGCGACCAGACGATGGACGCCAATTTGATCGCAGCAGGGGCGCAGCAGGAACTCCGGTGAGGCGGAAACAACGAGATCCTGCTCGCTTTTCTGGGCAAGATACCATTTGCTGATTTTTTGAATATGCGTCTGCCAGAAGGCGCGCACGGTGTCATCCACGTTGTCCAGACCCTGTAAAAAGGAGAAAAAACGTTGTTTATACTGTGTTTTATTCATGAAACCGAAGGCAATCAGCAGAAAGCCTCCAATCTGCCGCCCGAGAAACCGAAGCAGCTTTGGCTGCCGTTTTACGCAGAAGAAATAGAAGTCCAGCGTACTGTCCCCCTCGTAAATGCATCCGTCGAAATCATAAGCGTTCATGATAGCCCTCTCCGTTCACGCGGCGCGCGGTTTTGCGATGGAAAACGACCATAGTGATTTTTTCGGCAAGGTGCTTTGCCGCGCTGCGGCGGTCTATTCCAGCTCGAACGCGCCGGTATAGAGCTGGTAATACTTGCCCTTTTGCTCGATCAAATGCGCATGACTGCCGCGCTCAATGATTCGGCCATGCTCCAGCACCATGATTACATCCGAATTCTGCACCGTAGAGAGACGGTGTGCAATGACGAACACCGTGCGCCCTTTCATGAGCGCGTCCATGCCGCGCTGCACGATCGCCTCCGTTCGCGTATCAATCGAGGAGGTCGCCTCGTCGAGAATCATCACGGGCGGATCGGCAACCGCCGCGCGCGCAATCGCGATGAGCTGGCGCTGCCCCTGCGAGAGATTCGCGCCGTTGCTGGAAAGCATCGTTTGGTATCCTTCCGGCAGCCTCGCGATAAAGTCGTCCGCGCCAGCGAGCCGCGCCGCTTCCATACATTCCGCGTCCGTTGCGTCCAGACGGCCGTAGCGGATGTTTTCGAGCACCGTTCCGGTAAACAGGTTGGTATCCTGCAGCACCATGCCGATTGCGCGGCGGAGCGAGGATTTTTGGATTTTATTGATGTTGATTCCGTCGTAGCGGATCTTTCCGTCGGCAATGTCGTAAAACCGGTTCAGCAGGTTTGTTATCGTGGTTTTTCCCGCGCCGGTTGCGCCGACGAACGCCACCTTCTGGCCGGGTTCGGCAAAGAGTGAGATGTCGCTTAGCACCGGTTTGTCCGGTTCGTAGCTGAAATCCACGTTTTGCAGGCGCACATCGCCCGTAAGACGCGTATAGCGCACGGTTCCGTCGGGCTGCGGCTGTTTCCAGGCCCAAAGTCCCGTGCGGGTTTCACTTTCGACAAATTCGCCGTTTTCCTGCGTTGCGTTAACAAGGGAAACGAATCCCGCATCCGCTTCGACGGATTCGTCCAGCAGCTGGAAGATGCGGTCCGCTCCCGCGAGACCCATGATCACCGCGTTGAGCTGCTGGGACACCTGATTGATGTTGCCCGAGAACTGCCGCGTCATGTTGAGGAACGGAACGACGATGCTGATGCTGAACGCCAGACCCGAAAGGCTTACATTCTGCGCCTTTGCCAGCAGGAAGATGCCGCCCGCCATCGCAACCATCACATAGATGAGATTGCCGATGTTCATGAGGATCGGCGGCAGTATATTGGCGAACTTATTCGCCTGGTTGGAGTCGTGAAACAGCGCGTCGTTGAATGCGTCGAACGCCGCGCCGGCTTCCTTCTCGTGGCAAAACACCTTGACGACCTTTTGCCCGCTCATCATTTCCTCCACATAGCCCTCGGCCTTGCCGAGCGAGCGCTGCTGGCGGATGAAGAATTTCGCGGAATTGCCGCCTACCTGCTTGACCACAAAGAGCATAAACGCAACGCCGCCGAGCACAACAAGCGCCATCCAGACGCTGAAGTAGAGCATGATGGAAAACAGGGTCAATACGATAACGCCCGAAACAAGAAGCTGCGGCAGACTTTGCGAAATAAGCTGGCGCAGGGTATCGATATCGTTCGTATAGTGGCTCATGATGTCGCCGTGCGGGTGTTTGTCGAAATACGGAATCGGCAGATCTTCCATATGTTGGAAGAGCGTTTCGCGCATTTTTTTCAGGGCGCCCTGCGTCATCACCGCCAGCGCGCGGTTGTAGGTAAACGAGGATACGAGCGCGAGAACATACAATCCGGCGAGGATCGAAGTAAGGCGCAGCACCTGCGGGCCGATGACCGGCCAGCCCGCGCCCGGATTCTGCTCGAGCACGGCAATGATGTTCTGCATGAAAATAGACGGAATAGAGGAAATCATCGCCGAAAAGACGACGCAGAGCAAAACGAGCGGCAGGGCGACCGGATAAAACGAAAACAGCATGCGCAGCAGCCGCTTCATCGTGCCTTTTTGATAGAGCTGTTTCGGTTTCATTTCGTCTCACCCGCCTTGTTTTGGGATTCGTACACCTCGCGGTAGATTTCGTTCGTTTGGAGCAACTCCGCATGCGTGCCGATCGCGACGATTTCACCCTTATCCATCAGCACGATACGGTCTGCATCCAAAACGGAGGCGACGCGCTGCGCAATGATGATCTTCGTGGTTTCTGGAAGATACTCGCGCAGCGCCGCGCGGATCTTCGCGTCGGTATGCGTGTCCACGGCGCTTGTGGAATCGTCGAGAATCAGGATTTTCGGACGTTTGAGCAAGGCGCGCGCAATACAGAGACGCTGCTTCTGCCCGCCGGAAACGTTCGTTCCGCCCTGTTCGATGTGCGTTGCGTACCCTTCGGGAAATTGGGATACGAAGTCGTCCGCCTGCGCAAGGCGGCAGGCCGCGCGGAGCTCCTCGTCCGTCGCTTCGGGATTTCCCCAGCGGAGGTTTTCGGCAATGGTGCCCGAAAAGAGCAGATTATTTTGCAGCACCATGGATACCTGGTTGCGCAGGGCTTCAATGTCGTATGCTTTCACATCCAGCCCGCCGACGCGGACAACGCCCTCCGTCGCGTCGTAAAGGCGGGGGATCAGCTGCACGAGCGACGTCTTGGAAGAACCCGTCCCGCCAAGGATACCGATGGTCTCGCCGGAACGGATCATTAAATTGATGCGCTCCAGAGCCATCCGGCTGGCCTTTTCCGAGTAACGGAACCGTACGTTTTCAAACACAATGGAGCCGTTTTGCACTTCGTAAACCGGATGGTCGGGGTTTTTCAGCGTGCTGGATTCGGAGAGCACCTCGACGATGCGCCGCCCGGATTCCTCCGCGATGGTGATCATGACAAACACCATGGAGAGCATCATCAGACTCATGAGCGTTTGGAAACTGTAGACCATCAGCGAGGAGAGCTGACCGACGTTGAAGTTGAGCCCCTGCGTTGTCGCGATGGTATACGCGCCAAACGTGAGGATGAACACCATGTTGATGTACAGGCAAAACTGCATCATGGGCCCATTGAACGCGAGGATTTTTTCCGCCCTGGTGAATTCCCCGCGCAGGTTTTCCGCGGCGGACCCAAACTTCTGCTTCTCATAATCCTCGCGAACGAAGGACTTCACCACGCGGATACCCTGAACGTTTTCCTGAATTGAGCGGTTGAGCGCATCGTACTGCCGGAATACGCGCCGGAAGATCGGAAACGCCTTTCGAATCACGACGTACAGCCCGATTCCCAGCATCGGAATCACCACGACGAAGACCAGCGCGAGCTTTCCGCCCATGATGAACGACATGATGACCGCAAAAATGAGCATGAGCGGGCTGCGGATTGCAACGCGGATGATCATCATATACGCCATCTGAACGTTGCTTACGTCCGTGGTCAGCCGGGTAACGAGCGATGAGCTGGAAAACCGGTCGATATTTTCAAACGAAAAGGATTGAATGCCGTAGAACATATCCTTGCGCAGGTTGCGCGAAAAGCCGCTTGCCGCCAGCGCCGCGGATGTGCCGGAAAGCCGCCCGAAGTTGAGCGAAAGGCCCGCCAGAACGAGCAGCGCAAGGCCGTACTTTATTATGACGGAAAGCCCGCACCCGGCCTTGATCTGGTTGACCAGCAGCGCCGTAATAAACGGGATGGCGCATTCAATCATCACCTCGATCGTCACATAGACGGGGGCGAGGATCGAGGGTTTTTTGTATTCGCGGATACTTTTTAACAGGTATTTCCACATGTGGGTTCCTACTCCTCAAACAACGGCGCTGGAATTCCTCCGCCGAAATAGAACGTGCGCTGGCTTCGTCAGCGCTGCGCACCGCAGCACATGGCCTCCATGGCCGGGGCAAACAACGGGTCCGTCTTCAGCTCGTCGAGATGAAAGACCAGTTCGCCGAGAATGCTTTCCAACTGATCCTTTTTTTCTGCGCTGAGGCACTCGAAGACGCGATCGAGCGACTGGTGATACTGTGTTCTCACCTGTAGCGCAACGGTTTTTCCGTATTCGCTCAACGACAGATCCACCTGGCGTTTGTCGTCCGCGCTCTTGCTGCGGGCAATCAGGTTCGCATCCTCCATTTTCTGGAGGATTTCGCTCATAGCGCCGGAACTGACTTCCAAACGATCCTGCAATTCCTTTTGCGTCATGCGATCGAGCGCAAGCAGCGTCATGAGGATTCGCTGTTGACCCGCTTTGCCCCCAACCTGATAAAACAGGAACCGGCCGCATGCCTTCAGTCGAATGGCAAGTATATGATTCTGCCGGTTCTCCATGCAACATGTCCTCCAAAATCGCTCTGTACCAAGCAAATTACTATCTTGCGCTATTGTACATGCAATAAAAATCCATTGCAAGCGGTTTTAAGCAATCCTACAAAGGGTAGATAGAAAAACAGAACGCCGCCTGGGTAAGCGACGTTCTGCGGAAGAAAATGCGTTGATTATGCCTTGACGCGGATGGAATCGAACTCCTTTTGAATCGCTTCGCTGGGTTTGCTGGTCAGCAGCGAAACCACGACAATCACGATGCAGGAGAAGAGGAACGCGGGCAGCAGCTCGTAGATACCCCAGACGCCGCCGAGTTTGCTGATGAAGAAGTTCCAGGCAAAGACCATGCCGCCGCCTGCGATCATGCCCGCGATTGCGCCGGCATAGGTCGTCCGCTTCCAGAAGAGCGAGAAGAGCATCAGCGGGCCGAAGGTCGCGCCGAATCCCGCCCAGGCGAAGTCAACAATGCGGAAGATGATCTGGTTCTTTCCGGTCGCAACAAAGATGGCGAAGAACGTAATCAGAACCAGCACGATGCGGGAAACCCACATGGTTTCTTTATCCGAAGCGTTTTTGCGGATCAGACCCTGCCAGACGTTCTTCGAGATGGCGGAGGCGGAGATCAGCAGGTAGGAGTCCGAAGAGCTGATGGCCGCGGCGAGAATGCCCGCGCAGACGAGACCCGCCAGCAGCGGCGGCAGCATCTTGGTTGCCAGAAGGATGAAGATGTTCTCCGTGTTGCCGGAGCCATAGACCATATAGGCGTCCGAATAGAGAACGCGGCCGACGATGCCGATGAACACGGCGGCGGCGAGCGAGATAACGACCCAAACGGTTGCGACGCGGCGCGAGCGGGTCAGTTCATGCTCGGAGCGGATTCCCATGAAGCGGAGCAGAACCTGTGGCATACCGAAGTAACCGAGGCCCCAGGCCATGGTGGAGACGATCGTAAGGCCGGTATACTTGCTCGCGTCCCCGAAGAGGGCAACGCCGTTTGCCGCCTCGCCCGTTGGGGCTGCCGAGGTGAACAGACTTAAAAATCCGGGGATTTTCTCCGCGTTCGAGATAACCGCGTTGAGTCCGCCCGCGGCAACCACGCCGAGGACGACAACGAGCACGAGCGCCAGAATCATTACGATTGCCTGCATAAAGTCGGACGTGCTTTCCGCGAGGAAGCCGCCGAGGAAGGTATACGTCAGCACGAACAGCGCGGCAACGACGACCATCGTGCTGTAATCCGCGCCGAAGAGCTGCGAAAAGAGCTTGCCGCAGGCCATGAGGCAGCTGCCCGCGTAGGGCGTGAAGAAGACAATGATCATCACGGAGGCGATGGTCATCAGCACGCGCTTGTTCTCATGGAACCGGCGGGAGAAGAAGTCCGGAATCGTGATGGAGTCCGTCGCAACGCTGTAGCGGCGCAGGCGCTTGGAGACGATCAGCCAGTTGAGGTAGGTGCCGATCGCAAGGCCGATTGCCGTCCAGCCCGCGTCGGCCAGACCGCTCCAGTACGCAAGACCGGGCAGACCCATGAGGAGCCAGCCGGACATATCCGAGGCTTCCGCGCTGAAGGCGGAGACCCAGGGGCCGAGTGTGCGCCCGCCGAGGAAGTACGCCTCGGTGTTTTTGTTCGCGCGTTTGGCAAAGACGATACCGATGACGATAACGACCGCCATGTACGCGACAATGGCGATCAAATGCTGAATGTTTGCAGCAGGCATACGAAAAATACCACCCATCCCTTTAAATTTTCGTGTTTGGATAAAAATGCAAATAGTTGCCAGTATTATACGATATGGAAAGGGGGGAGTGCAAGGGGGAGGGGGAGGAAACAAATTCGTTTAAACAATACGACCAATTTTGAAGAAATTACCGGTAGTATTATTCGTTAATTGCTGGTATAGTCATTAATACAGACTGTAACGATTGACGCATGTCATTAAAAAGCATAGAAATAATGTTCATGGATGTGTTTTCTTTATTCTTGTACCTGAATAAATGAAGACACTCGGTTCTGCTTTGCCTTGATCATTTTGCCGATTGCTCCGGATATATTTGAAAAAATCCAAGCCGGAATATTACTATTCATATTGGATCCGTTCAATCCTGAGTAGTTTTTTTGTAAAACGGTATAAGAAAGGAAAAGAGCATGAAAACGAGACGGTTTATTGTGGTGATCGTAGTTCTTATTCTGCTTACCTCTGGTTGCAGCAGCCTGGTTACGGGGCTGATGTCCGAACCGACTCCGACGTCCGTACCGACCCCGACGCCAGAGCCAACGTTGAGCCCGGAAGAAGAGGCTGCCGAGCTGGCACGAATTGAAGCCGAACTTGCGGCGCAAGAACATCTAGCAAAAGAACAGCGGGTGAAGGATTTAAAATTCGTTTTTCTTATACCCGGGACTCTAGAGAATCCCATTTACAATTCTGCATATTTGGGATTAAAGAAAGTTGAAGCAGAATACGGTTCAACAATTTCATGCGTTGAGATGGGCAAAAACCCACAAGTGTGGAAGGCGCAGTTTTTAAGCGCATTGGAAGAAGACTGGGACTTTATTATTACATTGAATGATTTTACAAATGACGAGACTATGAAAGTCATGACCAATCTGGTTAGCATGAACGCGCCTTTGTATCCGGAGAAGAAATTTATCTTTTTATGGGGATATAGCGAAATCATTCCTCCAAATGTCGTAACGATGAACTACAATTTGAACGAAGCGACATTTCTTGCAGGCGCATGTGCTGCACTGGTAACGACATCGGACATGAAGCTGGCGAACGAGCAACCGCTCATTGGGTTTATTGGTGGTATGAGTATCAATGCAATCAAAAACCAATATATGCTTGGTTATATTGAAGGCGCAAAGTACATCAATGAAGATATTAAAATCATGATTTCGTATACGGAGAATTTTGAGAATAGGAGTTTGGGTGAACGACATGCGGCGAAACAGTATTCAGAAGGCGCTGATGTTATTTTTCAAGCAGCAGGGAAAACCGGTTATGGCGTGATAAACGGCGCAGAAGCAGCCGACCGGTATGTGATTGGCGTTGATAATGATCAGGCGCAAGAATTGGAAAAGGATTATCCCGAGAAGGCGGCCCATATCATCACTTCCGTACTTCGTAAGTATGACGGGGCTGTATATTGGGCAATTGATCAATATGCGGCGGATACGCTGGAGTTTGGCAAAGGTTACTACCTGGGTATCGCTGAGGATGCGGTTGGCATCGTGAAAAACAGTTATTATAACCAGATTGATCCAGAAATCATTACAAAACTGGCGGATATTGAAGAGAAGATTAAGTCGAAAGAGATTAATCTTGACGGCCTGGAAGCTATGGATGATGAAAAGATTGAAGAATTAATTCAATCCGTAGCACCGTAACCGAATCCAGCGTTTTCGTTCATATACACGATATAAAGGGTTCTTTTGGCATTGAGCCGAAGGAACCCTTTTATTTGCGTTGCATTTGTTATCATCTAACTAAAACGAGCGCTCCCGATCTTTTGGCGTCATCCGTTATTTCGCCCCACTCTACCACCCGTAGACCCCACCCCACACCCCGATGATGTATAATACTCTCGTCGGCGTACGCACATCCCCAAAAATCCCCACGCCGCCCACGGGAGCACAACCATCATGAAACCCCAAAACAGAAAAGACCTCCTCGCGGCCTATAAGCAGCGCAAGCAGATCGGCGGCATCTATGCCGTAACCAATACGAAAACGGGCAAATCCCTCGTGCTCGCCAGCGCGGATCTGCGCGGAATCCGGAAACGCTACGAATTTGCCGAAATGACCGGCGGTTGTTTCCACCCCAAGCTCCAGCGGGACGCGGAAATCTATGGCAACGGCGCGTTTACCTTTACCGTGTTAGAGGAGCTGGAGAAAAAGGAAACCCAGACCGACCGCGAGTTTATGAACGACCTCGAAACGCTTCTGTCGATGCGGCTGGAACAGTACGATCCCGCGCGGCTCTATTGAGCGAACGGGGCGCGGGACGGAACGCCGCTCACCCGGCGCAAAGAACAGTAACATCTTCAAGAAAGCGGCGGACGTTTACGCGGATTTCACCGAATAACGAATCCCCGCCGGAGAATCCCCCTTCGGGCAGAAGTTTTGCTTTCAGGATATAGTCAAACCGGTTCGGATCGGGCGTTTGCTCGTAGTCCGTGCCGGTTTTTTGCAGGCGGGAAAACACATCGGCCTGCGTTTTTCGGTTGACCCCGGAGAGCCAGATTTCGAGCGAACAGGCTTTGTGCACGTATGCAATAACGATTTTCAGCCCGTGTGTACGCAGCGCGTCGTCTGTGAACTGGAAATAGGAGTAGTCCATGCCATTTTCCACCGCGCCGCCAAGGAACGCGCAGGACGGAAACGCCTGCTCCAAATCTGCGCGAAGGTACTTAAAGAACCTGAGGAACTCCTGATAGTCCCGCTGCAGCGGCGTTGATTGCAGGAGCGACTCGTATTCCCGAAGGTACTCGAAATGAATCTCCATGAAAAGTTCCTCCGTCGGATCATTGCTGGAGTACGGAATTGGAAGGTTGTTTCGAAGAACTTCGTTCCGTCTATACCTATTGTAGAGGATTTTCACAAGGAATGCCAGATTGGAGCAGGAAAGAACGAGCGGCAAAAATTATAGTTGCATATTGCAACGGATGCATGTTACAATCATCGTGGTTAAAGGAGATTGGGAGGTGCAAGCATGGAACGTGGAGTCGGCGCGCTGCGGGATTTGTTTCGTACGGTCGCGCGCGATCTGGGTCTCTTTGACAAAAGCGAGGCGACCTGCTGCGGGGTGACGACGGCGCAGAGCCGGACGCTGCTCGAACTGGGCTACAGTGGCAGCGTTTCGCTGATTGAGCTGGCGGAGCAGCTGGGCGTTGATAAAAGCACGATGAGCCGAACGGTCGATCGACTGGTGCACGCGCGGCTGGCCGAGCGAAAGCAGGGCGCCGAAAACCGCCGTTACGTCAAAGTGCGCCTGACGGAGCGCGGCGAAGCGATTTTTCAGGATTTGGACGGGAAACTCAGCCGGTATTATGGGTCGATCCTCAACGCCATACCGGCGGAAAAACGTGGCCAGGTGGAGGAAAGCGTGCTGCTCATCACCGCCGCAATAGAACACACGACCTGCTGCGGGCAGTACGATTAAAAGGAGAGGAAACAAATGGCTCGAATTCAGGAGGAAATCAAAAAGCGTTACGGACGGATCGCCAGGCGCGTATCCGGGAAACGAAGCGGCGGTTGCGGCTGCGGCGCGGGCGGTTGCTGCCCGACGCCACCGGCGGAAGCGAACGGATACCGCGCAAGCGAGTTGGCCGACCTGCCGGAGGACGCGATCCGCGCGTCGCTCGGCTGCTCCAACCCCGTTGCGCTGGCGAACCTGCAGCCCGGCGAAACGGTACTGGATCTCGGCAGCGGCGGAGGCATCGACGTGCTGCTTTCCGCGCGGCTCGTCGGCGAGACCGGCAGAGCGTATGGTCTGGATATGACGGACGACATGCTTCGCCTTGCCAACCGGAACTTAAAAAAGAGCGGGCTGACGAACGTAACGTTTCTCAAAGGGTATATCGAATCCATTCCGCTGGAGAACGAAACGGTGGACGTCGTCACCTCCAACTGCGTGATCAACCTGACGGAGGATAAGTTCGTCGCCCTCTCCGAAACATACCGCGTGCTGAAGAAGGGCGGCAGGCTCGCGATAGCGGATATCGTTCAGCTCAAGCCGGTGCCGGATTCGGTGAAAAAGAGCATCGAACTATGGGTGGGTTGTGTCTCCGGCGCGCTTACGCTGGAGGCGTATGAGGATACGCTCCGTCGGGCAGGATTCACGCAGATAGAAATTCAGCCGGTCGGCGTCTACGAGAAAAGCCTGATCGAAGAAATCGCGCACGACAAGAAGCTGCAAGGACTGTATTCCGAGCAGGATGCGGATTTGCTCGATGGCGCGTTTGCCAGCGCGCATGTGAAAGCGAAAAAATAGCGTAACGAAAAAACGGCCTGCGGACGGCGTGACTGTCGCGCAGGCCGCTTTTGTTTATTCAGAACAACAGCAGCAGAAAATCGTAAAGGTAACCGAATACGACCGCGCCAACCAGCAGGCAGGCGACGTAGTATACGATGGCGCGGCGCTTGAGTATGGTCGCAACCCCGGCGAGCACACCCGCGCTGGTGCCGGGGCCCGTGATCAGAAAAGCGAGCATCGCGCCTGGGCTCACCCCGCCCGCAAGGAGGGACTGCAGCAGCGGAATCGCCGCGCTTCCGCTCACATAGAGCGGGAGGCCGACCACCGCCGCGAGCGGAACGGCAAGCATGCTCTGTACGCCAAACACGGCGGAGATCCATTCGGACGGGATGAATCGATTGACGAGATACCCGATGGCGGCGAACGCAGCGAACATCGGAAGGATTTTTTTCACGCCAAGGTCGAAGACCGCCTGCCCGAGCCGGTCGAGTTTCCAGCGGCGAATCCAACCGGAAACGCGGGAAGGTTCCGCCGAAACCGGCGCGGACGCGGCGCAGCAGGCGGTGCTTCCGGAAATGGTTGCGGCTTGGCAGCAGGACGGTCTTTGGGGAGCGGAAGCGGGGGCCTCAGCGAATGCGGTTACGAGCTCCCGCTTCTTTTCACCGGCCTCCGAACAGCCGCTGCCCGCCCTGGACTTTTGCGCGGGCTCGCCGGAAAACCGGAGTTGATTGTCAAACAAGGTCGTTCGCTTTTGCAGGACGTTCGCCAGATAACCGGATCCAAGCCCGATCAGAATTGAAGCAACGGTCAGCGCAACGGCGAACGGAACGCCGATCATGCCGGAAATCAGGAT
Source organism: Eubacteriales bacterium (assembly GCA_021373115.1). Lineage (GTDB taxonomy): Bacteria > Bacillota > Clostridia > Christensenellales > CAG-138 > UBA7703. The sequence continues at coordinate 11,649 of JAJFTI010000036.1, read as the reverse complement.
GAACTCGTCCGGGCTCATCAGCGGGGAGGACGTTAAAAACGCCATGATCGCCGCCCATGGAAGCGCGGTTGCCAGCATGCTGAGCACGACCGCCATCGTTCCGCAGGCGCAAAAAGGCGTAAACGCGCCGAAAGCAACCGTTGCAGGGACGGAGAGGAACGGGCGGTTCATCAACCAGCGTTTCATCTTCTCCGCGTCGAGGTATACCCGGAGGGCGCCCGCCGTGAAAATACCGATCAGCAGAACGGGCAGGTTATGCCGCAGGGTTTCGAGGACGTATAAAACGGCTTCCCAAAGGATTGAGAGTACAAATTGCATGATTTTCTCCTAGCATATCGTATTTTTACGATATATTTTGACAAATAAAGATTCGGATTAACTTGGAGTTCGGCAATCGCATCGTAAAAAGACGATGCAATTGGGTAAAAGATCACTCGATGATGGCCGAGCGGATACCTGCGCAGAACTCCTCCAGTAAGGCGGTGTTCAGAAAGAAGCAGGTCCACTGGCCGCGCTTTTCACGCTGGATGATGCCCGCCTGCTCCAGGACGGATAGATGCTGGGAAACGGTGGATTGCGCAAGCCCGGTCGCCTGAACGACGTCCGCAACGCTGGCGCCGTTTTCGAAGTATTGAATTTTCCCGCAGCAGGTGCCGATTGTGCGCTCCTTGAGAGCCTTCACAATCTGAAAGCGCGTTTCGTTGCCAAGCGCGTTGCATACCTTCACCGGGTCCATTCGGCTACCTCAAACGTATCGTAAATTTACGATACAAACATATCGGAAAATTACGATACTGTCAAGCACTTTTTTCGAAATTCGATTGACAGATCGATACGAGTGCAGTATCCTACCCATTAAATTTATTTGATATGGGATGAATCCAGATTATTCCGGCGTATATACGCAAGATTTTAGGGGAACTGGCAACACGCGGAAAAAATCAATGAGAGGACGGGAGTTGGACGATGAACTGTGCAATCAGGCAAATGAAGAAAGCCGACTGGCCGGAGGTGAGCCGCATCTATCAGCTTGGAATGGATACGAACCGCGCGACGTTTCAGAGCGAGTGCCCGGCCTGGGAGGAATGGAACCGGTCGCACTTAAAGAATTGCCGTTTGGTGATTACGAACGATGAAAAAGTGGCAGGCTGGGCGGCGCTGACCGCCGTTTCCGGACGCTGTGTTTATGCGGGTGTCGCCGAGGTGAGCATCTACATCGACCCCGCCATGCAGGGGCTGGGCTTTGGAACGAAACTGCTCAACGCGCTCATATCGAAGTCGGAGGAGGAAGGGTTCTGGACGCTGCAGTCCGGCATTCTGCAGGAAAACATCGCCAGCATTCGTCTGCACGAGCGCTGCGGGTTCCGGATGGTCGGCTATCGGGAACGGATCGGCCGGGACCGGTTTGGCACGTGGCGGAATACCGTGCTGATGGAGCGGCGTAGCGACAGCGACCGGTTTACCGGCGAGTGCTCCTGCTGCGGAAAACAATAAAATCGGCGTGACACCATGCCGGTAAAGGATACGAATCAGAGAGATAAAAAAGCACTCCGTTTCCCGAATAGTAACGGGAGAACGGAGTGTTTCACGTTTAGGGGGTTACTCGTTTGCCGCAGGCATTTTGCAGAATGCTTTGCTGAACCGATAGAGAAGGGCGACAACCGCCAGCGCCCCGCCGGTCAGAACCATCAGCAGCGGCAGGGAAACATGATCGGCCAGCGGCCCGAAAACGGACATCCCGATCAGCAGAAAACCGCTGTACATCGTACCGATCAATCCGAACATCCTTCCCTGCATAGCGGGGTTCGCGCGTTCCTGCACAAGCGTGGTGACGGCGGTCTGTGCCATGGTGATCGCGACGCCCATAAATAGAATCATTGCCAAATAGAGGAGAAACTGCCGAACGGAACCCATCCCGATTGTCAGCAGACCGCAGGCTGCGACGCCGATCAACAGCGTTTTAACACGGTTTTTGAACCCGCCCCAGACGCCGATCAGAACACCTCCGGCCGTCATGCCCGCGAAGCCGACCAGCTCGACGATGGTAAGGTTGAGATAACTGCCGCCGTAGACGCGCGCAACCAGCAGGGAGGCGAGGAAACCACCCGGTACGCTCAGCAGGATGAACAGGCCATATAAAAACAGGAGTTTTTCGAAAAAGCGGTTTTGCCGGATATAGCGTATGCCCTCTTTGAGGTCGCTCACGAATGGAGCCTGCGTTTCCGGCAAAGACTGCTGGCGTGGCATCGCAAGGCAGGCAAGGAAACCAATGTCGACGGCTGCGGTCACAATGTCGATCCAAAGGGTCGAGCGCAGGGTTCCCAGCGACAGAATGGCGCCCGCCGCGGCGGGCGCAGCGAACTGCACGACGGATTGCAGCGTTGCGTTAATCCCGTTGACGCGCATGAGATGCTCCTCCGGTACGAATTGTGGAATGATGGCGCCGACTGCCGGCAGCTGAATTCCCGCACCGATGGAGCGGATGACAGACGCGAATAGAAGCGCGGCCAGAACGCCGTTACTCTCTCCGAGCGAGGGGAGAAGCAAGGCGAGGGCGAGCGTTGCAACCGCGATGGCCGCATCCGAACCGATGATGAGCCATTTTTTCGAATAGCGGTCCGCCAGCGCGCCGGAGACGAACGAGACCAGCGTCTGCGGCAAAAACGAACAGACGGTCAGCAGCGCGACCCAGCCGCCGGACGAGGTCTTTAGCGTTACGTACCAGACGATGGCAAACGATACCAGCGTGGACCCGAACAGGGTTACGCTCTGGCTGAAGAAAAAGAGGATCGCTTTTCTTTTCCAATTTGGGTTGCTTTGTTCCATAAAATACCTCCGTTTCCATTCTTCTATCCGGTAGAATAGCAAAGAAACGAAGGTTGGTGGTTTACTGGAGGGTTGCGATTTTTTTCATGCGATTCAAAAGTGCCGGAAGCCGGAGCGCGTCGGCCTTTGCGTTATCGAGCGCTTCCAGTAGATGGTCGCAAACGGAGCGGATGCTCTCGCCTGGATCCGGGGTGTTCAGCGCCTCTGTAACGGAGACTTCGCCCGAACCGGAAAGCCGGGTCAAGAGATTCAGAATGGCGGTCAGCGAATAGTTCGCAGCACGAAGCGTTCGAATAATGGACAGCCTTTCCATGTCCGACCCGTTGTAAACGCGATAACCGTTCTGCATCCGGCGGATTTGGACGAGCCCGTTTAGTTCCCAGTTTCGTAGCGTGTCCACCGTTACGCCGAGCGACGCGGCGGCTTCGCTTCGCGTCCGCGGCGGCGCGCCCGGCGCTTCCTGGTTTTGCAGGATTGCCTCCACCGAGCTTATCGCGTGCTGTGCAAAATCGATCTCCCGCTCAATCATGACAACGTATGCTTTTGCCTGCCGGACCGCTTCGTCAAAGCGGCATTCGGCGCAGAGACGAATCACCCGGATGGCCTGCTTGCGCAGACCGCTTTGCAGAACCTCCGCCCGCAGCACGAGACGGACAAAACGTACCTGCTCGAGATGCAGCGCCGTATAGACACGGTATCCGTTCGGCAGACGCTCCGGTTTGGTGATGAAACCGATCTCTTCGTAAAACCGGACCGTATTCGGGTGAACGCCGCCCGAACGCGCAATGTCGCCGGTTCGATAGGTTGTCCCGGCCTGCCGCGTCACTCGTTTGCAGCGGGAGGAACCGCGTTACGCTTCTCCTCCCGCGCGGAGAAGAAGTAGAGCGGAATCGAAGCCAGCTGCGCGCCGACGGAGACGCAGATCATCGCGGGAATGCTCCGGTCGTAAAGCGCGCCGAGCAGCCAGCTGCCAAGGAACCAGAACACGCCGAAGACGCATTCGAAGACGCCGTATCCGGTTGCCCGGCTCGCCTTTGGCACAATGCCGGCGACCGCCGCCTTGAGAATCGACTCCTGCGCGCCCATGCCGACGCCCCACATGGCAACCCCGGCGAGCAGCGCGCCGACGCTCTGAAACCCGAAGACAAGCAGAGCAAACGGCGCGGAGAGCGCGGTGGAAAGCATCAGCACGCGCGCGCCCTTTTTGTCGTATAACAGGCCGAAGACCATTGCCGCGGCGGCGTCCACCAGCATCGCCCCCGCGTAGAGCAGCGGAAGCGTTCCGCTGTTGACGAGCGTCGCCGTTTCGGAAAGGCTGGACGAAACGGAGGTAAACGTGCGTGAAACATGCATTACGATCAGGGAATAGTCGATAAATCCGAACGCGAACAGGCTGATTCCACCCAGATAGAGCAGGAATTTGCGGTTGAGCCGAAATGGAACGTAGGCGGTCGGTTCGGGTTCGAACTGCTCCGGATGCGGGAATTTTCGCTTGGTGAACAGCAGCATTCCGAGCGTGGCGAGCGCGGGTATGAGCAGGATGGCAAAGCAGAACGAGTAGATTTGAAAGGTCGTGCCGTCGGTTTTCAGCAGCATGACGACATAGAGCAGAACGGGGCCGAGAAACGCGCCGATCTGATCCAGCATCTCCTCCAGCGCGAAGCTCTTGCCCGCGCCTTCCTGCGAGGCGGCAAACGACATCAGCGTGTTTTTTGCGGGTTTCTTAATCGCCTTGCCCATGCGCTCGACAACGATCAGCCCCGCCGCGAAGATCCAGCCGTGTTCTCCGGCCAGCGCGAGCGCGGGCACGGCCAGCACGTCCACCGCGTAGCCGAGGATGGTCAAAAGCCAGTAGCGCTTGGATTTATCCGCGAGCTTGCCAAAGAGGAACCGCAGCGAATAGCCGACCAGCTCGCCGAAACCGGAGACGAACCCGATGGTTGCCGCGGACGCGCCGAGCAGCGAAAGATACGCGCCGCGTATGCTTGCGGCGCCCTCGTGCGTCATATCGGAGAGCAGGCTAACGACGCTGAACAGCAGGATAAAGAGCATTGCGGGGGAGAGATTGCGCAGGTTTTTTTTCATTCTTCAAAGCTCCGTTGGAAATCGAATCGTTCGTCAACCGTATCATGGTTATGGTTATCATAGCATTGCCGATGGTGAACGGCAATTCACAGACAATTACAACCGCGTGTTTTTTTGCCCGGCCGCGTGTTAGAATAGGGGCAGAAAAAGCAGTCGAGGAAAAGTGTGGTTCGATTTGGCGTTACAATCAGCGGAGTCGTGCAGGGCGTCGGGTTCCGTCCGTTTCTCTACCGGGAAGCGGTTCAAAACCGGCTTTCCGGTTTCGTGCGGAATACGGGTTCGGGGGTCTATGCTGAAATCGAAGGGGATGCGCTCTCCTGCGAAGTGTTTTTCTTCGAGCTGGAGACGAACGCGCCGCCGCTGTCGCGGATTACGCAGATTCGGCGCGAGGAGCTGCCCGTTCAGGGCGGCGATTCGTTTTCGATTCTTGCGAGCGAGGGCGGCGGGAAAACCGCGCTCATTTCGCCGGATATCGGCATTTGCGAAGACTGCAAGCGGGAACTTCTTGATCCCAAAGACCGCCGCTACCTCTACCCGTTTATCAATTGCACGAACTGCGGACCGCGCTTTACCATCATTGAGGACATTCCCTACGACCGCCAGAACACCAGCATGGCGGGATTTAAACAGTGCGAAACCTGTCAGCGCGAGTATGACGATCCGGCGAACCGCCGCTTCCATGCGCAGCCGAACGCCTGCCCGGCCTGCGGGCCGGAGCTGCGTTTTTTGCTGAACGGCACGGAGCAGCCAGGCGACCCGATCGAACGGTTTACCGAGGCGATCCGCGCGGGAATGATCGTCGCGGTCAAGGGACTTGGCGGATATCATCTAGCCTGCGACGCGGAAAACGAAACCGCCGTTTCGCTTCTGCGCGTACGGAAAGAGCGCTACGAAAAGCCGTTTGCCGTGATGGCGCGGGACTTGGCCGCCATATCCTCTCTCTGCGAGGTTTCGCCCGAAGAAGAGGCGCTGCTGACGAGCCGCCAGAAACCGATCGTACTTTTAAAGAAACGCAAAGTAACCGCGCTTGCGCCTTCCGTTGCGCCGGGGAACGACCGTCTTGGGGTGATGCTGCCGTATACGCCGCTGCACTGCCTGCTGCTGGAGCCGTTTGCCGCGCTGGTAATGACGAGCGGGAACATTTCCGACCGGCCGATGATCTATCGGGACGAAGATGCCGGCGACGGGTTTGCCGGCCTCTCGGACGCGATTTTAACGCATAACCGCCCGATTGTGCGGCGCGTGGACGACAGCGTCTGCGTCGTGAGCCTCGGGGAGCCGCGCTTTCTGCGCCGCGCGCGCGGCTGGGCGCCGGAACCTTTACCGATATTCGGAAACGACCGGGTGATTCTTGCCGTCGGCGCGCAGCAGAAGAACACGTTTGCGCTGGCAAAGGGCAATCATGTGTTTGTCAGCGGACATATTGGCGATTTGGACGATCCGGAAACGGAATCGGGCTTCGTCTCCGAAATCGGCTCGTTCGAGCGTCTGCTCGACGCGGAGCCGGACTGTGTTGCCTGCGATCTCCATCCGGATTATCTTTCAACGAAGTTTGCGCAGTCGCTGGGAATACCCGCGATTTCGATTCAGCATCACCACGCGCACTTTGCCTCCGTTCTTGCGGAGCACGCCGTGCGAGAACCTTCCGCGGGGTTTATCTGGGATGGAACGGGTGACGGCGGCGACGGAACGGTATGGGGCGGGGAAACGCTCTGTGGAACGATTGCCGGGAGCAAGCGCACTGGCCATATCCTGCCGTTTCGCCTGCTCGGCGGCGAGGCGGCGGTGCGCGAGCCCTGGCGCGCGGCGCTCGCGGTTTGCGATCTTGCGCTTGGCCGCGCGCGCGCGCTGCAACTGCCTTTGTTTATACCGCGTGCACGGGAGGCGGCTTTGCTGCTGTCGGCGGCGGACGCGGGGTTGAACGCGGTTCCAACCACGAGCATGGGACGGCTGTTCGATGCGGTTGCGGCGATTGCGGGCATTCGGCAAACAACCGCTTACGAAGGACAGGCGGCGATCGAGCTGGAGCAGGCGGCGGATCGATCCGAACCCGGAAATTATTCTTTTTCCCCCGTTTGGGAAGGCGGCATGCGGGTCTACGACTGGCGGCCGGTTGTGCGCGCGGCGGTTTCGGACGCGGAAAACGGCATTCCGGCCGGGCGGATTTCCATGCGCTTTCACCGCGCGCTTGCCGCGCTGATGGCGGCCGCCGCGGAGGAGATACGGCACGAGACCGGCTGCAATCGCGTTGCGCTGTCCGGCGGGTGCTTTCAGAACGAACTCCTTGTGGAACTGGGCGTATCCGCGCTGCAGCGGCGGGGGTTTACGGTTTTGATCAATCATTTGGTACCCTGTAACGACGGTGGAATCAGCTACGGGCAGGCGGCGGCAGCCGCCGCGCTGCTTGGCGAAAGGAGCACGCAATGTGCCTTGCAATCCCGGGAAGAATAACGGCCATTGAACAGGAGGAAGCGGTGATCGACTATGGCGGAACCACGCGCCGCGCTTCGATCCGGCTCCTGCCGGATGCTGCGGTTGGCGACACCGTACTCGTGCATGCGGGGTTTGTGATTCAAAAGCTCGATCCGGAATCCGGCGCGGAGCTGGAAGCGCTGTTAAAGGAAATCGAATCGCTGTGAACAGCATCGAAGTGTTATCCCGAAAAATCGAGTCGCTTGCCGATGGTCTGCCGCCGACGACCATAATGGAAGTTTGCGGAACGCATACGCACGCCATCCGCCGCTATGGAGTTCGTCAGCTTTTGCCAAAGCAGGTGCGCCTTGTATCGGGGCCGGGGTGTCCGGTCTGCGTCACGGCGCAGGAGGACGTTGCGCGCGCGCTTGCGCTGGCGCGGTTGCCCAATGTGACTCTGTTTTGCTTTGGGGACATGATGCGCGTACCCTGCGGAACCGCAAGTTTGTCGAGCCTGCGGGCGGACGGCGCGGATGTTCGCATTTGCGTTTCACCCATGGATGCGTTCGAATTTGCGCGGGAACATCCGCTGCGCGAGGTCGTTTGGTTCGGGGTGGGATTTGAAACGACCACGCCGCATACCGCCGCACTTATAGAGGCGGGGATTCGAAGCGGCGTAAAGAACCTCTCGATTCTTTGCGCGCATAAAACCATGCCGAACGCGCTCCGGGCTCTGCTGGGCGGCGAAACGCGCGTGGATGCGTTGCTCTGCCCGGGGCATGTTGCGGCAATCACCGGCGCGGACGCGTTTGCGTTTTTACCAGAAGAATATGGGATTTCCGCGGCGATTTCGGGGTTTGAGCCGGAAGAGTTGCTGCTGGCAATATTCGCTCTGCTGAAAATGCAGGCAAGCGGCACGCCAAAGCTCGTTAACGCGTACCCGCGCGTGGTGAACCCAGCGGGGAATCCAGCGGCGCGGTCGCTCGTAGAAACATACTTTGAGCCCTGCGACGCGCTCTGGCGCGGACTTGGAGAGATTTCGAGCAGCGGCCTTTCGCTGAGACCAGCGTTTGCAAAGTGGGACGCCGGGGCGCGGTTTTCGATGGAGCCGGTTGCGGCGGTTCCGGCGTCCGGCTGCCGCTGCGGGGACGTGCTGCGCGGAAGGATCGAACCAAACGAGTGCGCTCTGTTTGGGCAGGCCTGCACGCCGGAGCAACCGCTCGGCGCCTGCATGGTTTCCTCCGAAGGCGCTTGCGCGGCGTATTACCAGTATGAAGGAGCGGGTATATGAAGGATTGCATTACCCTTGCGCACGGTTCCGGCGGGAAAGCCTATCGGGAGCTGGTTGAGCGTGTGTTTGCGCCTGCGTTTCAGAACGAATATCTCGCCCCGCTGACGGATGCCGCCGTCTGTCCCGGCAGCGGGCGGATTGCGCTGACGACGGACGGCTATGTTGTTACCCCGCTTTTCTTTCCGGGCGGGGATATCGGCCGGCTCGCCGTGAGCGGGACGGTAAACGACCTTGCGGTCTCCGGCGCGATCCCACGTTACCTTACCGTTGGCATGGTGCTGGAAACCGGACTTCCCGTTGAAACGCTGCAGCGCGTTGTGCGTTCCATGGCGGATACGGCGGCGGAGGCGGGGGTGCAGATTGTAACCGGCGACACCAAGGTGGTCGAGGCGGGCGGATGTTCGGGAATCTATCTTACGACCGCGGGCGTCGGCCTTTTTCCGGAAGGAATGGAGATACCTCCGCAGCGGCCGGAGGCAGGGGACGCAATTGTGACCAGCGGCCGGATCGGCTCGCACGGCATGGCGGTGATGGCGGCGCGGCACAGCCTCGCGTTCGACCCGGCGATTGAGAGCGACGTGCGCCCGATGGCGCGCGCGGTGCGCGCCGTGCTGGACGCGGGATGCATCGTTCGCGCCATGCGCGATCCAACGCGCGGCGGTGTTGCCGGCACATTGAGCGAATGGGCGGGAACAAGGCTGGATATCACGCTGGAGGAAGAAGCGCTGCCCGTCCGTGCGGACGTCCGGGATGCCTGCGCGATTCTCGGTATCGATCCGCTTTATGTGGCAAACGAGGGCGTCGTGCTGTTTTCACTTCCTGCAAAGGACGCGGAGCGCGCGGTGGCGGCGCTCCGGACGCAAACCGGCTGCGAACAGGCCGCCGTGATCGGGCGGGTTTCGGATGGACGCGGCAGTGTATTTGCCAAAACGCGCATCGGAACCTTCCGCCGGATTCTGCCGCCCTCTGGCGAACAACTGCCGCGCATCTGCTGAAGACCGGAAACGACAACTTTTTTTACGGATCAGCGGGTATCAGTATTAAATAATCGGAATGCGAACATCGATTGAAACAGGATTTCGAATCGTTGCCATTCGGTTGTATTGACAGGACTGGCCTGCAAAACTGCAGAAAACGCAGCATTTCCTGCAAAACCGTGCGTTGCTGCACGGTTTGTTCGTGCATTCGTAAAAAGGTCGCGGGGAAAAAAGCGGAGCGGTCACAGTTTGTTTTTATAATAGAAACGGATATCGATATTCTAAAATCGTTAAGGAAATCTGCGTATTTCTTGACCTTTCTTTATCGCGGTCCTATAATTAAGTCGCAATTTGGTGAGTTGAGCCTGTCCCGCGAAACGACTGCGCGGGGTAGGCTTTCATCTTGGATTGGGGAATGGAGTGCTATGCAGGGAACGTTACTTGTCTGCATCCTGACGCCGCTTGCCGGCGCTTTTCTGCTGCCGCTGATCGGCAAGCGCGCGCCGAGGGTTCGAAACCTGTTCGCGCTTCTCTTCGTTCTGACGGCGTTGGTGTGTTCCTGCCTGCTCTTACCGGAGGTTCTTGCCGGAAACAAGCCGTCCGTTCGCTGGGAGCTGCCGCTGGGGCTGAGTTTCGGGTTCCAGGCGGACGCTCTGGCGGTGTTCATGGCGGTTACCTCGTCGCTGGTTGCGGCGGTCATCGTTGTTTATTCGTTTGGCTATATCAAAGAATATGACAATCAGGACGAATACTACCTCATGGTCGTGCTGTTCATCGGCGCGATGATGGGAATCGTTTACACGACGAATCTGATTCTGCTCTATGTGTTCTGGGAGATCAGCGCGATCTGCTGCTGGCGGCTCATCGGGTTTTACCGGGACGATCTGGCGATTGCCCGCGCGAACAAGGCGTTTGTAGTTACCGTGCTTGGCGCGCTGATCATGCTCGTCGGGTTTTTGGGCATCTGGACGCAGACAGGCACCTTCGAAATCACCGCGATGAAGGGCGCGCAGATTCCCGTATGGAGCGTCGTCCTGATTCTCTTTGGCATTCTCACGAAGTCCGCGACCTTCCCGCTGCACAGCTGGCTGCCGGACGCGGGCGTTGCGCCTTCTCCCGTCACCTCGCTGCTGCACGCGGCGGTTCTCGTTAAGATCGGCGTATATGCCTACGCGCGGCTGTTTGTGGTTTCGTTCTCCATCGATCCAATCTTTACAACGGTTGTTCCGGCGATAGCCGCCGTCAGCGCGCTCGTTTCAGCGGGCTGCGCGATGGTTGCGACCGATCTAAAGCGTATCATTGCGTATTCTACAATCAGCCAGCTTGCGTTTATCCTGCTCGGTATCAGCGTTGGCACCGAAACGGGGCTTGTCGGCGGTATGCTCTATATTCTAGCGCATAGCGTCGCCAAAGGCGGGCTGTTCCTTTGCGCGGGTATCTTGGAGCACGGGCTCCACACAAAGGATATCAATCAAATGGGCGGGCTGTATAAGCGCTTTCCCCTGACCGCGGCTGCGTTTGCGCTCTGTTCGCTTTCGGTCATGGGCGTTCCGCCGTTCTCCGGCTATTTCGCGAAATTTCTCGTGATTCGCGGCGCGGTGGACGCGGGGCATCCCGTGCTTGCGGGCGTATTCATCCTTGGCGCCTTCATGACGGTGTTCTACCTGACGCGCGTGTTCTTTCGGGTCTTTCTGGGGCGGGAGAATTCTACGCACGCGCGCGAGCATACCCCGGCCATGGTTGCGAGCGTGGTCTTTTTAGGCGTTCTTGCGCTGGCGCTCGGCGCGCTGATTTCTCTGCCGACGGAGCTTGCGTCGCGCATCTGGGAGGTGCTGTAACATGACTGCAATTTCGAATTGGCTCAATCAGGGCGCAACGCTCATGGTCGTCCTCGTCGCGCTGCCCATCCTCGCGGGATTGACCGTGTGGCTGCTCAAGCGCAACTATATCCTCCAACTCGCAGCGGCGCTTGTCTTTGGCGCGGCGAATGCGTTCTTCTGCCTCGCGCTCTATCTCGGCGGCGGCGCGGAAGCGGGTTTCGCCTTCGCGGGCTTCGGG
>JAJFTI010000012.1 GCA_021373115.1 Eubacteriales bacterium | reverse complement strand
GCGCCGCCGCTTTCCGCGCTTTGCATCATACCGTGCATCGTCTCGAACACGTGATAGGCCATCTCCTTGCCCGCGCGGTGATTCCGTCCGGTGCGAATCGACCAGGCCATCTCCGCCGCGCCAAGCCCGCGCGAGTTCTCCGCAAACCCGTGGGTAAACGGAAACGCGACCGGCTGCGCGTTCGTCTTTTGCAGGTACACCGGCGCGCCGAACTGGTTCGGATCGCCCATCAGCAGGATTCCGTCCGTACCGTAGATTTCAAGGTTCGTGCGCTCGTCGAGAATGCTGTCCGAGTTCATATGCAGCGTACCCAGCACGCCGCTTTCATACCGCATGGCGGCGACGAGCACGTTTGGCACTTCGAGTTCGTAAGCTTGCCCGAACATCGGCGCGCCTACGCGCGTGTTTACGCGCTGTCTGCCGCTGATGGCGGTGTGCGCGGAGACGCTGCTCAGCGGCCCGAGAATCGCCGCCAGCGCGGTGAGATAATACCCGCCCATGTCGAACCCGATGCCCGCGCCCTTCTTATACAGGTGCGGCAGGAATTCGCCGTAGATCCCGTAGTTCCGGCTCACGGACGCGCGGCAGGAGACCGGACGGCCGATCAGCCCTTTTTCCACGATATACTTCGCGGTCTGCACGCTCGCGCCAAGAAACGTATCCGGCGCTACGCCGAGACGAAGCCCCTTCTCGCTGGCCAGCGCGACGAGCTCTTTTCCTTCTTCCAGTTCGACCGCAATCATCTTTTCCGAAAAAACATGCTTTCCGGCAAGCAGCGCGCGCTTCGTAACCGGATAGTGCGCCGCGGGCGTGGTGAGGTTAATGACCAGCTCGATGCTCCCGTCCGCAAGTATTTCGTCCAGCGACAGCGCACGAATGCCGAAGCGCTCCGCGCTCTGGCGCATCCGCGCCTCGTCCATATCGCTGCAGGCGACCAGTTCCAGAATACGGAACCTGCCGTTCGTCAGCGACTCCATATAGATCGTACTGATCGATCCGCAGCCGACAATCGCCGTTTTCATTCGCTCCATCTTCGTGTTCTCCGTTCGGATGATCAGAGCGCAAGAATGATCGCCCTGAGTTTTTCGCCTACCTGTTCAATCTCCGCATCGGTCGATTTAATATTGATCCCGAAGCCGGAACCAAGCCCCTTATCCACCACGCCGACGCTGATATTGACCGCGCGGCCGGTGTTGAAGTCCGTCTGCGGCAGCATATGCTTGTGGTACTCGCGTTCCACCTCGAAGCGCGGGCAGTTATAGGGGCAGTTTGCCGCTGCGCCGGTCACCTTGTTGAGCACTTGCTCCATGTTGTTATACACGTGCCAGCCGGAATAGGCAATCGGCTTTGCGCCAATCTTTTCGCCAAAGCGTTCCGCAAGTTCCGGCGTATCGAACATCAGGGTAAGGAGCGTTGCACACTCTCCCTCTTCGTCGTTGAGTTTGCGAAAACTGACGTTCGGCAAGCCGGTAAGGTGTTTCTTCAGTTTCGCCTTCTTCTCGCGCAGAGTCGCCAGAATCATATCGAGCTTGCGAAGCTGAGCCAGCGACACGGCGCCCGTCAGCTCGTTCATACGCATGTTCATACCGATGATCGAGCGGTTGCCAACCTCAACGCCCATGCGGCTGGGTTTATGGCCCTGGTCGTGGAATCCGAACGCGCGCTCGTAGAGCATGTCGTCGTTCGTGCCGACCGCGCCGCCATCGCCTGCGGTTATGGTTTTAAACACGTTGAGCGAATATGCGGCGATGTCGCCAAAGTTACCGACGCGCTTGCCTTTGTAGCTCGCGCCGAACGCCTGGCAGCAATCTTCAATTATGTAAAGATTGTGCTTTTTGGCGATCTTCAGAATTGCGTCCATGTCGCAGGGATTGCCGAGCATATGCACGGGCATAATGGCGCGCGTACGGCTCGTAATGAGCGGCTCGATGCGCGTTGGGTCAATCGTCAGGGAATCGTCCACCTCCGCCAGCACGGGAATCGCGTTGGACAGAATGATGGACGAAATCGACGCGATGAAGGTATAGCCGGGAACGATTACCTCGTCCCCCGCGCCGATGCCCAGCGCCGCGAGACAGCAGAGCAGCGCGCCCGTGCCGCTGGACGTAGCAACCGCGTGCTTGAGTCCAAGCTTACTTGCCAGTTCTGTTTCAAAGGATGCTACCTTATGCTGAAAACCGTCCACGCCTTCCGTCCCGTAACGAAACAGATAGCCGCTTTCGATCACATCCATGAGTTCTTTGCGTTCTTCTTCTCCGAAGACATAGGAACCTGGTCCGCCTGCCATTCTAATATCCTCCTAGGTGTATATTGTTCAATCTAATTTGTTTCTTACGGAAGTACGCGTTCGGTCATCTTTCCACGGAACGCATCCAGCGCGCGCACAAACCCTTCCGCGTATTTTACGCCCGCCTGCATGCCCCGGTATTCCGAGGTAATCCGGATCGTATCGAAAAACCGGTCCAAATCGCCGCCCAGCGCCGTATAGTTATCCGCCATCCACTGCCGCTGGCTCTGCATGCAATCGAGCATACGCATCTTCGTTTCGTAGAAATCCGTAATGTCCACATAATCCGTCGGAACGAAGCGCATTCCGGAAGAAGGCTCGAAGTAGAAGATCGACGGAATCTGGTCGTAAGGTTTCGCTTCGGTCTTCAGGTGCGCAATCGGAATCATGACCGCGACGTCGTTCACGATTTTGCTCGTGAGCTCGTGGTCCGGGTTATAATCCGAAGGATAATGCGTCAGAATCACGTCCGCCTTGCAGTAGCGAATCAGGTTGATAAAAGCGAGTCTTACGCTGCGGTCCTCATAGAACATCTCGTCGTCATAATCGAGGCAAACGTACTCCGCGCCAAGAATCGCGGCGCTCTTCGCGGCTTCCGCCTTGCGGATTCGCCCGATTTCTTCCATTGTGTGATGCGCGGAACCGATGTTCCCGTTTGTCGCCGTCGCTAGAAACACTTTATGCCCCTGCGCGGCATATTTTGCAAGAGTGCCCGCGCACATGACCTCAATGTCGTCCGGATGCGCGCCAATCGCCAGAATATTCATATCTCTCTCCTTATCAAACCGAATGGTCTTTATTCAAAATATGTTTTTTAAACCTTATAACTTCTGTTTTCCATGTATTTATCCGCAACGATGATGAGAAGCAGAATCAATCCCTTCACCATCTCCTGCATGTTCGCCTGCAGGCTGAACATGCTCATGGCGTTGTAGATAATGTTCATGAGGACAACGCCCCAGAGCGTCTGGATTGCGCCGCCCTTTCCGCCGGAAAACGCCGTTCCGCCGACGATGACCATCGGGATGATGTTAAGCGGCCCGTCGAGCGCGAGATTGCCGGAGGCACTGAACATGCGTGTCATCATCACGATTCCGCCAAGCGCCGCGCAGAAGCCCTGCACGATAAACACGCTCCAGAGATGTCCGCGCACATGCAATCCCAGGTTGTCCGCCACGTTGATATTGCCGCCGATCACGTAGAGGTTCCGGCCGTACTGCGTTTGCGTCAGAACATAATACGCAACCAGCGCAACAAGCAAAAACAGAAAGAACGTAATCGGAATCGGCCCAAGCATGACCTCGCTGATGGCAAGTAACGTCGGATGCATATTGGAAACCGGCGTCGATCCCGTAATCGTGAGCGCGATTCCCTTGTACGCCAGCTGCATTGTCATGGAAACGATGAACGGCGGAAGCCGGAACGTAGCGACAAAGAATCCGGTGATCACGCCGCAAACACAGCCGAGTACGAGGGAAATCAGCATGGCGGGAATAAACCCGATCGTCGGCAGCGTCATCATAAACACGCAGGCCGTCAGCGCCATAACCGAGCCCATGGAGATATCCAGCTGGCCGCAGAGCAGCACAAAGGTAAATCCAATGGCAACGATGCCGTATGCGGAAATACTCTCAAACAACCCCGTCAGGTTCACCGGTTTAAAGAAGTATTCGTTCGTCAGGCTCATGATGACGAAAATCGACAGCGCAAGCAGTGGAATTCGATAGTCCATGACCGCCTTTTTTACTCTTAACATGCCGCTCACCTCCTGTTCAATTTATCGAGACAGATCGCAAGCAGCAGAATCGCGCCTTTCACGATATACTGCACAACCGAATCAATCCCCGTGAGATTCAGGATGTTCGTAATCAACCCATAGATCATAACGCCGATCAATACCTGCACCATGCCGCCTTTTCCGCCAACCAGCGAGTTGCCGCCGACGATGGAGGCGATTGCCGCGTCAAAGTCCGCGCCGTTACCCGAATACGGCGAGGCCGCTGTGGTACGGGACGTCATGATAATTGCAGCCAGCGCGGCCATCAGCCCCGCCATGGTGAAGCCGAAAAGCTTCATCCCGTTTACGTCAATACCAACCAGGAATGCGGATTTCTTGTTTGCGCCGCTTAAGATCATCTTTCGTCCGAATTGCGTTTTCTTGATAATGACCTGCATGACGACCATCAGAACAATCCAGATGATCGCCGCAATCGGGAATGATGCAACGTTTCCCTGGCCAATCGCCTTGTACCATTCCGCGTTGACGCCGTAAATATCCAGCCCGCTGCAGTAGGTCAGCGCAATCGCCGTTCCGACCATACCGGTAGCCAGCGTAATGAGAAACGCTTCGCCGCTGCCGCCGCGCGTAACCATCATCAGCACACCGTTGAACGCGCCCATAGCTAGCCCCGCGCCAATCGCCGCCGCCATGCCCAGCGCGGCCGATCCGGAGGATTTTTCAATTCCCACGCAGAGCACCGCGCACATGGAAAGCGTTGCCCCGATCGAAAGATCGAATCCGCCAACCAGCAGCGTCATTGTAAAACCGATTGCCATGACCCCGTTTACCGAAATCCGGCGCATCAGGTTCATCAGGTTCGTCCAGGAAAAGAAATTTTCGCTTAGCAGTGCGCCCGCAACGATCAGCGCAACCAACAGCAGCAAGTTCGTATTATCGCGCGCCCAGCCTCCGGCTCGGGTCCATTTTGATTTTTCTACATCGCTCATTTGCTCACCATCTCTCAAAACGCGTAGTTCATGATATCGACTGCGTTGATCCGCGCGCCGATCAGCTCGGCGACAATCGCGTCGCTCTTCATCACCAGCACGCGGTCGCTCATGCCAAGAATCTCCGGCAGTTCGGAGCTGATCATGATAACGGCTTTCCCCTGCGAAACCAAATCGTTGATGATTTCGTATATTTCGAATTTTGCGCCAACGTCGATTCCGCGTGTCGGCTCGTCCATAATGATGATATCGGAATCCGTGTTGAACCACTTGGCAACGACAACCTTCTGCTGGTTTCCGCCGGAGAGGTTGAGCACCTTCTGGTTGCGGGAAGGCGTTTTGATCTTGATTGCCTGAATGTACTTATCGGCAACCCGGTTCTCCATAGCGTTGTTCAGAAATGCCCGCTTCACAATTGTCCTGAGTTTCGCCATAACGATGTTGCTCTTGATCGAGAAATCGATTGTCAGACCCTCTTCTTTCCGATCTTCGGTTAAAAATGCGATACCGGCTTCCTTCGCTGCCTGCGGCGAACTGGAGCTCAGTTTTTTACCGTTTACATACACGCTTCCGCCCGCGATATAATCCACGCCATAGAGCGCGCGCATGGCCTCCGTCCGTCCCGCGCCGACAAGGCCCGCTATGCCAAGCACCTCTCCGCGATGCAAATTGAAGCTGATCTTTGCCTTGCCGCCCTTGCGTATGAGGTTCTCCACGCGCAGGACTTCTTCCTGAATATGATGCTCGCGCTGCGGAAATGTCTGGCTGATCTCACGGCCGACCATCATTTCAACCAGCTTATCCTTTGTCACATCCTTCACCGCGGAAGTGCCTATGATCTGCCCGTCCCGCATGACGGTAACCGTATCGCAGATGGAGAAAATTTCTTCGAGACGGTGGGAAATGTATATTACCGCGATCCCCTTTTGTTTTAAATCCCGGATGATCGCAAACAGTTTTTCGAGTTCATTTTGCGTCAGCGAAGCGGAAGGTTCGTCCATCAGGATCAGCTGCGCATTATAGCTGAGCGCCTTGGCGATTTCCACCATCTGTTTCCCGGCGACCGAGAGCTGACCGACTTCTGTTTTCGGGTCAATATCAAACCCGATCCGATCCAGATATTGCTTTGCCTTTTTTCGAATTTCACGCCAGCGAATCGGCTTTCCATTCTCGCTGAGACGCCCCGCAAAGATGTTCTCCGCAATCGAAAGCCCGCTGACCAGGTTTAACTCCTGAAAAATAATACTGATTCCCTTTTGGGCCGCGACCGTCGGATCCGAAATATGCACCTCGCATCCGTCGATCAGCAGCGAACCGCAATCCGCTTTGTAGTTTCCGTTCAGCACTTTCATCAGCGTGGATTTTCCCGCGCCGTTCTCTCCGACCAGAGCGCGCACTTCGCCGCGTTCAATCGACATACTGACGCAGTCCAGCGCTTTTACGCCCGGAAACGATTTGCTGACGTCCCGTACTTCAAAAAATGTGCCGCTCAAGATGTCCCTTCCTTTCATTTGGGCGGGACGTATGCCGCCCCGCCCAAATACCTGTGTTCGATACCGTCTTTCGGCGAACTTAATCGTGCGGCGCGGTTTCTACATTGTCCTTCGTGACGAGCAGCATGCCCAACGTCTGAACGCGATCAACCGTTTCGCCATCGGAAACCTTCTTGATCAGATCCATTGCGTCGCGTGCAAAGAACCCGGCCGGATAGGAAATCGTGAACATGAATTTGCCTTCCTGAATGGCGGGAATCGAGCTTTCGTAGAAGCCCTGGGAAGCAATCTTGATGGAGTCGGTCTTGCCGGCGGCTTCGATTGCGGCATAAACGCCCCAGGACATACCGTCGTCCTGAACGATGAACGCCTTCAGATCCGGATGCGCCGTAATGATATCTTCTGCGGCGGCCATGGCCTTCTGACGATCCCAGTCGCAGTACACGGTCTGTACGACTTCGATGTTCGGATATTTATCAAAGACTTCCATCATGCCTTCGGTTCTCTTCTGCGCGTTATCGGCGCCGGTGAGACCAGCAATGATCGCGACCTTACCGCTGTCCCCGGCCGCTTTTACATATTCTTCCGCTTCCAGTACGCCGGAGGCTTTTTGTCCGAAGAGCACCTGGTAAATCATCTCGTTGATGCCGAGGGACGGATCCATATCATAATGCGAAACAACAATCAGACCGGCCTCAGCCGCCTTCTTCATGGCGGGAGCAAGCGCGGCATTATCCGCGGGCTGGATCGTAATCGCATTGAAGCCCTGCGCAACGCAGGAGTTCACAAGGTTGATTTGCTGGTTCACGTCCTGACCCGCGTCGAAGACTTCGCTCGTCCAGCCGAATTCCTTGCACTTCGCTTCGATTTCGGCGTAATAGAGATGGTTCCACTCATTGTACTCCGCAACGACGATGCCGACCTTGAGCGGCTTGGCTTCCGTCGTAGCGGCGGGTTCGGTCGTGGCTTCCTCCGCCGCAGCTGCTGCGGGTGCCGCAGCGGTGTCGTCGGTCGCCGCAGGGGCTTTTGCCGTGCAAGCAAAGCTGCTCAGAGCCATGATCAGGCACAGAACCAACATAAAGACCTTTTTCATTGTTCTTTCTCTCCTTATTTTGTTTATATATCCCGGATTTCACCGGAAAATATCGTTTTGTCTTGATTTATCGGAAGAGACTTATCTTTTTGTTTGATTCATTTGTTCTTTCCGTATTTCCCGATTCGGGTACAAGAAATAAAACACGTACGTCTCACCGCCGTATT
This sequence comes from Eubacteriales bacterium, assembly GCA_021373115.1. Lineage (GTDB taxonomy): Bacteria > Bacillota > Clostridia > Christensenellales > CAG-138 > UBA7703. The sequence goes on along the minus strand of JAJFTI010000012.1, from coordinate 1,684 downwards.
CGTTCTTCATTCTGTTTTTGGGGGATCCTGCTTGGGTTTTATCTTTTACTTTCGGTTGAATCTTTGCGCATCGATGCGCAGGCGGAAGGGCTGCATGAATAATTCGTTTGAATTCCGAGAACTAATATTTTTTAGTTACTTGAGTCATTTTTAGTTTAATCATTTTTCTTTGTGTTGTCAAGCAGATTTTTCTTCGCTTTTTATTGATTGTGTTGACATATTTGGTTTGTAAAATTCTGTTGCAAAAACTAATATGTTTTAGTATACTGCATTCATACGCAGATTGAGGCTGAAAGCAGAAAAGGTTGAAGTATGGAAAAAATAACAATCCAGGAAATCGCCAAGTTAGCCGGCGTGTCCCCCTCCGCGGTATCCATTGCGCTGAACGATAAACCCGGCATCGGCGAAAAAACGCGCGCGCGCATACTAAGCGTCGTCAAGCAGACCGGTTACCTGCACCATGCGCCCGGACGACTGAATTCCGCCAGTGCGAATATCGCCGTGCTGTTTCGAAACGAATACCCGCTGCAGGATCGGTTTTTCTATACCGAGCTCAATACCAGCGTGATGGAAGCCTGCGAGAGTCTTTCCTATAATCTCCTGTTCGCGTCCACTTTTTACAAAGGCACAACTCTTTCGTTTTCGGATATTCTGCATTCGGACGTACTGGATGGAATTCTTTCCTACGGCGATATTGATCGCATCGTGTTCTCTGAGCTGAAAACGCTGAATATACCGATTATCGTGCTCGACAGCAGCCGCCGGAGCGGAGAACCTTGCCTCTCCGTTCAGGTGGATTATGAGCATGCCGCCTATACCGCAACAAAGCACCTGATCGATCTTGGACATCGCGACATTGCGTATATTGGAAATAACAAGCAGCACGATTTTAATCTGCTTGTCTTTGAAGGATTCCGCCGGGCAACCAGCGAGGCGGATATCGCGCTGAGCACCAACCGGATTCAACTGAATGTTTATAATGAGGAAGCGCTCGGCCCCTGCATTGACGAAGCGCTTGGCGGCGCGCATCTGCCAACCGCTCTGTTCTGCGCGACGGACTTTTACGCGATGCGCGCGCTGCGCCGTCTGCATCACAGGGGTCTTCGCGTACCGGACGATCTCTCCGTCATCGGCATTGACGATGTCATTTCATCCAAATATCTCATCCCCGCGTTAACAACTATGTCGGTAGACCGTCAGGAGATGGGCCGTCTCGGGATCGAACTGCTGCAAAAAGCGATCAACGGCGAGCCTTGCCAGTCCGTCGTGCTGCCGCAGTGTAAGTTGATAGTTCGTGAAAGCACCGCGGCGCCAAGAAAATAATACATGCAAAAACAAAGAGCACCGCTTCGGGTGCCCTTTGTTTCTGGCGGAGAGAGTGGGATTCTCCGCTTCGCCTCCCGCCGCTTGTGCTCCGCACTGCGCGGCTACGGTCGGCGGCGCTCCCCGGGGCGGGCAAACCGTCCACAGGACGCTTTGCTTTCCGCCCTTCGAATCCCTCCATTCCGATGCAAAAACAAAGAGCACCTCTTCGGGTGCCCTTTGTTTTTGGCGGAGAGGGTGGGATTCTCCGCTTCGCCTCCCGTCGCTTGTGCTCCGCACTGCGCGGCTACGGTCGGCGGCGCTCCCCGGGGCGGGCAAACCGTCCACAGGACGCTTTGCTTTCCGCCCTTCGAATCCCTCC
>JAJFTI010000035.1 GCA_021373115.1 Eubacteriales bacterium | reverse complement strand
AGAGCAGCTGATTCGTAATCAGCAGGTCTGGGGTCCGAGTCCCCACATTGGCTCCATTTTTTTCGGGGTGTAGCGCAGTTTGGTAGCGCGTTTGGTTCGGGACCAAAAGGTCGCTGGTTCAAATCCAGTCACCCCGACCATTAAGAAGGCAGTCGGGTGACTGCCTTTTTGATTTACCGTCAATGGATAATATTAGTTTCTATTCGGAGGTTTACCCATGCTCACGCGCGACAGTTTCCCCCGCCTCCTCGAACAAAAAACCGTCCTGCTCACCGGCGCGGGCGGCGGCATCGGCATGGAAGCCGCGCTTGCGTTCGCCGCGATGGGCGCGCGCGTGATCCTCGCGGAGATCGACCCCGTCCGTGGCAAACGCGCGGAGGAAACGGTCAACGCGGCCTACCCTGCCTCCGCCGCGTATTACGAAATCGACCTCTCCAGCGACGAGCAGATTCGTGGTATGGTGCAGTGGATTACCACGAACTACGGCGCGCCGGACGTGCTTTTCCACAACGCGACCGTCACGAAGATGGGCGCGGTCGATCAGGTGGACGTCTCCTACTGGGACAAAAGCTACGCGGTCAACCTGCGCGCGCCCCTGCTGCTCACGCAGCTGTTCCTGCCGCAGATGAAAGCGCGAAACAGCGGCGCGGTCGCCTTCGTCTCCTCCTCCGGCGCGTCCCCGTTTATGGGCGCATACGAGGTATTTAAAACCGCGCAAGTGGAGCTGGGCAACACGCTGGCCATGGAGCTCGAAGAAACGGACGTTTCGGTATACACCATTGGCCCAGGGCTCGTCAAAACCGAAACCGCCATGCGCGCCATCGAGGTCGTCGCGGGCAACATGGGCATGACGACGGACGCGTTTTACGAAATGAACGGCAGCCATATCATCGGCGCGGACGCGGCCGGGCTCGGCTTTGCGCTCTCCGCCGTGTATGCCCAGCGCTATCGCGGACAGGAGATCGGCTGCATTCAGGTGCTCATGGACTGCGGCGTGTTCGAGGACAAAGCCGCTGAAACGCCGTCTGTTGGCATCTCCGGGGAACAGATGGCCCGCTTTGCCCGTATTCGGAATACCTTTCTAAGCCAGTACGACGGCTGGCAGCGCATGAATCTCTTCGAGCGCCAGTGGGTATTTCGCGACTTTAAAAAGTGCATGGCGCTCTCCGCCGAGCAGGCGGGCGACGAACTGTGCCGCCTTTCCGAATCCCTTTCGCTCGGCCAGGTTCCCGCTCAAAAGGACCTCGCTTTTCTGGAAAGGCTGAAAGCGTATTGGGAACACCAGCTTCAGCTGCTGAAAGGATACGAGAAAAGCGCGTCCAAGCTGGAGGAGAATACCCGCGTCATCGGTAGCTGGATCGACGATATCGCGCAATTTCTTACAGGCGAGTAAGCAGTTCCTCCCAAATCCTGCTTCCGATTTCGTCGGTTGATCGTCTCTCTGCAACGCTACAAAATTCGAATCGCTCCTTCTGCGATTGTTATTTTACTTTTCTTTAAATTCCGCGCAGTTTATAATAGGAATGTAATCTGTTTCGCTGTCATTTGCGCTTTTGTGAAGCTAGAATCGCAAACATCTGATTATCATTTCCGACCGTTTTCAGACTGGAGCCGCTTATGCTTAATAATCTAGTGAAAAAGAAAAAGCGCGCCTTTTTGCTGGCGCTTCTCGTCAGCTTTTTCGGGATTTCCATCGTTTCCACCGGTTTTCTTTTGATGTTCCTGTCGCAGTCCAATACGCTGAAGCAAACGGAGATACGCGCGGCGGAAGAAAGCACCGTTGGAACGGTAACATACTTCGTCACCTATAAGATCAACCGCCTCACGTCCGACTTGGAATTCGTATCGGATATTCTTCTGGATCATTACCCCGGCAATCGCGACTTCTCGGACGTGGCGTCGATCTGGCTCGCCTATTCCAACCGCAGAACGGTGTACGACCAGATTCGTTATCTGGACTTGGAAGGCAACGAAATCATTCGCATCAACTATTCGGCGGATGGTTCCTACGTTGTGCCGCAGGATCAACTGCAGAATAAAAAGGATCGATACTATTTTCAGGATTCCCTCTCGCTGGAGAAAAACCAGATTTTTATTTCGCAGTTTGATTTAAACGTCGAAAACAACCAGATCGAGCAGCCAATTAAGCCCATGCTTCGTCTTGGAACGCCCTTTTTCGATGCGGCCGGCAAGAAAGCGGGCGTTGTTGTGCTGAACTATGCGGCCATGGACATCCTGCAGCAGGTAAAAACCATCTCAACTACAAATGTCGGAAATCTGTTTCTGCTCAACAGCGAAGGTTATTGGTTGTTCAATCAAAACGACCCGCAAAAAGAATGGGCGTTCATGTTTGACCCGAATTCCAGCGTCAGCTTCGCGTCGGAATATCCGGAGGAGTGGAGCGCGATGCAGAGCAGTTCTGCCGGAACCGTTCAAACGAAAAACGGCAGTTTTTGCTACGCAAAGCTGTTGTCCGGCGATATGTTTCAATCGGGAATCCGCAGCGGCGCAATCTTCAGCCAGGCAGGCGACTGGTATGTCGTTTCCATGATTCCGAATACCTCGCCGGATTGGCAGTATTTCTCCAATCAAATCGGCGATTTGCTGCTCTATATCGTGCAGCGCTACTATGTTTTCTATATTGTATTTCTTGGCGTTGCCTTCGTCCTCTCCACGCTCTATGCGGGAAATCTTCTGAAAAAAGAGGAAGTTCAGTATTACGCGGAGTACGACGTTATGACGGGCGTCTATAATCGAAATGCCGGAATCCAGCGTTTGAATGCGCTTTATAAGAATCTTTCCAAAAACAGCTGTGTTACCAGCATTTGCTTCCTGGATGTAAACGGCCTGAAGGAAGTGAATGACGTCCTCGGTCACGAGTCCGGCGACGAGCTGCTCATCACCGTGACAAGCACCATTCGAAGCAACATACGAGCCAACGATTTCGTCATACGCTTCGGCGGGGATGAATTCGTCATTGTTTTCGCAGGCATGGGGATTGAGTACGCCGAGCAGGCCTGGGGGCGGATCGTCGCTGCGTTTAACGCGATTAACAGCATGGAAAACCGCCCGTACGTCGTCAGCGTCAGCCACGGAATTCAGGAAATCAACTGTGGCGCAGGCCAGATGCTGGATTCCATCCTGCAGCAGGCGGACGAAAAAATGTATGAGGAGAAGCGCAGAATCAAAAGCACCTTGCAGGTCCTTCGCAAGCAATAACTGTAATTCCCGCATCTTCGGGCGAAGTTGGTCGCGCGCTCCCCTTACGCCGGCCGATCCGGTTACCTTTGGACCGGAATTACCGGAATTCTCCGGTCTGTAAATTCTCGTAATCATTTTACATTCCCGCGTAATATTCTCTTGTCATCACAACAGGAGGATATTTTTATGCGAATGACAGACATTACCAGCACGCTAAATAAAGAAACGACGTCTCTGCTGGACCGGCTGGACAAGCTCGCCGGTTCCGGTTCCGTAAAATCCCCCCGTATCCGGCAAAGCGGGCGCCAGCATTGGTGCGTCCGCGCCGAACATTCCCAAACAAACAAACGCCAGTGCCGGTTCGCCGGCGGGCGGCACGACCAGCGCCGTCCGTGGCACTGTGGCAGGTTCTGCCGGTTCGCCGCTCACGCTGAACGACACGCAGCAGGAAGAATCCGCATTGGTTGACAAGCTGCCAAGCGATTTCCCGATTGCGAAATGGGACAGCATGAATACGAAAGAGCAATTTAACACCATCCGGCGCAGCGGCCTCAACGATCAGGAGCAGTGGAGCCTGCTGAACGCCTCCACTCCGCTGGAAGTCCTCTCTCTGGTCAACGCCGCGCAGAAAGGCGCGATAACCGGCCAGCTCACCGCCCGCGCGGCAAGCGAACTGACCGACGGCGCCTTGCGGTATTTCGAAGCGCGGCATCAGCTCGTCAACTCCGATTCGTCAATTTTATCCCCTTTACAAAAAAGGATTTTGCATGGAAAATTAGACGAGGTGTTTGCCAACTTAAAGGAGAGGGCGGAAGGTGGAAGCAATGAAGATGGAGATAACACTCTATATGACTGGAGTAAAGAAAAAGATCATACAGAAGTTCAACCTTTCCCGTTTTCTGCCCCTATACCCGTACTAAAAGATGTTCCTTACCCCGTTAATGGTGAAATAGCCTATGTATTCTTCACAAACAGTAAGGGAGCGATGTTTAAAAAGCAAGCTCAGTATCAGAAGAAACTACTTGAGAGCCAAGGATATGAAGTGAAATTAGTCCAAACCGACGATGTCGACGTTTTCACGCGAGAGTGGGATAATATGGATCCGAAAACCACAACAGCGGTAGTTATTAGCCATAGCAACGGAATGTCCCTCATTTTTGAAGATGATTCATCAACAAATGCAATAAGTGCAACTGGAAGAAACCGGCAAAATGAGAAAATTGCTTCAATTAGATATTTAAGTGGACCCGAAATTGCCGAACTATATATTTACGCATGCAATGCCGGGCATGAAGAACTGTTGGCATCTGAAGGCACTAATGTTGCAGACGCTTTTCGTGACCTGTCAAATGTTGATACCGTGTATGCTTTTGACGGCTCTGTTAGCTTCGGACCTTCTTGCCTATTCCGAACCACATTTGAACCTCGCCTTTCAAATGCACAATCTTATGATGATGTTTTTTCTTGGTTTAATATTCCTGATGCCTATGGGGAATCTGGTCCATCCGGATTACTAGAATTTCAGAGTGAGGATTGAGAGTTACACATGAAACGCAAATTACGATTATATTCTCCAGCTCTAAGGCTAATCCTTTTAATTGTGTTCATCACCTTATTTTTTTGCGTGTCGTTCCTTGGTTTCGAGGGTTTCATTCTGGATTATATCAATCGCGGGGAACATCAGGCGATTTACCTAAGTAACAGCGAATATGCCGCCGCGCTTGGCATAGAACAGTTTTGTAGCGATTCTTTTATTCAGGCATATGGGGAGCCGAATACGATCCGGCGCTGGTTTGATCCAAGAGATTCTGAGCGTGAACTCGTCTTGTATTCCTATCCCGCTTTTGACGTATTGTACTATGCCGATATGCAAAACTCCGGTGACGAACGTCTTGCGTTTATTGAAGTTATCATGAAAGATAGCAGTATTCAATTCGGCAGCCTCAACATCGGTGTTGGATCACGACGCAGTAGAGTCCATGCTGCGTTTCTCTTCGACCCGAAACTTTCAGATGAAGAAACGAAATATGAATCCTATGATTTTCCCGGTGTGGATGAAGGGTTTTACGGGGAGGCTTGGTGGCGTATTCTGTTCGATTACGATGATTCGGGCAAAGTGAAAGCAATGGCGTATGTTATTTCTCCAAACTAATGCTATAAAACGGAGCCTCACCACTCCGTTTTTCCTGGTCGGAAGCCCTCTTGCGGTAACAGTAATACTCCAGGTATGCCCTTTATAAAAAAGGCTTTTGCATGGAAAATGAGTCGAGGTGTTTGTGATGTTTTCTTTCCTCTATTCATTCTAGGCGCTTCATGTAAGGAGAACCACATGCTCAAAAGAAAGTCCCGGAGTTCCGTGTTAATTGCGTTGATTCTGCTTTTGTGCGTAATGATGCTGGGTGCCTGCATACCATACGACCAAAGCTTCAATGATATAGATGCACGTATCTTTTCCGCCCATATGAAACCCTGCTCGAATGACGAAACAGGAAAAAAAGCCGTTTTGTATGATGAGCGGATTTACTATCTCTCCGGTGAACTTGGCCAGCAGGGTATTTACAGCATGCTTCTTGATGGCAGCGATATCCGGTTTGAGTTTCCCGTTGAAGATATCCGCGCAATCCAAATCAATGACGACGGTTTTTTTTACAGTGGATATCGAAATACCGCCACGAACAGCAACGGAACCTATCGCCTCTTTCGTCTTTATCATCGGAAGGATCGAACGCAAGCGCCTTATGATGTGATAGTTCAATTTCATGATACCGCCGACTTGACCGATGCGAATATTTGGGATTTCTATTTTGATTCCAACGATAACCTTTTTGTAAGAAGTGTCGAGCAATTTTCGATTTCAAGTGATACCACCTTGTTTTTACTCGGCTTTGTAAATGGCGCTGTTGTCCCAAAGACAGACTATCAGGTGCTTACAAATGACGACATCGTTTTTCAAAAAGACTATCCCCGTGAATCTCTCTTCATATATCGCACGCAAGATCAGTATTTCATTCTATCCAACCCAATCGTGAGCTATAGTGACGAGAAAATAATTGGCAGTCGAGTCAGCATTGCTCTATTTGATGACGCGTTACAGCGACAGGTATTGCCGGTCGACAATCTTTTCCTTAGTCGGGGTGATTTCTCGGATTTCCCGATTCGTTGGATTGTTCGAAGAAGCCAAAGCCACATCTTGATTGCCGGCGATAACGGGCTTGCCGACTATGATCTCGATGCGAAAGCAGGCGAGCAGTTCATCCGTTTCCCGAAACGGGAAAATCTTTTTGCCATATATGACAGTGGGAATGATTTGCTGCTGCTGACCAGGCGGTTTCGAAGGTTTGATCTGCTGTCTATTTCCATCCGGGGCCTGTTTTCCGTAGAATCGATCAAGGGAGAATCCCTCTATCGGTTCAACCCGGAAACCGGTCAATCGCGCCGTCTGATTAAGCTCGGCGAGAAACAAGCTTTTCTATCTGTAGACGATCATTTCGCCGCTGTCGCCAAAGGAAAGCAAATCCTCATCTACGATATTTCTACGGAGAAGCCGGAATTGCTACGAACCATCGACCTCAATCATACAATCGTAGACCCCTCAAACGAGGTCGACTCGGCTGGCGGATGGCTCTTTCTCTATCGGTTCAACGAAGAAACCCAGCGGGATGAATTGATTGAAAAGGTGAACATAGGCGCATAGAGGTCACAAAACGGAGCCTCACCGCTCCGTTTTTTCATGCTCTGCGCTGCGTTGTCGAAGCGCGCCAGCGGCTCTCCAGCGGGGATGTGTCAACTATACCCCTTTACAAAAAAGTCTTTTGCATGGAAAAGACCGCCGGAAGATCCGACGGCCTTGCTTATTTTTCCGTATTGCTCGCCTTACAGAACGAGGCTCGGCGGCGCGTACATCCGCGTGCCCATCTCCTGATCCAGCATGTAGAGCCCTTTGCTGTCCGTACCGAAAAGCTCCATCTTCTTGATGTTGTCCGAGGAGTTCATTTCCTCCTCCGCCTGCTCCTTGACGAACCAGTCTAAAAACTGCATTGTGCGGAAGTCCCTCGCCTCATACGCCGCTTCGTAGATGGTATGGATCGACGCGGTTACGAACTGTTCGTGCGTCAGCGACGCTTTCAGCGCGTCCATATGCTCCTTCAGCTCGGTATCCGGCTTGGCGATTGCTTCGAACGTCACCTTGATCTCGTTGTTCTGCATGTACTTGGTGAACAGCAACGCGTGGTCGCGCTCTTCTTGCGCCTGTACGGTAAACCAGTTGGCGAACCCTTTCAACCCCTGCTCTTCATAATAGTTGGCAAAGTGCAGATATAAATATGCGGAATAAAACTCCTTCGTGATCTGTTCATTCAACAGTTTCATTACTTTTTCGTTAAACATGATTGTTCTCCCCCTTCTCTCGAAATTTTCCCGTGATATTCGGAATCTCTTATTCGTTTTTATTATATGCTTTCTATCCACATAATACAGTGCTTTTATCACGAAATCCAATATATTTGTTGAAATATCGTACAAGCGTGATTTTCGCACGGATTGTTCGCTAAAATGTGCTATACTGATATTATTAGTAAGGAGTTGATTCTATGCAGTACGTAAAACTCGCCACTGTAGGCGAAGTGAAACACGGGGAGAAGAAGAAGATTCTGATCAACGACAAGGCGATCTTGCTTTTGAATGTAGGCGGCTTGTACTACGCATTCGACAACCGCTGCCCGCATATGGGCGGCCTGCTCTCTGGCGGCGACCTGGAAGGCACAACGTTGACCTGCCCTCGCCACGGCGCGAAGTTCGACGTTCGAACCGGCAAGTCGGTTGGCAACGCGAAGCTGGCGTTCATCAGCGTGAAAGTTGGCGACGCGACGAAGCTCCCTTTGAAAGTGGAAGGGACGGACATTCTCGTTGGACTCGACTGATGGGTTTCTTTGAAAGCCCTAGTTCTCTGTAACCGGCAACTGAATATGAATAGCAGATACGAAAGGAGGATTTTATTATGAAACAGAATGTAGGCAAGGTGGATCGCTGGATTCGCATCGTTCTGGGGATTGCGCTGTTGAGTTTAATCGCTCTGCTCGACGGCGGCATCCGCTGGATCGGGTTAATCGGCCTGATTCCGCTGATCACTGGCGTGCTCAACACCTGCCCGATCTACGCGCTTCTAGGCATCAGCACGAAGAAGGAACAGAAATAAGACTAGCGCGAAATTTTTGCATTGCTGCCCCCGCTGACGATGTTGGCGGGGGTTAAAAAGGGATTTCTGCTTCAATTGTAACCTTTATAGTAGATAGCTTGTAAATAAGATTACTAAAGACAAGTTTTTTCGATGTTTCGGACAGTTGTCTAAACCACTTATAAAATGAATCAACGACTTTGATGTCTACAATTTTAGATTTATGGTAACGGCATTTGCTCAGTATAATCGCATGAATTAAGTCGACCAGATTTTGTACGCTGTTTTCTAGAAGATTATTCTTGAGCAATTCTGCTAGTCTTTGTTGAAATATTGCATGATCCTCAACAAAAAACCTTTCACCTATACATTCTACAATGCAACCGTAAATACCCTCGGCAAAATCTTGATATATTCTTTTATCTTTTTCACTAAATTCTAAAATCGCAAAATCTTGTCTTGAGATTTCAGAGACGATTTCATTAAAAGATTTATATCTTTCATTCTTATCTTCTTTCAACATTTTTTCCAAAACTTGGTTGTACATGAATTCACTTTTTAAATTATATGAATTGAGAATGCGATTATATAGTTCAGCCAAGTAGAACATGTCTGTTTGGGAAGTATATTCGCCATCGTAATATTCATTTGGCAGCTTATCGATGCCTAGTCTATTCACTTCTGAATTCATACTATCATCAACTCTAGATTTTGACGAAAACACTTTTCCGAGGCCAAAGTCAATCACTTTAACATTTCCATAATTATCAATCATTATGTTTCCTTCACGAATGTCACGATGAATTACACTACATGATTCTAGGTATTGAAACGCATTGATTAGTTGGATAAAAACACTATTTGTGTCAGGGTCTATTAAACCAGGTATGTAAATACTAAAAAACTTATCAATTGTCATTCCCTCTATGTACTCCATTAAAATATACCCAGTGAAATATTCGGGGTATGCGTAATAATTAAATATTCTTACAATATTGGGGTTGTTCAGTTTATACATTATTCTTATCTCTTGTAAAAAAGAATCAAAGAATCTTTCTTTTAAATCTGGGTATTCAGGTTCATACTTTTTTGCAACGAATAATTCATCTATATAGGGATCTTTAAGTAATACTGTCTTTCCAAATGATCCTTGACCGAGATCATCGTTAAGCACAATATAATCTTTACCTTTAATAAAATGAATTATATCTCCCTGTTTCATATTAACTCCTAAATACACAAAGCATCACATGTCTTAAAAGTATTATATCACTAGATGCGCGTACAAAATAGTCATGATATGCTTGTTGTGATGAAAGCGATCAATTGTACTTATTTCAATTCTGAAAACTTAAATTCAAAACTATTGCCTCACCACGCGAAGTATGTTATGATCCAAAAGATCAGAAACGCAGCGATTGGAGGAGGAAATTTTGGAGCATATGATCGAGGTCTCCGGCCTTCAAAAATCGTATGGCGACGTCCATGCGGTAAAAGGGCTGGATTTTTACGTGGAGAGCGGAAAGATCTTTGCGTTTCTCGGGCCGAACGGCGCGGGAAAATCGACGACGATCGACATCATCTGCACGTTTCTGCAGGCGGACGCAGGCAAGATCGTCGTGGACGGCAGCACCCTCGGTAAGGACGACAACGCCATTCGCGCGAGCATCGGCGCAGTCTTTCAGGACGGGCTGCTCGATCCGCTGCTCACCATTCGGGAGAACCTGCGCATCCGCGCGGGTTTCTACGGCATTCGCGGTAAGCGGCTTAATCAGGTGATTGCGGACGTAGCAGAGCGTGTCGGTATCACTGAAATTCTCAACCGCCCCTACGGCAAGCTCTCCGGCGGACAGCGCCGCCGCTGCGACATCGCGCGCGCGCTCGTCAATACGCCGAAGATTCTCTTTCTCGACGAACCGACCACCGGCCTCGACCCGCAAACGCGCAAGAGCGTTTGGGAAACGATCACAAGCCTCCAGCGCGAAACGGGCATGACCATCTTCCTCACCACGCACTATATGGAGGAAGCGGCGGAGGCGGATTACGTAATCGTCATCGACAACGGCAGCATCGTTGCCAAGGGAACGCCTTCCGACCTGAAGGAGCGGTATACGAGCGACAAGGTAACTCTGGTTGCCAAAGAGCCGGAAGCACTCGCGGCCCGGCTCGCCGCAGACGGCCTCGCCTCAACGGCTGTGGCCAATCTCGTTACGGTGCCCATTTCGAACACGCTCGCCGCGCTGCCGCTGCTGGAGCGGTATAAAGACCAGTTCACCGGGTTTACGGTAACGACGGGCACAATGGACGAGGCGTTTATCGCCATCACCGGAAAGGAGATCCGCGAATGATCAACTTTACGAAGCGCAACCTCCTTGTGTTCTTTAAGGACAAGGCTTCCGTATTCTTCTCGCTGCTCTCCGTGTTCATCATCATCGGCATGTACGCGCTCTTCCTCGGGGACGTCTGGACGAGCGGCATGGCGGATATCCCCGGCGCGCGCTTCCTCATGGACAGCTGGATTGTCGCCGGGCTCGTCGCGGTGACGTCCGTCACCACCACGATGGGCGCGTTCGGAACGATGGTGGAGGATCAGTCCAAGAAGATCATCAAGGACATCCGCTCTTCCCCGCTGCCGCGCGTCAGCATTGCGGGCGGATATATCCTCAGCGCGTTCATCATCGGCTCGATTATGTGTGTAGTCGCGCTCGTCCTTTGTGAGGTGTATATCCTCGCGGGCGGCGGCACGCTGCTCGGCGGCATGCAGCTGTTAAAGGTCTTCGGGCTGATTCTGCTTTCCACGTTCTCGAATACCGCGCTCGTGCTGTTCTTCGTTTCGTTCTTCCGCAGCAACAACGCGTTTTCGATTGCGAGCACGATCATCGGCACGATCATCGGCTTTATGATGGGCATCTATATCCCGATCGGGCAGCTGCCGGATGGGGTGCAGTGGGTCATCAAACTCTTCCCGCCGTCGCACAGCGCGCTGCTGCTAAGACAGGTGATTATGGAGGACGCGATCAAAGCGAGCTTTGCGAATGCGCCAGCGGGGATGATGGAAAATTTCAGCTCGATGCTGGGGGTGTCGTTCAAGATTGGCGACACGGTGGTTACGCCAATTATGAGTATTGCGCTGCTGGTGGGGTCGGGAATTCTGTTCCTCGCGCTGGCGATACTGAATCTCTCCAGAAAGAAGAAATAAGGAAATCTGTGGATGGTTGTTGCCCCCGCTGGCGGTTGTCGGCGGGGGTGATTTCTGTTATCGTGTTCTTACACTACATATTATCTATTATTTTATTTTTGTTATGTAATATTTACACTACATACCATTGCATTTTAAGTATTTGTAGTGTAATATTATGTCATATTGTAATACCATTTTGAGAAGGCTGCCAAAGGAGGCGAAAAACATGAAAGCGGACAACGATTCGGTCGTAGTAGGCGTACTGCAAGATGAACTTGAACGCAATCGCCGCATGCAGGCGCGATATCAGCAAGAAATCCGTCAGTTACCGAAGGGTTCCTTGTATTTACGCAAGATCAATCATCAGCAGTACTATTATCTGAATTATCGGCAGGATGGTAAGGTCATTGCCAAGTATGTTGGAAAGCGCGACAATGAGAAAGTCGAAGAAGTTAAAAAAGGAATATCGGAACGCAAGCATTACGAAGAATTATTGAAAAAATTGAGCAGTGAGGAAAAATGGCTGCTGAAAGCGCTGGCGTAAGTTTATGAAACACGAACAGCAACAGGCGTTTTGGGATACGATAAAAACGCTTCATGAAGTGGGTATCCTTCCATATATCATGCTGATTGGGTCTTGGGCAGAATACCTTTACCCTTATTTATTCGATTCGGAATTCGAACCGAATATCCGAACAAGAGATGTCGACTTCTTCTATCGGAATCTGAAGTTACCGGATGAACCGGTTCGATTTGTTGAAGCTATGAAGCAAAACGGTTTCCTGTATCAGGTGGACACGATTTCGGAAGTAGCAAGGTTCTATAAGGAAGATTTGCTGGAAATCGAATTTCTAACAAAAGTTATCGGCTCAGGTTCGCAAAGCGTATATCTGATCAAAGGGTTAGGGATCAAAGCGGAAGGGCTTCGAATCATCAATATTTTGGATGATTATGCTACCGAAGTAACGCGGAATGGCTACAGGATTACGGTTCCATTGCCCGCCGCATACGTCGTTCAAAAACTGCTTGCGAACCCAACCCGTGTTCCCGCCAGCAAGAAAGCAAAGGATATCGCTTCCGTTTTGAATCTAGTGGAACATATCAAGGCGAGCAAGAAACATCGGGAGGATTTGAATCGTGTCTTATCCGGGTTAACTCAAAAGCAAAGGATTGTTTTAGACAAAGTGGTTAAAGAAAACAACATTGATTTAGGTTTGTGAAAAAGTGGAAAATCGACTTGAACAGCATAGAACTCCCCCGCTGGCGGTTGTCGGCGGGGGTGATTTCTTTTTGGGGGAACGGAGAAAAATCCTCTCTCGCGTTGGGGTTTACTAGGTGGTATAGTGATTGAAATGGGAATAACTAGGAGGAATTATGAAAGGAATCCGGACTTGGGTATTAGGTCATAAACTTCTTGTAGGTGTCCTTCTACTATTCATTCAACCTCTTTTAGTACATTTATTCTTATTGATACCTGCCCCTTTCAAATTTCTAGAGAGAAGCTGGGAAGCAGGTGATTTGATTACATATATAGCCGGATTTGAAGTATTCGTTGGTATCGTCTTATTACGTTCCACAGTAACGGAACATAATAAAAGAAGTATTGATATGAATGATCGTCTGTTAAAAATCGAAGAAATGAACAGAAGCCTTCCGTGCTATCCGAACTTAATGGTTGAAGATACGCAAGTATTAAGAACCACCCTATATGATACGTCCGCTTTAATTGGTCGCACTTTCTGGAGTCAAGACTTAGCAAAAGAAGTTGAATTGATCGAATGTACCGCCTTGTTTCAGGAACCTATTAATTACTACTCCTTTTCCTTGAGAAACTTATCAAATTTCAACGTGACTTTACACGTTGAAGACCTAGAATTGCATTCTTGGTTAAAAGAGCGTCCTCCTGTATTGTATGATACAAAAGATATCGGTTTAGACTCAAACGATATCATGATTACTCCTGGGCAAAGCACCCGAATGGGATTTGTGGTTTTTGATTTTGAATCATCTCTCATATGCGATGCGAACATGAATATAATCGTTGAAAAAAACAGAAACGAAAGATACAAATTTACCATTGGGCTTCAAATACTTAATACTCCAACGGATAACCATTTTAGAATTGGGGGGGAAAAGATATATCCCCTATTATAATGAACTCATGTTGATTTTTTCAGGATGCACGTCAGTAACTAATGTCACCATTCCATTTTTATTCGGTTGACATTCCATTTCCCCTCCCTTATACTACCCCCTAAGGAGACTCCCATGACCGTACAATCCCACCTCCAGCAACTGCTGGAATCGAACAAAAGCACCTTCCTCTCCGGCGAAGAAATCGCCCGCCGCCTCGGCGTCAGCCGAAACGCGGTCTGGAAGGCGATCAAAGCCCTGCAAGCGGAAGGCTACCCCATCGAGGCCGTGCCGAACAAGGGCTACTGCCTTTCCGCCGAAAGCGACGTGCTTTCCGAAAGCGGCATCCGCCAATACCTGACCGGCGACGCGCAGACACTTACCCTGCACGTTTACGATACCGTCACTTCGACGAACCTCGTTCTGCGTGAGCTTGCGGGCAAGGGCGCGCCGGAGGGCACGGTGGTCGTTGCCGCGCGGCAAACCGGTGGACGCGGCCGCATGGGGCGCAGCTTCTACTCCCCGGAAAACACGGGCGTTTACGTTTCCCTCCTGCTCAAACCGAAAATCGTGCCGGAAGACGCGACGCTGATTACCACCACCGCCGCCGTCGCCGTGTGCGAGGCGGTCGAGCTTCTCTCGGACCGCAAGGCGCAGATCAAGTGGGTCAACGACGTGTTCGTGGACGGGAAAAAGATATGCGGCATCCTGACGGAAGGCTCGTTCGACATGGAGAGCGGCATGTTCGAATACGCCGTGCTCGGCACGGGAATCAACGTCTACACCCCCTTGGGCGGTTTTCCGGAGGAAATCCGGCAGGTTGCGGGCAGCGTGTTTACCGCTCCCGTACCGGACGCGAAAAACCGCATGATCGCGGCGTACCTCAACGCTTTCCTCGCGCTTTACCGCAATCTCGGCGGTAAGGAGACCATCGCGGAATATCGCCGCCGCAGTTTCGTGCTCGGAAAAATGGTCACCGTCCTCGCGGTAGACCGACAAACGCCCGCCCGCGCGCTGGATGTGGACGAAAAGTGCCGCCTCGTCGTGGAATATGAGGAAGGCCGCCGCGAAACGCTCTCCTCCGGCGAAATCAGCATCAAACTCACGTAGCAGCGGCGAAAGCCGCGATCACCGCATCAAGGAGTAACCATACGCCATGAATCCTGTCGCAAAATCGCGCACCTACAAGATGATCCTCGTCGCGCTGTTCGCCGCGCTCATCGCGGTTGGCGCGTTCATCCGCATTCCCGTTCCGCTTGTGCCGTTTACGATGCAAACGTTCTTTATCGTGCTTGCGGGCATGCTGCTCGGCAAAAAACTCGGCGCGGCGAGCGCGGCGCTCTATGTGCTCATCGGCCTCGTCGGCATCCCGGTGTTCACGCAGGGGGGCGGCATCGGCTACGTGCTGAAGCCCTCGTTCGGCTACCTGATCGGTTTTATCGCGGACGCCTATATCACGGGCGCCCTCGCGCGAAAGGTTCCGCAGCCGTCGCTTGGTCGATTGGTGCTCGCGGCGCTCGCGGGGTCGGTCGTGCTGTATATCATCGGAACCGCTTATTTTTACTTCCTGAGCAATTATTATCTTGGCAATCAGGTCTCCGTCTGGACGGCGGTACTCTACTGCTTCCTCGTATTCGTGCCCGGCGACCTCGCCAAGAGCCTTGTCGCCGCACTGATTGCCCGGCGCATGATTCCCGTTCTGCAGAAAAACAGCCTCTCCTGACAGAAGCGATTCGAAAAAAGAGCCGGGGCTTCTTGCTCCGGCTCTTGTGCTGCTCATCGGGCTTTCAATAACTTTCGAATGCGTTTCCAATCGGGACAGTATACGTCCATGCGCCGCCAGAACCGCTCGTTATGCCCCGCTTCGTGCAGATGGCAAAGCTCGTGGATGAGCACGTACCGCAGGCACTCCGGCGGTTTCTCCGCGAGGCGCAGGTTCAGCGTGATCGCCGCGGTCTTGATGTTGCAGGTGCCCCAGCGGGTTTTCATATCCCGTATTTTCAGCTCGCTGGCACGCTTTCCGACCGTGCGTTCGCAGCCGGGCAGCATCGCCTCCGCCGCGCGTAACAGTTCCGCACGATACCATCCGTTCAGGGCCTTTTGATAGTCCGCCTCGCCCGCTTCCGGCTTGATGCGCAGAACAACGGTTTCGCCGTTTCGCTCAACCTTCGCCCGCCCTGCATGCGGAATCACACACAGGAGCAGGCGCGCGCCGAAATACAGGACCGAACCGCCGTTTTCAAAGCGAACGGGCGCCGCGGAGAGAATTCTCGCGCGTTGTTTTAAAATCCAGTCCGTCCTGCTTTCCACAAAACGATGTATCTCCGCGTCGCTGGTGCGCAGCGGCGCGCTTACGGCTACTCGCCCGTCCGGCGGAAGTACGCGCAGATAGAGATTCTTCATACGCTTCCTTGTGACGCTAACGGGAAAGCGCCCTTCCCGCAGTGTGTCCGATGGATTCATGCATCCCCTCCGGCTTTCTTCCGTTTCGGTTGTCGCGCGAGTTTATGTTCCCGTGCATTCTATCATTCAACCGCTCGGCACGTCAACCGTGCCCGTCCTTCGCGTTCTCTGTTTTTTCCGGTGAAATCGCGAGCCCAAAAGGGCAGATCAGGTCGGATTCAATCGCCGCGTACAGCACGATTTCAAACAGGTCTTCCCTCCACTTGTAAAGCGTAGACTCGGATACAGCGAGTTCCTCCGCAAGTAGGATCATGCGCGCGCGCATGTGCTGATTTCGCGGAATCGGTGTGTCCAGCCCGAACAGTCGGCTCATAAACCGTTCCTTCGTTGGATTTGTCGCGCGAAAATACGCGCGTGCCGCATCGATTGCCCGGATCCATTCAAATACGGCCCCGCCTTCCGCGCGCAGTGCGGGGCAGCGATAAATGCGCGCGGTGTTCTTTCGATAGTTATTCAGTTGTCGTTTTGCCTCGGCGCGAAGCCGAGGTAATGAAATCGTCTGCATGCTTTCCTCCCGCCGTTCGTATTATGCGAACGTTTGTACGTATATTATACGACGTTTTACGCGTCCCGGCATACTCCATTTGTAATTATTTTGAAATGTTCCCGTGTTTCTTTCGCGTATTTTATCGGAATCTGTCGAATATTCACGGGTTCGCGCCGATTTGCGCCGAAAACAAGCGTGTTTTGTTGCCGGAGCAACCGTTCACAGATTCGCCGTATTTTTATTACCGATTCGTCACGTAGAAAGCGCGTCACCCAAAACCGGAACGGTTGCCTGTTGAGAAAAGTCGTGGTATGATGAAACAAATCCAGATTACGTTGAGCAAGCCGCAAACGCGGCTCGTTTTCGGTTCAATATAGGGGAGTTATGTTGTCTTTTTCACCAATTTCGATGCAAAACGTGGCTGAACTTCGTCCGTATATCGGCGTTCAGCCCTTCCGTACCTGCGACTATACGATTGGCGCGATTTTCCAATGGCGGGCATACTTCTGCTCCTCCTACGCGATCGCTTCCAATATGCTGATCATGCGGGCAACCTACCCGGGTGAAGGCGAATACTTTGTGTATCCCGTCGGAAGCGGGGATGTTTCTGCCGCGCTGGACGCAGTTGACGCGTATGCCGCGCAAAGCGGCGCAAAGCTCTGTTTCTGCGCGGTGCCCGCGGAGGGAATGGAAACGCTTCGCGCGCGCTATGGCGAGCGCGCAAAGATTTCAACGCACCGCGACTGGGCGGATTATCTCTATCATGCAAGCGATCTTATCGAGTTTCCCGGCAAGAAATACCATACGCAGCGAAACCATCTGAACCGTTTTCTGAAGGATAACCCCTCCGCGGTATTTGTCCCGGTGACCGAGGAGACGCTGCCCGCCGCCGTCGCGTTTCTGAACGAGTACGAACAGCACGTTCCGCTGGATAAAGTAATTGAAGCGGAGGAGATGCTTCGCGCCAAGGAATTGCTGGCCGATTCGCTGAAACTCGGCCAAAAAGCGGGATATATTGACGTTGCCGGCACCATTGTTGCGCTCTCCATTGGCGAGGTGATTGGCGACACGCTCTATTGCCACGTGGAGAAAGCACGCGTGGATTACGCCGGTTCTTATCAGGCAATCGTGTCGATGTTTGCGCGCTATGCCGTAGAGCCGGATACGCTCTATATCAATCGCGAGGACGACTCCGGCGAAGAGGCGCTGCGCTATTCCAAGCTGGCCTACCGCCCGATTCAGCTTCTCGATAAGTACTGGGTGAATATCGACTGTCCCTGACCGGCCGTTCGCTGGGGCGAACATTGTTTGTTGAAAAGCGCTGAAGATTAAGTGGGGGGAATTGAATTATGAGAAATGCAAAGGAATTTCGGGATACCGCGTGGAATATACTGCGCGGACGTTACTGGTGGGCGGTTCTCGCCGCTTTGATTGCCGGTATCCTCGGCGGTACCGCGGGTCAGCCGTCTGTCACGTTCAACTTTAATCCGGAGGATTTACAGCACGTTAAGAACTTTTTCAGCGGAATGCATGCGGACACGGTAAACGCGATCTTCGACGCGCTGAAAGGCGTCCTGCTCGCCGCCGCGGGATACGCTTTCACCTACGGTATCGCGTTCTTTATCGTTGGCAGCGCGATTGAACTCGGCTACGACCTGCTGAACGTTTCGTTCTATCAGAGTACGGATCGGCCAAAAATCGAAACCGTCTTCTCACGGTTTTCCATCTTTGGAAACGCGCTGCTCCTGCGCTTTCTGATGTTTTTAAAAACGTTCCTCTGGACATTGCTGTTCATCGTTCCGGGCATCGTTGCCGCGTTTCGGTATGCGCTTGCGCCATATATTCTCGCGGAACACCCGGAACTCTCCGCAACGGAGGCAATCGAACGATCCAAGCAATTGATGCTCGGTCACAAAGGCAGGCTTTTCTGTTTGGAATTCAGCTTTATCGGCTGGTATCTTCTCTCTGCGCTGACGGGCGGCATTGGTATCGTGTTTCTCACGCCCTATGTGAAAGCTGCAGTCACGGCGTTCTATCTGGAGCGTACCGGCAGGCTTCCGCTCGCTGATGGCGGATATTCCGCCGCGGGCGGCGTACTTCCCGTTCCGCCGCAGGACCCGTCCGGCCGGGAACTGATCTGAACGTTGTTCCGCTCGACATCACAAAGCCTCCGGCGAATGTTCGCTCGGAGGCTTTCTTTTATAAGTGGAATACTCTTTGGAAAAAAGATGGCTCCGACCCGGCGGCGGACGAATCCGTTTAGTTCTGAATCACGCCCCATCCTTTCTTCAGCCGATCCGTCGGGATATATCCAATTTCGTTCTGATATTGCAGTTTCGTCCAGCCGTCCTGCGTCGCTTCCAGTATACGAACGGAGACGCGGGCCGGCATCTTGCAGATGCGCTCCGCGTCTTTGTCCGGCGCGTTCAGGAGCCACTCGGTCGTGATGAGGATATCCGCATCCGGTTTGGTATCCATTGCGTTTTTTTCGTAGGAGATGTAGCCGCGAAGAACATACCCTTCCCGCTTTTCAAAGCGAACCTTCACCCAAACTTCGCTTTCAATGAGCACTTCCAGTTCGTCGCCCACGCTGAGCCGCGCAACGGAATCAAACGAACTGCCGCTGCCTTTTCGCATCCGCGCACCCGTAACCGTAACCCAGGCATGCCGGTTCGGGAGCTCTTCCCGTTCATCGGTTATCGTCTGTTGGAATGCGTTATATTCGGAAAATGAAAGTTTCGATTTGAGCGCTTTGCGCATTTCCCGGTCGCTTGGCTCATCCGCCGTTATCTCAACCGTCGTACCCGGGCAAGCGTAGTAATAGAGCCACTTTGCATCCTCCACATACAGCCGTACACAGCCATGGGATACCTTGGAACCCATATCGTAATAAGGGGTTTTCTTCAGGGAGCCAACCGAACGGCGGCTGTACAGGAGGGAATGAAAGTAGATGCTCCCGACGATCTGCACCCAGTAACGCGCATATTCGCCGCTGAAATTTGCAAACTTGCCGAAGCGCTCCCGGCCGCCGATCTTCCAGATGCCGCGCGGCGTCGGGGTGGCCTCGTCTTCGGGATCCGCTTCGTCCACATCCGTCCGACCGGAAGCGCAGAGGAACCGCCGGACGACTTTAGTGTACTCGCCTTCGGCGTCCCGCTCAAACACCGTTACGATCTGATTGCGCAAATCCAGCAGGATATAATACTTGTCCGGGTCGTCGTTCTTCAGCTCGTCCCGTGCAAACGCGCGCGCAGGGTAGCATAGTATGCCGATCAGGCAGATCAGCGCCGCGGTGAAAGCCGTGATGCGCCGCATCCTGTATTCCCCCCCATCCCTTTTGCATGATAACGTGAAAGCGCGGGAATGATACGTTTGATCAAACCCGCGCAACAACCGTGCGATTTCTCTGCGATTCTCCCCTCCGCTAAAACACGCGGTAAGCGCAGATGAAGTGCGTGGACCAATACCCGCCGGAGTTGAGAACGGAGGAGGATTGACGCACCTGCCCCTCGGAAGAGCTCGCGTCGATCATCTTTCCGCCGCCGATGTAGATGCCAACGTGGCCGTCGGAATCCGAGCTTCCGGAGAACACCAGGATATCCCCGCGCTGGAGCGAACCCATACTTGTCATGCGCTGGAAACGCGAAGTTGAGCGCCAGGCGATCGACGTCATGTAGCTTGTGCTGACGCCGGAATTCTTCAGGCACCAGTAAACGAAGCCGGAACAGTCGAAGCTGTTCGATCCTTTCGCGCCGCGCACATACTTGCATCCAATCTTGCTCTCGGCGAGCGCAACGAGCTTTTCAACGCCGCTCTTGTCGGAAACATCCGCCACGCTGCCCGAAGAGCCGGAGCTCGAAGAACTCCCCGAGGAGGAAGAGCTGCTGCTCTTCGTTTCCTTTGAAGTGGACGGCGGTGTCGCCGCCTTTTTCGCGCTGGAGGAATTCAGCATGGTCAGGGTTACCGCGCCGATCTTGCCGTCCTGCGTCAGCCCGCTCCGTTTCTGGAAGGCTTTCACCGCGTCCTGGGTGATTTCGCCGTAGTATCCGGTCGCATTCGCGCTGGCCAGGTAATTGAGCTTTACGAGCCGCGCCTGCGCGTTTTTCACCGTAGTGCCGTAGTCGCCAAGCTGCATCACCATCTCCTGCGCTTCGCCGGAGAGGATCATGTCGCGCGTTACCGGGCCCAGGCAGCCGTCCCGTGTTAAACCGTTTGCCTGCTGGAACGCCTTGATTGCGGATACCGTGGCCTTGCCCATTTCGCCATCCGGTTTAAACGTGACATACCCCATCTTTTTCAGGGCGTTCTGACAATCCTCGATCACCTGGTTTTTATCGCCCAGACGGTAGGCGTTGCTGACCACATCCTCGCCATAGAGCATTTCGAGCGTATGATCGCCGACCTTCCCGTCCGCGGTCAGATCGTTTTTCTTTTGAAACACCTTAACGGCGGACTCGGTCTTTTCGCCAAAGGTGCCTTGAATATTGGCCTTGTTATCCAGATAGCCAAGTTCGTAGAGGCGCTGCTGAATGCCTTCCACATCCGGCCCGGAATCGCCAAGCTGCATAACGTAGACCTTGGCGTCCTCTTTCAGCAGCATATCATAGGTCGTTTGCCCGCAGATTCCGTCGTCGTCCAAACCGTTATGCCGCTGAAACGCCATGAGTGCGCTCTGCGTCAGCGGCCCGAAATGCTGGGTTGGTTCGTCGGAATCCATGTACCCCAGATCCATCAGCCGGGTTTGTATGTTTGTGATCAGCTCGCTGTCGTCCCCTTCGCGCAGTTCATCGGTAAACGTGACCGCGCCCGCTTCGGCTGCAGTCTGCTCTGCGGTTTGTTCGGCGGTTTGCTCCGTTCCGTCCGCAACGGCCGCCTGCGTTTCCGGAGCGGTTTCGTTGTTTGCATAAGGATCCACCGTGCCGCTGTCGAATGCCGCCGTTTGCGTTTCCTCCGTGGCAAATGCCGCCAGCTGCTGCTGCGAATCCGTGTTTTCCTGTTTGCCCGGCAGCGCGATTGCCAGAATAACAACCGTAACCAGAACGAGCCCGAAAGCGCCGCTTGCCAGGAGCAGCCTGCGCGGCGGAAGTTTCATTAAATATTGATAGACACCGCGAACGCCAAGATAGATCCCGCGCGCCATGGCGCGTAAAACGGACAGAGCCGTCTTTTTCGCCCGTTTCCCGAAAGGTTTTCCGCCTGCGGGACGGCTCGGCTTTGAATAAAGCGATTCAGCGGTATCCTTCCGGTCGCTGACGACGAACATTTTTTTCCGGATCGATTTCCAGAAGCGTTTCCAGGTGAAAGGCTTCTTTTTTCCGGTTTGATATCCCGCGCTCTTGGAATGGGAAGATTGATATCCCGCGCTGGATCCCTGCTGCGTTCGATATCCGTATGTGTCCTGCGCGGTATACGATTTTGCGCCGGAGCCGCCTTGAACGTACTGCGGTCTTTGTTTACCGCCGTATGGGGAGCCCTGCGGCTGATGCGCCGACGCGCTGGAACGATGCTGCGCTGGCTGCGGCTTTTGTGAATGCCCCGTCCGCTGCGCAGAATCCCGTTCGCCGGAATATGTTTTTGGATTAGAATGGCTGTGCGCAAAATTGCCCTGCGGGCGTGCGCTATATGCAGAATCGCTCCGTCCGGTATTCCCGCTTGCGGGTTTGCCATTCGTCGTTTGCCGCGTATAGTGATGTTCTGTCGGCACGTCTAGACTCCTTTCGGCAAGCGGAACCATTCCGCCGCCATACATCCAAATCATGTTTCACGCAGATTATAGCAATGAATCATGACGCTGTCTTGAACAATTCTTGAATGATCGGATAACGAACCCGCGCGCCGCGCAGGCTCAGCCGTCGTAGTATTCCCCGCGGCGGTAGTCGTAAATGGCCGCGTTGTACTTTTGAAAATCTTCCAGCACGCGCCCGGTTCCAAGCGCAACGCAGGAAATCGGGTCTTCCGCAATTCGGCAGGGCACATTCGTCCGCTCCGTAACATAGCGGTCGAATCCGGCAAGCAGCGCGCCGCCGCCTGTTACGACAATGCCCGTTTCGGTAATATCCGTCGCCAGTTCCGGCGGGGTCCGCTCAAACAATCCGCGTACGCGTTCCATAATCGCGGCAAGCGGTTCGTTCAGCGCGTCCACCATTTCATTCGTGCCAATGGGGACCGCTTCCGGAAGCCCGGTGGTTACATTCCGCCCGCGCACTTCAATAATACGCTGTTCCTTTTCCATGTGCGCGCGCCCGTAAGCGATCTTGATGTCCTCCGCATTGCGCTCGCCAATATAAATATTATGCTTGCGTTTCAGATAGCGGCGAAGCGCGTCGTCAAACTTATCCCCCGCCATTTTAATGGAATCGGAAATCACGGTTGCGCCATACGCGATCACGGCGATATCCGTCGTTCCGCCGCCGATATCAAGCACCATATGGCCCTTTTGCTCGTTAATATCAATTCCGGCGCCGATCGCCGCCGCAATGGGTTCCTCAATGAGGTAGGTATAGCGCGCGCCGGCTTCGTCCGAAGCCTCGATTACGCATCGTTTCTCCGCTTCCGTAACGCCGGAAGGTACGCAAACGACCGCCCGCGGGCGGTAGAGCAGCCGCGTTCCAACCACTTTTTGAAAAAAATAGCGCAGCATGCGAGCCGTTACGTCGAAGTTGGAGATTACTCCGTCCCGCAGCGGGCGTATGACCAGAATGTTTGCCGGTGCACGGCCCATCATTTTGCGCGCTTCTTCGCCAATTGCGACAATGCGCCCCGTCACCCGTTCCACCGCGACCACGGAAGGTTCTTTGAGCACAATGCCCTTTCCCTTCACGTAAACCAGCGTTGAGGACGTACCAAGATCGATCCCAATATCGGAGGTGTCAAACAAGCCCATGATTAAACCGCCTTCATTGCGTCATCCGGACGCACCAAGCCTATGATATCAATGTATTTTAACATGCGCCGCCGTGCCTGGACAATCAAACAAAGTGTGAACGGATCGTGAAGCGAGCCCCCGCCGCCCTAGTCTGCCGGTTCCCGGCAAGCAGACTTGCGCGGCGTTCCCCGAAAAACAGCCGCCCGAGGGCGGCTGCCTGTCTGCATTGTTTGGTTTCAATCCTATTCGCCGTCACGCGCTTTTCGCGCTTAAAACGGAGTCCCGAAACACGCGGCCGATCGGCGCGGCAATTGCCAGATTCGCGCAAACATCCCGGCTCGTTTTCCCAATATTAATCACAACAAGGTTTTTTCCCTGAAAATAGTCCACCAGCCCCGCCGCGGGGTAGACCAGCAACGACGTTCCACCGACAATCAGCGTATCCGCGCGGTGAATCTGCAGCATCGCTTCCCGCCAGACCCGTTCATCCAGCGGCTCTTCATACAGCACAACCTCCGGCTTGATGATCCCGCCGCAATAACAATGCGGAACGCCTTCCTTTTTGATCACTTCGTCAAGCGTATAGGTTCTTCCGCAGTTCATGCAGCGGTTCCGGTGTACGCTGCCATGCAACTCCAGCACATTTTTGCTGCCCGCCTTCTGGTGCAAACCGTCGATGTTCTGCGTTACAACGGCGGCGAGCTTCCCTTCCGACTCCAGGCGGGCCAGCGCCCGGTGCGCGTCGTTCGGCTGCGCTTTGGGATGCAGCAAATGCGCGCGGTAGTATTCGAAAAACTCCGCCGTATGCGCCAGAAAGAACGTATGGCTAAGCAGCACCTCCGGCGCATGGCCGTATTGCTTCATGGCGGAATAGACTCCGTCGCTCGAGCGAAAATCGGGAATCCCGCTCTCGGTGGAAACGCCCGCGCCGCCCAGAAAAACGATACGTTTTGCGTGATTGAGAATCCCCTTCAGTTGCTGAAGCTGCTCCGCATAACCGTCGTTTGTTTCCATTTTTGGCGCGGGAATACTCGTTTGCCGAAAATGCTCTGCTATCTCGTCCTTCATATTCTCTTTTCACCAGTCTCTTTTTCGATTTGCACGGATAGGTTCGGATGCACTAGGTTCGTTAAGCGAGGGCATGCTTGTTTGACTTGCTGTGTTCTCGTTGTTTTCATTATTATAGCACGCATCTTTCCATTCGAACAGCAGGATTGGGTATCTTTCACACTGGATTCACGAGCGGGCACTGTGCTACAATACACCTATGAAAATTAGATTTTTTAACGCGCGCATCCTGCCGCTGGACGACAAGACGCCGCTCTCTATCGGAGAACTGGTCGTGGACGGCAGCACCATTCTGGCCATGCAATCGGATTGCGCGCAGTTTTCGCCCTTTGACCGGGAGATCGACTGCGGCGGCAACCTGCTGCTTCCGGGATTTAAAAACGCCCACACGCACAGCGGAATGACTTTTTTGCGTTCGCTGGCGGACGATCTTCCCCTGCAGCGCTGGCTGACCGAGCAAGTGTTTCCAAAAGAAGCGCAGCTCACGCCGGAGAGCGTATATGTGCTCACCAAACTTGCCATTCTGGAGTATCTCACAAGCGGCATTACGCTGATGTTCGATATGTATTTCTCGCGCGAAAGCATAGCCAGTGCCGCCATTGACACCGGTTTTCGCACCGCGCTCGTCGGCTGCGCCAACGATTTTGGCGGAACCGCCGCGGAAACGGCGGACGAATACGCGCGTTACTCCGCCCTGCATCCGCTGATTTCCTATCAGTTGGGATTTCACGCGGAGTACACAACTTCCTATCCGCTTCTGCGAGACCTTTCCGATTTGGCGCATTCGCTCAAGCAGCCGTTCTATACGCACCTTAACGAAACGCAGGCGGAAGTGGATAGCTGCGTTGCGCACAGCGGCATGCGGACCATTGAATATCTCGATTCGCTTGGACTATTCGATTTCGGCGGCGGCGGCTATCACTGCGTTCATGTTTCCGAACACGAAATGGAGATCATGCAGGCGCGCGGCATGACCGCGGTCACCTGTCCCGCTTCCAATCTCAAACTGGCCAGCGGCATTGCGCCGGTCTATGAATTTCTGGAACGCGGAATCCCCGTTGCCATTGGAACGGACGGGGCAGCGAGCAATAATTGCCTGGATATGTTTCGGGAAATGTTTCTCGTTACCGGCCTGCAGAAATACCGTCATGGCGCGGGCGCCGTGGACGCAAACGAGGTACTGCGCATGGCCTGCCGCAACGGCGCGTATGCCTGCGGCTTTCGCGACTGCGACTGCCTTGCGCCGGGCAAGCAGGCGGATCTGATCCTAATCGATCTGAATCAGCCCAATATGCAGCCGCTCAACAATATTGAGAAAAATATTGTGTACAGCGGCAGCAAGCAGAACGTATGCCTGACCATGATCGCGGGCAGGGTTCTTTACGAGCGCGGGGAATTCTTCATTGGCGACGATCCGGAGCGGATCTATGCGGAATCCGCGCGCATCATCCGGTCGATGAAATAACGCTTGCGCCTTTTCACCGGCACTGAGTTAACACGAAAGCGAATCTTTTTCATGACCTTACTTGAGAAAATTGCGCCTCTCTTCTGCGGCTGGGAAGAAACGATGATCTGGTCCGTATTGCAGGGACACATGGGCTATGCCCTCGTGGACGAGGAAGCGGCGCCTGTTTCCGCACAGCTTGTGATCGGCGACCTGTGCTTTTTTGGCGGCCAGCCAAATGAAGCGCTCGCGTCACAAGCCGCCTCGGAGGAGATTGTTCCGCAGAACGACGCCTGGAGCGAGACCATCGAGCGCGTTTGGGGCGATCGCGTAACGAAACGCCTGCGCTATGCCATTCAAAAAGAACCGGCCGTATTCCGCCGCGAGCTTCTCGAGCGATATGTGAACGCGCTTGGAGCGGAATACGAACTGAAACTTTTCGACGCGTCCGTCTGCGAGCAGTCGCTTGCCGAAAGCTGGTCGCGCGATTTCTGTTCCTGCTTTCAGGGCTTCGACGATTTCCTGAAGCGCGGATTCGGCGTCGCCGTTCTTCACAAAGGCGCGCTTGTTTCCGGCGCAAGCAGCTATACCGTTTACAGCGGCGGTATCGAAATTGAAATCGATACCAAGCCGGAGTACCGGGAGCGCGGGCTCGCCACCGTTTGCGGCGCGCGGCTGATCCTAGAAGCTCTTGATCGCGGTTTATATCCCAGTTGGGACGCGTTCGATCTGCGCTCCGTCTCGCTTGCGGAAAAGCTCGGCTATCATATGAGCCACCCCTATGTGATCTATATGAAGCGCTGATCGCGCAAAAAGGCCTCGATCCGAGCAATCGGATCGAGGCCTTCTCCTTCTGAATTAAAATCAGCCCATTACGGGAGCCGCTTTATGACGCGGCGCTTGACAAACAGATTCTTGCGCTCGCGCGTGAGAAACGAAACGGTATCCTTGATGGTTGTGCCAATGTCGCGCGGGTGGTAGCCAAGGTCGCGTTTTGCCTTCTCGTTGGTGAAGCGCGCATTGCTCGTGAGGGTATAGAGCGTATACCGCGTAAATAATGGAGATTCATGCCGGATCTTGTAGTAAAGCTCCGCAATCGGCGCGGTCATTCTGGCAAACCAGAGTGGCAGGACGGTTGTTATCTTCCGCCCGCCGGTTACGCGGGCCAGCGTATTGAGTAATTCGCGAACGGGAATATAACGGTTCGAAAGAATATAGCACTCGCCCTTTTTCCCCTTCTCGGTTGCGGCGATCACGCCGTCCGCAACGTCACGCACATCCACGAAATCATAGCCGCCTTCCACGCAGGCGGTCAGGCTGCCGTTGAGGTAATTAATTATCATCTGCGTCAGGTGTCCGTGGCCGTAATCGTTCGGGCCAATGATGCCGGAAGGCTGAATGACGGTTGCGTCCAGCCCCTCCTTTACCGCGTCGAGCACAATCTGTGTCGCGGCGGCCTTCGTCTTTGCATAGAGGCCAATCACGGCATCCTCCTGGAAACCGTCAATCTCGTGCATTACGTCGCCATGCGGCAGTTCCGGCAGCGCATGGACGGAGCTGATATAGACCAGCTTCTTGACCCCGTGCTCCTTGCAAAGGTTAACGACATTTTCCGTGCCGCGAACATTGACATCCACCACCCGCTGGTCAAACTTCGACGCAACGGACACGATCCCCGCGCAGTGAATCACAAAAACTTCGTCTTCCGGCGTCAGACCGAAAAACAGCGGTTCGAGGGAGGACTTGTCCCTTACGTCACCGCGGACAATGGACACCGCATCGCCATACAGCATCGTGATGTCCTCGCTCGGGAGCGCGAACCCGCGCACGGTTTCACCCGCGGCGAGCAGCTCTCGCGCAACCGTGTTGCCGAGGTGCCCGCCAACACCCGTTATAATATAAACTCGTTTCATATAGAAACCCGCCTGCCTTTCAATGCTCTTATCTTACGCCGTCAATGTTACTAGGTTATTACGAAAAACCGACAATCTATCGACAGATTTGCGGCTTCATTATGAACCCGCCGCAGCATCTTCTTAAATAATGAAAATGCATCCTGTTTTCCACCGGACAAGCACAGTTTAGCAATATTTGTTCAACTCTGTTTCAAGCAACGCCGATGTTCACCGTTTTTTCCAAAATCCGCCCTATTGGGTTCATGATAGAAGTGTGCGGGCGATTCCTGCCGCCGGGTAAAAATGAGTTGAGCAAAGCAGCGGGTTTGATTATAATCCAAACATGTACTCTGTTTCCACAACCCCGATTCCACATCAGGAGGAAAAGCGATGAACGAATCCATCCTTCGCGAGCATTATGCCAAACGCGGCTTTTCGAGCGATTCCGCCGACCGGGCGGTCGGTTCCGTTGCCGCGCTGGAGCAGTGGCTGAACGGACTTCCATCTTCGCTGGAATTGACCAACGTCGATCCCGTGCGGCAATACGTTCGCCATCTGATGCGCAACGGACAAAACGATCTGGAAACGCTGCTTTCCCTTGCGCGATATTTTTATCTGACCGGGCGGAACGATATCTATATCTACTTCACGTCGCTCCTCGGCGGCGATGGCGTTTTTGAAAGCATCCGAAAGCGGCTTTCCGATCTGGTGGATTGCGAAACCAGCGCTTGCCTGCTCGGTTCTTTGATGCATCCTCCGCTGGGTTCGGAGCCTGCCGATTTTCCGGAATTCACCAAATCGCTGATGGACCGGCTGGAAGCCGGTCTTCCCGACGAGACGATGCGCCGCGTATTATCTGGAAATCATCACGAAATTCCCGCTTCGGCATTCGAGAAAGAAGCGCAGTTTTACCGGCAGGCATCCTCCATCGACGCGTATCTCGCCGAGTATCACCGGCGGCAGGTAGCCGAGCTCCAGCAGCACTGCGATACCAATACGGTTTGGTACGAACAGAACATCACCCAGCGCGTCGTCGATTTTGTTGCCGCAAATCCCGAGATTCAGTCGGCCGTACGGGAGGGCGACACGCTCTATACCACCAAGATCCCATATGATCCGGATCGGTATCTGGCACAGAGCGATCCCGTTTTAAAGCGATATTATGCCTGCCACTGCCCGTTTGTTCGCGAAGCGATCCTGCGGGGCGAACCGGTTGTTTCTTCAAACTGGTGTTATTGCAGCGGCGGATTTGTGAAATACCCGTTTGAGGTCCTGCTTGGCCGAGAACTGCGCGTAACGTTGCTGGAATCCGTACTCAAAGGAGACCCGGTTTGCCGGTTTGCCATCCATCTCGACGGCGCGGCAAAATAACGGTATTCGGTTGCAACTTTCCGGATTCATCGCTCCATCCGTTTGGTGTATTCTGCGAATGATGCAATCCGTGCTTCGGTTTTCGAATGCATCGGCAATACACTGAAAGAAAAGGAGTGTGCGCGTGGATTTATCCGTTTTTCGAAATAGGCTCCTTGGCTTTGGCCTCTCCACCGAAGATGTGGACCGGGATTGCTCAAATGTCGCCTCGCTGGAACGCTGGCTCGAAAAACGCGGCGTCACGCCGGACAGCGCCTCCGAGCGCGACCTGCGCGCTTATTTGAAGCGGCTGATCCAGCGGAACAAAAACTCGATAGACCGGATGCTGAGTATCCTGTTTTATTACGAAACCACCAATCGCGTCGATCTGGAACTTTATATGAGCGCGGTCGTGGACGGATCGCAGGACATGGACGATTTTCTCGAGCGTGTTGCCGGGATTTCCGGAAACGTATTCGCCCGGCGGTTGGAGAAGGAAATCCCGCAGCCGCCGCTTGGCACGGATCCCGCGCACCTGCCCCGCTATACCGCGCGTCTGATCCGCTATCTGCTCCTCCATATGCCGGAGGCGGACGTACGCCGCGCGCTTGACGAGCATCATGAAGGACTCATCCCCATTCAATATGGCACTGAGCGCGACCTCTATCGGGCCGCAAGCTCGATGGACGAATACCTGCTTGCAAGCGCGAAGTTGGAGGAGCTGAAATGCCGCGCGTTCCAGCGCTCCGGATCAAAATGGTGCGAACTGTTCTTTCCAAAAGCGTATGTCGATCGTATTGTGCTTTGCCAGGAGAGGCTGTCCGCCGTCCGGAGGGGTAACACGCTCTACATTACGCAGCCGCCCTACCTACCCGCGCGCTATATCGAAGCCGGTACACTCGAGAAAAAACGCTATTACACCTGCCATGACCCCTACGTGCGCGCCTCGCTGCTCACCGGGACGCCTTCCATTTCCATTGTCTGGTGCGAGCGCTGCGTCAGCCGCTGCCGCCGGCAATATGAACATCTGCTTGAGCGCCCGCTTCATGCGGAAGTTGTCGAATGTGCGCTCCTTGGCGATACCGCCTGCCGGTTCGCCGTATATCTGGAGCAGGAGGGCAGATCGCAGTCTTAGTCCGTTCGGGCGAGAAACGCAAAACAGCAAAACGGAGGACTGCCTGTCCTCCGTTTTTTTTGCTTGTTCCTTCCGCCTTACAGCAGCGGTATCTTCCGTCGGAACGGCTTGTTTTATTCTTCCGGGCCGGTATAGCGAATCGTGTCCTTGCCGTCGCGTTTTCCGGAATACATGAGCGCGTCCGCTTCGTGAAGCAAGGATTGAAAGCTGCTCGATTCACCCATCTCCACAACGCCGAAGCTGCAGGTTACCGCGATTCCTACGCCAAAATCCGTTTTCAGCACGAGCGTCTTGAGGCGCTCCAGCAGCGCGATCGCGTTTTCCAGCGATACATTCGGAAGCAGGAGGACGAACTCATCACCGCCCCAGCGGGAAATCGTATCGGAATTCCGAAGCTGTTTCTGCATGAGGGCGGACAGAGTAACAAGCACCGTATCACCAGCCGCATGACCAAACGAGTCGTTGATCTGCTTTAGGTTGTCAACATCCACAAACACCAGACAAAGCGGCAGTTTCTGCCTGCGGCAAAAGTTCATCCAGCGGTCCGCCTCCTCTTCAAGGCGGAAACGGTTGGCGGTATTCGTTAAAAAATCCGTCGAGCTCATTTGCTCCAGGCGGTTCTTTGCAATATACTCCCGGAGCTGATTTTTCTCACTATTATAAACGGATACCGTGCAAAGTATGATTGCGATCAGCGTATAGACCACCGAGGCGAGCATTTCGTTCATGGTTACATTGCTGATATAAAAACAAGTAAACGCATAAAACCCCAGCGCCGAAACGAGGGACAGCGCCAGTTGATACGGCATCCGGTTCGGAACAAGATAGATCACGAGAACCGTTGCAACCAGTCCCATCGACTGAATCATGAAATTCGGAGAGGCATATTGCGTTAGAACATACAAGCTGATGGCAACGCTGACGAGCTCCAGAAGCGAAACGACAATCGTATAAATCGAAAACGACTTAATTCGCGTCAGCCAGCCGCTGACAAAAATCAGAAGAATCGCATACGCATAGCGAATGAGCGCCACCACAAGGCGTGAAGATTGGTTATTCGCAAAATTGAGGTCGCATATGATGAGCAAAACACTGAACACACTGGCGATAATCGCCAGTATGTAGATATAATTCTGCGCTGTTCGCAGCTTATATGCACCGTACGCAGTGTGGAGGTCCTCGCTACGCACAATCATTGTCTCGTCGTGCACCCTCGGCAATTCTATTCACCTATCGATCGCAAAGCATCGTTTAGTAAGGTTTCCCGCCCCGCGTCACCGTTTCAGGCCCGCTCCCGCAGGGTTCTGCGGAACCATTCGCGCCTTCACGCGCTCTTGATTCACCGGATGAAACAACACACGAAAAATGAAGTCACTTTCTACATTCTACACAATAATATTGTAATTTCAACCAAAAATCGAAAAACATCATCTTTTCGACAAAAATTTAAGCCCATTTATGCACAAAACTCAGTAAACAGTCCATATGCGGCAGAAGTCGTATATTCCGCGGGCTCGCTCATTCGGCTGTTTGCGGTTTGTCCGGCAGATAGGTTACAAGCTGTATAAACAGAATCAGCACTCCAACACAAAGGAGCACGTCCCCTGCGCTCGCAAAACCAAACGGAACGCCGGCGGGGCCAAGACGCAGAATGTCCCCGAAGAAGGGAAGTTTTGTCTGTTCGCCGGCCAGGCAATACGCATAAATCCTGTTTTGTGCAAGCAGTTCCAGGCGCGCCGACCCCGACCCAATCAGCGCGGCGGAAACAGGCATGCAGCCGCCGTTGAGCAGGATCACAAGAAAATTACCGAGCGAACCCAAAAAAGCAAAAACGGGCCAGACCGGCCGTTTGTAATTCAGCGACAAAAACAGAAAAATCAGCGCGTACTGCAAAACGCAGACGAGCATTGCGCCAAACTGCGGTTTCAGCAAATAGGCGGCGCCCGCCTTGATCAGCAGCGCCAGAATTGGCAGCAGCAGCCCCTTGAGCGGATACGAGCGTACCCGCGCGAGCGATCCGCCGGCGAGCAAGCCAAGCGCCAATCCCAGAATTGCGGACAACAGCAGGATCATACGGTATATAAGAGGAATTTATCCGCGTCCTCCGGGCGCAGGTTCGGTTCAATGGCAAGAAACGTTTTCACGACCTCCGGATTCAGCTGCGAGCCGGATACCTCCAGCAGGATCTCCCTTGCCCGCTCCTTTGTCAGCCCCGCGCGATACGGACGGTCGGAAATTATCGCATCGTATGTATCCGCCACCGCAAGGATCGCAGCCGAAAGAGGCAGCTCACCCGGCGCCGGTCCCTCTTCCGGGTAGCCCGCCGCGTCATAGCGATGATGATGGTAAAGCACCGCGTCGTTTACCACGTTGGATAGGTTGATGCTTTCGATGATCCTCCGGCCGACGACGGGATGCTGCTTGATAATGTCGTATTCCTCCGTGGTGAGCGGACCCGGTTTTCGCAGCACCGCGTCCTCCACGCCGATTTTCCCCGTATCATGCAGCAGCGCGGCCATCTTGACCTGATCGGTAAACGAACGGGAGCATTTCATCGCTTTGCAGATTTCCGTGCTGATGTAGGCGACGCGCTGCGAATGCCCGTGCGTATAGGGATCCTTCGCTTCGATTGCTTCGACCAGCGAAGCTACGGTGCGCAGCAAAATCATGTGGCTGTCCAGATACACTTTAAACGAATATCGTGCCAGCAGAAGCGGGCCCATAAAGAGGATAATCCAGAGATATGCGTTTTCCTGCATCAGCAGATAGCCAATCATGAGTCCCAGCGGAACCGTCGCAAGAATATTCGGAATAATCCCGCCAATGTTGTCCCGCAGCAGAGCGAAGAAGCGCCCCTCGTCCCCTAATTTATAATAGAGAATGAAGAAAACGAGATTCCCGAAAATCGCGATAAACGAAAACGCGACCGCGCCAATAACAACATGCCAGGAGAATACGGAACCGTTCGCATCAACCGCAATCAAATTGTAGACGGATCCGCCGATCCAGTTTGCAACCAGCACATTGGAAACATTGAAGAGTTCCTTCAGCGGCGAACGAAGCCAGGGCGAGTAATACTTTCGTTTTTGCGGATCGTGCAAAAAGACGAGCATGGAAGAAATCACATACAAAACTATCGAGAGCGCCACTCCCTTTGTAACAATGCATGCGACAACGGGAACAAAACTGATCTCCATCGTCTTGTCCGCCGTGATGTAGATCGGAAGCATGTGGCAAAGCGACAGTAACGCAACCATGACAACACAATATAAAATTGTGTTCCAAAGCGATTGAGGGTCTGCAAACAGGGCGGCGGACTGGTATAACCCAGCCCCGAAAACCGCAATGCCACACAGGCTGACAAACGTGGTATATTGTTGCTGTTTCTTCATGATTCTATCGTGCCCTCATACTACCGTCTCGCGGTAAAGCTTAACAGATCCGGCTAAGGAGATTCTGTGTCCTTTGTTTTCTACCGGTCTTATCTGACGTAGAAATACGCGCCGCTGGCAAGAACAAGAGCAGCCAGGGATGCAAGTGCCATGAGAACCTTCTTCATTTGGATATAGCCTCCTTCTTCAAGGCTCTGTTCTCCGCTATTTCGAACAGGCTATATCCGCTTCGCTCTTACCGGACCTGTTAAGTTTTCAAAAAACACCCGGATTTTCTATTTTCACGTCTCCGTATGATCCGCTCGTTTTCTTAGTCTTCCTGCGAATAGAGAGATAGTTTCCGATTAATCGCATCCAATATGCTTTGGGCAACTGCCGCATCCGGATCCGGATCCGTAAAGACACACCCGACAAGAGGCGTCATCTCCGGCAGGCAGAACACCTGCGAAACAACGATTGCGCGCCCGTTGGAATGGATCGTCTCCGTGCTTGCCAGCTCGAATACGGCCGTCCCCCCGGTACAGGCTTTCACCGCGTCAAGCGTGGCCTGCGCAATGCAGCGCATCCTCGAAAAAGGAGCCGCGCTTCCGATTGCCGTTCCTAGGTACTGTTCCGCGTCCCGCGCAAGCGAAACGGAAACCTCCACTTCTTTCCCGTTCGTATGCATATGGATACCGGAATAGTTCAGCCGGTAATTCGCGCTTGCGAGCATGCCGGGCGAAACCTGCGCAACGCTGATAATATGGTAATCCACATCCACATTATAGCGGGCGGCAATCGCAGATTGTACATCCCGAACAATGGATTTTACGTTTCGCCGGTTGCTGGCCAACACATGAATTTCCGTTGGCTCCTGCGTCTCCGAGAACACAACATGAGCGGAAAAAACACCGCCGAGTTTCGAGATCAGTGCCTGCCAATCGTTCGCGGTACCGCGCTTCTCTTCCATTCTGTTCTCCTTGTCCGTTTTGCCCCGATGATATGCTTCTGTAACTTTATGCTTTTTCCATTCATTATATCGCGTCCATTATGCACACGCAAGAAAAACGGACGCCTGTCGCAACGATCATTTTTAGGATTCGAATTCCGAAACGCACGCGGCGTTTCAAATTACGCAGGCGCATTGTTTCGGCTTTTCCCGAACACCGGCGGCGTGTTATCCGTCCGTTCCGGGTCTCTGCGAGCCGGAGAACAATAGCGGAATCTAGCCGAATGATCGCTGTTTTTTAACCGTTATTCGTTTTATTGTTGCCAAAATAGTACCGTCCTCGGTGCAAGGTGCCCGTTCCATATTGAATCGCTTTCTTCGGACAGCGGTTGATACAGGCCATGCACTGCGCGCAGTTCCGGTTGACCCAAGCAGGTCTCCCCTGCCGCATAACGATTGTTTCGGTTGGGCAGCCGCGCTCGCAGATGCCGCAGCCGTTACAGTCGCTTGTTGCATAAAACGGTTTGGTTCGTCTGGCAAACGTATTGAACATCGGCCGTATAACGGCGGTCTTCAGCCAGGCGGCAGGCCCCGTATGCACGTCGAATTCCGTTTTCCGGGCAAGAATGCCGGCCGAAACGCGGCCGAGCCGCTCGCGTGCGGCATCAATCTTTTTTTGCTCCAGTGACGCAGCATCCACGTCGAACCCAACGATGTAGTTGTTCGGCATGGTAAACGACCACGCGGCCTGCAGCGGGTAAAACCGCTTCAGCCGCCGCATGGCAAACCCCGCTTCATCCCCGCAGGTACAAACGGCATATACATAGGCCCCTTCGGAAACGGAGATTGCCTTGCAGAATTGCTCAACCAGCAGAGGCGCTCCCCAGGCATAGACCGGAAAAACGATTCCAATGCTGGAACCCGCGCCTGCATAGACGGCGGTCGGACCATCCTTCACCAGATCGGGAATGCTCAGTGCCTGTTCGCCCGTAAGGCGCGCAAGTTCTTCGGCAATCCACCTTGAGTTGCCTGTACCGGAAAAAAAGTAAATCATGGCGCGAGCTCCTCTTCGATTTTTGCCCTTCGAAAATGAGTATAGCACAACGGGGATGTTTTATTGCGCATTCCATTTTTAAATTTTTATCGTATTTCCTGTCAGCGTGTTCTTCGCGTTCCGCCAGAAAAACCCGACAGGAATCCCTGTGGTAAAACCACCGGAAAATCGGTGGTTTACTATATAGGAAAAAGACTCTCCCGGCGTTATACGGCTTGTTCGGCTCCGGATGCGGATTTGGTTCTTCCGAGCAAGATCAGGACATCACGATCTCCACTCCGCTTTGCGCGAGCGCGAGCCGGCAGTTCTCGGGAATTTCGTTGGTAATGACGTGCGTCACTTGAGAAACGGGCATCAGCTGCACAACGCCGCGCTTGTTGAACTTGCTCGCGTCGGCCAGAATAATTCGCTTGTCCGCACGCCGGGCCATGGCGCGAACCGCCTCCGCACGGAGCATATCCACGTTAGAAAAGCCCTGGTTCGGTTCGTAACCATCCGTGCCGATAAAGAATTTATCCACATAAAATTCCTCGGCGCATTTTCCGACGAGCGGCCCGCTCATCACCTGCGCGTCCGGGTCGTAGGACCCGCCAAGCAGCACTACGCGCGCGCCGGGGATGGCGCGTACATACCCCGCTAGAAACGCAGAGTTTGTTATAATCTTCACATCCCTTTTCATTCGTACCAGCACCTCGGCCAGCAATGCGCAGGTTGAGCCGGATTCAATCATCACCGCTTCGCCGTTTTGCACCATGTCCGCCGCGCGCCGGGCAATCCGCCGCTTGACCTCATAATCGAACATCATGCGATATCCTGCGTCGTTTGGGGATACGCGCGTGGCGCAGCCGTGCTGACGGCGCAGCAGTCCCTTGTTTTCCAGAATTGCGAGATCCTTGCGCACGGTTACCGCGGAGACTTCGAGTTCCCCCGCGAGATCATGAACATCCAGCGAATCTTCCCGGTTAAGCAGCTCCAATATGGCGAGGCAGCGCTGATTCATTTTCGATCTCCCGAGCATTCTTTAGCATTCTTTCTGTTGCCGGATATTTGATTCCTATGAAACCCGGCTGATTTCTATTATAGCAGTGCGTAAAACGGTTGCAACGATTTCGTGAATGGAA
Organism: Eubacteriales bacterium; assembly: GCA_021373115.1. Lineage (GTDB taxonomy): Bacteria > Bacillota > Clostridia > Christensenellales > CAG-138 > UBA7703. The sequence goes on along the minus strand of JAJFTI010000035.1, from coordinate 58,527 downwards.
CGCGATCCGCCCGCTCGTCCAGGGAATAAACAATCCCGAACAGGAACCGTTGCTTTTGAACGAATTCCCGCGATTGCAAATTTCACCCCTATGCGCTATGATGGATGCGCGCGAACGCGGAACGTACCCTTCGCGAATGAGCCGCATATCAGCCGTATCCTTACGGCTCCGTATCCTGGCAAGGAGGTTATCGTCCCAAATGAAGCGCTCCGAAATCAATTCCGCCATCCGCCGTATGGAGGCATTTGCCGCGAAACACGGTTTTGCGCTTCCGCCGTTCTGCGGTTGGACGCCGGAAGAATGGCGGCAAAAGAACCGCGAGTTCGACGAAATTCGCGACAACATGCTCGGCTGGGATGTAACCGATTATGGCGCGGGTGATTTCTCGCGTATGGGGTTTTCGCTCGTAACCATCCGAAACGGGAATTTTTCCAGGCATGAGCTCTATCCCAAGCCGTATGCGGAAAAGCTGCTTTATCTGGAAGAGGGGCAGTATTCTCCAATGCATTTCCACTGGAACAAGATGGAGGATATCATCAACCGCGGCGGCGGAAACGTATACATTCAGGTTTACAACTCCACGCCGGACGAACGTTTCGACCGGAGCGACGTCCTGCTGCGTTGCGACGGGCGATCCTTCACCGTTCCCGCCGGAACGCGAATTCGGCTGACGCCCGGCGAGAGTATTTCGATTCAGCCTTCCCTGTATCACGACTTTAACGTGGAAACGGGTTCCGGCCCCGTGCTGCTCGGCGAGGTCAGCATGTGCAACGACGACGTCCACGATAACCGGTTCTACGAACCGCTCGGGCGTTTTTCCACCATTGAGGAGGACGAACCCGCCTATCGCCTGCTCTGTAACGAATACCCTGCCGCAAAGGATTAACGAATGCCGAACATCAAACTAGCCGCGCTGGACGTAGATGGTACCCTGGTGCGCAGCGACCTTTCCCTCTCACCTTCTGTCGTACAATCCCTGCAAAACCTGCGCGATGCAGACGTTGAAGTTGCCATTGTGACCGGCCGCAGCATGGGTGAACTGATCGCCTTTCGCGAGTCGCTGCCGTGGATTCGGTACTTCGTGGTCAGCAACGGCGCAACGGGTCTGGATACGCAAACGAACACACGTTTTTACGAGAAGCTCCTGCCGCTGGCAATCGCTCGCGCCGTGGAGCGCGAAGCACGAAAGTACCCCGTCATGACCGAGGTATACGCGGACGACATCTCCTATGTCAACCGCGATTGCTGGGAGCACAGCGAGCTTTATACGGCGGAGTTCCTGCATCATCCTTCGCTCGTAAAGGGGCGCGTTCCGGTCGAGAGCGTAGGCGACCTGTTGGACGAACGTAAAAGCGACATCGAAAAGCTCTATATCTCATTTCGGGATACCGCCGATCTGCCGAAGCTCCGCTCGTTTTGCGAGCGTTTCCCGGTTGATCTCGTCGTTTCGATTCATGACGGTCTCGAAGTCAATCAGAAAGGCGTGGAAAAAGGCAGCGGCCTTCTCGCGCTGTGCGAATATCTCGGGATTTCACCCGCAGAAACAGCCGCGGTTGGAGACGGCATGGCGGATATCGCAATGTTCGAGCAGGTTGGACTTTCCATCGCCATGGAAAACGCGCTGGAGAACGTTCGCGCGCGCGCGGATCTCGTAGCGCCGCCGAACAACTGCGACGGTGCGGTCTGGGCCATTCGCCAGATTCTCCGTTCACGCGAAAGCGCTTTTTCCGGATGAATATTCCGTTCGGGAACAAGGCTTTCCAAAGGATTTTCCGCGCCGTTACCGCTTTTTAAATCTGCCCGCCCTGCGGGCGGTTCTCCGGGGCGGAACGCATGCCGCGCAGCCGTGTAGCAGCGGTGCCGGTTACGGATTAAAAAACTGCGCTAATTGTGCAAAAAACCGTTCGGTTCCAGCGAACGGCTTTTTCATGTTCATTTCGTTTTTCAGGCAATCACGCCGCTTTCATCGCCCGCGCAAATTCCGTAATCGCCTGCGGGTTCGCCCTCGGCGGCTCAATTCCATCCTTCGCGCCAGCCTTTTGCATCATCTTGGCAATGAGCTTGTGCATAGGCTTCATGCGGTCTGTCCGAAGCTCGCCGCCGAAACAGCCAACGGCTTTTGCGCTTTTTCGAAGCGCTTCCGGAAACGACGCGGCAAGGCTCTGTTCCAGATTCTTCGGCAGGCCGCAGCAAAGGAACAATCCGAGTTTCCTGCTCAGCATCTCCGTCTGCTTTGCCATGCAAAAGGCCGAAACCTGCTCCTGCACCTTGCCCATGTAGATGGAGCCGCCAATGATGACCGTATCATACCCTGCAAGATCCGGCGCACTCTCTTTCACAAGATCCACAAGCGTAGCTTTCCCGTCCAGCTGGCCTTTCAATTGCAGCGCGCAGTCCGCGGTGAACCCGTATTGCGATGCGTATAAAACCAAAGTATTCATTTCTCTTTCTCCTTCTTTTCACCGCGACAGGCGCGGTTTTTTGTTCGTTACATCTTCAGCGTGTTTTGCCAGAGGGTCAGCAGTGTGTTCCGCGCGCCGTGCGCTTCGTCGTCGGACACGCCGTCAAACGCCTCCCGCATAAACTGCTCGCCCGCCTGCCTGGTATCTTCTGCGAATGCGTGGCATGCTTCGGTCGGGATCAGCCGGGTCGTCCTCGCGTCCCGGGCGTCCTTTTCCAGCTTTAGGAAACCGCTTCGCTCGAGGTTCCGTGCAACCTGTTTCACGTTTTGATGCGAGGTTCCCATCGCTGACGCAGCCTGCGTGATCGTTGGCGGCTCGCGAAACAGCGACTGTATTGTGATCAGCAGCAGCCATTGCTTGCTCGTGATTCCATACGGTGCAAACGCGCGGTCCAGCAGCGTTTCCAGTCGGTTTGCCGCAACGAACAGCGAACCGAACACAAATGTTCGATCCTCCATCCCTTCCAGTGCGTTTTGAATCTGCTCCACAGCAATCCCTCCGCAAATATGTAATGCATTACCTTTTCAGCTATGTAATATATTACCTATTTTCCCAAAAGTCAATACCAAAAAGAAAAAAACGCTCCGAAGAGCGTAAATCCCGAAAAAAACGTTATAGTTCTTCCCCGGCGCCAAAGTCGATTCCGGTCTGCTTTCGCACCGTGTCCAGCAAGCGCAGCACCCGCAGGCTCTGTTCGTCAAATCGCGTGGTAAACGCGCCGGTGCGGATTTTATCCGCAAACACGTTCAACTCGTATACCATATTGTTCTGCGCCGGCGAAAACGGCAGTTCCTCAACTTGCTTGTCGCGGCGGTGCAGGCGTATATAGCTTGGCTGATTCAACGTATCGAACGCAATCGTGCCTTCCTCGCCCTGAATGATACTTGGGTAGATCGAATCCGTCACCTTGGAGTAGGAGACGGTTGTTTGCTGATCGCCATAATCAAGCAGGATTGTTCCCGCCGCCTCGGTACCGTTTTCGAGAAAGGTTGCGCCCGCGCGCAGCGAAATCGGCATGCCGAACAGTGCGACGCATACATGCAGACAGTACACCGCAAGATCCATCAGCGCGGCGTTGCCCAGATATGCTTCAAACACGTTTGGCCGTTCGCCCGCTTTCAGCCGATCGTAGCGGGAGGAGTATTGGCAGAATTCAAATGTCGCGCGCCGAATCCGCCCGACTTTCGGCAGATTTTCTTTCACAACTGCGAGGAACGGGTCGTAAACCGGGCGAATCGCTTCCAGCAGAACCCGGCCGCGATCCCGCGCGGCTTCCATCATCCGTTCCGCCTGCGCGGCGTTCAGGGCGAGCGGTTTTTCGCAGAGCACGTGCTTGCCATACCCCAGCGCAAGCAGGGTCTGCCGGTAATGTGCAACGTTTGGGCTCGCAAGATAGACGGCGTCCAAATCGGGGCTGGATAGGAATGCTTCCTCCTCATAGAAGTATGCGGCTATCCCGTGTTTTTTCGCAAAGGCCGCGCCGCGTTCCTCGTCCCGCGAACAGACCGCGGCAATTTCGCAGTTTTCCGTGAAAGCCGCCGCCTCACAGATCCAATCGCTCACGAAGTTCGTCCCGACGACGCCAATGCGAATGGGTTCGCTCATATTCTTCCGCTCCGTTTCGAATGGAATCGATTGTCCGTTTTTCTCCATTCTAGAAAGGGCACTCCGGGTTGTCAAGGATCGAATTTGCTTATGTAATCATTATCACTTTCTTTCGTAAGTTCTCAATTTCGTTTCGACTGCTTTTCGGCAAAAACTAGGATGAAAGGTATCGGCGCAAGCTGACGACAACCATCTCCAACCTTCTTGCGTTCTCCATTCACGGCGGCGCCGGCGCTCGCGCCGCTATGGATAAGTCCCATTATAAAGAACCGGGATATCCTTAAAAATATACAATCATACACAAATCGACCGGTTCGTCGTTATTTTGATTGACAAAAACGCCGAAACAGGCTAGGATTCTCCTAGTGAATTTTTGTTGAATTCAGGCTAAACGAATTGTTTGGTTTTTTGCTCGACAGCGTTTGCGGAAGCTTTATCAGGGAAGAACCGGATTACTCCGTTATCATCGACTTTCAAGTTGAGGGACCAAATCGGGAGCTTCTTATCGGAGTCTCCTTTTTTTATAGTTTTCAGTTTTAAATAACGGAAGGAAGGAAAAAACTCATATGTCAGTAATCGACAGCTTACTCGTCGCCTTATTCCTAATGGCAGTTGTGTTTCTGGTTCTGCTGGGACTCTATTTATTCATCGAGTTCTTATCGCAGATTTTTGCCATAGCCGAAAATGTGCAAAAGAAAAAACGCCGGCTGCGCTCCCAGCACTAACCGATTTTTATCACGAAATCGATTGAACCATTTCTCTGCACAACCGCGTTTTGATCGCAACTTTTGCAATTAACGGCGCACATCAATTAGGAGGTCCCATGTTTGGTCATGCTCTTGACGTATTAATCCAGTCTTCTGGATTCACCTCTTTCACCTGGCAGCATGGTGTCATGCTGCTGGTTGCCTGCGTTCTGATTTATTTAGCGATCGTTCGCCAGTTTGAGCCGCTCTTGCTGCTCCCAATTGCTTTTGGCATTCTGCTTGCGAATCTGCCAATTACCGGACTGATGGATAAACCCATTGACCAGTCCTCGCCCGGCGGTTTGCTGTATTACCTCTATCAGGGCGTCAAACTCGGCATTTATCCTTCGCTGATCTTCCTCGGTATTGGCGCAATGACGGATTTCGGGCCGTTGATCGCCAGACCCAGTAGCCTGTTCATGGGCGCGGGCGCGCAGTTCGGCATCGCCATCGCGTTCATCGTCGCAAACCTGCTTGGCTTTACGCCCGGCGAAGCCGCTTCGATCGGCATCATCGGTGGAGCGGACGGCCCGACCGCCATCTATCTTACGACGCGGCTTGCGCCGGATCTGCTGCCCGCAATCGCAATTGCCGCGTATTCCTACATGGCGCTGATCCCGATTATTCAGCCGCCGATCATGCGCGCGCTGACGACAAAAAAAGAACGCGAAACCGAGATGGTGCAGCTCCGCCACGTCTCGAAAATCGAGCGCGTTTGCTTCCCAATCGTCGTTTCGATGCTTTGTATCCTGCTTCTCCCCTCGGTTGCTCCGCTCATTGGTATGCTGATGCTCGGAAACCTTTTCCGGGAATCCGGCGTTGTCGAGCGTCTCTCCGATACGTCGCGAAACGCCCTGATCAATATCGTAACCATCTTCCTCGGCGTAACGGTCGGTGCAACCGCATCCGCGGAAACATTTCTGCAGCCGCGTACGCTGATGATCATCGGCCTGGGTCTGTTCGCTTTCACCTTCAGCACGGTCGGTGGTCTGCTGATCGGCAAGCTCATGTATGTGCTCTCTGGCGGAAAGATCAACCCGTTGATCGGTTCTGCGGGCGTCTCCGCCGTGCCTATGGCGGCGCGCGTTTCGCATGTTGAAGGGCAAAAAGCAAAGCCCACCAACTACCTGCTGATGCACGCCATGGGCCCCAATGTGGCCGGCGTTATCGGTTCCGCCGTTGCAGCCGGCGTACTGCTCGCTCTGTTTAAGTAAAGTCTGCATCCAGGCGATCTATAATCAGTAAGGACTCCGTACATTTCGTATGGAGTCCTTGTTTTATCCTTTCCTGCCAAATGGCAGAATCATCTGCGAATATAAAAAGGTCCGCGAACTCTCGCGGACTCTGTGCTATTCAATTGTTTTCCGGCCCAGGACCCGGATTCGCCCGTCGGTGGAATTCCTCCGCCTCAGGAACGAACCTTGTTGATGATCGGGTCCTGTCAGGCGACGGAAACGAGCGCAGAGCCCGTAGCTTCGTCGTTGGCGATTCCGTCTTCCATCATGAAGCGAATCAGCTTGACCGTGTCCTTGTCGGAACTGGTCGTAATTGAGAGCTTGGTTACTCCGTTCTGCGTGCCGAGCAGCAGGTTCTGCACAAAACCGTTTCCGCGGAGTTCTTCCGGTTCGCGCTCTGCAACGATAAGCTGCACTGAGCTTTCGCAGGCATTGACGACTTCAAAGAATCGTCTGAGATTCGTAACGTTGATCTTCAGCATTGTACTGTTTTCTCCTTTCCTAGTCTTCGATGCTATTATACTTTCTATTTGCGATAGAATCAACCACTATTCCGCTCTTTTTTGTGACTATTCTTCCATAACATACGAAATAAGTAAAATTGAGGTGGCAGAATTGTGAATTTCCATGTCTCATTCGGCGTTTTTCCGATTATGTATGGTATGAAGTTCGGCCTAAAGCGCTATTTGACGCTGGAATTACCATCCTCCAAAACCACAATTAGCCGTATGCTACTACATAACGGCGTAAGAAACTTTTAAATTTGGTATTCCCTCTTTGGCTTGAATTCGGCAGCCGTCTGGGATTGGATCCTCGAACCAAAGAATGCGAGTTCCCGATATGCCCGGCGCTTCCTTCAAGGAATCGATCAAGTTTTATTGTAGCACGAAGAAAAGCAAAAATCCAGCGCGATTTTGGCGCTTTTCATAGAACGCGCGAATACTGGATGCCGGAATTCTTCAGTACGATTTGAAACTTGTTCCGATCCCCGCGCGCTAGCTCAACACAGTATTCAAAGATTTCGCCCGCCGTGTTTTTCGAAATACGCTGAACACGGAACCCCGGCTCGCCCGCGCGCAGTTTCATAAGCTCCGCGTCACGCTTGTTCAGCATGACCGCCTCATATATCTCCGTTGCTTCCATCGGCGAAGAACCGGAGCACTCCCGAATCGTTTCATAGAGCGAATCGTTGAGCTGTTCCTTCGCCAGCGCCGGGCAGATATATGTTGGAATATACGCTGTCTCCAGCAGCAGCGGTTCGCCGTCCGCCAGGCGCAGCCGCTCGATTCGAAACGTGGTGTCGCCGGAAGAAAGGTTCAGAAGCTCCGCAATCTTTACCGGCGGGTGAACGGTGGAAAACGAAATCAGCCGCGAACTTGGCGCGAGACCAAGCGCATGCATTTCGGTCGTGAAATTATAGAGATTATTGATGTTTCGCTTCAGTTTCGGCTTGCAGACGCGCGTTCCAACCCGTTTTTTTCGAATGATTACGCCTTCGTCCTCCAGCATCTGGAATGCCTGGCGCACCGTCGAGCGGCTGATGCCAAGCGTCTTGCACAGCGCGGTCTCCGTTGGCAGCGCGTCCCCTTCCTTCAGCTCCGCAGAGGAAATCCGCGCGCTGAAATAGTTGGCCAGCTGCTGATAGACGGGCGCTTCCTCCGTCCAGACAATCCTTAGTTCATTCCAATCCATATCGCCGCTCCCCCGCAATTTTTCGAATGCAATCATGGATGGATTGTGCGCAAAAAAGCCCGCGCGCTTCTCCTGCGATTGTATCGCATCCCTTGGAATACCGTTTTTCATACGGTGCAACCGGCTTTAATCGTAAATCCGCCGCCTAATTTCTATTATTATACACGATTTGATTGCTCCTGCAACGGAAAATCGATTGGCCGAAGCGGTTAAGTTCACTCGAAATCGCGTCGGTCTGGACATCATCTCACGGGTATTGGTGAACAATTCCCCCCTTCTTTTTTTGCCGTGACTCCTGTATAATAATATCCAGAGCTGTAAATCCAGCCTTTTTTTTTGATTTTTCGCATCATCAACTATTTTACGAAAGGAACGGTATCCTTCCCTATGCTTCGTTCATCTGTCATTTTCAGGTACACCATGCTGCAAAGCCGCCGGACTCTGATTCGGCAATACGGCAAAGCTTTTTGGAAAACGTTCCGCTCGCTTTCGCTGCGCTATTTTAAAGAGGTAGCGCCTCAGGTTCCGGATATCGGCAAAAGCATCTTCTCCCTGAACTACCGTTTCGTCCCGGCCTATGTCGCCTGGTACCGCGCGTTTCGCGATCTGGAGCTGGCTCCGGCCGAGATTGACCGCTGTATCTGGATGATGAACGACCGGATGGTCGCAAACGTCCCCCGCTGGCTTTCCAAAGCGATTGGAAGGTCCTATTACCGCTCCTTTCAAAAGAAAGCCGCGCTGCACCTGAGCAGGCAGGAGCAGAATCAATTGCACCCGCTCGACTGGAGAATCGCCTACCGAAAGCTGTCCGAAGAGGCGTTTGAAATCGATATCCTGACCTGTCCGTTCCAGAAGCTGTCCGCTCAATTTGGAGTTGCCGGCCTGCTGCCGGGCATCTGTCGCATGGATTACCTCTTTGCAAACCGTCTCTCCAATGGGTTTTCCCGTACAAAAACGCTGGGAGACGGAGACGACTGCTGCAATTGCCATTATGAAATGACGGGCAATTGCGTCTGGGCGCCGGAAACCGGATTTGCGGATCGAAAATAATCGGATTTCAATACGGAGGGGTGGATCGCCCCTCCGTATTCAATTTATATTTGAGAATCGTCTGGCAAAAGGGAATCCAGCGTAATGGAAAAGTCCTCCTCGGACACACGCCCGCAATGCGTACAGATATATTCGATAAAAACGTCATCTTCATCGCAGACCACGGTATCCGTCGAACAGTAGAGGTATCTCTGTACTCTGGCTTCCCGTTGTGTAACCAAGTTATAACAATCTTGGCAAAGAGGTCTTTCCCGGAACGTATTCGCGCAGGCTGAAGCGTTGATCAGGGTTCCAATCCGGCCGGAAAGCCTTCCGTCCACTACATTCGCGCGAATCAGCACCGGTAGGCAATTGCAGCAAACCAACGCGTCTTTCGATGAGCGAATCAGCTTCTCCGCCAGTTCCGCATCTCGCACCTGCGAGGCGGCGTTCCATCGGACAACCGGATCGTTATCCAGCAACGCAATTTCTTCCAATAGAACCGCATCGGAAGTGCGCTTGACCGCTTCCTCGCGAAATACGTCAAAGGTGAATTCCGCTTCTTCCATTAGAAAAGCGCCTGGAACGATAATCATGGGCAGCGCGGTTAAAATTCCGAGTTCGATCTTCCCGGCAAGCGAAATACCGGATCGGATTATGACCCATATCAAGGCTAAAAAAGCCGCAGTAAATAAAGCGATGCCGCAAACACGAAGCACCTTTCTCAAGAAATAATTCGTCCGGAACCGGAGATCCGTCTTTCGGGATAATCCGCTGGGTTTCACTTTGTTTCCGCCTTTCTGTTTCATCCTGCGCAAGCCGGACGAGCGACCTTCCGGCTAAACGAATGATGGATCATTCTGCTGCCATCCGTCGAACATTCAAAACGGGCTTCGAAAACGTTTGGCTAATTTTCATGATCCTCAGCCTTTTTGTCCGCCTCGTCCAGAAAGGAAGCAAGCGGAACCGCGAAGCCCCGGTCAAATGGTTCTAGCCAGCGGCGCCACTCTTCTTCCCTCCTGCAACCACTACATTTATAGAAGTGATAATGCTCGACCAGTATCGGATCATCGTCGTATTCGCTGATGTTGTCGATGTCAACATCCCTGCATTCTTCATGCATAAAGACTTCCGCGCCGCAATCGGGGCAAACCTTTAGGTTTAACATCTTTTCCACGTATTTCGCGTTTCGAATCGCCGTTCGGACGTTTTCCGGAATGATTCCGTCCACCTTGCTTTTCCGGATCAGCTTTGGCAGGCAAACCCGCCAAACACTCTCGCTTTGCTCACCGTCGATGATCTCCAGCAGGATTTCGGGAGATTCGATTTTTCCGGCCGCGGCTGCGCGGACTCTGTAATCCGGATCATTCAGCGCATATTCCCGTAAAACCGCGACATCGCAAATCTTCAACATAGCAAGCATTCTCACGTCCGGATCGCCGGACGCGCGAAGAAGCGCCTCCGCGTCGCCTGGATGATGAATGCCAGCCGCCGCCGCCGCGCGTACGCGCCAATTTTCGTCGTTCAGCGCGATATCGTTCAGACGGTTTATTTCATAAACCTTTTCGACCGCCGCCAGGCGGACTTCCTCGTCCGGATCGTTCGTCAGCAGTTCCTGATGCAAGCGCGCGCGCTTCGTTTCCCGCGCGACTTTCTGCCGAAACGCCTGATAGTCCATGAACTTCTCCTGCAGCACAAACCAAACTCCGTATACGAGCGACTCGCCGAACCACAGATCGATCAGGACGAGCATCGTTTTTGCTATACGCAGCAAATCTGAACGCACAATAAGGTATACAACCGCGATTACGATGGCCTGCATCAGCGCGATTGGCAGGACCAGCAGCGCGGTTCTGCCGATATGCCACGTTCGCAGCCCGATCCGCGTTTTTATGGACAGTCCTTTCGGTTTCATTCTGTTCGTCGCCTTTCGAAATAGAGTTCCGTTTTTCCACCAATGCAATCCGCCCGCGAGGGTTCTCCCACAATCGCAATCATACCGTCTGCTTCGGCAAAAAGGAAGCAAACGGCACCGAAAAACCGACCGTGGATTCCCCGCCGCATTTTCTGCAGCAATAGACCTGATACCGAACCAATTCCGGTTCCTCTTTGCGCTTGCTATCCGGTTGATACAAGTCTTCTTCCGGCCACTGCAGTTGCTCTCTTGTTTCGCGTTCAACCCATCCGCCGCAGAATTTACAGACCGGCTGCCGGAGCAACTCCTCCGCAAATTCCGAACCGTAAACCGCGGCGCGCAGGTTCTGAGCAAACGTCTCGTCCGCCGGGAGCGCCCGGAGCAGATAGGGAAAGCAATACCGCCACATCTGCAAATTTTTCGAAGCGATTACAACATTAAGCAGAAGATCCCGCGAGGCGAGTCCGCCCGCCGCCGCCGACCGGACTTCAACATTTTCATCATTACGCGCGATTGTTTCCAGCAGGGTTTGGTCGGTCAGCCGCTTCGCGGCTTCCACCCGAACGCAAGCATTTCGGTCCAGTCTGGCCAGTTCCGACAGCAGATCCTGTCGTTTTGTACGAACTGCCGCCCGCCGCCTGTACTCGGCGAAACCCGGCAATCCCCGGTAGCCGCAGTAGATCAAATAGAGCGCGGCGGAAACGAACACCAAACCGCATGTAAAAATCTTCTCGTTAAACGGCCGGTGGGACCAGTAAACCAGAGCGAGCGTTGCGAGAATTCCCGCCGTAATCAATCCCCGTTTCAAAATGCGTAGCGCGGAGTCCAGCAGAAACCGCAAAAAGAGCTGCGTATTCGTTTTCCATGACAACCCGCGGGATTTCATGCGCTTTCTCTCCTTCTTCAATCGACGATCCTGCTTTTCTGCTCTCGTCGCCGTCCGGCCGGAAATCGCAAATCGGGAATTTGTTCTCCTTTTTACAATATAGTCGCGATTATTCGGCTTACCTCAATCGAAAGTTGCAATCGAGAAAAGGCTCTACGCTCTGGATTGAGGCAGGTTAAAAAAGAAGAAGCATAACCGCTTCAAAACTTGTACATTAAGGTTGTTCAAGCCATTACGAGAAAAAGAGAAGGTTATGCTTCGTTTTCCTTTAAAGCGCGGCTCCCGGACTGGAACGATTGACGGCAAGCCTACAAAACGTACAGGAAGATTGTGGAAAATTATGATATACCGCCCGTTTTTATAGAACGTATAGAAAGATCGCTAAAAACTGAAGGATGCTGCCCGCGAGCACGAAGACGTGGAACATGCCATGGAACCAGCGGCGTTTTGAGCCGATGCCATAGAGAACCGCGCCGGTGGTATAGGCCAGTCCGCCGGAAAGCAGCAGCCAGAACCCGGCTGCCGACATGGCGCGGATGGCGTACGGCGCGAAAAACGCGACCGCCCAACCCATAAAGAGGTAGCAGAACATTGAAAACACGCGGTACTGCTTGAGGTCGATGGCCGTCAACGTCACCGCCAGCACGGTCAGCGCCCATTCCGCGCCAAATACGGCCCACGCGAGCACGGGATTGAGCGGGCGCAGGGCGACGAGCAAAATCGGTGTGTAGGTTCCCGCGATCATGAAATAAATCGAGCAGTGGTCGAGTACCTGTAATACTTTTTTGCCGAGGGAAGGCTTCAGCCCGTGATAGATGCTGGACATGCAGTAGAGCACGATCATGGTTACGCCGTAGACGACGGACGCGGCAATCGCGGCGAAATCACCGCCGAGCGACGCTTTAATGACGCAGAACAGCAGCGCGACAAACGCAAATACGCCGCCCGCGATGTGGGACACCATATGGAAGATCTCCTCCGCGCGGGTATAGTTCGGCAGGAGACGGTCGGTCAAAGGAATTCGCATGGATTCTCCAATATTCCGGATATATTTCGCTAGGCTTGCGTGCCGCAAAGAGCGGCCAGTTCATCGTCCTTGCCGAACAACGCGCAGGCGCCGGTGTGCTGCTCTTTCATGAAATCGCTCGCGCGGAGCCGCTGAAACAGCGGCGAGTCAAGCGCTTCCAGCAGCGAGACCTGGCGCAGGCTTGTGTCCGAAACCGGCGAGAACGGGCAGGGCTCCGCGCCGCCGGTGGGGTTGATATGGAAAAAGCCGCGTCCCGCCGCGAGGCAACCGCCGGAATACTGTTCATCCCCCGGAAAGGAGACGTAGATCGTGCCGTCCTGCTTGGCGCGGAGATGATCCAGCCGTGCGGCGAGTGCTTCCCGCTCACGCTCGCCGGGGGCGAGTGCCTCCGTGCCCGCATCCGCGGGGACGTAATCGACGAAAAAGACGACCTTTGCGCCAAGGGAGCGGAGGTCCTTCAGGAACGTGTCACCGGTGACCACGGAGAAATTCTCCGTTGTCAGCGTAACGGAAGCGCCAAAGAGAATGCCCTGGTCGCGCATTTGCTCCATATGACGCGTGAGCGCTTCGTACGTGCCTGCTCCGCGCCGCGCATCCGTCTGCTCCGGATTGCCCTCAATGCTCACGATGGGCACGAGGTTGCGGTGCTCGTCCAGCAGGCGAAGCATGCCGTCGCTGAGCAGCGTTCCGTTTGTAAACACAGGAAAAAGCAGGTCACGATGCCCTGCCGCGCGTTCGACAACCCCGCGCCGGAGCATCGGTTCGCCGCCCGCGAGGAGAATGAACGAAACGCCAATCTGCTCCGCCTGCGAAAAGATCCGGTTCCACTCGTCGTCGGTCAACAGCGCATCCTGCTCGCCGTCGTGGCAAATGTGATTCGCGCGCGCATAGCAGCCCGCGCAGTGCAGGTTGCAGCGGTTCGTGATGCTGGCGATCAGGAAGGACGGAATGTGCCGTCCTTCTTTGGCAAAACGGGCACGCGCGTTCTCCGCCTTTTTGGCGCTGAGCGCGTAGGAGAGCAGAAAGGCTGTCTCCTTCGGGTTCTTCAAACTTGCGGCAAGCGCGTCCTTGATAATGGTCTCCACGCCCTCCGAAAGATATTGATCCAGATTGAATTCGGTCTGCAATGGTTGGTTCCTCCCGTTGAGTGTATGAAGCGGTTAACACACTAACGGATATCCTATCAGATATTGTCTCAAATAACAATCAACCTTACGTTAATTTTGCAAAAAAGACGTATCCTGCGATTCAACCAACGGTTGACGGTTCGAAAGAGTATCCCGCAAAGCGGTTACTCGATTCAGCACCTAAAAAAAGCCTGGAAAAACGCGAAAATTGGACGAAAAGTCTATTGACTGTACCGGGAAAACGTGATAACTTTTTTCTGTACTAAAGTCCATATTTAAATACACAATTTCACAAAACAAAAAAGGCAAAGGAGCGTGAACCCCTATGCAAAAGGAGAAAAAAGAGGAAATCCGGCGCGTGGTCAAGTACGTGCTGTTTTCGGCTTCGGCGGGACTCATCCAAACACTGGCCTTCACCCTGCTCAACGAGATCGTCCGGTGGCCGTATTGGCCGTGTTACCTGATTGCGCTGGTGCTCAGCGTGCTCTGGAACTTTACGCTCAACCGCGCCTTTACCTTCCAGAGCGCAGCAAACGTGCCGAAAGCCATGCTCATGGTCGCCGGGTATTACTGCGTCTTTACCCCGCTCTCCACGCTCTGGGGCACGGCGCTGACAAACGCGGGCTGGAACGAATACATCGTTCTGTTTGGCACCATGCTGGTGAACCTGACGACGGAGTTCCTCTTCTGGCGGCTCGTCGTATACAAGAACAGCATCAACACAAATGCCATTGCAAAGCGCCGCCAGGCAAAGGAAGAGGCGAAACTGCAGGAGAAAACGGAATGAGCGAAAAAAAGCGAACAAAGACCCAGCGCGCAATTCTGCACGCGGCGAAAGGGCTCTACGAAAAACACGGCGTCGGCGGGATTCCGTTTGACGACATCGCCGACGCGGCGGGCGTTTGCCGCACGACGGTATTTAACCACTTTGCGGACGCGGGCGAGCTGCAGCAGGCGCTGGCCGTTGCAGAAATTGGCGAACTGATTGAATTTGGCGAGCAGTCGCATAAGACCGGACTGAATTTGATCACGGCGCTGCTCGACAAGCTCATTGACGATACGGCGAACTATCCGCGCGTGATGGCGCGGCTCACAAACGCAACGATCCTCGGCGGCGAGAGCGGGCGGGTCGGCGAGATAGAGCGGCTGATCGCGCGGAATTATGAAATCGAATTTGGCAAGTTTACGCCGGACGCAAGCGTTTCGCCGGAGCTGCTCGCGCAGATGACGATGGGGCTCTACTACGGGCAGGTCAATCACCTGCTCGCCTACGGCCTTCCGTTTGAGGCGGAGAAGATGCGAAGCGACATGCATACCATGCTGGACTGCCTGCTGAAGTGCCGCCTTTATGCAAAGGCGAGCGAATAAACCAAAGCTGCCTGACAAGAATTAATCAAAAAATGGGGAAACCCGATCGATCGATAAAGGAGAATTTTCTTATGAACAACTGCGGAATCAGCCGCTGGGACGACCCGAAGATCATCAACGACCAGCTCAAGGCGCTCACCGGCGCGCCCATCCACGAAGTAACAGAAGAATACTACAGCAACGATGTTATGCGCTATTTCGAGGAACAGTGCGCCCGTTCGCGGGCGGTTTTTGAGGAAGCCAAGGAGTATATCCCCGGCGGCGTGCAGCACAACCTCGCGTTCAACAAGCCGTTTCCCATCTGCGTGGACAAGGCGGAGGGAGCCTATCTGTTTGACGCGGACGGCAACCGCTACATCGATTTTCTGCAGGCGGGCGGGCCGACCATTCTCGGCAGCAACAACGAGACGGTTCGCAAGGCCGCGCAGAAGCTCATCAACGAGTGCGGCCCCGTAACCGGGCTCCTGCATGAGGCGGAACTGCTCATCGCCAGGGAGATTCACCGGCATATGCCCGCCGTCGAGATGTTCCGCATGCTCGGCAGCGGCACGGAGGCCGTGATGGCGTCGCTTCGTATTGCGCGCATCGCCACGGGGCACAAGCGCATCATCAAGATCGGCGGCGCGTACCACGGCTGGTCGGATCAAATGGTCTACGGGCTCAAGATTCCCGGCAGCCGCGCGCTGCTGGAGTCCCACGGGATTCCGGGTTCGAGCTACGCGCTTACGGACGAGGTGCGTCCAAACGATCTGAACATGCTCGAAGCGATGCTCCGGCTTAACCGCCTCAAAGGCGGCACGGCGGCGGTCATCGTAGAACCCGTCGGTCCCGAGAGCGGCACGCGCCCCGTCGCGCAGGACTATAACGCGAACGTGCGCATGCTCTGCGATAAATACGGCGCGCTGTTCATCTTCGACGAGGTGGTTACCGGGTTCCGCGTCGGTCTTTCCGGCGCGCAGGGATACTTCAACGTCGTGCCGGACCTTACGGTCTTTGGCAAAATCGTCGCGGGCGGCTATCCGGCGGCGGGCGGCGTCGGTGGCAAAAAGGAATACGCCTCGCTCATGGCGGCGGGCGTTGCGACCGGCAAACACCGCGCGTACGTCGGCGGAACGCTGGCGGCAAACCCGCTTTCGTCGATTGCCGGATACACCGCGATTCGCGAAATTGAGCGCACAAACGCCTGTGAAATTGCGGGCCGCCAGGGCGACAAACTCACCGACGGGCTCAAGGGTCTGATCGCGAAGTACAGTCTGCCGTTCGTTGCCTACAACCAGGGGTCGATTGTGCACCTCGAATGCACGGGCGCCATGAGCTTTGACTTCTCGTCCATGAGCTTTGCGAAGTCCGCCATCAATCTGCTCAAGAACAAGGATATGATGACGCGCCGCAAGGACTCCATGGAGCGTATGGGCGCGGCCTATATGGCAAACGGCATCGTTACGCTCGCGGGCAGCCGCCTGTATACGTCGCTTGCGGATACGGACGAGGTCATAAGCGACGCACTCAACCGTTTTGAACACGTGTTTTCGCATGTGGTCAATACCGGCAAAAACTAAACCCTGTCCTTTCTGAAATAAACGGTTTGGGAGGCGATAAAATGGAACGCTATATCTTAGCTCACGATATCGGCACCAGCTCGGACAAGGCGGTGCTCGTTCGCTTTGACGGATCGATTCGCGCAACGGCGAGCGCGCCGTACCCGACGTATTACCCGCATCCCGCCTGGGTCGAGCAGGACCCTGCGGACTACTGGAAGGCCGTTTGCGAGACGAGCAGACGGGTGCTCTCGGACAACGATGTTTCGCCGGAAAGCATTGCGGGCGTGGTATTTTCCACGCAGGCGCAGGGCGTTATCCCCGTTTCGGAGGATGGAACCGTTCTCTACCCGAACATCACCTGGGTGGACGGGCGCGCGGAAAAGCAGGCGCAGGGAATAATGAAGAAGGTCGGCGGAAGACGCGTGTTTACGCTGCTCGCCGGAACGCCGATTATGGGCAAGGACTGCATCGCAAAGATCATCTGGCTCAAGGAAGAACGGCCGGACGTTTATAACAGCGCTTTCCGGATTCTGGACGTAAACGGCTACCTCAAATTCCGCTGCACCGGCAAAATGGTCACCGAGCTTTCCGGCGCGAGCGGCTACGGCTTCGACCTAAAAAAGAAGACCTGGATGAGCGTCCTTCCGCTTGCGGGGATCGATATGAAGAAGCTCCCGCCGCTGGTCAGGAGCACGGATAACATCGGCGGTCTGACCGCCGGGGCCGCGCATGAAACGGGCTTGCTCGAAGGCACGCCCGTGTTCGGCGGCTGCGACGACGTACAGGCCGCGGCGGTCGGTGCGGGACAGCAGGAGGACGGGGACGTTCACGTTTACCTCGGCACGTCCGCATGGGTTGCGGCGGCAACGAAAACGGGCGATGCGTTCAGGCACGGCGCGGCGGCGATTCAGAGCGCGGACCCGGGCATGAACCTCATCGCGGGGATTACGGAGAGCGCGGGCGCGAACATCGAGTGGATTCGAGACCAGTTCTTCCGCCACGAGAAGGAACAATACGGCAACGGCGTGTTCAACTACATGGACAAGGTGATCGCCACCGTGCCGCCGGGCAGCGACGGGCTGATCTGCACACCGTGGATGCTGGGCGAGCGCTGCCCCGTTTCGAGCACGACCACGCGCGCCACGCTGTTTAACATCTCCATGGTGCATACGCGCGAGCACCTCATGCGCGCGGTTTACGAGGGAATTGCCTACAACATCCGCTGGATTCTGCAGAATTACTGCAAGGATTACGGCATCGCCTGCGCGGATGTCCGCGTTATAGGTGGCGGCGCGCTGGATCAGGGATGGATGCAGATTCTTTCCGACGTAACCGGGCGCAAGATCAGCGTGGTGGAAAACCCGCGCAACGCGGGCGCGGTTGGCGCGGCGGTTGTCGCGCTCATCGGTCTTGGCGAACTGCCGGATTTCCCGGCGGCAAAGAAGTTTGTCCGCGTGAGCGCAACGTTCTCGCCGAACTTGGAAAACAAAGCGATTTATGATACTCTGTTCGGGCAGTATCAAAAACTCTATCGCTCGCTGGCGGATCTGTATACGGAAGCGAACGGCAATCGCTTTACCGAAGAAGTGAACGAATAGGCGGATATCTCGCGAACAAAGCAGAAAAGGACGAATGACAGAATGACGAAACCGGAAGCGATTCAAATCTTTCTGGAAATAGCCGCACAGCTGCGGCATGAACAACTGCTAAACGACGGAATGGGCGTGGTTAAGGCGGCGCTGCGCGGGGACGATGGCATGGCGTATTACGCCAGGCTGTACGGTGCGAGCGCAAACGATCTTACCGTGCAGGAATGCAGAATAGAAGAGGCGGACGAGCCGTTCCTCCGTGCGTTTTTCATCAAGCCGGAAGCGAAAGCGCTGCTGTTGCTTTGTGGAACCTACGCGCTGCGCATTGCGGAAACCAGCAACTATCTGACCGCCGAACTGGACGATATGGCGCAGATCGTGGGGTTGACCGCGCGCGTAGCAAAGTCGCTCTCGGAAAGCGAACTTTCGCGCTGCCTGAAGAACCGCAACAGCTGCTTTGTACGCAATCAGGGCATGCTCCTGACCGGGCGCGCGGCGAGCGAAGCGATGACCGGCGCAATTCTGCTTGAAAAAGCGGCGATGACGCATATCCTCGCAAAACAGATCGGCGGAGCGAAGCGCGTGCCGCTGTTCTCCGCCGCGCTGATGCACTCGATCTATCAAAAGAAGTATTCGAAAATCAATCTGGAGGAAGAATCCGTCCGCGCGGAAGCGAAGCAGCCGAAACCGGCCGCCGAACAGCCGGAGCGTTCCAAGCGCGAGCAGGAACTGTGCGAGGCGATTGTCGCCTGCGGGATTCGACTTGTGGACGAAGGCCTTGTGCAGGGCACGTGGGGCAACATCGCCGTGCGGCTGGACGAGACGTCCATGCTCTGCACGCCGAGCGGGCTGGCTTACCATTACCTCACGCCGGACGATATTGTGAAGGTCGATCTCGCGACGCTGGAGTTTGGCAGTCAGCGCAAGCCGACGAGCGAGAAGCGGCTGCATCGCGATCTGTTCGCCGCGCGTCCGGACGTGGGCGCGAGCATTCATACCCACGCGAAGCGTTGCGGTGTGTTTGCCGCCGCGTGTAAGACGCTCTGCTGTATCTCCGGCGAAATGAAGGAGCTGGTCGGCGCCGAGATGCGCTGCGCGGGACACGCGCTGCCTTCCACAAAGAAGCTTTCGAAGGTTGCGCTCAGCGCGCTGGAAAACCGGAACGGTTGCCTGCTGATGAACCACGGAGTACTCTGCTGCGGAAGCGATCTGGAGCAGGCCTATCGCGCCTGCAAAGCCGCCGAACAAGCGGCGGGGGAGCAGCTGGGGCTGGAATAATTCAAGCTGGATATACAGCCGGAAAAGACGCTTGAGGAGGAATCCTGCGAGCGTCTTTTTTCTGGTTCATTATTCTTACCGCTCAATTTCGCTCCTTAAATGAAAACTGCTGCGGTCAAAAGTCAGCAAGCCTTCGTCCCGCATTTTACAAAGCTCGTTGCTCATGGCGCTGCGATCCACGCAGAGATAGTCCGCAAGCTGCTGACGGTTAAAGGGAATCTCAAACGCCTCGCTGCCCGCCGCAATCGACTGCCCGGAAAGATAAGAGAGGAGTTTTTCCCGTGTGGAGCGCTTGCTCATATGCTCCAGCTTTCGCGTGAGCGCGAGATTCTTTCTCGCGCTTTCCGCAAGTATGTTCTGCACCAGCCTCGTGTGGAACCGGCAGGCACTCGAACAGATGTCGAGCATGCGCTTGCTGTCCACCAGCATAACCCGGCACGGCTCGCTCGCAAGCACGCTCACGCGGAGAAACTCTCCGGGTAAAAACGCATACGACTCCGCAAAAAGGTCCCCCGGCCAAACGTCCGCCAGGATATTGCGGTTTCCCCAAAAGTCCTCCTCGATCACCTGCACCCTGCCCGAAAGCACCAATCCGACGGCGGTAACATCCTCACCCTGCCGCAGGATGATCTCGTTCTTCGCGTAATCCCGATAGCTCGGCGCGAGGCAATCCAGCAGAACGGGAAGTTCCTCCTCCGTCGTTCCGCGAAACAGGGATGTTTTCTTCAAAAACGCATAGGATGCCTGCATTTTTCTTTCCTCGTCGTTGTAATAACAACGTATTTGTTATTAATAGTATAGTATGCTGTCGCTGGATGAGCAAGAGGATATTTCTTCAGGCAGAATGCGCGGTCACCGCGCGAAAGGATGAAACGATATGATTCGAAAGATGATTCAAATTGACGAAGCGAAATGCAACGGCTGCGGCGCCTGCGCCAACGCCTGCCACGAAGGGGCAATTACCATGGTCAACGGTAAGGCAAAGCTGATCCGGGACGACTACTGCGACGGTCTTGGCAACTGTCTGCCCGCCTGTCCGACGGGGGCAATCTCGTTTGTGGAACGCGAAGCGGCAGCTTACGATCAGGAAGCGGTGCAGGCGCACCTTGCGTCCGCAAAAGCGGCTGAGCAATCAACCCCCGCGGCGGAGCCAAAACCGCTCGCCTGCGGTTGTCCGGGTACGCACAGCCGCCGCATCGAGCGCGCGGATACTCCCGCGCCCAAGCATGATTCCTGCGCCTGTTCCTCCGCGCCGTCCCGGCTGAGCCAGTGGCCGGTGCAGATGAAACTGGTGCCGGTCAACGCCCCGTATTTCAACGGCGCGCGTCTGCTCGTTGCCGCGGACTGCACGGCCTATGCCCGCGCGGATTTTCACGAGCGCTTTATTCAGAACCATGTTACGCTGATCGGCTGCCCCAAGCTGGACATGACGGACTATGCGGAAAAGCTCACGGAGATTCTGCGAAACAATGAGATCAAAAGCATTACGGTCGTGCGGATGGAGGTCCCCTGCTGCGGCGGAATTGAACACGCGGTGAAAGCCGCGCTGCAAGGCAGCGGAAAGATGATCCCCTGGCAGGTGGTCACCATTGGCACGGACGGCGAGATTCTGGATTAATCGTCCGGTTCCGGCAAGGCGCGGGCTGCGTTCGGCCCGCGTCTTTTCCATTCCTTCCCGTCCGGTTTTCGTCCATACAAATGCCTTGAAAAACCAAAAAATGCCTGATATAAAGCGATTCTTGCAAACCGACAAAATAGTGATAGAATGTGTATATACAATTCAAATAGCCAAATTTTATCTGAGAGGGATGACAGGGTTGAATACGAATGAGCAGCCAATCTTCCGGCAAATCATCGATCGAATCAATTCCGGCATCGAATCCGGCATTTATACCCGCGGAGAAGCAATCCCTTCCGAACCCGAACTTTGCCGGCTGTTTGACACAACCCGCATGACCGTGCGCCGCGCAATCGACGCGTTGGTCAACGAGGGCAAGCTGTTTCGCGTGCAGGGCAAAGGCACGTTTGTTTCCCATCTGGAGTTGAATAAGACCTATCAAAAGCACGGCTTTTCCAGCAATATGCTCTCCCTTGGCATGCGCCCGTCCAGCCGCGTGCTCTATATCGGCGAATGCGCCGCGGATAACATGATCCGCAGCCACCTCGAACTTGAGCCGGACGAACCGGTCTTTTGCCTCAAACGCATCCGTCTTGCGGATCAGGAGCCTATCGCAATCGAACGCGTCTGGATCTCGCTCAAGCGTTTCCCCCTTCTTACGCAATACGACTTTTCGCAGGAATCCCTCTACGACGTGCTCCGGCGCGAATACGGGGTGAAAACCGAATACTCCAAGCAGCAGATCAATGCCATCACGCTGGAAGGCGAGGATGCTCAGTTGCTGTTCCATGCGAAAAAGGGGGTCGCGCTCCGCATTCGAAGCGTGGATTACGGGAAGGGGCTCAAACCGATTGCCGCCTCGCATTCCGTATACAGCGGCGCGAAATACACGCTGGATATTCTGATCTAGTCCTCTGCTCCGTAACGCTGTAAAAAAACCGCTGTGTGGTGTTACACTGCACACAGCGGTCTTTTTTGCATGTCGCTTGTTTGGTTCCCCGCTGTTACCTGGCCGCTTTCAACACGCGATAAAGCAGGTCGTAGAGTGTGTTCGCCTCATCGCGGGAAAGCGGAATACAGCCGCCGATGTTGGCAGGAATGTTTTTTGCGCGCTGCTTGAGCGCTTCGCCTTGATCCGTCAGGGTAACGATAACGCTGCGTTCGTCCGCCGCGCTGCGCTTGCGCAAAACCAGCCCCTGTGCCTCCATTTTCTTCAGCAGCGGCGTCAGCGTTCCGCTGTCGAGGTAGAGCCGCTCGCCAAGTTCTTTCACGCTCAGCGCACGGGATTCCCAAAGCGCCATCATGGCAATGTACTGGGTATACGTCAGCCCGATTTCATCCAAAAACGGCTTATACAGCCTTACGACCTCTTTGGACGCCGCATAAAGCGGAAAACACAGCTGATTCTTCAGCAGAAGTCCTTCGCAGATGCCGCTTGCGTCCGAATCGATGGGTTTCTTCGTCATGTTTTACGCCGCCTTTCCGTTCCCCGCAGACCATTCTCTACAGGAGCTTGAGAAGGTCCGGCTCGATACTGGCGGGCGTGTCCGCAGGCGCATACCGGCCCACAACATTTCCCTCCCGGTCGATCAGGAATTTCGTGAAGTTCCATTGAATCGTTGCGCCAAGCGCGCCCTTCTTCTGCTTTTTGAGGTATGCAAACAGCGGGCTGGCGTTTCTGCCGTTCACATCGATTTTGGCAAACCGCGGGAACGTTGTCCCGTAATTCAGCGTGCAGAAGCTCTGAATTTCCTCAATGGTTCCCGGCGCCTGCCCGGCGAACTGGTTGCAGGGAAAATCGAGAATCTCAAAGCCCTTGCCCTGATAAGCGTCATAGAGCTTTTGCAGCCCTTCATACTGCGGCGTGAAACCGCAACCCGTCGCCGTGTTGACAATTAAGAGTACCTTGCCTTTATACTCGGAAAGCGAAACATCCGCTCCCGAGCGGTCCTTGACTGCTATATCATAGATTCCCATGATGATTCGTCCTTTCAAGAACTGCATGCCGCAGTTCATTTCTTTCAATTCGATTGTAAACAATATTATAATCAATGTCAAGAACTATTATCATATTTTCCAATTATGCCAATCAATACAAGGATTTATTTAACCGGATATCCACTTCTTGCGCTTTCTTTCCGGGTGGAAAACAAAACAAGAGCCGTCATTTCCGGCGGCTCCTGCTCCCCAAGGGATTTTATCTTCAGTTGATGGATTCTTATGCAATCTCCAGCTTACGAGAAGTCGGCAGCGTTTCCTGTTTCTTCGGCAGAGTCAGCTTGAGCACGCCGCTTTCATAGGCGGCGGCAACATCTTCCGTACGGATACCGGTCATGTCAAAGCTCCGGCTGAAGCTGCCATAACTGCGTTCACGTTTAATGTAGTTCCCCTTGCTGTCCTTTTCTTCGGTGCTTTCGCTGTGCTCGGCACGGATGGTCAGCGTTTCGCCTTCAATGTTCACGCTGATATCTTCCTTTTTGAATCCGGGTAGATCCGCTTCCAGCAGGTACTGGTCGCCTTCGTCGCGGATATCCGTCTTGAAATCCCGCACCGCCGTTTCGCCAAAGAAGCGGCGCTGCATCTCTTCGAGTTCGTCAAACGGGTTGTAGAACGTCAGATTACGCTTTCTGCTATAGGGTACGAGTTCGAACATAATTCATTCTCCTCCTTTGGAAAAATAT
The DNA here is from genome assembly GCA_021373115.1 of Eubacteriales bacterium. Lineage (GTDB taxonomy): Bacteria > Bacillota > Clostridia > Christensenellales > CAG-138 > UBA7703. The sequence goes on along the minus strand of JAJFTI010000035.1, from coordinate 34,728 downwards.
GGATGGTATTGTCGGTTTGCCATACTCTCCGGATGGGTTCTCCCAACTGTAGAGCGGCTTTCTATTTGGAACATCTGTATCATACAAAAGAATTTTTACAAAAAAACAGACGCGTTGTAATCGAATTGTGAAATCTAGCACTCATCGTGTTAGAGTGCTGTTTATATTGCGCGCAATCTTTATTTTGCCTTTCTTCATCTTTTTTATCATACTCCCATAAAAAAACGCCGCTTACGCGGCGGTAATCGAAGTTTGATCGTTCTACACGGGTTCGTCGGATTTCGATTCCTTTTTCACAAGCCGAATGACGATGATATACATGGCGATAACGAACGCCGTAAACAGCAGTGTGGAGAGTATGGTTCCCATCATCGCGCAAGCGTCGTAAAATCCATGCAGCACGACTGCAATCAGGAACGCCGCCCAGAGGTTCAGTCGCCTTTTCGCCGGATTCCCGACGTCCGAACAGAGCTTCGCCCGCGAATAGAAGAGCCCCATGAACACGGCAAAACCCATATGCGCGGGAATTGCAAGCAGGGCGCGATAGAGCGCCGCCGTCAGACCATATCCCATGACATAGCTGATATTTTCAAACGCCGCGAACCCGAGCGAGAGAAACACCGCGTAAACAATGCCGTCGAAACGGTAATTGAAGTTCGGGTCGCGCCAGGTGCGCCAGCGCAGAAAGAGGAACTTCGCCCCTTCCTCCACAACGGCAACAATCAAAAACGCAAAGATGATGGTATACGCCGGATCGTCTTCCGACACGAACGCGTTCAGCACGCCCTGCCCCAGCGTTTCAAGCACAACCGCAACCAGCGCCGCCGCCACGCCCAGAAAGACCAGTCCGGTCAGCAGTCCCGGCGGTTCTTTCTCGATTGTGTCTTTTTTATAAATATAGCGCATCAAGAACAGCGCCGGCAGCAAAGCTGCGAGCAGATAGATGATGACAATCGCCACCAATGGCAGTGAATAGAGCACGAAGGTACCGCCTTTCTTTCTTCGTCCGGTTTCGCTACGAATGAATCCGCCCGCGCCGTTCGCAGCGCGCGGTAACGGTCAGGAACGATTTTCAAACCTGCGCTTGCCGGTAACCGTGTCGAGTACAATCCGGTAGACGGCGGTCACGGCCGTCACCTCCGGCGTGCATTGATAATGCGGTACCCCGCAGTGTTCCAGCAGAAGCTCTAGGCCGTGCCGCTTCTCTTCGCCTTCCAGCAGTTCGGCGGTTCCATACCCGATCACGCTTTCAAAATCGCAGGTCAGCCCGCCGTGACCGTTTTCGACGAAACCATGGCAAAGATCGGCTTCCACGCAGACGAGCGGGCGTTCTTGGAGCAGTTCCGCCTTCCTGCCCGCCAGAGCTCCATGGAAATAAACGGCAATCCTGCCGCCTTGCAGTTCATATCCGAATGAAACGGGAACCACGTAAGGCGCCTTTGCATCCGCAATGCCGAGACGTATCGTATCGCAGCGGCGGAGCACGCCGGCAATTTCGGAAAGATCCCCTATCTCACGATCCGTTCTTCTCACCGTTTCCTTTATTCCCTCTCGCTAAGTTCATCTTCTATAGATATCATACCTAGAAGAATACCATACTTTCTTATCGGGAGAAAGCGGGGATTCCCATTCGCGGAGCAAATTCCATTTTGCCCGTTTCCCGCCGCGCCGTCCCCTCCGCCCTTGTGGAAATCCGGGCAACGTTATGATATGATAAGCCAATGGAAAATTACGCGCGAAATTTGCAAGGATCTTCAAACGGTTTTCCATCCTGATGTTCGAGTCCCCTTCTTCTCCCTGCGCGTATTCAAACGCCATCTTTAACCGGATAAACAGGAAATCCAGAATGAGAACAAAGAAATCCAGCGCCTATATGACGAACCTCTCCGTCATCGCGATCATTGTTATGACGCTCGTCACACTTGCGAGTGTATTCCTTTTTCGCGCGCTGATTCGCCGCACCATGAAGCTGGAATCCGGCGGCAATACGTTTTATACCTACCATCTCGCAATGATTACCGAGTCGCAGTCCGATCCTTTCTGGAAGAATGTCTGGCTCGCGGCCAATCAGGAAGGCGCGCTGAAGGACGCTTACGTCGAATGGATCGGCAGTTCGTTTACCGAGCAATACCCGCTTGCCACACAGATGGAAATGGCTCTCGCCGCCAAGGTGGACGGCATTCTGATTCAACCGGACGGATCGGTTGAGATTACACGGCTGATCTCGGCCGCAATTGACCAGGGCATTCCGGTCATCACCGTCATGTCGGACGCTTCCGGCAGCGGCCGCCAGGGTTTCGTTGGGTACAACAGTTACGATCTAGGCCAGCTCTACGGCCAGCAGGTGCGCATCGCAATGGCACAGGCGCCGATCGACTGCCACGCCGTCGTTCTCTTTGGCGGCGACTTTTCGGAAAACGCGCAGAATATCATCTACTCCAGCATGGTGGAAAGTCTGGAAGGCGCAAACGTTACGCTTGATGTGCTGGCCATTGATAATACAAATGTTTTCTCGGCCGAAGAAGCAATTCGCGAGCTTGTCGTTTCTTCGCCTTCCGGGAGTTCAGCAGCCCCGGATATTCTGGTTTGCCTCAACGCTACGAACACCATTTGCGCATATCAGGCGGTCGTTGACCACAATAAGGTCGGCGATATTCAAATCCTCGGGTACTATGATTCGGAGGAAATTCTCAGTGCGGTGGAAAAACGCATCATTCAGGCGACCGTCGCCGTGGACGCGAACCGTGTCGGCGCCGCAAGCGTGGACGCGCTGATTGAATATCTCCAGTTCAGCCGCACGAGCGACTTTACCCCTGTTGACCTGAATGTCGTCACCACCGCCAACGTAGCGGAATACCGTCTGCGAACCGCCGTTCCGGAGGATGAAAAATGAAACTGCTTCCTTCGCTGCAGCGTAAATTCGCAAATCTGCCGCTTCGCACCAAGCTCGTTCTCGTGCTTATGTTTACTATGATCATGGTCGGCTTCGTCAACATCTACATGCAGGTCAGCATCAACAGCGTGGTCGATACGATCGACAAGGTCTACGCAAGCAATATCAGCCTCAACCGGCTTCTTAACACGCTGGACGATGTTCAGGACAATATGTTCCGCTATCTCAACACCAAGAGCACTTCCGCGCTGAACGATTATTATGTCAGCGAGCAGTCCTACAATGAGCAGATCATGAGTCTCAACGGCAGCGCAACGGATAATCCGCTGAAAATCTCGGAAAAGAACATCCGCAACATCTCCGAAGAATACCTTCAGCTCACCGGCGCCGCCGTCGCCGCCAAGCGTGGGCGCGACGTAGAGCGTTACCGTTCGGTTTACGAGGATGCAAACCGCCTCTACGGCTATCTGCGCGTGTATATCAGCGAACTCAACAACGACCGCTTTCAGTCCAACGCGACCATCTACAATACCTTTCGGGCATCGCTTGGCTATATGCAGACCTTCAGCACCCTGGTTCTGTTTTTTGCAATCGCGGGCAATATGTTCATCCTCATGCTTCTGTCAAGCGCAATCACGAAACCGCTCACGGAACTTGCCCGTCAAGCCGATCAGGTTGGCAAAGGCGATTTCGACATCGATTTCATCTCTGTTGAAACAAAGGATGAAATCGGCGTGCTGGCGGACACGTTCAACAAGATGACCGCCAGCCTGAAGGAACATGTGTTTCAAATCCGGGCGCGCATGGCCGAAGAAAGCAGGCTGAAAGAAACGCAGCTCCGCATGGAAAGCAGCCTGAAGGAAAGCCAGCTGATCTTCCTGCAGTCCCAGATCAACCCGCATTTCCTTTATAATACACTGAACGCGGGCGCGCAGCTCGCCATGCTGGAAGGCGCGGAAAAGACCACGCTGTTCATTGAAAACCTCGCGGATTTCTTCCGCTACAGCGTAAAGCACACCGGTCAGACGTCTACGCTCGCGGATGAGATCAGTCAGGTGGAAACCTATCTGCATATCATCAACGTCCGGTTTTCCGGCGAAATCCGGTATTTAAAGACCATCACCGGATCGATCGACCACGTCGCCATTCCGGGGGTCATCCTGCAGCCGATTGTGGAAAACGCAATCAATCATGGCCTGCGGGACGTCAAATGGGAAAAGCACATTGTGCTGAGCACCTGTGAAGTTGACGACCGAATTCGCGTTACCATTACCGATAACGGAAAAGGCATGACGCGGCAGGAAATTGAGGCCGTTCTCGTCGGTCAGCCGATGCCAATCGAAATGGATGGCCAGCAGCACCGCGGAACGGGGCTGAAAAACGTGATTGAGCGGCTCCGCATCTACTACGGCATACGCGACGTATTCGATATTACGAGCGATGGACCGGGAAAAGGCACCAGCGTGAGCATCATCCTTCCGAAACAGAGCGGCCACGCGCTTTAACGCGTTTTCCCCCCGGCGTTCTGAAAAAACAGACATTGGTCCTTTGGAGTGGTAATCATGTACAAAATTCTTCTGGTTGACGATGAGGGTATCGAGCTCGACGCGTTGAGTTTCATCCTCGAAAAAAACTTCGGCAGTCAATGCGCCATCGAAACCGCAAAGACCGGTTACGATGCCGTTGAGCTTGCGGAGCGCTTTCGCCCGGATATCGCGGTGATGGATATCCGTATGCCGGGCATCAACGGCATAGAAGCGATTCAGGCGATGCAATCGTTCCACCCGGGCATCCTTTTCATCGTGCTGACCGCATACGATAAATTTGAATATGCGAAGGAAGCCATCCGCCTTTCCGTGTTCGAGTTCCTGACCAAGCCGGTGAATCGGATGATCTTTGCGGATGCGATACACCGCGCGATGAACCGGGTGGATTCGGAACGAAAAGTGCGGAACGCCGCGCTGAAGAACCGCGAACGCCTGGAGAACATGATTCCCGTACTCGAAAACAGCTTTGTCTATATGCTGCTCATGCAGAGCGAGGATTCCGCTTCCTATCAGCAATTGTTCGAAGCAATGGGGATCGAGTCAACCTACGGAACCGTCATGGTGCTCGAACTGACCAAGATCATCGGCGGGGACATTCTCGATCTGGATCTGAAGGCGAGCGAGGTGCATACGGCGATTCGGGATCTGGTCAAGGAGTCCCTCACCTGCGTCGTGGGTCCCGCCATGGCAAACCGGGTGATTCTGGTTCGCCCGACCGCCGAACCGGAGAACGAGTATTACGAGCGTCTGCTCCTTATTGAGCAGGGCCGAACGCTCGCGCACCGCATTGAGGACAAAATCGGCGTGGAGTGCAAGCTCGGCATCGGGGCAACCGCGCCCGTCGGAAAGCTTGGCGAAAGCTATTCGCAGGCGGTAAAAGCCGTTAAGCACTGCAAGGGGATCGTCTCGCATTTTAACGATTTACCCATCGCGCCGACCTGCGAAGCAGGCTATCCGATGGAGCGCGAAAGGCATCTGGAGGAGATGATTCTCAAGGGGGACGCGCAAAGCGCCACCGCGGACGCGGAGCTCTTCTTCCAGTGGATGGTTGAGCAATACCCGAATCACACTATGGCAATCCGGCTTAAGGTGCTGGAGTTCGTCATGCGCGCGGAATACAGCATGTTTCATGAAGGCGGCGTAAAATACCATTTTCTGGATCGGGACGATTATCTGCAAGCCGTTCTTGCAACGGAGAACTACGACGAGCTGCGAACCTGGTTCCTGCGAAAAATCGCGGAAAGCGCGCGAAACGTTTCCTCCAAGGCGGATGAAAAAGCGAACCGAATTGTGACCAAAGCGCGCACATTTATCGACCGGAATTTTCAGCGCGACCTGACGCTTGAAGAAGTATCCCGCGAGGTGCACGTGAGTCCCTACTATTTCAGCAAGCTGTTTAAGGAGCAAACCGGGGAAAACTTTATCAACTACCTCACTTTGCGCCGCATCGAAACCGCCAAACAGCTTCTGCTGGACGGAAAGCTGAACGTAAAAAACATCTGCACGGAAATCGGCTACAACGATCCGAACTATTTTTCTCGCCTGTTCAAGCGCTTTGAAGGGGTTACCCCTACGGAATACCGCGACCAGAATGTAAAGGGAACGGGCGTCTGAGCAGGCGCGGTCCGCATAGCGCGGCCGATCCTGAACCAAACGGTTCCTGTCGGAACAAAGCGTCCAGGGCCGGATGAATTTGCAGAACGATTATCGGAAGGAGCATCGAACATGAGCGTTATTCAGCGCTGTCGGCAGGGTATATCGCTTTTTTTAATCTGCCTGTTGCTCTGCGTCGTGCCCCTGGGCTGTTCGCAGAACGGCGCGCAGCAGAATCATACGGAAAACAACGAAGAGAAACCGCTCATCGGCATTTCCTTCGACTCGTTTCTAATCGAGCGCTGGCAGCGGGATCGGGACGTGTTCGTTTCCACCGCAAGCGAACTTGGCGCGGAGGTCAACGTTCAGATCGCAAACGGAGACGTAAAGGAGCAGATTGCACAGATTGAATACTTCATTCAGAAGGACGTGGATGCGATCGTCGTTGTCGCGGTGGATTGTTACGGCCTTGCGGACATCGTCCAGAAGGCGCACGACGCCGGCATCTATATTATTTCCTATGACCGGCTGGTTATGAACGCCAATACCGATCTATATATCTCCTTCGACAACGAAATGGTTGGCACCATGATGGCCGAGGCGCTCGTTGCAAACGTACCGAGCGGCGGAAATATTGTCAGCATTGCTGGCTCGCCGACGGATCAGAACGTGGCGCAGGCACAAAAGGGGTTCGACGCGGTGATCGGCCAGAGCGACCTGCATGTCATCGTTCAGGAATATGCGCCGAACTGGCTCGCCGAAATCGCGTATAACGTAATCAATAAAACCATTGCGGACGGAATGACCTTCGACGGCGTCCGCTGCGGAAACGACGACCTGGCCAGCCAGGCGTTTCTCGCGCTCTCCGAGCACCGGCTCGCGAGCAACGTCTGCCTTGTCGGGCAGGACGCGGATCTCGCCGCCTGCCAGCGAATCGTGGAAGGCACGCAGCTGATGACCGTCTATAAACCCGTGGAAAAGCTCGCTAAGGAAGCCGCAGAGCTTGTCGTAAAAATAATTCGGGGAAACCAACCGCAGGTTTCTTCAACGATTTACGACGGCAAATACTATGTGCCCTATGAAAAGCTCTCCCCCATCATGGTCACACGGGAGAACATCGACGAGGTCATTATTGACGGCGGGTTTCATCGCCGTGAACAGGTTTATCTGAACTTGGATTAATCGTTTTACATCCCGCGTCATTTCCATCGTTTCCGCGAAATTCAGCAGACATTCGGTTCTTTTTACCGGATGTCTGTTTTATTTTTTCGTATTTTCTTGCTGGTCTGGATAATATTGCGTCTCTTTTCGCGGACTCGAACAATATTGTGCTATTACTTAACATTTTAATATTAAATAAGCCAATTTTAAGCAGAAATTCACCGATATCTCCTGTTTCTGGTTGCATTCCGCTGTGATAACTTGTAAGTACAGCCAGGTCGGCATATCAAACATATCAAATCTTAAGGAGGAGAAACTTAACCATGAAGAAACTCATCACCGTACTCCTAGTTGTGGCGTTGCTGTTCTCAATGGCAGCGTGCGCAGGCGCGGGCGCGAAGAACGACAAGTATGTCGGTATTTCCATGCCCACCCAGGACCTCCAGCGTTGGAATCAGGACGGCGCGAACATGAAAGAAAAGTTCGAGGCGGCCGGTTTCAAAGTAGATCTGCAGTATGCGAACAACGAAGTTGCCACGCAGGTGAGCCAGATTGAGAACATGATTTCCGAAGGCGTCAAAGTTCTCGTCATCGCGGCCATCGACGGCAAAACGCTGACCCAGGTTCTGGGAACCGCGAAAGATGCGAAAATCGCGGTGATCGCGTACGACCGTCTGATCATGGATACGGACGCCGTCAGCTACTACTGCACGTTTGACAACCTCAAGGTCGGCACGATTCAGGGCCAGTACATCAAGGATCAGTTGAAGCTGGACGAAGGCGGCAGCTACAACATCGAGCTCACGACTGGCGACCCCGCAGACAACAATGCCCCGTTCTTCTTCAAGGGCGCCATGGATGTTCTGCAGCCCTACATCGACAGCGGCGTGCTGAAGGTACCTTCCGGCCAAGTCAAGTTTGAAGAAGTTGCGACGCCGGACTGGAGCACCGAGAAATCCCAGGCCCGTATGGAAGCCATCCTTGCGTCCTTCTATGCCGACGGAACGCAGCTTGACGCCTGCCTCTGCTCCAACGACTCCACCGCGAAGGGCGTTACGAACGCTCTGGCCAGCTCCTACACCGGCAAATACCCGATCGTCACCGGTCAGGACTGCGACATTGCCAACACGAAGGATATGATCGCGGGCAAACAGAGCATGTCCGTCTTCAAGGATACCCGTACCCTCGCGGCACAGACCGTTACGATGGCCAGCGATATCCTTGCCGGCAAGACGCCGGAAGTCAACGACACGACAACCTACGACAACGGCACGGGCATTATCCCGACCTTCCTCTGCTCGCCGGTGTTTGCGGATGTCAACAACTACAAGGAACTGCTGATCGACTCCGGTTACTACACCGAAGATAAACTCAAGTAAACCTGTAGAAAAAACGTTCCTATCAGAGGGCGGGCGTTTTCCGCCCGCCCTCTGAACCATTTCCGGCAACATGAAGATTTCGGTATGTCAATCCATACCGGTTTGGCACAGCGAAATCTCTATGGCAAAACTTATATACACAGCGCGCCTTTTTTATTTAGGCTCGTTTGATACAGTAAGCAACTTGGAGGGACAGTATGTCGGATCGCATTCTCGAAATGAGACATATTACAAAGGAGTTCCCCGGCGTAAAAGCGCTGGACGACGTCAGTCTGGAAGTTCGTCGCGGGGAGATTCACGGTATCGTCGGTGAAAACGGCGCGGGAAAATCCACGCTGATGAACGTACTCTCCGGTATATATCCGTTCGGGAGCTATTCCGGTGAGATCGTCTTCGACGGCAAACCCTGCCATTTTCAAAAGATACGCGACAGTGAAAACGTCGGCATCGTTATCATCCATCAGGAACTGGCGCTGGTGCCCTACCTCTCCATCGCGGAAAACATGTTCCTTGGCAACGAGCGCGGCAGTTCGCTGAATATCAACTGGAACGAAACCTATGCAAAAGCGGACGATTTGTTGAAGATTGTCGGCTTGCAGGAATCGTCCCGTACGCTCATCAAAGATATCAGCGTCGGCAAGCAGCAGCTCGTGGAAATTGCCAAAGCGCTCTCCAAGGACGTGAAACTGCTCATTCTCGACGAGCCGACCGCATCCCTCAACGAGAGCGATTCCATGAAGCTCCTGAACCTGCTCAAGGAGTTCCAGAAAAAGGGCGTCACCTCGATCATTATTTCACACAAGATCAACGAGATTGCATATGTGGCGGATCAAATCACCATCATCCGCGACGGTGCGGTCATCGAAACGCTGGACGCTACCTCAGGCAAGGTGGATGAATCGCGCATTATCCGCGGCATGGTCGGCCGGGAGCTGACCAGCCGATTCCCCAAGCGGGAACCGCATATATCGGAAGAAGTCGTTCTTGAAGTGGACCACTGGTTCGTACAGCACTCGCTTTACTCCGACCGTACGGTCGTGGACGATGTTTCATTCTACGTCAAACGCGGCGAAGTGGTCGGAATCGCAGGGCTGATGGGCGCCGGGCGAACCGAGCTCGCCATGAGCATCTTTGGCAGAAGCTACGGCAACGACATTCGCGGAACGCTGAAGATTCACGGAAAAGAAGTAAACCTCGCGAGCGAACAGGACGCGATCCGGCACGGGCTGGCCTACGTCACCGAGGACCGCAAGGGCAACGGCCTGATCCTGAGCAACCCGATCCGCGTCAACATCACTCTTGCAAGGCTTGATAAGGTCAGCCACCACCACGTGCTCGACCTCGACCTGGAGCACGAAATGGCAGTCAACATGAAAGAGAAGCTCGGTATCAAGAGCACCACGGTTGAACAGGAAGTCGGCAATCTCTCCGGCGGGAACCAGCAGAAAGTACTGCTCTCGAAATGGATGTTTGCCGAGCCGGATATCATGATTCTGGACGAACCGACGCGCGGAATCGACGTTGGCGCCAAATACGAAATCTACTGCATCATCAACGACCTTGTCGCCGCCGGCAAGTCGGTCGTCATGATCTCTTCCGAAATGCCGGAGGTGCTTGGCATGTGCGACCGGATCTATGTCATGAGCCAGGCAAAAATCGTGGGTGAAATGGATGCGCGCGACGCCACGCAGGAGCGCATCATGTCCAGAATACTCAGCGTAAACAAAGGAGCATAAGCCATGAGCAGCAACAAATCCATCCTCTGGGAAAAAACGAAATCGTTCCTGCTGAAAAACACAATGATCATCGCCCTCGTGCTGGTCTATCTGTTTTTCATTATTCAGTCGGAAGGGCGCATGTTCCTGCCGCAAAACGTGAACAACCTGATCATGCAGAACTCCTACGTGGTCATTCTCGCGGTCGGCATGCTGCTTTGCATTCTGACCGGCGGCAATATCGACCTGTCCGTAGGTGCTACGGTCTGCCTCGTAGGCGCAATCGCCGGCGTCCTGATGGTGAACCTCGGCTGGAACATCTACGTCAGCATGCTGATCTGTCTCGCCGTCGGCGTCGCCATCGGCGTCTGGCAGGGGTTCTGGATCGCCTATGTCCGTGTCCCGCCATTCATCGTTACCCTCGCCGGCCAGCTGCTCTTCCGCGGGCTCGCGCAAGCAATTCTCGGCGGGCTTACCATCTCCGGATTCTCTGATAGCTATCTCGCCATTTTCAACAATTATGTTAATATTCCCGCTCTGGACAGCGGAGTAATGAAGCTCTCCTGCGTCATCTTCGGCATCCTCTGCTGTGCTGTTTATATCATCGTGACGATTTGGACAAACATCAGCAAAAAGCGCAAGGGTTACGCCGCTGAGAAGCCGAGTTCCCTCTACCCCAAGATTGTGGTCATCAGCGGTATCGTTATGTTGCTGATGTACAAGCTCTCGCTCTATAAGGGAATCCCCTACATTCTGCTCTGGCTGATCGGAATCGTCGCAATCTATACCTACATCACGGCGAAGACCACGTTCGGCCGCCACTTCTATGCCCTCGGCGGAAACGAAAAGGCTACCAAGCTCTCCGGCATCAATACGAACCGGATCTACTTCTCGGCCTATGTCAACGTGTCCTTCCTGGCGGCGCTTGCCGCGCTCGTTGTCTCGGCGCGCTTTACTTCCGCAAACCCGGCGGCCGGTACGAACTATGAGCTGGACGCGATCGGTTCCTGCTTCATCGGCGGCGCCTCCGCATACGGTGGAATCGGCAAGGTCAGCGGCGCGGTGATCGGAGCTGTTCTCATGGGCGTACTGAACCTTGGTATGAACATTATCGGTGTGGACTCCAACTTCCAGAAGGTGGTTAAGGGCCTCGTGCTGCTCGCCGCCGTTATCTTCGACGTGGTCTCCAAGCGCCGCGCAATCAAATCCCTCGCGTAATGTTAAGAAAGAGCGTCTCGCGGCGAGACGCTCTTCTTCCAGATACTCCGTTTTCGGATCGAACGACACCGGAATCCAGGCAAAGGAGCAACCGATCAATGGCATACTTTCATCAGACCGGCAAAATTGTATATGAAGGAGCTGCGAGCAAAAACCCGTATTCCTTTAAGTATTATAATCCGACCGAGCAAATTGCCGGCAAATCCATGAAGGATCACCTGCGCTTTTCCATGTCCTGGTGGCATACGTTTACCTATGGCGGGGGCGATCCCTTTGGCGGCGCTACGATCCATCGCCCGTGGGACCGTTCGGAAAACGATGCGGAGCGCGCCAGAGAGCGTGTTTTCGCGGCGTTTGAGTTCATGGAGAAGATGCAGATCGGCTATTTCTGCTTTCACGATGCGGACCTTGCCCCGCGCAGAAGTAATCTGCTCGAAACAAACCGTGTGCTCGATGAGATTGTTGCCGTTATCAAACAGGAAATGAAGCGTACGGGGATTCAATGCCTTTGGGGTACGTCGAATTGTTTTGGGGACGATAAGTTCGTCCATGGCGCGGCTACCTCCTGCAACGCGAGCGTGTTTGCCTATACGGCCGCGCAGATTAAGAAAGCAATCGAGGTAACGCAGGAACTTGGCGGAGAAAATTACGTGTTCTGGGGCGGACGGGAAGGCTACGAAACGCTGCTGAACACCAATACCGCGCTTGAGCTGGATAATTTCGCGCGTTTATTGCACATGGCGGTGGACTATGCGAAAAAAATCGGCTTTACGGGACAGTTTCTCATTGAACCCAAGCCGAAGGAACCCACCAAGCACCAGTACGACTTTGACGCGCAAACCGTTTTGTCGTTTCTGCGTAAATACGAGCTGGAGCCGTATTTCAAGCTCAATATCGAAGCAAATCACGCGACGCTCGCCGGCCACACCTTTCAGCATGAGCTGAACATGGCGCGCATCAACGGTGTGTTCGGCAGTGTAGACGCAAATACCGGCGATCCGCAGCTCGGTTGGGATACCGACCAGTTTCCAACCGGCATCTACGATACGACGCTCGCGATGTACGAAATCCTGCAAGCCGGCGGTTTTACCACAGGCGGACTGAACTTCGACGCAAAGGTGCGCCGCGCCTCCTTCGAAGAGGACGACCTCTTCCTTGCCTACATTGCGGGCATGGATACGTTTGCAAGAGGCCTCCGCGTCGCCGCGCGCTTGCTGGAGGACGGCGTGCTGGAAGCATTCAAAGAAAAGCGTTATGAAAGCTATACGGAAGGAATCGGAAAGGATATTGTAAACGGCCGCGTGGGATTTCACGAACTCGAGGCCTACGCGCTGATTCACGGCGCAACGCCGAATGTCTCCGGCCGGCAGGAATATCTGGAGTCGCTGCTCAACCAGTACATTTTCGAGAGCTGACTCATCCGCTTCGATCCGGTATTCGGCGCCCCCGCACAAGCACAGACCTTCCGCACCGCGGTTTGAGCGCACGGAGCGCGCCGCTTTCCCGGCTGCCGGAATCGTTCGATGCCCGGCTCCGGAATCGCGGCAGCCCGCGCAGGCGGATACTCGGTAAGCCCTTTGGGGCTCGTTTCCGAGCCGTATCCGTTTTTTTGAACCGTTGGCGCTTTCCCTCTCCTGTCCGGTTTTGCCGCCGTTCGGCGGTACGGCGTGTGGAAACACGGATGGGTGAACTCGTTTTTCTCATCCTCTCTCCTCGAATTGTCCCCGTGCGCTGCCGGCAAACCAACCGAAGGATGACGCGGTTCGTTTCGAAAAGCAGCGCACGGGGACGATTCCGTTTTGGGCAGCACTGTTTCATCTTGACGGAAAAGCGGAAAGGCGCTACGATCAAGCCAATTGATACTTATGTTTTTTCGTATTTTCAGGAAAGATGGTGATCGATTTTGAATCAGGCTTTGCTCTATGCGGCCGCCGGAACCGGTTTTACCTTTCTCATGACAACGCTTGGCGCGGCCATGGTGTTTTTCTTTCGCAAGACAATGAGCGGCAATGCGCAGAAGATTTTCCTCGGCTTTGCCGCCGGCGTCATGATCGCCGCCTCGGTCTGGAGTCTGCTGATCCCCGCCATTGAAGAAGCGCAAGCAGCGGGCAAAATCGGCTGGATACCGGCCGCGGGCGGGTTTATCCTTGGCATCGTATTCCTGCTTGTGCTCGATCAGCTGATTCCCCATTTACATCCCGGTTCGAAGGATGCAGAAGGGCCCTCCTCCTCAATGAAACGCACGTCGTTGCTCGTTATGGCGGTTACGCTGCATAACATTCCGGAGGGCATGGCGGTCGGCCTCGCGTTTGCTCTCGCGGCGCAACACGGCGCAAACGCGCCTTCGGCCTTCGCGGCGGCGCTCGCGCTCGCGCTTGGCATCGGAATTCAGAACTTCCCCGAAGGCGCGGCCATCTCTCTTCCGCTCCGGCAGGAAGGATTTTCCGTTGGCAAGTCGTTTCTCTACGGAACGCTCAGCGGGATCGTTGAGCCGATCTTTGGCCTCCTTACCGTACTGGTTTCCGCGCTGATTGCGCCATATATGCCCTGGATGCTCTCATTCGCGGCGGGCGCAATGATGTATGTCGTCGTAGAAGAGCTCATACCGGAAGCACACCTTGGCGACCACTCCAATGTCGGCACGCTTGGCGTGATGGCCGGCTTTCTCATCATGATGATTCTCGATGTCGCGCTGGGCTGACTTTCTATGAGCCACCGCGATCAATCCTGTCAAGCAAGAAAAAGAGGAGAGCCCGCGTGGCTCCCCTCTTTGTTTACGATACCCCTTATGCGAGCTCGCAGAGGGCTTTCGCGATTCTTGCCGCAACACGAGCGTTGTTGTAGGCAAGCTGCACGTTGGACGCAAAGGACACACCCTTGGTGATCTCTTTGATTTTTGCGAGCAAAAACGGCGTTATGTCCTTCCCGCGAATACTCTTTTCGTCCGCCTCGGCAAGTGCCTCATTGATTACGCCTTCCATAAAATCGAAATCCAGCGCATATTCCTCCGGAATCGGGTTGCCAATCAGAACGCCTCCCTGCAAGCCGAGCTCCCATTTGGTCTTGATAATTGAGGCAATCTCCGCTTCGTCCTTCGCGGCATAATCAACCCCGAACCCGCTCTTTCTGCAATAGAACGCCGGAAAATCGGACGTGCCGTTGCCCAGCACAGGTACGCCCATCGTCTCCAGATATTCCAGTGTGCGCCCGATATCCAGAATCTGTTTTGCACCGGCGCAAACCACCGCAACGGGGGTCTGCTTGAGCTCCTGCAGATCGGCGGAAACATCCATTGTAACCTCGCCGTGGCGGTGCACGCCGCCAATGCCGCCGGTCGCAAACACCTTTACCCCCGCCATAGCCGCGCAGATCATCGTTGTTGCAACGGTTGTCGCGCCGTTTTTACCAAGCGCGAGACAGGTTGCCATGTCTCGGCGGCTCACCTTGGCAACGTTTTCGGCCCTGCACATCACTTCCAGTTCCGTGCTCGTTAGTCCCACCTTAATCCGCCCGGCAATCAGCGCCGTGGTCGCGGGCACCGCGCCCTCCGCGCGAACAACCTTCTCCACCTCGGCCGCAAAAGCGACGTTTTCGGGGTATGGCATGCCGTGGCTTAAAATCGTGCTTTCCAGCGCGACCACGGGCTTATTCCCATCCAGCGCGCGCTGAATCTCCGGCAAAACATCTAAATACTGCTTCATCTCTCGTGATCTCCTTTTCGTATCCTGCGTTTAAATACGGTATCGTTTCATGTTCTCGCGAACAAGCGCATCGCTCATGGCGGGATTGATCGTGGTCAAACTCAAAATCGCCGTTATGCCCGAAGCCAGCGCGTAATCAAGCCATTCCTCAACCGGCAGGCCATCCACCAGCCCATGCGCAAACCCCGCCATAAACGCGTCTCCCGCGCCCGTAGCGTTCACCATGTTCCGAATCGGCTGAAGCGCGCGGAACATGCGATTTCCCGCCGCATCCGCATAATAACAGCCCTTATCCCCCCGGCTGACGGCCACGCTCTTCGTCCCGCGGTTCAGCAGCGCCTCGCAGGCTCGCTCAATCTCCGCCTCGCTGTTTGCCGGCAATCCGGAGAGAATGGAAAGCTCCAGTTCGTTTGGTTTAATTGCGTGGAACCGTCCCGCCAGCGGTTTCATCCGCCGCGCATACGCCGTGGAAACCGGGTCGATTAAAACAGGCGTATCCTGCCCCGCAATCTCCAAAAGCCGCTCCAGAACCGGGCAGGGCAGGCACGCGTCGCAAACAATAGCGCCCGCCTCCCTCAGCAGCGCCGAATTTCCTTCGAGATAGGCGCCGGAAAGGTTTTCGATGATGCGCATATCCGACATGCCGAGCAGCATATCGCCCCGCTCGTCAAGAATCGCAACATAGCTGGAGGATACCGCGCCGGGTACCCGCAGCACGCGGGAGAGATCGACGCCCGCCTTCTCGCTGTCACAAACGATCATATTGCCGAAAAGATCATCCCCGACGGCGGAAAGAAGCGTCGCGCGGACGCCCTGCCGCGCGAGGTTTTCAAGAATGTTCCGCGTAACCCCGCCGACAGACGTTGCCAGATAGCCGGGATTGGAGTCCCGCATTACAATCGCGTTTCGACTGCGCCCGTGAATGTCCACATTGGCGGCGCCAACGCCAACGATCCACCGTTGTATCGGTTCGCTCAATCTGCAAGCTCCTCTCCGCGCCGTTCCCGCGCAATCCGCTTGTTTCGAACCAGGATGATTTCCGTTTCTCCGCGCGCCAATCCGACCGTAAAATACAGTATACGCGCCCGAATACGCAAAAACAAGCGACTTCGGAATCGCGACCCAGCCCTGCTATACGAACAGTATACCGCCAGAAAAATGCAGAATTCCACCCGCGCGTTCGTTTCTTCTTGCCTTTTTGGGACAAGTTGTTTAGAATAAACGAAATTGCGCCGTTTTTCATTCGAAACCGATGCGCAGAACTGTGGTTTTTTTCCACCAGATCAGGGAGGCTAAAATGGGAGCCTGCGACGGCTATTATCTCTACTGTGATCTCGACGGAACGCTTCTGGACGACGAAAAGCGTATTTCGTCGGAAAATCGCAGCGCGATCCTTTCGTTCATCGAGCAGGGCGGGCATTTCGGCGTTGCAACCGGACGCGTTCCCTCCCTCATCGGCGCGGTCGAGCACGACCTGCCGGTCAACGCGCCGTGTATTCTTTTTAACGGAGCGGGACTTTACGATCTAGCCGGGCAAAAATTCCTTGCCATGCATCCGATCGACCGCGATCCTATCGCGCGCGCGACCGAGCGCTTAATCGCACTGGATCGGGAGACCTGTGTGCAGGTCTTCACGGATACTGCAATTTACGAAATCAATCCGGACCAGCGGGACGACCCGCAAACCGTCCGGGAGCAGATTCCAACCCTATCCCTGCCGTTTCCCTGTGTTTCCGGCCCGCTGCTCAAGGTTCTGGTTGCGAACGCTTCCTCGGAGCTGGAAACCCTCCGCTCCGCGCTTGAGCAGGACGGGATGCTCAGCGACATCTCGGCGTTTCGCTCTTCGGATACCTATCTGGAGCTCGTAGCGAAAGGCATCAGCAAAGGCACCACACTGGAGGATGTTCGCGCGCACTGCGGCGATGTGACGAAAATCCTCGCAATTGGCGACTATAACAACGATCTGGACATGGTCTCGCTTGCCGACATTGGCGGCGCTCCGGCAAACGCGATTGACGAAGTGAAGGCCGCCGCGGATATTGTTCTTTCCGTCGATAACAATCACAACTGTGTCGCCCGTTTTCTGGAAGCCGCGTTGGGACTGTAAAAAACGCGCGAACAAAATCCCGGTTCACAGGACATATAAAAACCGTCGCGCAGTGCACGACGGTTTGTCTGTTTCACCTGTTCAATATGGTCTGCGCTTCTTGGCGCGCGCGCTGCGGCGCTTGCGCTCATAGCGGCGCTTGCGTTCGGAGAGCACAAAGATCACCACAAGGGCAATCAGCAGGACGATCAAAAGCACGAACGTCAGCGTCAGGTAATCGCCCGCTTCCCAGTCCTTGTGGCCTTTGTCAATCAGGGGCGTGCTGTCCGGCGAAACGGAAACAACCGCGGTTTCCTGCGGCTGCAGGGACTCCACGCCCAACACCTTGTCCACCGCAAAGTCCGCAACGAGCGGAGCGGTGCAGACGACCTTGTCCCCAATTTTGTATTCGACGCTGCCCATGCTCTGGCCGGCCGTAATCGGCGCCTGCGCGTCCGTTGTGAGCACAACGTTTGCCGTAATCGAACCCGCATTTGATTTATAGTACGATATCTGATCCGGTAACGCGCGAACCGCAACGTTGTCCAGCAGCGCGCTCATCGTAAGCTGGCCGTCCGCCAGATCCGACTCCTCTGCACCGACCACGCCCGTCGTAAACGTTTTCTGCAATCCCAGTTCGGCGGCCGTTACCTTTTGAAAATTGTTGTCAAACACATATTCAAAGACCTTGGCCGCGTTGACAAACCGCGAGAGATTCGTCGTTACCTTATCCCCGTTATATAGCTCGGCTTTATCCCCGAACGATGCATAGATCACGCGCGCGCCGTCCTTTTCGGCGGCGCAGACGAGGCATTTGCCCGCATCGTCCGTGTCCCCCGTTTTTCCGCCGATTGCGTAAGGGTATACGGTCTGCACCGGATCACCCTCCACCGCATTGAGCAGACGATCCGTATTCACCAAATTCAGCTCCGTGGCACGGACGTTGTTTGCCGGAACCGTGTATGTTTTTGTGGATGCGATCTCCAGAAACGTTTCGTTTTTCAGCGCATACGCCATGAGCTTTGCCATGTCGCGCGCGGTGGTATAGTGATCCTCGTTCTGAACGCCATGCGGGTTGGTATAATGCGTATTCGTCATGCCCAGTTCGGCCGCTTTCTGATTCATCAGCGCGACAAACGCGTCGATCGAACCCGCAACGTGTTTGGCAATCGCTTCTCCGGCGTCATTTCCGGAAACGAGCATAAGGCCGTAGACTAGATCCCGCAGCGTCAGCGTTTCACCGGGTTGAATGCCCATTAACGAGGAATAGCTCGTGAACTTAATGGTCGTGCCGAGCACCTCTTCGCCAACCATAAACGAATCGTCGAGATTGCCCTTTTCCAGCGCGATCAAAGTAGTCATAATCTTTGTCGTACTCGCGGGATAAACCTTCTGATCCGCGTTCTTTTCGTAGAACACGACGCCCGGATCATCGCCGTCCACCACAATGACGTTCGGAGAGGGAATGGAGTTGTAATCATAGTCCGCCAATGCGGAGACTGGCGTCAGCAGGATCGCCAGTACCAGGAAAATACCAAGGAATCGTTTCATTCCTATCCCCCATAATTTGTGCTCATTGCTTTGCAGTATAACAAAATAGCGCCGGATTTGGTAGATGTTTTTCGCTTTTGTGATTGATTGTTAACATTCCATACCGCATGGGATAACCCGCGGGCGAACAATTCCTTCCATTCTGAATCCACGTTTTACGGATGTTCTGCGCGGCTGGCGAACGATCTCCCTTCCCACTTTAAGGATTGATTGTTGCTTCCCCGAACGATATACTGAATGCAGAACTTGTATTGGCCGGAGAGCAAAACAGCGCTTTGCCGGACGTTTTCCCGTCAGTCTCGTTTTAGAAATGGAAAGGAGCGATTGATTGATGAAACAATTTCGCTGCCCCGTTTGCGGGTATATTCACATTGGGGACTCCGCGCCGGACGTTTGCCCGGTTTGCAAGGCGCCGGGCGATTCCTTCACGGAAATTTCTGCCGGTGAAAAGCATTACGCATCGGAGCATGTGGTCGGCCTTGCCGCCGGCGTGGATGCCGAAGTGCTGGAAGGGCTGCGCATGAATTTTTCCGGAGAATGCACCGAGGTTGGCATGTACCTTTGCATGGCGCGCATTGCCGACCGCGAAGGATATCCCGAAATTTCGGAAGCGTTCCGCCGCTATGCGTTTGAAGAGGCCGACCATGCCTCCCGTTTTGCCGAGTTGCTCGGCGAGGTTGTAACGACCTCCACCAAGCGAAATCTCGAACTGCGCGCCGCGGCGGAGTTTGGCGCCTGCGACGGTAAAACCAAGCTGGCTAAGCGCGCAAAGGAGCTCAATCTCGACGCGATTCACGACACCGTTCATGAAATGGCACGGGACGAAGCACGCCACGGGAAGGGTTTTGAAGGTCTCCTGACGAGGTTTTTCGCATGAACGCGCTAAACACCTATCTGGACCATACGCTGCTGAAAGCGGATGCAACGCCGCAGGACGTTCAAAACGTAATCACCGAGGCGATCGCCTACCAAACAGCCAGCGTCTGCGTAAACGCCTGCTATGCGTCGCTCGTTTCAAACGCGCTGAAAGGCAGCGGGGTGAAAACCTGCGTCGTCGTCGGCTTTCCGCTCGGAGCAATGGCCACCGGCTCGAAGGCGCTCGAAGCCGCTCTGGCGGTGCGGGACGGTGCGGAAGAAGTCGATATGGTCATGAACATCGGCCTTGCCAAGTCCGGCGACTGGAACGCTGTTCAAACCGATATTGCGGCCGTCGTACTCGCAGCCAAGCCCGCCATTGTAAAAGTGATCCTCGAAACCTGTCTGTTGACGAATGACGAAAAGGTACAAGCCTGCCTGGCGGCAAAAGCGGCGGGCGCGGCGTTTGTAAAAACTTCAACCGGGTTTTCCACCGGCGGCGCCACCGTTGAGGATATCGCGCTGATGCGGCATACGGTCGGTTCCGAAATGGGCGTTAAAGCGAGCGGCGGCGTAAGAACCCGCGAGCAGGCCGAAGCGATGATCCAAGCCGGAGCAACGCGAATCGGCTGCAGTTCGACCAGAAAAATTATGGAGTAGCCTCCTGTACTGCGGCTTTGACAACCCGGTTTTCTTTCGTTGTTTGATTAAATCCGAAAAAAGCGCTACTGTTGTTTCAAGTTCTGTTTGAAAGGGAGTCCTTTGCGAAATAGCGCGCAATTGGCTCCTTTTTTCGATATTTCTCCCCCACCCTGCCCGTGTTTTCGGTGGAATGATTAACAATTTATCCATAGATTCTTCACATTAAACTCGATAATTCCCCCCCCGAGAATATGGTAAACTATAATCGTATTGAATGGGTGAATATGCGATTTTTGTCGTAAATGCTTCGGTTCTGCGGAAAACAGGCCGATTCCCAGTGAGGAGCGTGAATCAATGGATTACCAGAACGGCAAATATGGATACCCCCCTTATGATGAGGACCCGAACGCGGCCGGACAAGATCCAAACGCGCAGCGCCCTTATCGCGATGATCCCGCCGCGTACGGCGCAAACCCGTCCGGCTACGGGCAGGATGCCTCCCCTTACGGAACGGCCTACGGCGGCTACCCCTCCGCGCCCGCGGATTCTTACGACCCGGATTATACGGCGCACCGTTCCAGAACCAACTATGGCGGCACGGATCCTTCCTACCCGCCGCGTGCCTCGGCCGGCTATGGAACTGGAAACGAGTACGCTCCGCTCAACTCCGATCCTTATGCGCCGCAGGACGCTTACGCGGGTACGCCGGCCGATCCGTATGCCACCCGCAAGGCCTCTCAAGGCTATCCCGATTCGGAGAATGCATACGACTCGCGTTATCCCTCCGCAAACGACAACGCGGGATATACACCGCGCGGAAATACGGCGCGTACAAGCATACCGCGCAGTGACGACGGTTATTCCTACCCTCCCCGTTCCAATACCTCGCGTACGGCCATGCCGCATAACGAGGAGGAATACGCTTACGTTTCGCGCGGAACTACCTCTCGCATGAGCATGCCGCAGGACGGCCAGTATTCGTCCCGCGGGAATACATCCCGTACCCGCTACCCGCAAAACAACCGTGAGTATGAGGACGACGATCTGTACGACCGGGAACCACGCGCGCCGCGCGGCGGTAAAAAGAAGCGCAGCAAGTTCGGTAAATTCATGCATGCGCTCGGGCTCTATCTTGCGCAAATGCCCGCAAAGACGCTCGTCGTAATCGGCGGTACCTTCGCAATGGCGCTTGTCGCTATCATTCTGCTCGCCGTACTGCTGCCGAAAAGCGATCGTGCCGTACAACCGGACAACGGTCAGCTCGCGCTTACGGATCTCACCCCAACGCCTTCGATCGCGCCAACCAATACGCCCGCGCCTACCGAGGCCGTCACGCCAACGCCCGAATTGCCTACCCTAAGCGATAATATCAGCGCGGCGGGCACGGTCAGCGAATTAATGCCGGATATTCAGAAGCGCCTTGTCGAACTTGGCTATATGGAAGAGCCGGAGGGCGGCTATACGACGAAATACGGTCCGACAACAAAAACGGCCATCCGTCTGTTCCAGGTGAAGAATTTCGACAGTTCGGATGACTGGGATGGCATCATCGGCCAGGGCACCTACAACCTGCTGATGAGCGATCAGGCGAAGGCATACTACCTTACCCGTGGCGACGGCGACGACCGAACAAAGGTTATTACGAAGCTCGTTGAAGACGTCAATAAACTTCAGAATCGTCTCATTGAGCTTGGCTATCTTACGCCCGGTAGCGCAACTGGGCTCTATGGCAACACCACCGTGCAGGCCGTACAGAATTTCCAGGAATACCACGGGCTTGCACCGATCGACGGCAAGGCCGGTCAGGCGACGCTGAAGCTCATCTACAGTACCGACGCGATGGATGCCACAACCGGCAAGGCGAACAACAAGTCAAAGATGTCGCCAACCCCCGGCGTTTCCGCAGGGTTGACCACTCCGAGCGGCACAACGCCAACCGTCACGCCGAGCGCACTGCCAACGGTAACCCCGGTTCCATAACGAATCGACTGTATGAAACAACGGACGCTCTACGGCGTCCGTTTTCTTTTGCGCATTCCGCCTCGTTCGCGTTATAATAATATATCCGGAACACAAGGAGTGTGTATGGAATTTTCATTTGCCCGGACATCGGATCTGGATGAGCTATTCGCGCTGTATCGCGCCGCAATCGGGCATATGGACGCCCGGGGCATTTTCCAATGGGATGAAATCTACCCTTCGCGCGATGTTTTACGCGCGGATCTTCTGCAAGGCGAACTGCAGGTGGGCTGTATGGAAGGGCGCATCCTGGTTGCGTTTACACTCAGCGAAGAATGCGACAAGGAATATGCGCTCGGAAACTGGCGCTTTCCCAACGAGCGGCACTGTGTGCTGCATCGCCTTTGCGTCCATCCGGACGCGCAAGGCCGCGGCGTGGCGCGCGAGACGATGCTGTATATCGAACAATCGCTGCTCCGGCGCGGATATCAGGTTCTGCGGCTGGACGCATTCTCGTTGAATCCAACCGCACTTCGCCTGTATGAATCGCTCGGTTACGAGCGCGCTGGCGAAGTGCATTTTCGAAAAGGTTTATTCTATTTTTACGAAAAGAAGCTGCAAGAAGCATTGGATCCTGCTTCCGGAGGAAACACCGATGGCACGTTATGAGGACGACATTCAGATTATACTCTCGCACCGGAAGGACAACGGCGCGGATTTCTGGGCGACGCCGGAAGGAAATCTCCTGAAGGGCGGCCCGTTTTCCACGCTGGAGGCGTCTTATCTGCTTATGGAACTGGGCGCCGACCTAAAGCATGAGGAGGAAGCGCTGGCTGGCGCGAGTTCGCTCATTTGGAATGCCTGGCGCGAGGACGGCAGGTTCCAGCTCGTACCGAAAAGTACCATCTTTCCCTGCCAGACAATTTACGCGGCAAGAACGCTCTGCGCGCTTGGTTATTCGGCAGATGCAAGGCTGCAGCGAACCTTTGCGCACCTGCTCGAAATTCAGCATGGAGACGGCGGCTGGCGCTGCAAAAAGTTTTTCTTTGGACACGGGCCGGAAACCGAGTTCTCCAACCCCGGACCCACTTTAACGGCGCTGGACGCATTCCGTTTCACCGGGCTGTACAATCAGGACGCACGGCTCGATCAGGCGGTGCAGTTCCTGCTGAATCACTGGGAGACACGCGTGCCGCTCGGTCCCTGTCACTATGGCATAGGGACGTTGTTTCAGCAGACCACCTTTCCGTTTTCAACATACAATCTCTTCTACTATGTGTATGTCCTCTCGTTTTATAACGCGGCAAAGCGCGACCGTCGCTTTCTCGAGGCGCTGGATGTTTTGCAGAAAAAATGCATAGGCGGGCAAATGATCGTCGAGCGCCCGCACCTGAAACTCCGCGCGCTTTCCATTTGTCAAAAAGGCGAACCCAGCGTGCTCGCAACCGAACGCTATCTCGAAATTCAAAAACGTCTGTCCGAATGAACGGAACGATTATTCAAAGGAGCATTTTTTATATGCAGGAGCGCACACTATTACACCAGGGGCATTCGATTCAGGTTTATACTTGCGGATCCGGCGCGATTCCGCTCGTTTTGCTGCACGGCGCAGGACTCGACTCCGCCATGCTTTCCTGGAAGGAAGTCATGGAGACGCTGCCGGCCTCGTATACAGCTTACGCGGTCGATATGCTGGGATATGGAAAAAGCGACAAACCGGAGGGCATGGCGGGCGAAGCGTTCTACTCAAAGCATCTTGCCTGTTTGGAGGACGTGGTCTCGCAGCTCCGGCTAACGCGTTTTTGTCTCGCGGGTCTTTCCCTTGGAGGCGCATTTGCAATTGGATACGCGCTGCGCCATCCGGAGCAGATTGCCGCTCTGATCCCCGTCGATTCCTGGGGGTTGGTCAGCCGGATGCCGCACCACCGTTTTTATTACTGGCTGATTCGTTCGCCGATGATGAAGGATTCCTTCCGCTGGGTCGCCAACTCACGCTGGATGGCTCGATGGAGCATCCGCTCCTCGCTTTTTGGCGATGCAGGCCGGATTACCGATTCGCTTGTGGACGAGATCGTCGAACTTGCCGCCAAGCCGCATGCCGAGCAGGCGATGCTGGATTATCAGGCGAGTTCCATCTCGAAAACGGGCGTTACGCCGGATTATACCGCGCGCTTTCCCGATTTAGCCATGCCCGTGCTGTTCATCAACGGAGAGAAAGACTCGCTCGTACCCCGGGCTGCCGTCCGGGTTGCGTCAAAAACCGTTCCGCATGGACAGCTCTATCTCATGAAGGGCTGCAAGCACTGGGCACAGAAGGAACGTCCGGAGGAGTTCGTCCGGGTTGTTGACGAATTCATTCAAAAAAACTGGTAACGTCAACTCCGATAGAAAACCTCCCGTCCGTTCTCCGGGCGGGAGGCTGTTTGTTTTTTGCGTATCTTTACCGCAGCATTCGCTTTATAGCTTGATTCGCCCTCTCGAGTGCGGGTTTGCTTGCAAGCACCTCGACGGCGCTCATTCCGTTAAACAGGAGCATTCCCTCCGGTGCAAGCGAAAACCTTCCGCGCGCGCACGCTTGATCCAGCAGCGCGAGCGCGTAAAAATCACTTCCCGTTTCCGGCGAGGCAATCAGGCATCCAAGCCGTCCTTTCCCCCGCTGCAGCAGCGCAAGCGTCCGTTCGTCCGGCATCCCCGTTCTATTCTCGGCCAGCAGGAGCGTATTATCGGCGTTTTCCGTTTCGGAAAAGACGAGGTCGTGGTCAACCCGGTGTGCAAACGCGCTCCGCCAGTCCTGTTCGGTTCCCTCTGAAAGTGCGGTACAGAAGTGAAATTTTGCTCGCTCAACTGGATGCGGATCGTATTCAAATAAGCGCGTCGCAAGCGATTTTGCCAGCATGCAATACCGCTCAAACGGCGTTTCACGCACCTTACCCGGCGTTTTTTGCAGGTTTCGTATGTCTCTGCCGGACTCCAGCAGCGCCAGCGAAAGAAGTCCCGCACCGGTGCCGTTTGCCGCAAGCAGTAGCCGAAGCGCGTCGGTATGCACCGCTCCGCCCTGCTCCCCGTCCGCAACCATCGCGCAGACCGAGCCTTCAAGCCGGCATTCCCCGCGCAGCAGCCGCGCCGTAAATCCCCGCATTTCCTCATTTTCACCAAGGGAATCCGCGCTTACGGCAAAAAGGACCTTATGATGTTCCAGCCCTTTTTCGGGCAGATCCGCAACGTCCGCCGTTTGAAACGGCAGCCCTTCGAACGCGTGTTCCAGCACGTCCCCCAGGCGCGTGTGCCGACCAAAGGATACCAATCGAATGGGGTTGTCCAATTCCATTCCTCCCAGTGAATTCGTCCAATTCCTTATCATACGTGTTTCAAGGAAAAATGCAAGCCTGTCTGACCTTCGCGGTGCAATTTTCCCAAAAATGAAACAGCCCCGCGGGAAACCGCAGGGCTGTCGTAAACGTTGCTGTTAGTCAACCAGCTCGAGAACCACCATCTCGGCGGCGTCTCCACGGCGGGGCCCCAGCTTATACATACGCGTATAGCCGCCCTTTTTGCCGCTCTCGGTACGCTTTGCGTACTTCGGCGCAATATCCCGGAAAAGCTTTTCAACGACCGGATGCGCGCGTTCTTTCGTGCGCTCCGTATATTCGCTCTTGCTCTCCTTGTTCGCCTTCGCTTCCGGAATATCGTAGAGATATGCCATCATTGCACGACGCGCAGCAAGTTTGCTCGGCTTGTCGTTTACGACGTCGCGCTTGACAATCTGCGACTTCTCGTTGCGGGATTCCTTTTCCACGGTTTCGCTGTTATCGTATTCCCGAACGGCCAGCGTAATGATCTTTTCGGCAATCGACCGGACTTCCTTGGCGCGCGCTTCGGTCGTAACGACCTTACCGTTCCAAAGAAGCGCAGTGGTCTGACTCCTCAACAGAGCGACACGCTGATCCGAGGGCTTACCCAGTTTGCGGTTCGCCATTGTGCTTCCTCCTTATTCATCATGTGCGCGAAGTGAAAGACCCAGCGCACTCAGTTTTGCCTGAACTTCTTCGAGCGATTTCCGGCCGAGATTTCGAACCTTCATCATCTCTTCCTCGTCACGCTGTACAAGCTCTTCCACCGTATTGATACCTGCGCGTTTGAGGCAGTTGTAGGAACGGACGGAGAGGTCGAGATCCTCGATGTTCATCTCCAGAATTCGTTCCTTCTTGCTCTCTTCCTTCTCAACGAGAATTTCAACGCCGACAACATGGTCGGTCAAATTGATGAAGAGCGCGAGATGCTCGGTCAGAATCTTTGCCGCGAGGCTCGCCGCCTCGTCCGGCTTGATGCTGCCGTTGGTCCAGATTTCGAGCGTGAGCTTATCAAAGTCCGTAATCTGCCCGACGCGTGTATTCTCGACGGAGAAATTCACCTTTGAAATCGGGGTGAAAATCGAGTCCACCGCGATTTCTCCAATGGGCATGTCATGCCGCTTGTTGCGTTCCACCGGAACATAGCCGCGCCCGTGCTCGAGCATGATCTCCATGTGAAGCTTCGCGCCCTTGTCCAGCGTCGCAATATGCAGCTCGGGATTGATGATGACAACGTCGGAATCCGGCAGGATGTCCTTTGCCAGCACTTCACCCTCGCCCGCCGCATCGATAATCACCTTCTTGGGGCCGTCGCAATACATCTTGCAGCACAGCTCTTTGAGGTTGAGCACGATCTCGGTTACGTCTTCCTTCACACCTTCGATAATCGAAAACTCGTGGAGCACTCCGTCGATACGCACGCTCGTAACCGCCACACCCGGCAGGCTCGAGAGCAGTACGCGGCGCATGGAATTGCCAAGCGTGGTGCCGAATCCGCGCTCCAACGGTTCTACAACAAACTTGCCATAGTTTTCCGTCAGTTCAACACATTCGAGTTTGGGCTTTTCGATCTCTAACATTGCATACCCTCCTTCGGTTTGTATGTTGCGGTCCGCCAAGTTTGCATGGCTTACCTGGAGTAGTACTCAACGATGAGATGCTCTTCGATCGTCAAGTCGATATCGCCGCGTGCCGGGAGAGCGACGACCTTACCGGTGAGCTTTTCGGCGTCCAGTTCGAGCCATTTCGGAATCGTTCTGGCTGCGCCCTGCTCTTTGAGGGTCTTGAAGAATTCAACGTCCCCGCTCTTTTCGCGAACGGAGATCACGTCGCCTTCCTTCACGAGGTAGGAAGCGATATCAACCTTCTTGCCATTGACGCGAATGTGGCCGTGCGTGACCATCTGGCGCGCCATGGGACGGGAATCGCCTAAGTTCAGGCGATAGCAAACGTTGTCGAGACGGCGTTCGAGCAGCGAGAGCATATTTTCACCGGTGATGCCGCGCATGTTGGAAGCCATTTCGTAGTATTTCGCAAACTGGGACTCGAGTACGCCGTAGGCTCTGCGAACCTTCTGCTTCTCACGAAGCTGAATCCCGTACTCGCTCTGTTTCTTCCTGCCCTGGCCATGCATGCCCGGCGGTGTGTGGCGCTTGTTGATCGCGCACTTTTCGCCGTAGCAACGGTCGCCCTTAAGGAAGAGTTTCGCGCCTTCTCTGCGGCACTGCCTGCAGACGGAACCTGTATATCTAGCCATTACGCTTTATCCTCCTTTAAACCCTTCTGCGCTTCGGCGGGCGGCACCCGTTATGCGGAATGGGCGTCACGTCCTTGATCATGTTGACGTCGAGACCCGCGGTCTGCAGGGCGCGGATAGCCGACTCACGGCCGGAACCCGGTCCCTTGATGTAGACTTCAACGGTTTTCAGCCCATGCTCCATCGCTCCGCGCGCCGCGGTTTCCGCCGCCATCTGCGCCGCAAACGGGGTGGATTTCTTGGAGCCGCGGAACCCAAGCGAACCCGCGCTCGACCAGCTCAGGGCGTTGCCCTGCAGGTCGGTGATTGTTACGAGGGTGTTGTTGAAGGAGGAACGAATGTGCGCCGCACCGCGCTCGATGTTCTTGCGCTCGCGACGTTTCCGCGTGGTGGCGGTTTTCTTCACTTGCTTTGCTGCTGCCATGTTCGCTGTTCCTCCTTATTTCTTCTTGCCGCCCTGCGAGCGCTTCGGACCTTTGCGCGTGCGGGCGTTCTGTTTGGTGCTCTGTCCGCGGACGGGCAATCCTTTGCGATGGCGGACGCCGCGGTAGCAGCCGATCTCGATCAGCCGCTTGATGTTCATGGAAGTTTCACGGCGAAGATCGCCTTCCACTTTGACATTGTGGTCAATGTAGTCTCTGAGTTTCGAAACATCGCTCTCGGACAGGTCGCGCACACGGACGTCAGGGCTGACGCCGGTCGCGGCCAATATTTCCGTAGCGGTTTTGCGGCCGATCCCAAATATGTAGGTCAAACCGATCTCAACCCGTTTGTCCCTGGGAAGGTCTACGCCAGAAATACGTGCCATATCGTTCCTTTACCTCCGTAAATAGTCGTAAATGGTGTTGATCTATATTCCATCCGCCGGAAACGCAAACAGGAATGCCCATCCGCGCAGCCGCTCCGGCGGTTTTGTTTTCGTCTTAACCCTGCTTCTGCTTGTGCTTGGGGTTCTCGCAGATAACCATGATGCGGCCTTTGCGCTTGATGATCTTGCATTTCTCGCAAATGGGTTTCACACTCGGTCTTACTTTCATGGTGGTTCTCCTTTCGATTCCTGTTCGTAAATCCGGTTTGTTAAAAAGGTATTCCCTTTTTTTCAGCTTTTTCCGCGCCAGGTGATACGCCCGCGGGATAAATCGTACGGGGATAGCTCGACGGTGACCTTGTCGCCCGGCAGGATACGGATGAAGTTCATCCGCAGTTTCCCCGAAATCGTTGCAAGTATCTTGTGCCCGTTCTGGAGCTTTACCTCGAACATTGCGTTCGGGAAGGAATCCGAAACGACACCTTCAACTTCAATAACGTCCTGTTTTGACAAACTATCCCTCCTAATTGCCTTTGTTCACGTTGTAGCCGAGTCGGTTCAGCGCTTTTCGCACATCCGCGTCCAGCAGACTTGCTCCCTCGGTCACCCGCTTGCCGATCTCGTCCGCATGGCACGGTTCGATATGCAGGTGCATCAGCTTCTTTTTCTTCGGCCGCTCAACCCGGCGCGTTTCGCCGTCGCAGAGCAGCACATGGTTCTCGTCGCAGATTCCCAATATCACAAAGGCGCGTCCTTTGTCCCGTCCCGCGCGCGAGGTGCATACGGTGCCGATGACCGGTTCGTTCATGCGTTCGCCCCCTCGTGCAGCGTCAGGAGCCTTGGTTCCCCCTCCGTGATCAGCACGGTGTTCTCATAATGAGCGGAGGGTTTCCCGTCCGCAGTGACAACCGTCCAGCCGTCGTCGAGCTGATACACACGCGCGGTACCCATGTTGATCATCGGTTCCACCGCAATGGTCATTCCCGCTTCGAGCCGGACGCCGCGACCGAACCGCGAATCGTCCCAATAGTTCGGAACCTCGGGATCTTCGTGCATTTGCCTGCCGATTCCGTGGCCGACCAGTTCGCGGACCACCCCGTAACCGTGGCTTTCCGCGTGTTTCTGTACCGCCTTTGCTATATCCGAAATGCGGTAACCGGGTTTCGCGCAGCGGATGCCTTCGAAGAAACACTCCTTCGTCACACGAACGAGCTGCTGCACTTCCTCCGGCACGGTTCCAATGAGTACCGTTCGCGCCGCGTCCCCGTGAAAGCCGCCGATATAGGCGCCTACGTCCAGCGAAAGAATGTCGCCATCTTTGAGCCGGTACTTGCCGGGGATGCCGTGGACCACCTGTTCGTTCACCGAAGTGCAGATGCTCTTCGGATACCCGTTGTAATCCAGAAACGAGGCTTCCGCTCCGCGGCTTTTCATAAACTCGACTGCGATTTCGTCCAGCTCCGCCGTGGACATGCCTGCGGTCGCAGCCTTCGAGAGCAGATTCAGCGTGTCTTCTACGATTCGCCCGGCAACATCCATTTTTTCAACGTCCGCCGCGGACTTGATCGTAATCCCTTTTTGCTCCCTCATTTTGAAATCACTTCTCGAATTCTGGCGTCTACGGTGTCAATATCCGCGTCCCCGCTGATCGTATGGAGCAGGCCTTTGCCCGCGTAATAGTCGATCAACGGCTTCGTGGAGCGTTCATAAACCACAAGGCGGTTGCGCACCGTTTCTTCCTTGTCGTCGTCGCGCTGGTACAGGGTTGCGCCGCAGTCGCAGGCACCGCTCTCCCGCGTGGAAACGTGGTATGCGGCTCCACAGTCGGGGCACATCCTGCGCCCGCTGATCCGGCTGATGAGCCGCTCAACGGGAACGTCAAGGTTAATTACATGGTCGATCGCGCTGATTGCTTCCAGCGCTTCCGCCTGCGCAATCGTACGCGGAAATCCGTCGAAGAGGAACCCGTTTTTACAGTCTTCCCGCTGGATACGGTTCTTCACCATGCCAAGGATCACATCGTCCGGAACGAGTTCGCCCCGGTCGATCAGGCTCTTCGCGGCGTTGCCAAGTTCGGTTCCCTCGCGAATCTCCGCGCGCAGCATATCTCCCGTAGAGATATGCGCAATCCCGAAGCGGGCTGCGATCTTGACCGCCTGCGTGCCTTTTCCGGCGCCTGGCGGACCTAAAAAGATCAATTTCATACCGAAATCCTCCCCGGAGCACGGCAATTGGAATCCGATTGTCGAAGTCCGTTCGTCGGGGACTTCCCCGCATTGCTGCGGCGTATTCTGCCGCTCAAACCGCGGAACCGGCGCGCCGGCGAAATACCGGCACGCCAGAGAACCGCAAATCGTTTGAATCCTTACGCCCCGAGCCTTAGTTGAGGAAGCCCTTGTAATGGCGCATCAACATGTGGCTCTCGAGCTGCGTGGTTGTTTCAAGCGCAACGCTGACCATGATCAGTACGCTTGTCGCACCAAACGCGCTGGACTCCGCCATTCCTCGCATCATCAGCTGCGGAACAATCGCAACCACCGCGAGGAAGAGAGAACCGAACAGGGTCAGGCGCCCGGAGATCTTGCCAAGATAATCGCTCGTCGGCTTGCCCGGACGGATGCCCGTAATGAAACCGCCGTTCTGCTGAAGGTTCTTCGACATTTCGATCGGATTGAACGTCACGCTCGAATAGAAGAACCCGAACCCGACAATGAGCAGCGCGTAGATGATGTAGTACACCGCGCTCGATGTGCCGAGATACGCTTTGTAGAACGTGTAGAACGCACCGTTCGGCCAGAACTGGGCGATCATGCCCGGGAACTGGAGAAACGTTAAGGCAAAGATCAGCGGCAGAACGCCGTTTGAATTCGCCTTGATCGGCAGATATGTGCTCTGCCCGCCGAACATCTTGCGTCCGACCACGCGTTTTGCATACTGAACGGGAATGCGGCGCTGCGCCTGGTCCACATGCGTCACCAGGGTGATAAGCCCGACGACCGCAACGATCAGAATGATCAGTTCCCACCACGGAAGCACGCCCACAAAGAGCTGCTCGCCGAGATTGATGAACGTTTTCGGCACGCGCGATACAATGGAAGCAAAGATCAGCATCGAAACGCCGTTGCCAATGCCATCCTCCGTGATACGCTCGCCAAGCCACATCAAAAACGCGGTGCCCGCCGTGGAGCAAATGCCGATGGTGGCATAGGTCAGGATGCTCGTATCAACCAGATACTTGCTGCCAAGGCCAATGAAGATACCGATCGACTGAACCATTGCCAGCGCAATTCCCGTGTAACGGGTGATCTTTTCGATCTTGACCTTGCCGTCCTCTTCCTTGCTCATCCGCTCCAGCGAGGGAATCGCAATGGTGAGCAGCTGCAGGATGATCGACGCGTTAATGTACGGCGAAATGCCCATCGCGAAGATCGTAAACTGGCTGAACGAACTGCCTGTGAGCAGATCGAGGAAACCGAGGATATCGTAAGACGAAACGGCTTCCTTGAGCAGCGCGGTGTTTACGCCCGGAATCGGAATGAAGCAGCCGAGCCGGTAGACCACGATCAACACAAGCGTGATAATGATCTTCTTGCGAATCTCCTTGATCTTAAACGCGTTGATGAATGTCTGGAACATTAGCCGATCACCTCAACACTTCCACCCGCAGTCTTGATTGCGGTCTGAGCGGATTGAGAGAACTTTGCCGCTTTAACGTCCAGTTTCTTCGTCAGCTCGCCGCCGCCCAAAACCTTGAGGCCGTCCTTTTCAATCTTGCTGATGATGCCCGATTTTTTGAGCAGTTCAGCCGTCACTACGGTACCGTTCTCCAGACCGTTCAGGTCGGAAACGTTGATAATCGTGTATTCTTTTCCAAAGATATTGGTAAAGCCCCGCTTTGGCAGACGGCGTGGCAGCGGCATCTGGCCGCCTTCAAAACCGTTTTTCTTGCTCCCGCTGCGCGCCTTTTGGCCCTTGTGACCCATCGTTGAGGTCTTGCCCATACCGCTGCCGGTACCGCGACCAACGCGCTTGGGGGCTTTGACCGATCCTGGGGCGGGCGATAATTCATGCAGTTTCATGATGATGCACGTCCTCCTGCCTTAAACTTCTTCCACCGTTACGAGGTGTTTGACTTTAAAGATCTTGCCGCGTGTGCAGGCGTTATCCGGCTGGATAGCGGTGCTGTGGAGCTTATGAAGGCCCAGCGCGACGACCGTGTCCTGCTGATCTTTCAGACAGCCAATCGTGCTTTTCACGAGCGTGATCTTGAGTTTTTTGGCCTCCGCCACTTTCGCTTTTGCCATTGTGCCGTCCTCCTTAACCCAGGATTTCTTCCACGGACTTGCCGCGGGCTTTTGCAATCTGCTCCGCGGTGCGAAGCTGGCTCAATCCGTCAATCGTGGCTTTCACGCAGTTGCTGGGATTGTTGGAGCCATAGGACTTCGTGCGGATATCTCGAATTCCGGCCATCTCGAGCACGGCGCGCGCGGGTCCTCCCGCGATAACGCCTGCGCCCTCTTCGGCGGGCAGCATGCGAACATGACCCTTACCGAATCTGCCTTCCACGGCGTGCGGAATCGTCGTTCCCACAATGGGGATCTCGACCATATGCCGCTTTGCGTCTTCCACGCCTTTGCGAACCGCCTCGGGAATTTCCGCAGCTTTGCCAAGACCAACGCCGACTTTCCCCTTTTCGTTTCCAACAACCATCAGTGCGGTGAACCGAAAGTTCTTGCCGCCCTTAACGACCTTGGCAACGCGGTTAATGGAGACGAGGCGTTCCTTGAACTCGGCGGGCTCTTTCTCGAATCTTCTGTTATTTTGCATGTTCGTTCCTCCTTAGAAGTCCAGCCCGGATTTGCGAGCGCCGTCCGCGAGAGCAGCAACACGTCCGGTATAGAGGTAACCTCCGCGGTCGAACACAACCTTGGTAACCCCCTTAGCCTTGGCGCGCGCTCCAATGAGCTCTCCAACGAGCGCCGCCTGCTCAACCTTGTTCTTGCCCTCGATCTTGCCCTTGATTTCGGCGTCCAGCGTGGAAGCTGCGACCAAGGTGTTTCCAACGGTATCATCGATCACCTGCGCATAGATGTGGCTCGTGCTGCGGTAAACGTTCAAACGCGGACGTTCCTGCGTACCCGCAATATTCTTGCGCTGGCGGTAATGACGCGCGACGCGAATCGCGTTCTTATCAATCATTTTTAACATCTTTTGTCACTCCTTCCTGCTTTACTTACCGGTCTTGCCTTCCTTGCGGCGAACGACCTCGTTCTCATAGCGAATGCCTTTGCCCTTATAGGGTTCGGGCGGACGCACCGCGCGGATATCGGCTGCCGTCTGGCCAACCTTTTGCTTGTTGATGCCTTTTACCGTGATCTTCGTCGGCGCGGGAACGTCAAAGCTGATGCCATCGGGCGCCGGAAAGTTGACGGGGTGGGAATAACCGACGTTGATGACCAGCATCGTGCCCTGCATCTGCGCCTTGTAACCAACGCCGACGATTTCGAGTTTCTTCTCAAAACCGTTCGTCGTGCCGACAACCATATTGTTGATGAGCGTGCGGGTCAGGCCATGCAGCGAGCGATGCTGTTTGTCGTCACTGGGACGCTTTACGGTGAGAACGCCAGCGTTCTGTTCGATCAGCATTTCCGAAGAGACCTTCTCGCTGAGCGTGCCCTTCGGACCTTTCACGGTGACGACGTTGCCGTCTTCGACCGTGATTGTCACTCCGGCAGGAATGCTGACCGGAAGTTTTCCGATACGAGACATTGTTGTTTACTCCTTTTCGTATTTCATGCGGGCGCGGACGTCCGCCCCTGAACCGGATAATCTGCATTTTCCGGCAAAAAACGAGGCATCCGCTCCTGATTCGTTACCAAACGTAAGCCAGCACTTCGCCGCCAACGCCCTGTTTGCGCGCTTCGCGGTCGGTCATTACGCCACGCGAGGTGGAAACAATCGCGATTCCTAAGCCACCGAGCACCTTGGGTATTTCGTCCTTGCGCGCATACAT